>JBMYOX010000036.1:0-38538 GCA_049599735.1 Pontibacterium sp. | reverse complement strand
TCCCCTACAACACACCATAAAACTTCTTTCAGCTACAAGCAGATAAGCACACAAATAAAAACGCCCGGTAAAACCGGGCGTTATCATTCAGATCATTTCGACCGCGACGGCTGTCGCCTCACCGCCGCCGATACAGAGCGAAGCCACACCTTTTTTCAGCCCTTTATGCTTCAGGGCATGCAGCAAAGTCACCATAATACGGGAACCACTGGAGCCAATCGGGTGGCCCAGCGCACAAGCACCGCCATGCACGTTCACCTTAGCTGCATCCAGACCCAGTTCATTGATTGCCAGCATAGAAACAACAGCAAAGGCTTCGTTAACTTCATAGAGATCAACGTCGTTTTTATCCCAGCCTGCCTTATCTAACACGGTCTGTACCGCACCGATTGGCGCAAGGGTAAACTCTGCCGGTAACTGTGCGTGCGTAGCATGTGAAACAATACGTGCCATTGGCGTAAGACCACGGCTTTTAGCTTCAGATTCACGCATCAGTACCAGCGCAGAACCACCATCCGAAATGGAGCTGGAATTAGCCGCTGTAATCGTGCCGTCTTTTTTGAAAGCAGGACGCAGTCCGCGGATTTTATCAATACGTGCATTGTCTGGCTGCTCATCAGTATCAACAACCAAATCACCCTTACGGCTTTTGATCGTAACGGTCGCAATTTCATCAACAAAATCACCTGCTTCAATGGCCGCACAGGCTTTTTCCAGCGAGCCGATTGCAAAATCGTCCATCGCTTCGCGCGTAATACCGTATTCATCAGCGGTTTTCTGGGCAAAAGTACCCATCAAACCACCTTCATAGGCATCTTCCAGGCCATCAAAGAACATATGGTCTACCACCTGGCCATGCCCCAGGCGCATACCTTCACGCGCTTTTGGCAACATGTAAGGTGCCTGGCTCATGTTTTCCATGCCACCGGCAACCATCACATTAGCAGAACCTGCCAAAATCTGGTCATGTGCCAGCATTACCGCTTTCATACCGGAGCCACACATTTTGTTAACCGTGGTACAACCTACACGATCCGGAATACCCGCTGCACGTGATGCCTGACGAGCCGGTGCCTGACCTAAACCTGCTGGCAACACACAACCCATAACAACTTCGTCAATATCTTCACCGCTTAATCCGGCACGCTCAACTGCCGCTTTTATTGAGGTTGCACACAGATCCGGTGCACGCACACCGCTCAGAGAACCCATCATGCCGCCCATAGGCGTACGAGCTGCGCTTACAATTACAACTGCATCCTGACTCATTTAATTCCACCTCAAACCCGATCTGTTTACGTTAACGTAAATAACAGGCATAAAAAAAGGGTGCAATAACTGCACCCTTAGTGTTTATCAATTAACCAAAGTTTTTCTTAATAACCTTCTGCAACTCACCCACGATACCACTGCGGAATGACAGTACACAGACCACAAAGATCAGACCCATGATGATGTGGATATAGTTACCCAGCTCACCACCAGACAGATAGTTCTGGATACCTACGACAGAAGCAGCACCTACCAATGGCCCGAAGATCGTACCCATACCACCCAACAAGGTCATCAAGACAACTTCACCTGACATGTGCCAGTGTGCATCCGTCAGGGACGCCAGCTGGAATACCAGTGTTTTGGTAGAGCCTGCAAGGCCTGCCAGTGCAGCCGAGATAATAAAGGCTACCCACTTGTAGTCGTTGACGTTATAACCCAGGGATACTGCACGGGGTTCGTTTTCACGAATCGCTTTAAGGATCTGACCAAAAGGCGAATGAACCGTACGATGCACCAGCCAAAAGCCAAACAGGAAGATCGCAAAGACAAAGTAGTACATGTTCATATTGTCATTCAGATCAATAAAGCCGAACAGATGACCACGTGGAATGCCCTGCATACCATCTTCACCACCGGTGAAAGGCGCCTGCAGATAGATAAAGAAGACCAGCTGCGCCAATGCCAGGGTTACCATTGCAAAATAGATACCCTCACGCTTTACGGCCAGCTTCCCATAGACAGCACCCAGAAGGCCTGCGGCAATCGTACCGGCGAGAATACCTAACTCCGGAGATAACCCCTGGCTCTGCACCAGGTAACCGGTGATATAACCACCGGTTCCCAGGAAAGCTGCATGCCCGAAGGAAAGCAGACCCACAAAACCCAACAGCAGGTTAAAGGCACAGGCGAACAGTGCAAAACAGAGCACCTTCATCAGGAAGACCGGGTACAAAACAAATGGGGCAACCAGGCCCAGGCCAAGCAGAATAATGGTTGTTTTACTGAATTTCATTGCTGTACCCCTTAAGCCTCTTTACCGAAAAGACCGGCCGGCTTTGTCAGCAGCACGATCACCATCACAGCAAAGATCACTGTGGTCGATGCTTCCGGATAAAAGTATTTGGTCAGACCTTCAACAATACCCATCGCAAGGCCGGTAATAATCGCCCCGCCAATCGAGCCCATCCCACCAATTACCACGATTGCAAAAACAACAATCAGTATATTGGAGCCCATTTCAGGTGATACCGCATAAACAGGCGCAGCCATTACACCTGCAAAACCTGCCAGGCCCACACCAAACCCGAAGGTCAGGGTTACAATCAGCGGCACGTTAATACCAAATGCCTGCATCAGCGCGGGATTCTCAGTACCTGCACGCAGGTAAGCCCCGAGCTTGGTTTTTTCAATCATGTACCAGGTACCGATACAAACTGCGAGCGAGGCAACAATAATCCAGGCCCGATAGTTTGGCAGATACATAAAGGGCAGACGTGTACCGCCCTTAAGTGCTTCAGGAATCGCATAAGACAGACCTGAAGAACCAAACATATGTGTGAATGCACCTTGTAAAATCAAGGCAATACCAAAGGTCAGCAACAAACTGTAAAGATGGTCTTCTTTAGCGATGGGCCGCAGAAGGAAGCGCTCCATCAACACACCGATACCACCTACAGCCAATGGCACTATGATCAGTGCTGCCCAGTAATTAATACCCAGGTAATTCAAACCAATCCAGGCAGCAAATGCGCCCATCATATAAATTGCGCCCTGGGCGAAATTAATAATTCGTAATAAACCAAAAATAATTGCGAGACCCAGACTGAGCAACGCATAAAATGAGCCGTTAATCAGACCCACTAACAGTTGGCCGAACAGACCAAACAGGTTAATTCCGAGAAATGTTGCCATAACTCCCTACCCCAAACCGGACACTTATCAGATTGCCACCGCAATGACATGCAGAGGATAAAAACCGGACATTATCGTTCCGCCTTAAACAATGGGGCTGCCAGAAAGCAGCCCCACCCCGTTACCGGAACAACTTATAGTTGTTATTTAAAATCACACTGCGGCAACATTTTGCCAAATGCTTCTTCGCCAGGAATAACCTGTTCTACCGCGAAGATATCGTCAGCATTTTTACGCTCGTTACCTTTCTTGATACGTACCTGGTACATATCATGAACCATACGACCGTCGTTACGCAGGTATGCGTTACGTGCGAAGAAGTCATCAGGCTTCATCTCTTTCATCTTCGCCATTACAGCATCAGATGCGTCAGTACCCGCTGCTTTCACAGAGTTCAGGTAATGCATAGTCATAGAGTAAGCACCGGCGTGACCCATTGCCGGGATAGTACCGTGACGTGCTTTGAAGCGAGCAGACCACTGACGGGTTTTCTCATCCAGATCCCAGTAGAAACCGGTTGTCAGCTTCATGCCACCGGCAATAGCCGGATCCAGTGCTTTAGCGTTATGAGTGAATACCAACAGACCCGCTACATCAACCATATCGGTCAGACCGAATTCAGCTGCTGTTTTCAGGGAGTTAACGAAGTCAGAACCCGCATTCGCCAGTGCAACTACATCAGCACCGGAAGACTGTGCCTGCAGCACATAAGAAGAGAAGTCAGTTGTGCCCAGCGGTGCACGAACAGCGCCTACTACTTCACCGCCATTGCTGTTGATTACGCCGGTAGCCACTTTCTCAAGTGCATGACCGAATGCATAGTCAGCTGTGATGAAGAACCATTTCTTCTTACCGGCCTGTACCATTGGCTTAACCGTACCGTTAGCCAGTGCAACAACGTTATAGGTCCAGTGAGCATTGTAAGGAGAGCATGCTTTGGTTGTGAACGCGTGAGATGCAGACGTAGAAATCAGAGCAATTTTCTTAGCATCTGTCAGTACTTTAGTCACCGCACCCGTTACAGAAGAGGCTACCAGACCGTTAACCGCATCAACCTGCTGGCTTTCAACCCATTCACGTACTTTAGCAGAACCTACATCAGGCTTGTTCTGGTCATCAGCACTGACAACTTCGATCGGCTTACCTAAAACCGTACCACCGAAATCTTCAACTGCCATTTTTACTGCAGTTACACAACCCGGACCACAGATATCAGCGTAAACACCGCCCATATCTGCCAGCACGCCGATTTTTACTTTATCATCTGAAACACTGCCTGCCTGAGCGGCAGATACAGCAAATACAGACGCTACAGCGGCTGATAGCAGGGATTTTTTCAGTAATTTCATCGTTATTCTCCTGATAGAGCTTATTATTGTTATTCAATGAGTAGGGGTACCCGGGTTATACACCCAGATAGGTATTTAACATTTCAGCTTTTGCTTCAAGCTCATGTGCTTGTACTTCTTCCACGATATGCCCGTGTTCCATCACGTAATGACGATCTGCAATTGGGGCGGCAAAACGGAAGTTCTGCTCCACCAGCAAAATAGTCAGTCCACGTTCTTTCAGCTTGAGCAGCACCTCAGCCAGTTTCTTGACGATTACCGGGGCTAAACCTTCAGTAATTTCATCAAGCAAAAGAACATTAGCGCCCGTGCGCAGAATACGGGCCAGCGCCAGCATCTGCTGTTCCCCGCCTGACAAACGTGTACCCTGACTGGTACGGCGTTCATAAAGGTTAGGGAACATGTCATAAATTTCTTCAACACTCATGCCATCACTGCGCACAGCAGGTGGCAGCATCAGGTTTTCTTCCACGTTCAAGCTGGAGAAAATCCCCCGCTCTTCCGGGCAGAACCCCAGCCCTAAGTGAGCAATTTTATGCGCAGGCATATCAATGGTTTCACGACCGTTGATATTGATGCTACCGGTACGCCGACCCACCATATTCATGATAGAGCGCAGCGTCGTTGAACGACCCGAACCGTTACGACCCAGCAGGGTTACCAACTCCCCCTGCATGATGGTCATATCAATACCATGCAGGATATGGGATTCCCCATAAAAGGCATGCAAATCATTGATACGAATTTTTTCGTCACCGACCAAACTCATACAGAAGCCTCCGCGTTCTTTTCAGCCTGTTGCGCTTTGTCTGCTTCAGTGCCTGGCACAACTTCATCTTCTGCCACACCCAGGTAAGCTTCACGCACACGCGGATCAGCAGAAACTGTTTCGTAATTACCTTCAGTCAGGATAGCACCACGCTGTAACACCGTAATCTGATCTGCCAGCTTGGATACCACGTGCAGGTTATGCTCAACCATCAGGATCGTACGATCCTTAGACACACGTTTGATCAGGTCAGATACAACTTCCACATCTTCATGGCCCATACCCTGAGTCGGCTCATCAAGCAGCATCAACTCTGGATCAAGCGCCAGCGTGGTTGCAATTTCCAGTGCCCGTTTGCGGCCATAAGACAAGTCGACCGTGGTGGTGTGCACAAAATCCTGAAGGCCCACTGAATGCAGCAATTCAATTGCGCGTTCATCCAGCTTGTTCAGAATCTTTTCTGATTTCCAGAAATGAAAACTATTACCTTCTTTACGCTGCAGAGCAATACGCACGTTTTCAAGCACTGTCAGGTGCGGAAAAACAGCCGAAATCTGGAAGGAACGAATCACCCCTTTACGGGCAATAGCCGCAGACTGCATCCGGGTAATATCTTCGCCGTTATATAAAATCTGACCCCTGGTCGGAATCAGAAACTTTGTCAGCAGGTTAAAAACCGTTGTTTTACCAGCACCATTGGGGCCGATAAGCGCATGGATTGAACCACGCTCAACGTTTAAATTCACATTATCAACCGCTGTAAAACCTTTAAATTCTTTAACCAAATCAGAGGTTTGCAGCACGTAATCAACAGTCATGCGGAACCAAAGCCTCGCCGTTTTTATTGTTATACCCACCAGGTCAGTCACCCCTGGAATCAGCTTACCGAAACGTAAGCGTTGAAGAGAAGTTAGCAATTTCCCCTACAGGAAGCCAAGTACTACTTTGGTCTAAAAGCAGACCGTATTCGGCCAATATGCAAGCAAAAACCCTTATTTATCATGATGTTAAGCATCAAAACAGCATCTATGATAAAATATGTGTATTCCCTTACAAGACTTTACGTTTACGTAAACTTCCTTTACGCTAACTCAAAACCTGGTAGTACGAAGAATGACTATTACACGAACCTACTCAATTAGCGAACTCGCCAGCGAGTTTGACTTAACCACCCGCAGTATTCGGTTTTATGAAGACCAGAAACTGCTGGCACCCACACGGCGCGGCCAAACCCGCATTTATAGCCGTCAGGACAGAGTACGGTTAAAGCTCATTCTGCGAGGTAAGCGCCTGGGGTTTTCCCTGGCCGAAACAGGCGAATTATTCGCGCTATGGGACGAAACCAGCACCGGCAGTGAAAAACAGCTGATCCTGCTGATGGAAAAAATTCAGGAACGACAGGCGGCGCTTGCGCAACAGTTAAAGGATATTGAGATGGTTCAACAGGAACTGGACAGTGCCAAAACTCGTTGCCAGGACGCGTTAAACGAATTAACCAAACAAAAACAACAAGCGACCGAATGATGCCGTAACTCTTTGCCTGATGCAGACAGGAACGGTTGATCGGTGAGCAACGGGTGAATATATGATCTCACAATACTCTGAGTTGAACTTTGGCCTTGGCGAAACACGTGACATGCTGCGCGAGCAGATTAACAATTTTGCAGCCCAGGAAATTGCACCACGTGCGGAAGAAATTGATCAGAAGAATGAATTTCCGAATGACCTGTGGCGTAAGTTTGGTGATATGGGCCTGCTCGGCATCACCGTTAAGGAAGAGTACGGCGGCGTCGAGATGGGTTACCTGTCCCATGTAATCGCTATGGAAGAGATCAGCCGTGCATCCGCTTCTGTTGGCCTTTCCTACGGCGCACACTCCAACCTCTGTGTTAACCAGATCCACCGCAACGGTACAGAAGAGCAGAAACACAAGTACCTGCCTAAGCTGATCAGTGGTGAACACATTGGTGCACTGGCGATGTCCGAGCCTAACGCTGGCTCTGATGTTGTATCTATGAAGCTAAGCGCCCGCGACAATGGTGACCATTACCTGCTGAACGGCAATAAAATGTGGATCACTAACGGTCCGGATGCCAACACTTACGTGATCTACGCTAAAACCGATGTTAAAGCTGGCCCTAAAGGCATTACCGCCTTCATCGTAGAGCGTGATTACCCGGGCTTCTCCCGTCATCAGAAACTGGACAAGCTGGGTATGCGCGGCTCCAACACTTGCGAACTGGTTTTCCAGGACTGCCCGGTGCCTAAAGAAAACATCCTGGGTGAACTGAACGGCGGTGTTAAAGTATTGATGAGCGGCCTGGACTACGAGCGACTGGTTCTGTCCGGTGGCCCACTGGGTATTATGCAGGCTGCAATGGATATTTGTGTGCCTTATATCCGTGACCGTAAGCAGTTCGGTAAAGCCATTGGTGAGTTTGAACTGGTACAGGGCAAAATTGCCGATATGTACACACTCATGAATGCCTCTAAATCTTACGTTTATATGGCTGCCCTGGCCGCTGAGCGTGGTGAGACCTCCCGTAAAGATGCCGCCGGTGCCATTCTGTATTCAGCTGAAATGGCGACCAAAATTGCCCTGGATTCTATTCAGCTACTGGGTGGTAACGGTTATATCAATGAATTCCCAACAGGCCGCCTGTTACGTGACGCTAAGCTCTATGAGATTGGTGCCGGTACTTCCGAGATCCGCCGTATGCTGATCGGTCGCGAGCTTTTCCTGAATAAATAAACCTCTGCGTCACCTCCGATCCGGATCTGCCTGTTTTTTACGGAGATCCGGGTCGGCCCTTCGACGATTTCAGGAACCTGTTTTAAGGAGTTCGGTATGACCGTCCTGCAAAGTAAAGTAAATGCCCGTGCTGAAGATTTCCTCAGCAACCACACCGCTATGTCTGAAGCTGTTGCTGACCTGCGTGATAAAGTCAGCACCATCGAACAAGGCGGCGGCCCTAAGTATCAGGAACGCCACTTATCACGCGGCAAATTATTACCTCGTGAACGTATCAACGCCCTGCTGGATGAAGGCTCCCCGTTTATGGAGCTTTCTCAGCTGGCAGCATACAAAGTTTATAATGATGATATTCCGGCCGCAGGCATTATTGCTGGTGTTGGCCGTGTCAGCGGTCAGGAATGTATGATCATTGCCAATGATGCAACCGTAAAAGGTGGCACTTATTTCCCGCTGACCGTTAAAAAACATCTTCGTGCACAGGAAATTGCCGAACAGAATCACCTGACCTGTATTTACCTGGTAGATTCCGGTGGTGCTAACCTGCCCCAGCAGGATGACGTTTTCCCTGACCGCGACCATTTTGGACGTATTTTTTACAATCAGGCGCAGATGTCCTCTAAAGGCATTGCCCAGATTGCAGTTGTTATGGGCCTGTGTACC
Organism: Pontibacterium sp.; assembly: GCA_049599735.1. Taxonomy (GTDB): domain Bacteria; phylum Pseudomonadota; class Gammaproteobacteria; order Pseudomonadales; family Balneatricaceae; genus Pontibacterium. The sequence continues at coordinate 29,819 of JBMYOX010000036.1, read as the reverse complement.
GCAGGCGGTGCTTATGTTCCTGCGATGGCTGATGAGTCTATTATCGTACGCGAGCAAGGCACAATCTTCCTGGCAGGCCCTCCGCTGGTAAAAGCCGCCACGGGTGAAGTCGTCAGTGCAGAAGACCTGGGGGGTGCTGATGTACACTGTAAAGTATCCGGTGTTGCGGATCATTACGCTGAAAACGATGCCCACGCTCTGCAAATTGCCCGCACTTGCGTATCAAACCTGAATCGCAGAAAGAATCCCGATGTCGATTTGAGCGAACCTAAGGCACCTTTATATGATGCTGATGAGATTTACGGCATTGTCGGTACCGATCTGAAAAAACCCTTTGATGTGCGCGAAATTATCGCCCGTATCGTGGATGGCTCCGAATTCGACGAATTCAAAAAAATGTACGGCACAACACTGGTGACAGGTTTTGCCCGTATTCACGGCTACCCGGTCGGCATTATTGCCAACAACGGCATCCTGTTCAGTGATTCTGCACAGAAAGGCGCTCACTTTATCGAGCTGTGCTGTCAGCGCAAGATTCCTCTGTTGTTCCTGCAGAACATCACCGGCTTTATGGTCGGCCAGAAGTCCGAATCTGAAGGTATCGCCAAACACGGCGCCAAACTGGTAACAGCAGTCGCATGTGCCAATGTACCTAAACTCACCGTATTAATCGGCGGCTCTTTTGGCGCAGGTAACTACGGCATGTGTGGCCGTGCTTACAGCCCGAATTTCCTGTGGATGTGGCCAAACGCCCGTATCTCTGTGATGGGTGGTGAACAGGCCGCCGGTGTACTGGCAACTGTACGTCGCGACAATATGGATCGCCAGGGTCAGGAGTGGTCTTCAGAAGAAGAAGCTGAATTCAAGCAGCCCATCATCGATACCTACGAGCATCAGGGTCATCCGTATTATGCCAGTGCCCGCCTTTGGGATGACGGTGTTATTGATCCGGCCCAAACCCGTGATGTGATTGGCATGGGCTTATCCGCTGCGCTTAATAAACCGATTGCCGACACTAAGTTCGGTGTCTTCCGCATGTAAGGAGGCTGTTATGAGTAATAGCATCACCTCTAAGAACTTAGTACTACTGGAAAAAGACACCCAGGGTGTCGCCTGGCTAATCATTAACCGTCCCGAAGTGCATAACGCCTTCGACGATGATGTGATCGAGCAGCTGATTGCTAACCTGGAAGCCTGCGATTCAGACCCGGAGATCCGGATACTGGTACTGCGCTCCAACGGCAAAAACTTCTCAGCAGGTGCTGACCTGGCGTGGATGAAGCGTATGGCTCAGAACAGCCATCAGGAAAACATGCAGGACGCCGGTCGTCTTGCACGCCTGATGGAAGTACTGAATTGCCTGTCCAAACCCACGATTGGCCTCGTGCAGGGTGCGGCTTATGGTGGTGCTGTTGGCCTGGCCGCCTGCTGCGATATGGTTATCGCCGCCGAATCCAGTCAATTTTGCCTCAGTGAAGTCAAAATTGGTCTGATTCCTGCCGTTATCAGTCCTTACGTTGTGCGTGCCATTGGCGAGCGCCAGTCCCGCCGTTATTTTATGACCGCAGAACTGTTCAGCGCACGCCAGGCACAGGACTATGGCCTGGTGCATGAAGTTGTTGCCACACCAGAGCTGATGGACGATGCCTGCGCACGTCTTGTTAAGCAGTTGCGTCGCAACAGCCCTCAAGCCATGCACGCGGCCAAAGAACTTATTTTTGCTGTTAGCAGCAAGGTCATCGACGAGACTGTGATCGAAGATACAGCGCGCCGCATCGCGGATATCCGCGTCAGCGAAGAAGGTCAGGAGGGCTTAAGTTCCTTCTTACAGAAGCGTAAGCCAAACTGGATTCAGGAGTAAGCGACCATGTTCAACAAAATTTTAATTGCTAACCGCGGTGATCAGCAGGCTTGCCTGCTAACGGCGCAGCCAAATTGCATGCCCGCGCACGCAGTGCGTGCAGACGATCTCGACGCGGAGACCTCTCATGTTTAATAAAATTCTGATCGCTAACCGCGGCGAGATCGCCTGCCGTGTTATCCAGACAGCACACCGTCTGGGTATCAAATGTGTCGCTGTTTATTCTGAAGCTGACGCAAATTCCCGCCATGTTGCTATGGCTGATGAAGCCTTTCTGCTTGGCCCTGCCCCCAGCACTGAAAGTTACCTGCGCGCTGACAAAATTATCGATATTTGTAAGCAATCAGGTGCTCAGGCTGTGCATCCCGGTTACGGTTTCCTGTCTGAAAATACCGGTTTTGCGGAAGCACTGGAAGCCAACGGCATCACTTTTATTGGCCCACCTTCTTCTGCAATTGCTGCCATGGGCTCCAAGTCTGCAGCTAAAGAAATCATGTCCCATGCCAGCGTACCTTTAGTACCGGGTTATCACGGTGACGATCAGGATCCTGCAAAACTGAAGCAGGAATCTGAAAAGTGTGGCTTCCCACAACTGCTTAAAGCCGTTGCCGGTGGGGGTGGTAAAGGTATGCGTATCGTTGAATCTTTAGAAGAATTTGACGAAGCATTAGTATCCGCCTGCCGTGAAGCACAAAAAGCATTTGGCAACCCGGATATGCTCATAGAGCGCTATCTGACACAACCACGCCATGTGGAAATCCAGGTATTCTGTGACAAGCATGGTAACGGTATTTATCTGGCTGAGCGTGATTGTTCAGTCCAGCGTCGTCATCAGAAAGTCATTGAAGAAGCCCCTGCTCCAGGTCTGCCTGATGAGGTGCGCGTTGCAATGGGTGAAGCCGCAGTGCGTGCCGCCCAGGCCATTGACTACGTAGGTGCAGGAACTGTTGAGTTTCTCTACGACGTAGATGGTTCTTTCTACTTTATGGAGATGAACACCCGCCTGCAGGTAGAACACCCGGTTACTGAAATGATTACCGGACAAGATCTGGTTGAATGGCAGCTGCGTATTGCCGATGGCTCTGAACTGCCAATCTCTCAGGATCAGGTTAAAGTACGTGGCCACTCGCTGGAAGCCCGTATTTATGCAGAAGACCCCGACAACGACTTCCTGCCAGCAACCGGCAGCCTGAAGTATCTGCGCACACCTGCTGAAAATGCTCATGTGCGTGTTGACACGGGTGTAATTGAAGGCGACGAAGTCAGCGTTTTCTACGATCCAATGATCGCCAAACTCATCGTTTGGGATGAAAACCGCGAAGCGGCCATTAACCGTATGGTTAAGGCACTTGAGGAATACCGCATTGCCGGTCTCAAGACCAACACGCGCTTCCTTCGTAATCTGGCCGATGCAGGCCCGTTCCGCGCGGAAGATCTGGATACAGGCTTTATCGAGAAGCATCGTGACCTTCTGTTCCCGGCAAGCCGCCTGGATCAGCAATTTTACCTGTCTATCTCAGCTGCATTTTTCCTTGAAACGGCAAAAGCAGGCAACACCATCAAAGGTGATGTGTTCTCACCATTCTCTGCGCAGAATGGCTGGCGTCTGAACTCTGAGTACAGCCGTCCAATGAAGCTGATGCTGGGCGAAGAGATACACGAACTACGTATTCTTGAAAAACAATCTGAATATGAAGTGACGGTTGATGACGCAACTTACCGTGTCTCAGCCAGCCTGAATGACGATGCGCTGAATGTGATTATTAACGGCCACCGCCTGACCGTACATTGCTTCCAGGATGGCGATAACCTGACGATCTTCCATGAAGGTGAGCAATTCCATTGCCGTCAGCACCGCGATACCTTTACCGAAACCGAGCAAGCAGGTGATGCATCTTTGGCTGCACCGATGAACGGTGCCGTGGTGGCTGTATTAGTTGAAAAAGGCCAGGAAGTTACAGCTGGCCAGACGCTGGTGATCATGGAGGCAATGAAGATGGAACACAGCATCTCTGCACCACATGATGGCACCATCTCTGAAATCTTTTTCGCAGAAGGTGATCTGGTTAACGAGGGTGCTGAGCTAATCGCACTGGATGCCAGTGATGAGGAGTCTGCATAATGGCATTTCCTGATAACGTACGCCTTGTAGAAGTCGGCCCCCGTGATGGCTTGCAGAACGAGCCCGGCGATATCATCGCAACTGCTGTTAAAGTTGAACTGATCAACCGCCTCTCAGATGCAGGTTTGTCGTATATTGAAGCGGCCAGCTTTGTCTCGCCTAAATGGGTTCCCCAGATGGGTGATGCGACTGCCGTAATGACAGGCATCAACCGTAAGCCAGGGGTGGTTTATGCCGCCCTTGCGCCTAACCTGAGAGGGCTTGAAAGTGCCATTGAGGCCGGTGTGGAAGAAGTGGCTGTCTTTGGCGCCGCCTCTGAGGCCTTTACGCAGAAAAACATCAACTGCTCCATTAAAGAAAGCCTGGAACGTTTTGCGCCTGTTATTGAAAAGGCGCGGGACAATGGCATGCGTGTGCGTGGGTATGTATCGACTGTTATGGGCTGTCCCTATGAAGGCGATATAAACCCGGCTCAGGTTGCAGCGGTTAGCCGTGACCTGATGCACATGGGCTGCTATGAGATTTCTCTGGGCGATACCATCGGCACAGGTACACCCTTGAAAGCCAAACGCATGCTTGAAGCCGTTGCCAAAGAAGTGGCCGTTAATAAACTGGCAGCCCACTTCCATGACACTTACGGACAAGCCCTGGCCAACCTTTATGCGGTTATTGAAGAAGGTGTCGCCGTGGTGGACACCTCAGTCGCAGGTTTGGGTGGCTGCCCTTATGCTAAAGGTGCATCGGGCAATGTAGCTACCGAAGATGTGCTTTATATGCTGAACGGCCTGGATATCCAGACCGGTGTTAATTTGAATAAACTGGTTCAAACCAGCCATTGGATTACCCGGCAACTGGGCCGCAGCAATGGTTCAAAAGTCGCACTTGCCACAGGCTGTGAAACCACGTAAAAACTTGAAGTCCCGGCTGCCCCGCTACAGCACCGGGCAGCCCCTCGATGACAAAAAAAACAACACGAGGTATTACCATGAAGTCACAACCCGATCATATTACGGCGCTGGATTTAGCCATCCCCGAACATAATCAGTTACCTGAACAGTTCCGGAAATACTTTTCGATCTGTGAAGAAAAACTGGGCATGGTGCCTAATGTGCTCAAGGCTTACAGCCAGAGTGCCACTCAACTGGATGCCTTTTCCCGCCTTTATAATGATCTGATGTTTGCTGACAGTGGCCTGTCCGAGCTGGAAAGAGAAATGATCGCCGTTGCGGTTTCTTCCAGCAACCGCTGTTATTACTGCCAGGTGGCTCATGGTGCTGCCGTTCGTGATTACTCAGGTGAACCTAAGCTGGGTGAATTAATGGTGATGAATTACCGCATTGCCGAGCTGTCCGAGCGTCATCGGGCTATGCTCGATTTTGCTGTCAAACTCACCGAAACACCAGACCGTATTCTTGAGGCCGACCGCCAGGCTTTACGTGACGCCGGTTTCAGTGACCGGGATATTTGGGATATTGCCAATGTGGCGGGGTTTTATAATATGACCAACCGTGTTGCCAGTGCCGTGGATATGCAGCCGAACCCTGAGTACCACAGCCAGAGCCGATAATTCAGAGCCTGCCGGTAAAATCCGTCAGGGCTTCACTCTTTTTAAAAAATAACGATGAGATGGGGTCAATAACGATGAGTCAACTCCCAAGCTACACCAGCGGTACCAGCAAAAAGCCGCTGATCGGTATGACCATAGGTGATAAATTCGATGAAATCGCAACCACCTATAAGGATAATGATGCGCTGATCGTGCGCCATCAGGGAATTCGTTGGAGCTATGCCGAATTAAAAAAACGTGTTGATCAGGCAGCCCGTGCGTTCCTGGCGATTGGCGTAAAACCCGGTGACCGTGTAGGCATGTGGGCACCCAACTGCGCACAATGGACCGTCACTCAGTTTGCCACCGCTAAAGTCGGTGCCATTCTGGTTAACGTCAACCCGGCCTACCGCTTGCATGAGCTGGAATACGCTTTAAACCAGTCAGAGGCTCATTTCCTGGTGACCGCTGACAGCTTCAAAAGCTCCAACTACACCAAAATGCTGTTTGAACTGGCCCCGGAACTGGAGAACTGCGCTGAAGGTGAGTTAACGTCTGCAAAACTGCCAGCCCTTAAAGGTGTGATCAATCTGTCAGAAGATAAATTTGACGGCATGTGGCGCTGGAATGATTTTGTTGAACTGGCCGATAAAATCGATGCCTCTCAACTGGAAAAAACCCAGGCGGGCCTGCAGTTTGATGACCCGATCAATATTCAATACACCTCAGGTACCACCGGTTTCCCCAAAGGCGCTGCGCTTTCTCATCACAATATTCTGAATAACGGCTACTTTGTGGCAGAGAGCATGAATTTTACTGATCAGGATCGTCTGGTCATTCCAGTACCGCTTTATCACTGCTTTGGCATGGTAATGGGTAACCTGGGCTGCATGACCCACGGCGCTACTATGATCTATCCGGGTGATGGTTTTGAGCCTAAGTCCGTACTGGAAGCCGTGGCCGAAGAGCGTGCCACCGCGCTTTATGGTGTACCTACCATGTTCATCGCCGAAATGGAGCATCCCGATTTTGATCAATACGATGTCTCCAGCCTGCGTACCGGCATTATGGCAGGCTCCATCTGCCCCGCAGAGGTGATGAAAGCGGTTAATTCCAAGCTGAACATGAAAGAAGTTCAGATTGCCTACGGCATGACAGAAACCAGCCCGGTATCCACCCAGACAGCCGCTGATGATGCGTTTGAAAAACGTGTTACCACCGTTGGTCGCACACAGCCACACCTGGAAACCAAACTGATTGACCCGGTAACCGGCAACGTGGTGCCACGAGGTGAAATTGGCGAACTCTGCACCCGCGGTTACAGTGTCATGCTGAAGTACTGGAATAATCCTGAAGCCACGGCAGGCTCTATTGACCCGGCTGGCTGGATGCACACTGAAGATCTGGCGACGATGGATGAAGAAGGTTATATCCAAATCGTTGGCCGTATCAAAGATATGGTAATCCGCGGCGGTGAAAACGTTTATCCAAAAGAAATTGAAGAATTTCTTTATACTCACCCCTCCATCTCTGATATTCAGGTAACGGGTGTGCCGGATAAAAAATACGGTGAAGAACTGGTTGCCTGGGTCAAACTGGCACCGGGCACTGATGATATCACCGAAGAAGATTTACGTGGTTTCTGTAAAGGCCAGATCACCCACTTCAAAATCCCCCGCTACTTCAAATTTGTGGAAGAATTCCCAATGACGGTAACCGGTAAGATCCAGAAGTTTAAAATGCGTGAGATTTCTATCGAAGAGTTAGGATTAGAGGACGACTAATCCTTAACCGTTTTTTACAGCTAAAAACGCCAGCCTTCGGGCTGGCGTTTTATTTCACACAGGGTAACGCGGCCTAAAGCAGCCCCTTCCGCGTTAAAAGCATGATACTGTCTGTACCTGAGCCCCCCCCTAACACAGGCTATAAAAACGATCAGACTAAAGCCGCATAGTTCAGCCCCACAGTAGACGAATACCATAGGCCATAATGCCTTTTAAAGTCGGTGAAGTTAAAAATGGATTACCAGAAAGCACCAGGCAAGGATTACCCTGAATTGCACACACTAAAAAGTGCCGTCTGGCTTTACGACAGCGCTATACCCGCTGTACTTTGGGGTAACCCTGCCGCCGCCAGATTCTGGGGTTTGAACAACACTCGCCAATTCAAAAATATTTCGAGCGGCCAATTAACAAAGCTCAAGGCGGTGCTTGACTCTGAACAGCCATTTTATTTTCAGCCACAAGGCCTTAAAACCGCGCATTTTCAAGCAGAAAACGTATCAGATAACTTATACCTTATTACCGAAAAGCCTGACACCTCGCTTAGCCCCTCTGTGCCCGTCACATCCGAGCCCGTTGATGCTCACGAAATTTTGCGCAACACCTTACAAGAACAAAAAGTCATCTTTGAACATGCCAGTACCGGTATCTGCTTTATCAGAAACCGTCAGATCATCCGTTGTAACAGCATCTTTGCCGAAATTTATGGTTATCAGGCCGACGAACTTGTCGGACAAAGCAGTCAGATTCTCTACCCCAGCCAGGAAGCCTATGAGGCCGTCGGGGATGCTGCTTACCCCCGGCTGATGGAAGGTACCCTTTATACTCATAAGTTGCGTATGAAACGCAAAGACGGCTCGCTGTTCTGGACCCAGATTCGCGGAAAAATCATCTCCTGCGACGAGCCCGGCCTGGGTTATATCTGGATGATTAAAGACATCGATGACCATATGCAGGCCAATCAGGCGCTGAAAGCTATTTTAAATGAACAGCAACTGATCCTTGATCATGCCATGGTCGGCATTGTCTTTCTAAAAAAACGTTTAGTAACCCGCTGCAACCGGCGTTTTGAAGAAATTTTTGGTTATGACAAAGGTGAGCTTAAAGGGGCCTCATCCCGCTTATGGTACCACTCAGAGGACGCCTGGTCAGAAGCCGGTAAAGACTGCTATTTACCCCTGTCTCAGGGTGAGGTCTATCAAGGAGAAATGCTGCTGGCCCGTAAAGATGGCTCTTCACTCTGGTGTGAGGTACGCAGTAAGGCCATTGATCCGGCCGACCTGAGCCAGGGGTCTATCTGGATTACCATGGATATCAGTGAGCGTAAGGCAGCCGATGCCGCACTGAACCAGGCCCATGAAAAGCTCGAACAACGGGTTGAGGAAAGAACCCGTGAACTCGGTTTGGCCATTAACGAACTGCACCAGGAAATCAGTGAACGCCGTTTAGCAGAAGAACGAGTCAAACATATGGCTCATCACGATGCACTTACCGGCCTGCCCAATCGCATGTTACTGGAAGAGCGCCTGGCAAATGCACTGCAGCAAGCATCCAGCCATAATGAAAAATTAGCGGTGCTTTTTATCGACCTTGATCGCTTCAAGCATGTTAACGACTCACTGGGCCACCACGAAGGTGATTTGCTACTGATTCAGGCCAGTCGCTGGTTGCAGCAGGCGGTGCGTCACAGTGATACCGTTGCCCGACTGGGAGGGGATGAGTTTGTGATTGTGCTGCCCCATATTCAAAACCCGGAACAGGTCTCCCGGATTGTTCAGGCTATTCAGCAGGCCTTTGTGCAGGAAGTACAACTTAGCCTGCAGGATATTTTTGTTACAGCCAGTATCGGCATTGCACTTTATCCTGGCGACGGCCAGAGTGCCGGTGAATTGATGAAAAATGCCGATGCAGCTATGTATCATGCCAAGGGCCAGGGCCGTAATTGCGCTCAGTTCTTTAACCGGGGCATTGATGACTGCCTTAAAGAGCGGGTCAGCCTGGAAAGTGCACTGTTTCAGGGGCTGACTCAGCAACAGTTTGAGCTTTATTACCAGCCCCAGATAGATGTAAAAACCAACCGGGTTATAGGCGTGGAAGCCCTGATCCGCTGGCACCATCCGGAAAAGGGGCTGATCTCCCCCACTGCCTTTATCCCCCTGGCGGAAGAAACCGGGCTGATTCTGGAAATTGGCCGCTGGGTACTGAAAAACGCCTGCAGGCAAGCCGCTGCCTGGCAAAAGCAGGGCTTTAACCTGACGGTTTCTGCAAACCTTTCCGCCCTTCAGGTACAGCAAAGCCAGTTTGTTGCGGATATTTCCGACATAATAACCAACAGCGGTCTGCGACCTGAGCTGTTTGAGCTGGAGCTCACAGAAAGTTTAATTATGAAAAATACCGAAGAAACCATCGCAACGCTGCACCAGCTGCATCAGCTGGGCCTGCAAATCAGCGTTGACGACTTCGGTACCGGTTACTCCAGCCTGAGTTACCTGAAACGTCTGCCACTGGATAAACTTAAAATCGATCGCTCTTTTGTAACAGACATCTGCACCGACCCGGATGATGCCATGATTTGCCGAACCATTATTTCCATGGCTCACAATCTCAATATGCAGGTCATTGCCGAGGGCGTAGAAACACAGGAGCAACTGGCCTTACTTAAAAAATATGGCTGCGAATATTGCCAGGGTTACCTGCTTTATCCCCCGCTACCCGCCGACCAGATTACCGCCCTGCTGCAATAACACCGGCTTAACTGCCAGCCTGACGGCAGGAACCGAACAACATTGCCATTACGCCAGTTGAAGTCATATACGCTAAACTGAAAATATAAGCGTTTTAAACAGAGGATTTGACAGTACTTCTGACAGACAGGCATCCCGTGCCTATATTCAAGGAGTTGCTATGAACATCATTATTCGTGTTACTTCAGACAAAAACGGCAGCCCGTATTTTGTTAATGTGCATAATATTATCCATTTCACCCAGGCAGAAGGAAGTACAGGCACCCGGCTTTATTTTACCAGTGGCGAAATCTCCCATTTAGTTGTTAAAGAAAGCCCCGGGCAAGTTCTTGCCCTGATCGACAAAGCGGTGAGCGGCAGCCGGGCATAACCAAGGGAATCAATATCCGTGATTAATTTCCAGTTGATGCCTGACAAGCATTACCCCCTTATAACAAGCCGGGGCAGGCATCAGTGCCACTTGCATTAACCGACTTTTAGCGGCAAATTAGGGTATTCACTTATTTCTGAGTTTACCCTTATGACCGCTTCAATCTCCAGTCATTATCACCGGCAGCTTCAGTCCGCACAGATTATCTCAACCTTAAAAGCCCGATACCCCGAAGGGCCGGATCTTTATCAGTTAGCGCCTGTGGATCAGTTACATATCGGTGGTATTAAAGCATCGGTTAAACTCTTAAAGCGTCTGGCTGAACTCGGTGGCGGCAATGTACTGGATATAGGTTCCGGGCTGGGTGGCTTAATGCGCCTTGCACAAGCCGAGTTTGACATTAATCTGACAGGCCTGGATATCACCCACCCGCTGAATGAAATTAACCATGCACTCAGCAACCTGTATAACCCGGATTATCAACCTAATCTGATAACAGCCGATGCACATCAATTGCCGGTACGCGACCAGCAGTATGATGTTGTTCTGTTTCAGCACAGCCTGCTTAATATGCCGGATGCCGCACAAGTACTACGTGAGTGTACAAGGGTATTAAAGCCAGCAGGCGCTATTTTAATGCACGAGGTGATACAAGGCCCCCAACATGCCGATATGGCTTACCCCGTGCCCTGGGCGCGTGATGCGGGGCACTCTCACCTGCGCAGCCAGGCGATGCTGGAAGCCCTGATTACTGAGGCCGGTTTTGCACCGATACAATTAAGTGACTGGTCGCAGGATGCGCTGGACTGGCGAAAACGGCAAAGTGAAAAAGAAAAACAATCACACACCAAAACACAAAAACCCGCCGTATCACCGGCGCTGATTTTAGGCCCTGAGTTTGCACAAATGGGGGCTAACGTTATGAAGAACCTGCAATCAGGGGCTGCCCGGGTGGTCGAGGTGGTTGCTCATAAGCAATAACCAACAACAAAAAACCGGCGGACAGTTTGCACTGATCGCCGGTTTTTTAAATCGGGCATAACGTCAGGCAGTTACGGGTGAACCACCCACCACATCCGTTTCAAGATAACTGATGATTTCAGACGATTCATACAGCCAGGTCACAGCACCGTCTGGCTCTTCAATACGCAGGCAAGGCACTTTTACCCGGCCACCGCCCGCCAGCAAAGCTTCACGATCTGTATCGTTATTTTTTGCATCGCGCAGCTGAATGGTCAGCGCATTACGCTTCATGGCCCGGCGCACTTTCACACAAAACGGGCAGGCTTCAAACTGGTAAAGCGCCAGTTTAGCCGTGCGCTGATCGATTTTCGCCTGTTCATCCGCAGCACGTTTGACACTGCGAGGCGAAAAAACAAAATTTAGCAGAAGAATAATTCGACCCAAAAACCAGCGTATAAAACTCATCACAAAACAGCTCCAGATAAGGGCAATTAAATAGTCTTTTTAAAAGAGCGCAAATTCTAACAGTTTGGTGACAGGCACACATCTAATCCTGATGTATTTTTCCCGACTATCAGACCAATGCACCTGGGTGCTTTAACCACGTTTCACACTACGCTGACCGGCCTTTTTACCCGCCTTACGTTTGGCACCCGGTTTGGCACTGGCTGATGCGGAAGTACGCGACTGTGGTTTTTTGCCTTTATGCCGGGCAGAAGCCGAATCATCCACCCGCGCTTTGGGTTGAGAGCCCGACCATTGGCCTCCGCGTGCAGGCTTAGCGTTTTTAACACCGCCCCTGGCGCCCTGTGATTTCTGGCTTTGCTCAGCAGGCACCAGTTGATGACTGCCATTACCAATCAAATCGGCACGCCCCATCCCGGTCAGCGCAGACCGCAACATCGGCCAGTTATCCTGATCGTGATAGCGCATCAATGCCTTGTGTAAGGTACGTTGCTCTTTGTTCTTGGCGGTATACAACTTTTCAGACTTATAAGTGACGCGCTTCAGCGGGTTACGGTCCGAGTGATACATCGCCGTTGCCAGTGCCATCGGTGAGGGGTAAAAGGTTTGCACCTGATCAACCTGAAACTCGTTTTTCTTCAACCAGCTGGCAAGGCTTAGCATATCCTCATCTTCACAGCCCGGATGGGCACCAATGAAATAAGGTATCAGATACTGCTTCTTCCCGGCTTCGCGGGAAAAACGTTCAAACATTTTCTTAAAGGCTTCGTAGGTCCCCATGCCCGGTTTCATCATCTTAGAGAGAGTGCCTTCTTCGCTGTGCTCCGGTGCAATTTTCAGGTAACCACCCACATGATAAGTCACCAGCTCACGTACATACTCAGGGTCTTCCACGGCCAGGTCATAACGTAAACCTGAGGAAATGGAAATGGTATGCACCCCATCAAGCTTACGGGCTTTGCGGTACAGCTGTGTTGTCGGGCTGTGATCCGTATCCAGGTTTTTACAGATAGTCGGGTACACACAAGATAACTTACGACAGGATGCCTGAATATCCGGGTCGTTACAGCCAAGGCGATACATATTAGAAGTAGGCCCGCCCAGGTCAGAGATTGCACCGGTAAAACCGGGTACTTTATCGCGTATGTCCTCAATTTCATCCAGAATCGACTTATGAGAACGGCTCTGGATAATACGGCCTTCATGCTCGGTAATAGAGCAGAATGTACAACCCCCAAAACAACCTCGCATAATATTGACCGAAAAGCGGATCATATCGTACGCCGGAATTTTTGCTTTTCCGTACATTGGATGAGGTACACGCTGGTAGGTTAACCCAAAAACACCATCCATTTCGGCGGTTTCCAGCGGAATAGGCGCCGGGTTAACCCAGATTTCCCGCTTGCCGTGTTTCTGTATTAAAGCACGGGCGTTATGGGGGTTAGACTCCAGATGTAAAATACGTGATGCGTGGGCATAAAGCACCGGGTCTTTTTCCACCTTTTCAAAGGAGGGCAGACGAATATAAGTAGCTTCAGGCAAGCGCTCTTTACCCTGCAAGGGGGCAGGAATAATACGAATGGCCTGAACATCATTATCGCTTTGAGTTTCGGCCTCTTTTTCCGGCAGGTATTCATAAGGACTGTGTAGTTTATCAATATGCCCCGGCCAGTCGACACGGGTAGAATCCACTTCCACATAACCTGCCGGTGGTGCGGTACGAATCACCACAGTACCCCGTATATCCGTCAGTTCACTTAAAGACACACCCGAGGCCAGTTTATGACTCAGTTCAACAATGGCCCGTTCCGCATTGCCATAAAGTAAAATATCTGCCGTTGCATCAATTAACACAGAGCGCCGTACTTTATCACTCCAGTAATCATACTGAGCGATACGCCGCAGACTGGCTTCAATACCACCAATCACAACCGGTACATCGTTGTAAGCTTCTTTGCAACGCTGACTATAAACAATGACTGCACGGTTCGGACGTTTACCGCCCTGCCCGCCTGCTGTATACGCATCATCATGGCGAATACGCAGATCCGCCGTATAACGGTTGATCATGGAATCCATATTGCCAGCCGTTACACCAAAATAGAGATTCGGCTTACCCAGCACTTTATAGGGCTCCGGGCCCGTCCAATCGGGCTGGGCGATAATACCCACCCGAAAACCCTGTGCTTCCAGCAGGCGTCCCATCACCGCCATACCAAAACTCGGGTGATCCACATAAGCATCACCGGTTACCAGAATAATGTCACAGCTATCCCAGCCTAAGGCCTCCATTTCCTTACGAGAGGTCGGCAAAAAAGGCGCAACGCCATAACACTCGGCCCGGTAACGGGGGTAAGAAAAGATATCGGGGGCAGTTTTCATCATATTAGTGGCACAGAAAATTCAGGAAAGAAGGCCATTTTCCCAGAAACAGCCCTGTAATACGAATGATTCTTTTTTTCGCTCCGTACACTCAGGCACTACCCGGACAGCCCTCTCCGCAAATGGCACTCCGCCGCTCCCGAAAAACCCTCCGTCATTCCCGCGAAAGCGGGGGCACATCTTCTTCAAACTGCGGTACAGACTGCGGCATAACTTCCCAGGTTGCTTTAGAGCCCACATAAATATGCCGACCAATCTCAATCCCCGGGTCGCCATTCACACAACCCAAAGTCACACCCAGTACCTGGCCGTTAAACACACCACACAGTGTAGAACCACACCGGGAACAGAACTGAAGCCCAAAGCCCTGCTGGCCCACATAAGTTGTCAGTAAATGTTCACCCGACAGCCACTTAAATGCCTGTGCATCAACCAAGGCAAACGCAGAAGCCTGAGCACTAAAGGCTTTCCGACAACGGGAGCAATGGCAGGAACGTGCATCCCTGAGGTGACCGTTCACCTGATAGGTAATCTCACCACAAAAACATTCACCGGTTATCATCAGACAAGCTCCCGATTAATAGCCCGCGCTCAGACAGGCAGGTACGAAAATTAACCCGCCCTCATGGCCAGAATAGTCTCAATATCCAATGGCTGACTGTAACACTTAAATTCAGGCTCGCGAGCCTCGATCGCCAGGATCGACATACGGTCAGCCAGCTCGTTACCTTCAACCCCCACATGACCGTTTACATGCAACACCTGAACCTGGCCTTTTAATTGCTGATAACGGGCAAACATCTCCTGAATCAAAACCAGGTTCTTAATTTCACCGCCTGATTTTTTCCAGCCGTTTTTCTGCCAGTTAACCGCCCACTGGGTAATACACTGAATCGAGTATTTAGAATCACAAAAAATGGCAACAGACCGACCCGCATCAATTTCATCCTGCGCCATTTTCATGGCCTGATTTAAGGCATTAAGCTCGGCCGTATTATTTGTGCCATTGGGGTTATATAAACCATACCAGAGTGTATCAACGGCGCCTTGATGGTATACGGCCATACCAGATCCGGCCTTACCGGGATTAGGCTCACAGCCTCCGTCAGTGAAAATCTTTATTTCCACCGCAAGCGCAGCAATCTCATCCGCTGTATAGGTTTTTGATTTTCCAGTACCGTTTTGATGTTTAGCATTACCACCGGCCTTAGCACGGCTGGCACTTTTCCCCGGCGCTGATTTAGTCCCTGAAAAAGCCGCCTCAGCCTCCGCTAAGGTCTTAAATGACTTATAACGGGCACCGGCAAACTGATCAACCTGCCTTTTACACGTCGCCCAATCCGTGAAAATACCCGTTTCCCTGCCCTGCCATACCACATAAAACTTTTTAGCCATGTTGATCCCGCCCGATACTCTTAAAATTCGGCATTCGCCATTACCCGTACAATGCCGCAGCCCGCTGCCCCCACTACTAAGACTTCTCAGTCACAGGCATAACAGCCGAAGCTTTGCTCTCTTCCGGGGCACTATACAGATAGCGTCGGCAAAAAGGCTCATCAACAAAGTTAAGCAGACGAGCCAGCAGTGCTATCACCACAAACGAAAATAACAATCGCCCCCAGAGAATCGCGTTAATATCCGCGCCCAGAAGCAATACCAGTAACGTATCTTCAATCAGACTGTGCAACAGGCCCAGCAATGTAATCGCCATAAACACATCCCGCGCTGGCACATGGCCTTTTTTAGCCTCATGGATTAACAAACCTCCCCCAAAAGATAAACCCAGCGTAATACCCACGATGGTAATAGACGTTGCTTCCTGGCTGATACCCAGCACACGCAGAACCGGTCGCAACAACCACACCATCAAACGCTCTATACCCAGCACCTTCAGCAGATTTAAAACAAACAACAAAGCCACAATAATCAGCTGGATAACTAATAAACTTTTTAACTGATCACCCATCCAGCCTACCAGGCTTGTATCTGTGCTCATCTCCGGCTGCCAGACCAGTTGCGCCGGTGTCTGCATCCATCCGTTGAGATCGTAGATAAGATAAAGCAGCCAGCCAAACAGAAAACCACCACCAATACGCATCAGCAGTGTCACCCAAATATTCACCCCGGATTTTTTCGCAATCGCCACCTCCACCGGTAACGCATGGGCAAACAACATCAAAGCCCCCAGAACAGAAACTTCTGCCACCGTCATCGGCTGCTCAAGCGGCGCCTGCAGCAACAGGTCATAAAGTACAAAGAGACCGGTATAGAGGTTGGTTAATATCGTAGTTGCCCAAACTACCCCCATCGATTCGGGCAACCCCACAATACCCATCAAAGGAGACAGTAACAGCGTCAGATAAGTCACCGCCCCCAGTTCAGTCAGTATTTTTACCACTACAATCGCAGGAATCATTACCTTAAACAGCGTAAAAGACACACTGACTATGTCTTGGCCCAGCTGAACAAAAAACGCCTTAATACTAGTCATTACTCAACCTTAAAATAGCCTTATGCCACTGCACGTTATGTAAAAACACATCTGATGAATGATGCGCCTGATTAGATCACGCAGTCAAACCCTCGCCACTGCCTTATAGCTACCATTTAATGACGATATAAATCGCTACATACTCATATTGGACATACACAGATGACATTAGCCGGTGAACAACAATGACCGATAATATTCATTGGCAACAGTACTTCAGCACCGACCTAACTTCACATATCCAGCGTGTAGAATATACGACCTATACAGCCAGTCAGGGACAACACAGGCACCTACCCTCTGGCCCCGGCCAATCAGACCCGCTAAAATCAGTCCGGATAACTCCTGAGCGCAGCACCTCCCTATGAGCAACACGATAAATACCCACGTCCTGATTATTGGTTATGTCTGGCCTGAGCCCCGTTCTTCTGCGGCGGGTTCTCATATGATGGCGCTTATTCGCTGTTTTCAGCAGCAAGGCTGGCAAGTGACGTTTGCAAGCCCGGCGGTGCTTAGCCCTCATATGGAAGATCTGGATGCCTGTGGTGTTAAGACAGTGGCGATTGAGTTAAACAACTCAAGTTTTGATACTTATATCAAAACACTGAACCCCGATATTGTGCTGTTTGACCGTTTTATGATGGAGGAGCAGTTCGGCTGGCGGGTGGAGCAGCAGTGTCCTGATGCGCTGCGACTGCTGGATACAGAAGATTTACATTGCCTGCGCCACGCCAGGCACAATGCATTAAAGCAACAGCGGGCATTATGTCCTGAGGATCTTTTCAGCGAGATGGCACAACGGGAAGTCGCGGCTATTTTCCGTTCAGATCTGACCCTGATGATTTCCGATTATGAAACTCAGCTGTTAACCGAGCAGTTTTCAGTGAAACCTGAACTGCTGCATCATCTACCCTTTATGCTTGATAGCCATCTGATTGAATCAACACCCCTGCCTTATGAAGATCGCGCCTGCTTTATCAGTATCGGCAACTTCCGCCATGCCCCTAACTGGGATGCGGTGCTTTGGTTAAAGCAGCAAGTGTGGCCGTTAATCCGCAAGCAGTTACCCAAAGCCGAACTGCATATCTACGGCGCTTATCCACCGCCTAAAGCCACCGCCCTGCACAATGCCAAAGACGGTTTTTTTGTTATGGGCTGGGCTGAAGATGCCAATGCCGTGATGCGCAGCGCACGGGTGTGCCTGGCACCCTTGCGCTTTGGGGCAGGTATTAAAGGCAAGTTAGTGGATGCAATGTTAAATGGCACTCCCAATGTGACCACACCCATCGGGGCAGAGGCCATGAGTGGGGGCCTGGACTGGCCCGGCCTGATCGAACAGGATGCAGAATCACTGGCGTGTGCAGCCGTGCGACTTTATACCAATCAGACCTTGTGGCAGCAGGCACAGCAACAGGGATTTAAAGTTATCCGGGCCGTCTATGATCAGGAACCGCTGGCACAGGGGCTGATTGAACGTATTAATACCGTACGTGAAAACCTTGACCAACACCGCCTGCAAAACTTTACCGGTGCTATGTTACGCCACCACCACCATCGCAGTACCCGGTTTATGTCCCAGTGGATTGAAGCCAAAACCCGGCTTGCAAACCTTCAGCAAAACCAGCCAGATTAATGACTCAGTTTACCCTGCGGGATTACCAACAAGATGCGGTTGATGCCACCCTGAAGCACTTTCGTAAAAGTGACGAGGCCGCTGTGATTGTATTACCAACCGGTGCCGGGAAAAGTCTGGTAATTGCCGAACTGGGACGGCTGGCTAAACGCAAAATTCTGGTACTGGCCCATGTTAAAGAACTGGTGGAACAGAACCATGCTAAGTATGAAAGTTACGGCATTAAAGCCAGCATCTACTCCGCTGGTTTAAAACAGAAAAGCACGGAACATCAGGTAACCTTTGCCAGTGTACAATCGGTCGCCCGCAATCTGCAGGATTTTTCAGACGCTTATTCGCTGCTGATTGTGGATGAATGCCACCGTATTTCTGATGATGAAAACAGCCAGTACGGGCAGATTATTCAGCAGTTAAAAAAACATAATACCGGCCTTAAAGTGCTGGGCCTGACCGCCACCCCCTATCGCATGGGCACAGGCTGGATCTATCAGTTTCACTATCACGGTTATGTGCGAAACAGTGATAAATCCCCTTTTGTGCATTGTATTTATGAGTTGCCGCTGCGCTATATGATCAGCAAGGCTTATCTCACCCCACCCGCCCTGACTGATGCACCTATCGCACAATATGATTTTTCTGCTTTAACCAGTAATCAACAGGGCGGTTACAATGAAAAAGAAGTTAACGCCCTGCTGGTTAAACACCCACGTGTCACCCGTGCTATTTGTGAGCAACTGGAGGCGATTGCGAAGGATCGCCAGGGTGTGATGGTGTTTGCCGCTACGGTTGAACATGCCAAAGAAATTGCCGGTTATTTACCAAACAAAAACACGGCGCTGATTACCGGGGCAACGGCCGCCCCCCTGCGTGATCAGCTGATTCAGGCGTTTAAAGATCAGCACCTCAAATATCTGGTGAATGTCTCGGTATTAACCACCGGCTTTGATGCCCCTCATGTGGATCTGATCGCGATTTTGCGCCCGACCCAGTCGGTCAGTCTGTACCAGCAAATCGTCGGGCGCGGCTTAAGGCTGTCGCCGGGTAAAACAGAATGCAAGGTAATTGATTATGCCGGTAACGGCTTTGATATTTTCTATCCGGAAGTAGGCCAGCCCAAACCCAATACTGACAGTGAACCAGTGCAGGTATTTTGCCCGTTATGTGAGTTTGCCAATATTTTCTGGGGAAAAACCGATGAAGAAGGCAACATACTGGAGCATTACGGCCGACGCTGTCAGGGTTACGAGCAGGATAATAAAGGCCGAAAACAGCAATGTGATTTCCGTTTTCGCTTTAAAGAATGCCCCCATTGTAATGCGGAAAATGATATTGCTGCCCGCCGCTGTCATCAGTGCGAGCAGGCCATTATCGACCCCGATGATCAGCTTAAAGCCGCGCTTAAATTAAAAGATGCATTGGTGCTGCGCTGTGCCGGTATGAGTTTTAGCGCGCACAAAGGCAGGCTGCGAATCACTTACCATGACGAGCAGGGCAGCGAAGTACATGAAAGCTTTGATATCAACCATTTCGGCCAGCGCAAGTTATTTAACCAGCAGTTTGCGCGGCGTCTAAAAAATGCAGGAACACCACGACAGGTGAACACGCTCGAAGATGCACTGAGCCTGGCACTACAGTTTTGCGCCCCCGATTTTGTGATCGCCCGAAAAGTTGGTCGCCACTGGCGGGTAAAAGAAAAATTATTTGATTACGAAGGCCGCTACCGTAAAGCACACGAAGAACACTAACGTTACATACTCAGTTTCCCGGCAGGCTACTTGCCAGTTCTGCCGACATCGTCCTGGAAAAATCAGCCAGCAGTTGGTTAAGGGCACTGACATAATCGCCATAACCCTGTCCGCTTTCCGCCACAGCCCGATAACGCCGGGTTTTTATCACCGTTTTTCCGTAATCGCCCAGCAATGTCCAGGTCAGATTCAGGTTTGATGTGCCATTCAGTTCACCGGAGAAGCGATCAACAAAAATACGTACCTGATATTCAGGCCTGAAACGGTTATCCCAGGGAGAAGGCCAGACCTGATCATGCTGTAAGGTCATGGCAAGGCTGTCTGCCAGCACATGGGTAAAAGCCGGTTCAAGATCCCCGGCCCAGGTATGATAACTAGCCACGTTCACACCCGTGCCTTTAAAGCGGGTAACAATGCCGGGACGGTCGAGCACCTGAGGCAGCGTAACCGGCCCGATACCCAGGGTCACCGTCTTGTGGATAAGCTGACCAGAGGCCGAAGCCTGCGAGGTTAAATCGTAATACCGATTGGGTTCCTGTTTAACACAGCCGCTCAGCCCCAAAGCCAGCATCACCAGGCCTGCCACCATTAACTTATTCATTAGGCGCGGCCTCTTTTCCCTGCAACAGGGCATTCGGGTAACGGTAAAGCTCATCTGTCAGCTGTTCCATAGATTTTGCCGCATCGGAAATATCATCCAGGGCTTCGGTTAGGGTATGTGTCAGTGAAGAGTCGGGGGAAACTGTCTGATCAATAGCACGAAGTGTTTGCTCCAACTGCGCCACGGTGCCATCCAGACCGTCCGTTGCCTGATTTAAATTATCCATAATCACCCCGGCTTTATCACCCAGTTTTGCCTGTTTAAGCTCATCCACTACCCGGTTTAAGCCTTTAAGGCTGCCCTGTAAATCCACACCAATTTCATCAAAAGGAATCTGCTGTACCCGTTCAACAATAGAGGCTAGTTTACGGGTAATTTGGCTGTATTCATTTTCAGAGGTGGGCAGTTCGGGATAATTGCCCATTTGCACAATTTCTGCACCTTCACCCGCCCCCGGCACCAGATCTACAAATAACGAACCCCCCAGCAAACTACCTGAATTCAGCCGCGCCTGCATACCCGCCCGTACCAGTTCCGTCATATCCTCAAGCACCCTTGCCTGATCCGGCACTTCCTGGCTGCTCATACGCTCCGGCTGGATCGCAATAATCACATTAATATTTTGTCCCTGCCCGGCAGAGTGATCCAGAGCAATATGCTCCACCTGGCCCACCTGTATACCCAAATATTCAACCGGCGCACCTGCTTTCAGCCCCCGGACTGAACCGGAAAAACGTAATAAGAACGGATAAGAAACGGTGATCGCTCCCTCACTCACAGCATCCCGATCTGCAAACAGATAAAACGAGGCATCGGTGTTAGCAGGCTCAGAAGTACCCAGCAGATCAGGCGAATTATCAAATTCCACGCCCCCGGCGATCAGCGAGCTGAGTGTACCGATATTCAGCTCCACACCGTCCAGGCCGATATTGGCGCCAAAACCACTCACATTCCAGAACTGACTGCGGGCTTTTACCAGTTGGTTATAAGGTTTTTTTACAAAAATACGGATCTGAACTTTGCCCTGCTCTGCCAGCAGTTTGTAACCGGTTACTTCACCCACCGGCACCTGACGATGATAAACGGGTGAGCCAATATCCAGTGAATCCAGCGACTCCGCAATTAACTGATAACTGCTGCCTTCATCATAAGAGCGTACAGAAGGCGGCTCTTCCAGGCCCTCAAACTTAAACAAGGGTTGCCCTTCATTACCATCACCGGGATCCATCTCAATGTAAACACCGGACAGCAAAGTTTCGATGCCACTGACACCACTGCGGGAAACGCGGGGAGACACCACCCAGAAATTGCTTTGATCCGTAATTAAAGGGGCTACATGAGCCTCCATTTCCACACTGACACGCACCGTTTTAAAGTCATCACTCAGACGGATTTTTTTTACCGTACCTATATCTACATCCCGGTAACGCACATGGGTTTTTTCAACCGTAATACCCGCTGCATCATTAAATTCAATTTCAATCAGCGGCCCTGCCGCCTGCCAGGCATTAAAAGCCAGCCAGCCTGCGATCAGCAGCGCCAGTAACGGAATAAACCAGATAGGCGACAGGCTTTTTCTGGTCGATATCCGGGGTTCATTGCTCATTATGTGCATCCCACAACAGTCTTGGATCAAAAGTTTCAGCTGCCAGCATGGTTAAAACCACAACGCCAGCAAAACAAAGTACAGCCCCGCCGGGCTCAATATTTGCCAACACACCAAACTGCACCAAAGCCACCAGCAGCGTGACAACAAATACATCAATCATCGACCAGCGCCCGACAAATTCAGTTATACGATAAAGCCTGGCCTGATGACGGGGGTTGCCCTGTTTTCCCCGGCGCACGGCCCAAAGAAGATAAGAAATCGCCATTATTTTAACAACCGGCACCAAAATACTGGCTACAAACACCACCATTGCGATACCTATATTACCTGATGCATACAGATGTATAACACCCGATAAAATCGTATCTGAACTTGCCGCCCCTAATTGCACCGTGGTCATAATAGGCAGCAAATTTGCCGGGAAATATAAAATAACGGCGGCGATCAGCAAGGCTAAAGTGCGTTGATAACTATCAGGAAGCCTGGGGCGTACAATACAATGACAGCGGGGGCAGCGATCATTCACGGCCAGTAATGAACGATCCACCCGAGCATCACAGCTATGACAAACCACCAGCTCATCCGCCTCAGAACCCCGATAGAGATTTTCATAACGAAGCCACTGCCAGAGGGCTTCACGATCCAGGTGCAGATGGCTGTAGATCAGCACTACCAGCAAACCCGCAAAGGCAAACAGGCCCACGCCGGGAATCAGCGAAGCAATATCACCCAGCTTAATGGTGGTAATCAGCACACCAATAAAGAATATCTCCATCATATTCCAGGGACGGGTGATAAACAGCAGATGTAAAACCGATGCCAGGCCCGGCGCTTTTATATTCAAATAACGCGCTCCCACCACATAACTCAGTGCCAGCAATTCAATAAGTGGCAATAAAAAGGTGGTAATAAACACCAGTGAGGCCAGTACAAAATAGTCCCTTTCCAGCAGCGCCAGCACACCACTAAGCAAACGGGCCGACTGTGTTTGTCCCGCTGTTTCCAGGCCAATAAAAGGAAATGACAACGCCAGCGCAAAGAGTATCAGACCGGATAGAGTAAAAGCCGCCGTACGGGCCAGCCAGTTTGTATGGCTGACACGCAACGTCTCACCACACCGGGTACAGTTAAGTTGCTGCCCGGCTTCACAAGGCACATTGTCAAACACCTGGTCACAACCATGGCACACAATAACATCGGCATGGCTGGCTTTAATTGTCAGGGACACATCATTCATAACGCGAGGATAGCGCAGGATTCACAAGGGTAAACACTTTGTTCTGATTATTTGCCTGATTTTTACTTGTTTCATGCGCCATAGCCCCTAAAATAGGCACTCTATTTTTAAAACGACCGGTCTAGTTAAATTATGACACGCGGAAGACAACCCGAACATAGCCGGGAAAAAATCCTTAATAAGGGCCTGGAGCTTTTCGCCCGACAGGGTTACAACGCCACAGGCTTAAAAGAGATTCTGGATACCTGCGAGGTCTCCAAAGGCTCTTTCTATAATTTCTTTGGTAATAAAGAACAGTTTGCCATTGAGATTATCGAACATTACAAGTCCATCGAGTTTGCCCGCTGGGATGAGCAAATGGAGGCACTTCAGGGTAGCCACCTGAGCAAGATAGCCTGGATGCTGAACGATGCCGTGAAGAAATACGAACAGGACTCAAACTGTGTTGGCTGCCTGCTAACGAACCTGACCGGCGAGGTCAGCCAGGCATCCCCTCTGTTTAGCAACACCATCCGGGCCTCTGCTAATGAGGTACTGGATGCGATAGAAAATGATATGGTTTTATGTCAGCAGGAAGGTTCGGTTCGCACAGATTTAACCGCGCGTCAGCTGGCAGAAATCATCTGGAGTGGCTGGCAAGGCGCGTTATTACGCGTCAAAGTTGAAAGCACCATTACACCGCTCAAAAACCATATTGAGACTATTCTGACTCTCATTAAAACCACGACGCCACAAGGATAAGGGAATGAAACCCACACTTCGTCTTATTGCAGGCCTGCTGATTACCACCAGCCTGGCCGTTACACCGGTATTTGCCGAAGGCAAAAAAGCCCCACAAGGGTTACCGGCAGAGGTTATCACGGTAAAAAGCCAGGCGCTGGAGCAATCCATCCGTGCAGTGGGTAATTTACGTGCCAATGAATCGATTCAGCTTAGTCCTGAACAAAGCGGTCGTATTGAAAAAGTGCTTTTTGAAGAAGGCGTACAGGTCAAAAAGGATCAGGCGCTTTTTGCACTGAACAGCTCGATATACAAAGCAGAATTAAAACAGGCCCAGGCCCGTGTCAACCTCAGCAAAATTGCCTACACACGTGCCGTTCGCCTGCTGAAAAAAGGAGTTGGCTCCGTTCAGGATCGTGACAGCACCCTGGCCCAGTTGCGTGTTGATGAAGCTCAGAAAGCCCTGGCACAAACCCGTCTGGATAAAATGACCATCCGGGCCCCTTTTACCGGAATTACAGGCCTGCGCCTAACCAGCCCCGGCGATTACGTCAACGTAGGTCAGGCACTGGTTGAGTTAACTGATCTACATAGTCTTAAAGCCGATTTTCGTGTGCCTGAAATTTATCTGGCCTCACTTAAGGCTGGCAGTAAAATTAATATTCAGGTGGATGCCTTTCCGGGAAAAACATTCCCAGGCGAAGTGTACGCCATCGCGCCTGGCGCCGACTCACGTTCCCACAATATACTGTTACGGGCACGTATTCCCAACGACAACAACCTGCTTCGCCCAGGTTTATTTGCCCAGGTTAACCTGATTATTGAACGCAATAACGCTGCCATTGTTATCCCGGAACAGGCCATTATTCCTCAGAATGGCGGCTTTTTTGTGATGCGGGTTGCCGCGGGTAATATCGTTGAGCGGGTGCCCGTTACAATGGGACAGCGCCGCCCCGGTACCGTACAAATTACTCAGGGTCTGAGTGCCGGTGATGTGGTAATTACTGCCGGACAGCTAAAACTCTTCCCGGGTATGCCGGTTACCCCTATTTTCACAGACGGCAGCCAGGCCGCTGTACAGGGAGGTTAACATGGTACTGTCTGAAATAAGTATCAAACGCCCGGTACTTGCCACAGTAATGAGCCTGCTGATCCTGCTGATCGGCCTGATTGCCTACGACCGTCTTACCGTACGTGAATACCCAAAAATTGACCTGCCCGTTGTGACCGTTGAGACCGTTTATCCGGGGGCAAGCGCCTCAATTATAGAAAGCCAGATCACACAAGTGCTGGAGGATTCTCTGTCGGGCATTGAAGGCATCGACTATATGAACTCCATCAGCCGGACTGAAAAATCTCAGATTTCGGTGACCTTTAACCTGAACCGCGACCCGGACAATGCGGCAGCTGATGTGCGTGACCGTGTCAGCCGTGTCACCGGTTTATTACCCGACACCATTAATCCACCGGTGATTGCCAAAACAGAAGCAGACGCCCAGCCGATTATCTGGCTGGCCTTCTCGTCTGATCGGCACAGCACCATGAAAATGACCGAAATCGCCGATCAGCGTGTGAAAGATCAGTTGCAGACCGTCAATGGTGTTGCCAGTGTGATGATTGTCGGTGAGCGTAAATACGCCATGCGTATCTGGCTCGACCCTGCGCGAATGGCTGCCTACCATGTGATGCCGCAAGATATTGAAAGCGCATTGGCCCAGCAAAACGTTGAAGTACCCGCCGGACGTATCGAAAGCCATACCCGTGAATTCACCCTGCTGACCAAAACCGATCTGAATGATGTGGATGAATTCAGCAATATTATCATCCGCAACGATGAAGGTTATCCCGTGCGCATTAAAGATGTGGCACGGGTTGAAATCGCCCCTGAAAATGAACGTTTTATCTCCCGCTATAAAGGTAAAAGTGCCGTAGCTCTTGGCGTTATTAAACAGTCTACCGCCAACCCGCTGGATGTGTCTGCCGGTATCCGTGAGAAAATTGCCAGCCTGGAAAATACCTTACCCGAAGGTATGGTGATCGAAGTGGCTTATGACTCATCCATTTTTATCGATGAATCGATCAAATCCGTTTACCAGACCCTGTTGCAAGCCGGTGGCCTGGTAATACTCGTACTGTTTTTCTTCTTAAGAAACCTGCGTGCCACCCTGATTCCGGTCATTACCATTCCGCTCTCGCTGATTGGCGGTTTTGCCATGATGTATTTAATGAACTTCAGTATTAACACCCTGACCCTGCTTGCCTTAGTGCTGGCGATTGGTCTGGTGGTCGACGATGCCATCGTCATGCTGGAAAACATTTACCGCCATGTGGAAGCCGGTTTAAGTCCGGTTCAGGCCGCATTTAAAGGGGCTAAAGAGATCGGATTTGCGGTTATTGCAACAACCGCGGTGCTGGTTGCCGTTTTTGTACCGGTAGTATTCAGTGAAGGCCGCACCGGAAAACTCTTTGCCGAATTTGCCCTGACACTGGCCGGGGCCGTGGTTGTCTCTACTTTTGTTGCACTCAGCCTGTCACCCATGATGTCTTCGCGGTTGTTAAAACACGAAAAACGTCATGGGGCTGTTTTTAATCTGATCGAACGCCTGTTACAGGGCATTACTAACGGCTATCAGGCGCTGTTGAAAAAATTGCTGCGCTCACGCCTTCTGGCCCTGCTGATAATGGGGGCCAGTCTGGCCGGTGCTGGTTTTTACTACACACAACTGCCTCAGGAATTAGCGCCTTATGAAGACCGGGGTAATATACTGGTCTTTGCGCTGGCTCCCGATGGCTCAACCACTAACTTTATTGATCGCTACTCCCGCCAGATTGAAGGCATTGTCAGCCAGGTGCCTGAAGCCGAGCGTTTTTTCTCAGTCGTGGGCTTTCCGGCAGAAACCAATGCCATGACCTTTGTCGGGCTTGATCGCTGGGAAGAACGTGATCGCAAGCAGCAGGAAATTTCACAGCAGCTTACACCCCAGCTTTATGGCGGTGTAACCGGTGTGATGAGCTTTGCGCTGGATCTGCCCTCACTCGGCCAGAGTTTTATTTCTCGCCCGATTGAGTTTGTCGTCAAATATAACGGCAGCTATGCCGACCTGAAGAAAATATCTGATCAGATGATGGGCAAAATCATGGCCAATAAAGGCTTTATGCGTCCGGATACCGATCTGAAACTAAATAAGCCCGAACTTCAACTGGACGTTAAACGGGACAAAGCATCCGAGATTGGTATTGATATATCCACCATTGGCCGCACGCTGGAAAGTTATATGGCCGGACGGGAAGTCACCCGCTTTAAACGTGATGGTGAGCAGTATGAAGTTATTGTCAAAGTGGCCGACAGTGCCCGCCGGGATCCCGGTAACCTGACAGAACTCTACGTACGCACCCCTGAAGGTGAGATGGTACAGCTGTCTAATCTGGTGGATGTCACCGAGACGGTTGCACCGCGTGAGCTTAACCACTTTGATAAAGTGAAAGCGGTTAAATTCCAGACGTTGCTGGCACCCGGTTATTCTCAGGGTGAAGCCCTGACTTACCTGGAAGAAAGCCTGAAAGAAATTGCACCGGATGCCGGTTATGATTTCACAGGCCCTTCCCGTGAGTTCAAAAATTCCAGCGACACATTGATGATCACCTTTGTGTTGGCGGTCGTGTTTGCCTTCCTGGTACTGGCCGCGCAGTTTGAGAGCTTCAAAAATCCGTTAATTATTATGTTGTCAGTGCCTCCGGCCATATTCGGCGCACTCTTTGCGCTGCATTACAGCGGGGGTTCCTTTAGTGTATACAGTCAGATAGGCTTAATCACACTGGTTGGACTGGTGACTAAACACGGCATTTTGATTGTCGAGTTCGCCAATCAGTTGCAGGATCAGGGGCGCACCCTAAACGAGGCTATTATAGAAGCGGCTTCATTGCGGCTACGCCCGATTCTGATGACCACCAGTGCCACCGTACTGGGCACACTGCCACTGGCACTGGCGTTTGGTGCAGGCGCAGAATCACGCCAGCAAATTGGCTGGGTAATTGTCGGGGGTATGACATTTGGTACTTTGCTTACCCTCTTTGTCATCCCTACCGTCTATAGCTATTTAGGTAAACGGACTTTTAAGGAAGTTCAGCCTGAAAAGGCTTAACGTTGCAGAAGGAAGCATACGTGAAAACAGTAAAATTACTAACCGCATCCACCCTGCTGGCACTCGCGGCACAAAGCACACAAGTTAACGCCGCTGCTTTAGCGGATATATACCAGCAGGCATTGCTTAACGATCCACAGCTTAAAGCCGCACACGCCACTTACCTGGCCGGTGCGGAGGCAACCCCCCTGGCCCGGGCCGCCCTGCTACCTCAGCTTAACTTGTCGGCTAATACCACCTGGTATGACACTGAAACGGTGGATTTTAACAATAACGGCTACACACTTTCATTAAGCCAGCCGCTGTTTGATGCCTCCTCCTGGTTCAGTTTTAAAAGGGGTGAGTCCCTGTCCGAACAGGCCCGCCTGCAATTTGAACAGGCGCAACAGGATCTGATTATCCGGACGGTTAAATCTTATCTGGATGTATTACGGGCACAAAGCACTGTTGAAACCAACCAGGCTCAGGAGCGCGCCATCAAACGTCGCTTGGATCAGGTTAACGCCCGGTTCGAAGTGGGTATGGGTGCTATTACGAATGTGCAGGAAGCCCAGGCTGCTTACGATAATGCCCGTGTTGCCCGTATTGAAGCCGAGGGTAGCATGGATAACAGCTACGAAGCCCTGGAGCGCTTAACCGGCAAAGCCGCAGGTAAAGTGGATCTGCTGGGTGAAGACTACCCGGTGCTCGGCCCGATACCCGCACAAGCTCAGCCCTGGCTGGAAAAAGCCAGAGCAGGCAACCTGAGCCTGCGCAGCGCTGATGCGACCTTGCTTGCCTCAAGGCAGGCCGCTAAAGCGGCGCGCGCCGATCATCTGCCAACGGTCAGCCTGAATGCAACTTATGATTATGACAAGGGTACAGCCAGCTCTTCTGAGGGCACCGATGCCACTTATATTGGCCTGACGCTCAGCCTGCCGGTTTTTAGTGGTGGCTTAATCAGCTCGCAAAGCCGCCAGGCTGCACAGCAAATGACCGCCGCTCAGGAAAACCGCGAAGATGCATTAAGAGCAGTGACTCAGTCAACGCGCAGCCTGTTACGTAATTTGCAGACCGATGTGCAGAGTGTATCAGCACGCAAACAAAGCATTAAGTCCAGCGAGACCGCCCTGAAAGCCACTGAAGAAGGTTTTAACGAAGGCACCCGTAACGTGGTTGATGTGCTGGATGCAGAACAGAAACTCTACGCTGCCCAGCTTAATTACGCCAACGCTCGCTTTAACTACGTACTGAACCTGTTTAACTTCAAACAGCAGCTGGGCACACTGAGCCCGGACGACCTGAATGGTCTGGATCAGTGGTTAACAAAACCCTGATACGACTAACAAGCAGCGTTTAGACCCACTGCTTTTAAATCAAAAACGGCGGCCCATTGGCCGCCGTTTTCAGTTCATTCCGGATTTAATG
>JBMYOX010000035.1:0-38590 GCA_049599735.1 Pontibacterium sp. | reverse complement strand
CCCGGATTTTGGCAAGCACCAGGTAGGCCTGGCCGCGCATTAACTGCAGGCCTGTGCCATCGTAAATATCCGCCTCAGTCATAACATGGTCACCCACGTCTATTTCATGCCAGATAAAATCGCTCTCAACTAAGATATCCAGGAAACCATAATCAGCCATAAAAAAGCCCTTTGTTAAAGTCGTGCCTGAGAAAAGTGCGCCGCGACTAAAGTATAGACCTTTATCTTGATTAATCGTTCAGGGCTGAACAAGTCCTTGTCGAATCGCCAGATGAACCAGCTCGGAATTATTACCAACTTCAAGCTTTCTGAAAATATTGGTGCGGTGTGCATGAATGGTTTTTGGGCTTAAAAACATAGACTCAGCCACCTGGTTGACCGTCTGGCCTTCAGCAAGGTGGGTGAAAATTTGAAACTCCCGTTTGGTCAGGGTATTTACCGGCGATGCCTCATCGTTAGCAGTCTCATTCATCCGTGCTTTAATTTCTCCGGAGATATAAGTGCCGCCCCGATAAATTTCAAAAATTGCTTCCAGTAATTCGTCAGGCCCGCAGCGTTTAGTCAGATAGCCTTTGGCACCGGCATTTAAAACGTGAGTGGGAAAAGGCTCGCTTTCCATAACCGTCAGAACAAGTATACGGGCATCCGGGCTGTGAGAAACAATGCGATGAATAGCGTCCAGACCGCCGGTGACATGTGCGCTTGCAGAAGGATCATCGGGATCTGTGGGCATCGAGAGATCCATTATTACAAGGTCAGGCGCAGTATCCTGGTAACGCTCAAAGGCTTCCTGCCCATTGCTGGCCTCAGCGATAACGTTAATATACTCGGTTGTTTGTAACAGGCGATGAAACCCGGCTCTGACCAAAGGGTGGTCATCTACCAGAAGAACGTTAATTTCTTTAGTCATAAAGCCCCGGGGGGTGATGTTATAATCGGATGCAACTGCATGCCATGCATCCGATCTCTCAGTTTATTCTAACTATATAACGTTAGGTTACAACTCATTAAAGCTTAATCAGTCTTCATAATGGTATCAGCATCCCGATAATTATCAGGGTGCTTATTGCTGGCTGCTATGTTTTCTATAGCTATACATGATGCTCACAACGCCTGGCGCATCACCATAGTCAATTAGGATGAATGTCTGATGTTTGGCACTAAATGCCTGCCCGTCTGGTATTATTGTTCCTGACAGGCTTTTAATTCTTTTAGTACCTGGTCATATCTTACGTCCTGTTGTGCAATCACGGTCTCAAGCCTGTGCTGTTTGCTGATAGCGTTTCTTTCCTGGGACAGGTTCTGTTTTCTCAGGGTTTCGTTCTCGGTGCTGAGTTTTTCGATCAGGTCTGCCTGTCTGGCGCACTGCTGCTCGCTTATCCTGAGCGATACGGTTAACTCGACCAGCTCATGCCGGTTTTCTGCAACAGGTTCTGCAGGCCGATTTTCTGCCAGCAGAACCTGTTGCTTGAGCTCCCGGTTAAGGTTGTCATTATGATTGGTTAGCTGAATAACCTGATTTTCCAGTCCAATGATTTGCTGCTGCAGGGCCTGCCGCTCATTACCTGCGCTTTCTTTCTCAGACATCAGGCGAAGGTTTTGGGCGCGTAAATCATTCAGCTCTCGCAGCGAATCTTCTTTTTCTTCTTCAAGCCGGTCATTCAGCGCCTGGTAGTGCCGATCCATTTCTGATTT
Organism: Pontibacterium sp.; assembly: GCA_049599735.1. Classification (GTDB taxonomy): domain Bacteria; phylum Pseudomonadota; class Gammaproteobacteria; order Pseudomonadales; family Balneatricaceae; genus Pontibacterium. The sequence goes on along the minus strand of JBMYOX010000035.1, from coordinate 36,895 downwards.
ACGCTGAGAAAATGCATGTTCAGCATAAGCCAGTGATTGCTGCCAGAGCTTGTTTGCTGCGCTTATCACCGGCTCGGGCAGGTCGGGTCGGGTTTCGTTCTCTTTTATGCGCCGGCCTAATTGCTGCCACCACAGATTAAGTGCATTGTTAATAGTGGATATAGAGCCTGTGCCTATGCGCTCTCGTACATTTTGCTGCGTTGGTCGGATGCCCTGCTCCAGCAGCTCGTCTGCAGCCTGAAGAACTTTATCAGCAGTATCACTTTTTCTTGGCATATCGAAATAACCATAATACGTATTGTTTGATACGTATTAAACAATACTCTCGATCTGTTTTCACGCTTTATTCACGCTCAGGTTTATTTTTGACCAGCTTAGCGACTCTTAGTGCGGGGAAGGATAGCGCAGGAGGCGTTGACCTCCCTTAACGGGGTCGAGTTTGTTGCTCGATGTACTGTCGCACTACTTGAAATGGGTGCACCTCCAGCACTGCCTGCATAGTAGACTGGACTCCAGAGGGCATTTTTCATATATGCGGGCCTTATCGGGTCGGGGTGTAATTGCTTTAGTCTCCGGCTCGACACCCTCCTTCAGGCTTTTAACCAGCTTTGAAATTGAGGCCTTTGGCGGAAATCTCACCAGCAGATGTGCATGGCCAGCCCCGCCGCTGGGCTCTTCAAGCTTAACTTCAAAGCAATTACACACGCCGCGAAAGATGCTTTCCAGTGACCTAAGGTGTTCATCAGTAAAAACACTGCCGCGGTGCTTTGTTATAGCATGAAGCTCAAAAATACAGAGCCTACCTGTTCTATAATGGTTTTTTCACTCATGGGCCTATTATAATTGAAGGCATGAAGTACACCTAGGCATTAAAGGCTCGAGCCAGAGACAAGCGCCGTAACTTGCTTAACCGCACGGCTTGCAGTGCGAGTTTTGGATGAAGCTACACCAGCGAACTCAGTCACCGCTCAATCAAAGAGCGCTATGTGTTTCTGCCTGCTTACTGTTAATGATCATTGACACAATTACCCAGCGTGCTCGTAAAAAACGCACCAGGGCGATCCACGTCAAAATTGCTAACCGCCGTAACGATGCTTTACACAAGCTCTCCGTCACCTGATCAATCAGGGCGGAGAGATTTATGTCGGTAACGTAAAATCATCCTCATTATCCAAAACAAACATGGCGAAGTCAGAGTTGGATGCTGGCCGGGCCATGCTAAAAGCAATTCTGGATTATAAATGCGATCACGCAGGCATTGTTTTTAAAGGGGTTAATGAATCGCATACCACCCAGACCTGTTCGCGTTGTGGTGCTTTGCCCGATTCGAGGCCGAAAGGTATCGCAGGGCTTGAAATAAGAGAGTGGGCTTGTGGTGAGTGCAGTGTCGCTTCGGCCGCGATGCGAATGCGGCCAGGAGCATTCTTGCAGTCAGATATGGGCGTCTGGCTGCAGGAATCACCATCCTTTAGGCGGTGAGGGTGTCAATGCCAGGGGTTTTAAAATTATTTTTCAGACATAAAAAAACCAGCAATCGCTGGTTTCTTTTTCGAGTATTTGGAGCGGAATATCGGGCTCGAACCGACGACCTGTACCTTGGCAAGGTACCGCTCTACCAACTGAGCTAATTCCGCAAAGCCATGCCATATAAGCTTTTGGTGCCCCGGACCGGACTCGAACCGGTACAGCCATAAGCCGAGGGATTTTAAATCCCTTGTGTCTACCAATTTCACCACCGGGGCGAAAAGAAAATGGAGGCTGGAGTCGGAATCGAACCGGCGTTAACGGAGTTGCAGTCCGCTGCATGACCACTCTGCCATCCAGCCATTTTCTTGATCTTACCACTTTCGAAACAGTTTAAAAAACTGGAGCGGGAAACGAGACTCGAACTCGCGACCCCGACCTTGGCAAGGTCGTGCTCTACCAACTGAGCTATTCCCGCTCTGCTTCGTAAGTGGGGCGTATTATAGAGACACTAAGATTTATGTCAACACTATAATACAAAAAAAATATGCTTAATTTTTAAACACTTACAGGTCGTCTGTCAGGTCAGACCAGGCCGCTTTAAGGTATTCGATCATTGACCAGAGTGTTAATGCCGCTGCAAGGTAAAGCAGCACGATCGCAAACCAGGCCATCCCCGTACCGGGAACCGCTAGTACCAGAAAGAATATAGCACCCATCTGCAATGCTGTTTTCACTTTTCCAACATAAGAAACAGCCACACTGGCACGCTTCCCCAGCTCTGCCATCCACTCACGTAGCGCGGAAATTACAATCTCCCGGCCAATAATCACGGCAGCGGGTATGGCAATGAGTGGGCTGGCATAAATTTCTACCACCATCACCAGCGCGACGGCGACCATAAGCTTGTCCGCCACCGGATCAAGAAAAGCCCCGAACGGTGACTGCTGGTTCAGTCGCCGGGCCAGATAGCCATCAAACCAGTCTGTAACAGCGGCCAGCGCAAAAACAGACGCTGCAGCATAAGCCGCCCAGTTATAAGGAAGATAATAAACCAGTACAAATACCGGAATAAGCACAATACGAAGTAACGTTAAAATATTAGGGATTTTCATCGGTAACAGCACAGCTTCCCTCGTGGGTCAGACTTCCGGATGCAACGCCGAGTAAATATCTTCGGCAATTTTTTGGCTAATGGTAGAGACTTTAGCAATTTCTTCAATACTCGCCCGTTCAACTTCCTGAATACCACCAAAATGACGCAATAATTCCCGACGCCTTTTGGGTCCGACACCGGCAACACCTTCCAGCACCGAACGCTTGCGCGCTTTCCCTCGCCGCGCTCTGTGACCGGTAATCGCAAAACGGTGGGCCTCGTCACGAATATGCTGCACCAGATGCAGTGCAGCCGAGTCGCTGGCCAGGGTTATTTCTGCACCGCTTTGTCCATTAATCAGCACTTCAAAACCGGCCTTGCGGGTTGATCCCTTGGCAACACCGATCACCTGCACTTCGGTGATTTGTAACTCTTCAAGCACATCCATTGCCTGAGTAACCTGCCCTTTACCTCCGTCAATTAATAGAATATCCGGCAGTTTACCTTCACCTTTTTTAAGGCGGGTATAACGTCGGGTCAGCGCCTGATGCATTGCCGCATAATCATCCCCTGCCGTGATATTTTCAATATTAAAGTGCCGATAATCTGATTTCAGCGGCCCATTGCGATCAAAGACCACACAAGAAGCAACGGTTGCCTCACCGGAGCTGTGACTGATATCAAAACACTCCAGGCGCTGTGGCACTGCATCAGCGCCCAGCGCTTCCTGAAGTGCAAGAAAGCGATTATAAACGTTTTTTTTGTTTGCCAGGTGTGAACCTAAATGCTGTTCTGCATTGGTTTGCGCTAAGCGTTGCCAGCCTGCTCGCTCACCCCGCACATTGTTGGATAGCGTAACACGTTTGCCGCGTTTTTCGCTTAACGCCTCTTCCAGGCAGGCCTGATCTTCCAGCGGATAACTGGTAATAATCCCGTTGGGAATTTCCCGCGTGCCGGAAAAATACCATTGAGCGACAAAAGCCGAAAGCACATCGGCTTCACTTTCTTCAACAGATACTTTTGGGTGAAAAATTTTACTACCGATCACCCGCCCGCCTCTGACAAACAGCATATGTACACAAACGCCTCCGGGTTTAAGCGCACAGCCCATTACATCGGCATCACCCGATGCACCACTGACATATTGTTGCTCCTGAACCTGTTGCAGGCTGATAATCTGATCCCGATACTGCGCGGCTTTCTCAAACTCCAGGTTCATTGAGGCCGCTTCCATGGTACTGGCAAGCTCATCCATAATAACTTTGCTTTTGCCTTCCAGAAACATCATGGCATGACGGATATCCTGTTGATATTGCTCCGGGCTAATCAATTCGACACAAGGTGCGCTGCAACGTTTAATCTGATACTGAAGGCAGGGACGGGCACGGTTTTTAAAAAAACTTTCTTCACATTGACGGATATGAAAGATTTTTTGCAATAAATTCAGGCTTTCACGTACCGCGCCTCCGCTGGGAAAAGGCCCAAAGTAACGTCCACTTTTTCGTTTTGCGCCGCGATGAAAACGAATGGCCGGGTACTGATCCTTATCAGAAATAAAAATATAAGGGTAAGATTTATCATCTCGCAGCAGAATATTATAAGGAGGACGCTGCTGTTTGATCAGATTCTGTTCAAGCAATAATGCTTCAGTTTCGCTATGGGTAATGGCGATCTGAATATCGGCAATTTTGCTGACCAGGGCCTGAGTTTTAACATGCAGACCTGTCTGGCGAAAGTAGCTGCTGACCCTTTTTTTAAGGTTTTTAGCTTTGCCCACATAGAGGATCCCCCCTTTGGCGTCATACATCTGATAGACACCGGGGCGCCCGGTCAACTGGCTTAAAAAAGCTTTTGAATCAAAAGCTTGATCCGTTATTTCATTACTCACTTAGACAAGGCACTCTTGCTGCAACCGGTAAGCCGCTTAAAAAGGCAGAAACTATTCGGCGGCATTAAGCGACTTGTTGTGCTGCATATGTTCACGTGTAGCTTCACGGTGCAGGGCTTCCATCTCTTTACGGGTCTCGTCTGTAATACCCGCACCTCTGGACAAAGATACTTCCAGATATGCTCCAATTTCTGCGTAATAAAAAAGGCTGACGTCAAAACGCTGGGCGTGCTTCAGTTTGCTCAGAGCAATTTGCGCACCGTTCAGCAGGATATAATTGATATCCGAGTCTGACAGCAAGGGGTTGCGTTCCTTTTCATTAAAAGCTGAGTTCGCTGTATCCGATTTTCGCATACCCAAGTCCTGTGCTTACTGATAAATAACGTCTACTACTTTAAGCCTAAGCGGTTGTTTTGTTAAATTATTCTTTGGTCAGAGCACAAATTAAACATAAGAGGCTGACACAAGCGGAAGTGTTATTTGATCGTAACCGACAAAGGCAAGGGGCGGGAAATACATAACCTGGTTCTGAAAACAAAATAAGGCCCGCCCGAAGACAGGCCTCAGATAATTACTGGGATTTAGCCGCTGCTGCCGCTTCATCTTTAGCAATTGATTTTTTCAGGAATTTGATACCTGCAACGGTCATAACCAGCATTGCAACAACAATTACAACACTTGGTACAAACGAGATCATTGCATACTTATCCATAGAACTGTCCTCGAATAATAATAGTTATAGTGTGATTCGAGACGCATTATAGAGCATCAGCTGTCTCGCTCAAGGCGGTAAACCAGACTAGAGGTATCCCAGCGATTTCCACCACTCTTCTGAACGTCGGCATAAAACTGGTCAACCAGGGCTGTCACAGGTAATTGTGCGCCGTTTTTGCGGGCTTCATCCAGAGTGATATTCAGGTCTTTACGCATCCAGTCAACGGCAAAGCCAAAATCAAATTGATTGTCTGTCATGCTTTCATGTCGGTTTGCCATTTGCCAGGAACCGGCTGCGCCATGCTGTATCACATCGCAGACTTTACGCACATCAAGCCCCGCCCGTTTGGCAAAATGGACACCCTCGGCCAGCCCCTGCACCAGCCCTGCAATACAAATCTGATTAACCATTTTGGCTAACTGCCCGCTACCCGCTGGCCCCATCAGAGCGCTGGCTCGGGCGTAAACATCAATGATGGGTTCTACCGACTCAAAAGTCGCCTGCTCACCGCCTATCATAATACTCAACACACCGTTTTCAGCACCGGCCTGTCCACCGGATACAGGCGCATCCAGGAAACCAATACCCTTATCTTGTGCAATAACGGCTAACTCACGGGCGACCTCTGCGGAAGCGGTTGTATGGTCAACCAGGATGCTGCCTGCCTCCATGCCTGCCAGTGCCCCCGTTTCACCAAGCACAACAGAGCGCAGGTCATCATCATTGCCCACGCAGCAAAAAACAATCTGTGCGCCTGCGGCTGCCTGTGAGGGGGTTTCGGCCATTGTGCCTTTGTGCTCTTCAACCCATTGGGCCGCTTTAGCTGTGGTGCGATTATAAACAGTCACCTCGTGACCGCCTGCCTGCAGATGCCCTGCCATGGGGTAGCCCATTACGCCTAATCCAATAAATGCAACTTTCATAACTATATTCCTGAGTTAACCTGACGCGGGGCCGGTGTTAGAATGTGATTTAATTTAGCTGCTGAATACATCAGCGGCTGTAAGTAATGATCTGTTGTAACGGAAGATAACGCACAAACCGACCTTTCGGAAAGCTTCTTTAACGCTTCAGGCCTAAAGACATTTCACTCGCATAATATGATAAGCAAGCAGGCACAGGAACTTTGAAATGAAAACCCGGTTTTTATTCTGTTGTTTTACGTTATTTATTCTGATGACAGGTGTGTCGCAAGCAGCAAAGCAAGACAGTCCCTTATATAACCTGAGTTTTTCCAGCCTTGACGGTCAGCCTGTACCGCTGTCCAACTACAAAGGCAAAGTGGTATTGCTTAATTTCTGGGCAACCTGGTGCCCGCCCTGCATTAAAGAAATGCCGTCTATGCAGCACCTCTACGAGACCTTTAAAGGCCAGCCTTTTGAAATTGTTGCTATAAATGCCGGAGAAAGTGAAACGACGGTTGAGAGTTTTTTACTGGAACTGGATACCGAGCTGACCTTTCCTATCCTGTTGGATGAAAGCAGTCGCAGTTTTCGTGAATTAGGCATTCGTGCCCTGCCCATGAGCTTTATATTTGACCCGCAAGGCAAGTTGGTTCAAACCATTACCGGGGGCAGAGAGTGGAACGACCCGAAGGAAGTCCGGTTTATTAAGTCCCTTTTAGAACAAAAAGACTGAATTGACGATACAAAAAAGGGCCCACAGGCCCTTTTCTTAACAACAGACGTTTAACCCCTAACCCCGATAAACTGCGTCTGCCGCTTGTGCTGCCACACCTTTGGTAATTGGTGCATCCATCGCGGTTAACGTGTTTTCCAACGCAGCCAGACAGAACATCACATTACGGCGGTTACTGGCGGTTCCCATCAAGCCAATACGCCAGACTTTACCGGCCAGCGAGCCCAGGCCTGCGCCAATTTCCAGACTGTAGTCAGCCAGTAAACGGCTTCGCACTTCAGCTTCATCTACGCCTTCGGGCACAAAAACGGTATTAAGCTGCGGCAGGCGGTATTCATCATCAACCAGGAAGTTAATGCCCATCGCTTCAAGGCCTGCACGCAATGCTTCGTGATGATGTTGGTGGCGCTCAAAGGAGGCTTCCAGGCCTTCTTCAAATAACATAACAAGGGATTCATGTAGCGCATACAGAGAATTAACCGGTGCTGTATGGTGATAAGCACGTTTGCCACCGCCACCCCAGTAGCCCATGACGAGTTTTTTATCCAGGAACCAGCTTGGCACCGGCGTTTTACGATCCTGGACAACCGCTATTGCTTTCTCGCTGAAAGCAACGGGTGAAATGCCCGGTGGGCATGAGAGACATTTCTGAGTACCTGAGTAGATAGCATCAATGCCCCAGCCGTCCATATCCACGTTTACACCCGCAACAGAAGTCACGGCATCAACAATAGACAGGCAACCATACTTCTGCGCTAAGGCACACAGTGACTCAGCATCTGAACGCACACCGGTAGAGGTTTCTGCATGCACAAAAGCCAAAGCTTTCACATCATCATGCTCAGCCAGCGCTTTTTCAACTTTATCCAGATCAACCGGCTTGCCCCAGTCGTCCTGCACCATAATGGCTTCGCCGCCAAAACGCTCGACGTTTTCTTTCATACGACCGCCAAAAACACCGTTCTGGCAGACAATCACTTTATCACCTGGCTCAACCAGGTTCACAAAGCAGGCCTCCATACCGGCAGACCCCGGTGCTGATACTGGTAATGTCAGGGGGCTGCTGGTTTTAAAAACTGCCTGAAGCATTTCCTTAATTTCATCCATCATGCGGACAAATTCAGGGTCTAGATGACCAATAGTCGGGCGTGCCATGGCCGCCAGTACACGCGGGCTTACGTCAGAAGGACCCGGGCCCATCAGAGTACGAACAGGTGGGTTAAACGATGTTTTCATCAATTGACCTCGTCTGCCTTTTCGCCTGTTTCCGGCGAAAAAGTGATTAGTTAAGTGCTACTGTGCAATTTCATCAACCATGGCCATAACCATTTCAGCGGAATGTTTGGCGGCGGTTACCAGAAATTGCTCAAAAGATAGATCAGATTCTTTACCGGCTATATCGGAAAGCGCCCGGATAACAATAAAGGGGGTATTAAACTGGTGACAGGCCTGAGCAATAGCCGCAGCTTCCATTTCAACCGCTTTCATCTGCGGGAAGGTTTCGCGGGTACGGGCGACACGTGCCGGGTCGTTCATAAACGCATCGCCGGTTGCGATTTGTCCGTGAACGGTCTGCATGCCTTCCATACGGGCAATACAACGCTCAGCAATATCGGCTAACAAGGCATCCGGCTTAAAACCAGCGGGCAGTCCTGGTATCTGGCCTGGCTCGTAGCCAAAAATGGTGACATCAACGTCATGGTGACGAACATCGGTCGAGATAACCAGATCTCCGACATTCAGGGCCGGGTCAAAGCCACCCGCCGAACCGGTATTGATAATACAGTCGGGGGCGAATTCCCGTAACAATAAAGTAGTGCCTATCGCGGCATTCACTTTACCAATGCCCGATTTCAGTACCACCACATCTTTGCCGTGCATTTTGCCGGAAAACAAATGATAACCTGCAATTTCGTGATCTTCGCGGCCATCCAGTGATGTTTTTAGCAATTCAACTTCTTCATCCATCGCGCCAATAATGCCGATGAAAATAGCGCCATCCTTTTGTTTGATGACATCTGTCAATGTATGTTCTGTGCTCATGTGGCTGTTGAACCGTCGTAAATAAGATAAAAGGAGATCGGCGAAATTACAGCACAGGCCATCTTAAAAAAATAGCGTTTCACCCCTAAAAATCTAACTTTGCCGAGAGGACGGCAGGATTTTTATTCACCAAGGGCATTGATGCTCTGAAAAGTCAGGCCGGATAGAGGCCCGACCAGCCAAACTGACTGAACAGCCGGTTAACCTGCGCATCAACAGGTGCTCGCAATAACAGGCGCTCGCCTGTTACGGGATGAATAAAAGACAACTCAGTGGCCATCAAAAGCAGTCGATCAAGGCCGAAGTGTTCCCGAAAAGCGATATTGTGCCGCCCGTCACCGTGTTTGGTATCACCCAGCAGTGGGTGAAAAATATGCTTCATGTGACGGCGAATCTGATGTTTACGACCAGTTTCGGGCCGTACCTCCACCAGAGAATAACGGGATGCAGGGTAGCGCCCTACCGCAATTGGTAATTCTACCGTGGCCAGCCGCCGGTAACGGGTCAAAGCCTCCTGTGCCGGTTTATCTGTGTTGGCATATTTATCGGCCAGCTTGTCCAGCTTCTCCTTGATAGGATGGTCGATTACGCCGTCTTCCGGCGTGTAACCGCGTGTCATGCACAGATAAGCTTTGCGAACCGCATGCTCTGTAAACAGCAGATTCATTTTCTGCGCGGTTTCTTTATCTTTTGCAAAAACGATTACTCCAGAGGTGGGCCTGTCCAGACGATGTACCGTATAGGCTGTCCCCTGAAGATAATCTTTTAATAAATCAGTCAGGTTCGGGGTGTTGCGGGGGGCAATCCAGCCAGGGTGAACCAAAAGACCGGAGGGTTTGTTAACGGCTATAAGATAATCGTCTTCAAAGAGAATATTCAGTTCACACATGTAGAGGCACAGCCGGATAAATAGAGGTTAAAAGCAGGTGGCAAACTGTACGGATTAAGGGGTCAACAGACAAGATTTGGCCTGCCTTGTAGTAAAATACTGCTCCCTTTGTTGCTAAATCATCCCTCTGTTGGCAACTTTATTTAAACTTTTCTTGAAAAAATTACACTAATCCCTATTAATAGCACTAATAACGTACAAAAAAACTACGAGGATACACATGCGTAACGTTGAGACTTACAGTGCAGCGAACGAGCAGTCCGCACTCTCTACCAACAAAATGATTCGCAATACCTACATGTTGCTGGGCATGACGATGATTTGCAGTACAATTACTGCGGTCATTTCCATGGCAATAAACCCTCCGTTTATTATGTATCTGGGCAGCATTATCGTCGGCTTTATTATGCTGTTTGTGTTGAACAAAAAGCAGAACACTGCTGCAGCATTGCCTCTGGTTTTTCTGTTTACCGGCCTGATGGGCTTTGGTTTAGGCCCGCTGCTTAACCACTACCTGAGCATGGCTAACGGTGGTGAAATTGTCTCTACCGCACTGGGCATGACAGCGCTGACCTTCCTGGGATTATCTGCTTATGTAATGACGTCTAAAAAAGACTTCAGCTTTATGGGTGGCTTCCTGTCAGCGGGCATGATTGTGGTCGTGATTGCCATGGTGGCCCTGATGGTTCTGCCAATGTTTGGTGTGGATGTAGGCGCGGCTAACCTGGCGTTGTCTGCTGTGGTTGTACTGCTGATGGCCGGGTTTATCCTGTATGACACCAGCAACATTGTTAACGGCAACTACACCAACTACATCATGGCAACCGTTAGCCTGTACCTGAATATTTACAATCTGTTTATTCACCTGCTGGCTCTGACAGGTGCTATCAGCGACGATTGATAAAAACGGTAAAACCTGCGAAAGCCCTGTTTTCTTTGCTAAGATTACGGGGCTTTTTCTTTTATGGCAGTTACATACCTGTACTATTTAGGTTAGGCACTTATGATATTTACTCTTGTTGTACAAGCGGCACCCTACAGCCATCAATCAGCTGAAACGGCGTATCGGTTTGCCAAATCTCTGCTTGAACAAGGTCACCACCTGCACCGGGTTTTCTTTTATGCCGAAGGTGTCCATAACAGTACGGCGCTGGCCTGCCCGCCTCAGGACGAACCTAACCTTCCGGCAAACTGGCAATCCCTGGCCCTGGCTTATGATCTGGATCTTGTGGTCTGCATTGCAGCCGCCGTAAGACGGGGCATTTTGGATGACAATGAGGCAAGGCGCTATGATAAAGCGGCTTCAAATCTGGCTGATGGTTTTGAGTTATCCGGGCTTGGTCAGCTGGCGGATGCGATGCTGGAATCCGACCGAACCATCACGTTTGGAGCTTGAATCGTGAGCAAAAAGAAAAAAATTCTTATTATTAATCGCCGGGCACCCTATGGACGCTCAAATGCACGGGAATCACTGGATGTTGCACTGACCTGTGGTGTATTCGAGTTACCGGTTAGTCTCTTATTTGTTGATGACGGTATCTTCCAGCTAACGGGTATACATCAGGCAGAGGATATCGGCCAGAAAAACCTGTCCGCCAACCTGGCTGCCCTGCCCTTGTATGATATTGACCAGTTATATGTCTGCCAGAGAAGTCTGGAAACTCAGGGGCTGGCGCAACAGGATTTACACCATAATCCACAACAAGTGGATCAGCAGGCAATTCAGGCACTGATCCGTGACCACGATATGGTTTTAACTTTTTAAACAGTCTTCAGCATTTTTTAGAGTGACTTATGGCATTACACACCTTAAACCGTCCTCCTGGGGACACTACTTGCGTGACACGTTGCCTGGATGCTATTGCCGATGGCGATGCGCTGATTTTGATTGAAGATGGTGTTTATGTGGCACTGCCCGGGCATCAGGCGTTGTTTAGCGCATTACCCGGGAATGTCAGCCTGAATGTGTTGAGTGTCGACCTGGATGCACGGGGTATCAGTGATAAAATTCAGTCTGTATTCAATCGGGTTGATGATGCAGGCTTTGTCGAACTGGCTTGTTTGCATGACAAAGTGATCAGCTGGTTTTAAGTTATGGCACTGATGATAAATGGCAAGCCAATAGAGATCGATAGCGAAGGTTATCTTTGCACCCTGGATGACTGGTCCACTGACGTCGCTGAACAAATCGCCCTGTCTGAAGGCCTTGAGCTAACAGCGGATCATTGGGCAGTATTACAAGTATTGCGGGAGTTCTATCAAACCTTCGAGCTGTCACCCGCCATGCGTCCTTTTGTTAAAGCGGTTGGTCAGAAGCTGGGGGCAGATAAAGGAAAAAGCATGTACCTGATGAGGTTATTCCCCGGCAGCCCTGCCAAACTCGCCGCTAAAATTGCCGGTCTGCCCAAACCCAGCAACTGTCTTTAAGGAGACTTCATGAGCCTTCCCCGTATCGCCTTTTTAGGCATTGGCCTGATGGGTTTGCCTATGGCCACCCACCTGCTGAATGCCGGATACCCCCTGACCCTGTGGAACCGTACGCGCAGTAAAACTGAGGCCCTGGAAAAGCTGGGGGCCGGGGTAACAGATACCGTCCGGGATGCGATCGCTGGGGCTGATATTGTTATTTCTATGTTGGAAAATGGCCCTGTTGTGACTGAGGTGCTGTACGACAGCGGTGCACTTAAGGCCTGTAAACCCGGCACAACCATTATTGATATGAGCTCTATTCCCCCGGAAATGGCCAAAGCGCACGCAACACAGTGTGCCTCTCTTGGTTTAGGTTATCTGGATGCTCCGGTATCTGGTGGTACAGTTGGTGCGGAACAGGCCAGCCTGTCCATTATGGCAGGTGGTGAGCGCACCTTGTTTGAGGCGCTTCAACCCATTTTTGCCGTTCTGGGCAAAGCGACAACTTATATTGGCCCGGCAGGATCTGGCCAACTGGCAAAATGTGCCAATCAAGCCATTGTAGGCATTACAATCGGTGCTGTCTCAGAGGCCCTGCTGCTGGCCGCCGAAGGGGGTGCAGATCCTGAAGCTGTGCGGGAAGCCTTGTTAGGCGGCTTTGCCAGCAGTCGCATTCTGGAGCTACATGGTCAGCGTATGATTGACCGGAACTTTATGCCTGGTGCAACCTCGCGTGTGCAACTAAAAGATCTCAGAACCATTCTCGACAGCGCTCGTAACCAGAACTTAAGCCTGCCACTCACCCAGCGTGTTCACGATGAGTATCTCGATATGGTGGCAAAAGGCATGGAAAACTGCGATCACAGTGGGCTGTTATTGCAACTGGAATCCCTGAACACCCCCGCACGGCTTAACGGGCGTGACACACAACGCCCCGATAGTTCGGAGAAAAACTGATGCCTCGTTTCGCTGTCAATCTCAGCATGCTGTTTACCGAAGTACCCCTGATTGAACGTTTTGCTGCCGCCAGGGCTGAGGGTTTTGATCTTGTTGAAATTCAGTTTCCTTATGAATTGAGCATTTCTGAGATCAAAACCGCGCTAGATCATAATCAGCAGGAACTGGTATTAATCAACCTGCCTGCCGGTAACTGGGCTTGTGGTGAACGGGGTATTGCCTGCCACCCGGATCGTACAAAAGAATTTAAAACCGGTGTGCAGCAGGCGCTTAATTATGCGCAGGCACTGGGGGTAAAACGCATTAACTGTCTCTCGGGTATTCACCCTGCGGGTGTACCGGATGTTATTGCACTTGATACGTTTGCCAACAACCTGCGTTATGCTGCATCAGTGTTTGAGGCCGCAGATATCCAGCTGCTTGCAGAGGCGATTAATACACAGGACATACCTGGATTTTATCTTAATAAAAGCTCACAACTTTTTGATATAAAAGATAAATTTAATATCAACAATCTAAAGCTTCAGTATGATGTTTATCATATGCAGATTATGGAAGGCAACCTGACTCAAACCATACAGAATAACCTGTCCACTATTGGCCATCTGCAAGTTGCCGATGTGCCGGGGCGCCACGAACCCGGCACAGGAGAAATCAATTTCACTAACCTTTTCAAGGCGATAGAGGCTATGGAGTACTCAGGCATAATAAGTCTGGAGTATATCCCGGAAACGGATACACTGAGTGGTATCACACACGTTAAAAAGATTATAGGTGGGTAGTTATGGGTCTGGAAAACGCAGCTGAACATCTACAGGAATACCTGAACAACGCAACAAAAGGGCCGGCAAAACAAGCGAAGCAGGACGACGTTGTTTACCATCAATGGGCCACGTTTAAGGTGGACAATGAGCTCTATGGCGTTGATGTTATCAAGGTTAAAGAGGTCTTGCGCTTTAGCCAGATGACGCCGGTGCCGGGGGCAGAAAATTATGTGCTGGGTATCATCAACCTGCGAGGTAACGTAGTCACGGTGATTGATACCCGCCAGCTTTTTGGCCTGCCAGCGGTCCCTATTGACAGCGACACGCGTATTATCGTGGTTGATTACAATGAACAGGAAGTAGTTGGCTTAGTAGTAGACAGTGTTGATGAGGTTATTAATTTACCTCAGAACGATATGGAACGTGCCCCGAGTGTGGCCAGTGAGGAATCTGCCCGTCGCTTTGTACAGGGAGTTTGTTATTACAATAATCTTCTGATTATTCTGCTGGACCTGGTTAAGATGATGAACAGTATCACCCCTGCCGACTTGGAAGATAACTCCCCGCCCCACTGAATCTTAAAGCCTGCGGCTTAATGATAAAAACACCTCTTTTAAAGAGGTGTTTTTGTTTGGGTTCCAGGTCAATTTATCAGAGCACACGGTTTGTTGTCAGGAATTTAGCGGAGGCTTCCGGCCCCGTGCCATCGGCATAAAGTGTGACACCTGAACGCAGACAAATAGAAAGATTCTGATGAGAAGCCTCAGTCTCTGCAGGCAACAAATGAGACACCATTTCGCGTTCATCCAGCAACTCCTGTTCAGTTGCGGTCATGCGCTGGCGCGAAAATTCATTAATCGCCAAGCCCTGCACTATCTGGTAACGGCCATAATCGCAGCGCACAGGGAACGAGTACATAATGCCCTTGGCAATACCATAACTGCCATCACTGACAATGGTCATGCTGACAATATTACCATCAGTCCCCAGGGCCCAGTCCCTCATATGGTCTACAATTGCCTGAGCGGCAGAAGCCGCACTGGAAACCCCGCGGGCTTTGATAATTTCACCGCCGCGTGTCTGAATTTTCGGGATAAACTCATCGCGATACCAGCCTGTATCCACCTGCGCCAAAGCGGGCTCGCCCAGAATAGTTACCTGGTGCAGATCCGGGTACTGAGTGGTCGAGTGATTACCCCAGATAATAATGCCCTGGATATCCTTGGGACTGGCGCCTGTATGGTTAGCGAGAATACCACGCGCGCGATTATGATCCAGACGGGTCAGCGCCGTAAACTGAGAAGGGCTTAAATCCGGCGCATTTCGACTGGCGATCAGGGCATTGGTATTGGCCGGGTTTCCGACAACCAGCACTTTCACATCACGGTTAGCATAATCATTAAGTGCTTTACCCTGACGGGTAAATATTTCGGCGTTAACTTCAAGCAAATCCCTGCGCTCCATGCCCGGGCCGCGCGGGCGGGCACCTATCAGCAACGCATAGTGAATATTCTTAAAGCCATCTTCCACATTGTCGTGCAATGTGATGGTATGCAACAGTGAGTAGGCACAGTCCTCCAGCTCCATTGCAATACCCCGCAATGCTTCCATAGCATCCGGAATTTCTACCAACTGCAGAATTACCGGCTGGTTTTTACCCATCATTTCACCCGAAGCAATCTTGAATAACAGATTATTAGCGATGCTTCCGGCAGCCCCTGTCACTGCAATACGAATGGGTCGTCTCATCTATATATCCTTTAGCTATATTCTTATAATATTAATGAATTTGATGCTAAAGCATAGTGATAGTTCAACGCGAAATGCGGCATTCGGTAAAAAACAGAGGTGTCTGAACTGAGGCCGTGGTTGAGGCCGGGGGAAATTTTAAGTGTTACAGGCCCCTGAGGGTTTCATCACGCAGGGAAATTAAAGAAGACTGATCGACAACTGATTGAATCTGATGCAGCAAACGTGATTTATCCCGCCCAAGCACACCTTTGAGCACCAGGTAGTTTGAGGCATGATCACTGCGAAAAATGGTGCGCTCCAGCTCGGTGTGGGTAATCAGCATTTCCATTTCCCTGAACAGTCCTGACTGATCCAGCATCTGAAAATCCCCACCAAAGCCGGATATCACTTTCTCGCGCCCATTTCGGAAAAACAACACCAGGGTTGCAAAGTAGTCAGGCTGGGTTTCATTCAGCAACTTAGCCGAAGACAGTGCATGTTGTTCGGTATAAGCCACACCGCCCATGCCATTAATGATCATCACCGAGGTTTTAATCCCGGCGGCTTTGGCTTTGTGCAGCGCATCACAGGTTGACTGGTAGCTTTCCCCTTTTTGAATTTTCTCAAGCACCAGATCATTACCACTCTCAGCACCGATATAAAGCAGGCTCAGCCCGAGTTGCCTGAGTTCCTGAAGCTCGGCAACAGTTTTGTTCTTCAGGTTACGCGGCAAGCAATAAGCCGAGATACGGGATACTTCCGGCATCCAGCGGCGGATTTCTTCCAGGATGCTTTTCAGGCGACGGAAAGATAAAGCCATGGCATCACCATCCGCCAGAAAAATACGCCGCACCCCCGAAAGCTGCTCACCACAACGGCGAATCTCTTCCAGCACGACTTTTTCAGGCTTAGGTTTAAAGCGTTTTTGCGGGGTCGTATACATTTCGCAGAACGTACAGTTATTCCAACTGCAGCCATTGGTAACCTGCAAAATCAGCGAGTTTCCTTCACTGGGAGGCCGAAACAGCGGCTCTATATAGTCAACCGGTGGGTAGATGTGCAAAATCAGCCCCTTTGTACCTGGCCAAACAAGTGATAAAAATTTTCACTGGTTTGCTCTGCAATCTGTTCCAGGCTGACACCTTTGATATCGGCAACACACTGAGCCACTTCACGTACATATTGCGGCTCATTTTTTTTGCCCCGGTGCGGCACGGGTGCAAGATAAGGCGCATCCGTTTCAATCAGAATACGATCCATCGGCACTTGTTTAACGACGTCACGCAGTTCAGCCGCATTACGGAAAGTGACAATACCGGAAAAGGAAATCATGTAATTCATCTCCAGGGCAGCCTTAGCCATTTCCCAGCTTTCAGTGAAGCAGTGCAGCACTCCCCCCACCTGAGCATCACCGGATTCATGAATAATACCCAGTGTATCTTCACGGGCATCGCGGGTATGCACTATCGTTGGCAGGCCTGTTTTAGATGAAGCCAACAGATGATTGCGAAAGCTCTGCTGTTGCACCTCAACCGTATCCTGCTGATAAAAATAATCCAGGCCGGTTTCACCTATCGCAACAATCCGGGGTTTCTTCGCCGCTTCAAGCAGCACATCCACAGGCACAACCTGCCCTTGCGTATTAAGCGGATGAATACCCACCGAAGCATAGATATGCTCATAAGGTGCGATGGTTTGATACATGGATTCAAACTGATCCAGCTCGATGGAGACACACAACATCTTGCTTACATCACGGGCCGCAGCAGCGTCCAGCATTAACTCAAAATTGCCGTCATAAGGTGTCAGGTCAAGCCTGTCCAAATGGCAGTGGGAATCAATCAACATAGTTTAGGCTTTCTGGGAAAGAAGATTAAAGTGCGTTTGTTCGCCGCTCAGAATTCAGGGCGCCCGCCAGGTGGGTTTCGATGGTGTTCACAAGCGTGGAGTCTTCCGCAGAGAACTGAATACCAATACCGGGCTGACGACCACCCTGGGCACCTTTGGGTGTAACCCAGATAACTTTACCGGTCACAGGGATTTTGTCCGACTCTTCCATCAGTTCCAGTAGCATAAAAACTTCCTCGCCTAAGTGATAACCCCGCTGGGTTGGCACAAAGAGTCCGCCGTTTTTGATATAAGGCATATACGCCTTATAGAGACTGTCTTTGGAGTCGATCACTAACGAAAGAATACCGTGGCTAAGAGGGGGTACTGCTGACATCATTAAACTCCATTACCTTGTAATTGCGACCCATTCGAGCAAGATACGCTCTAACAGCATCTGCTTATTGGGATTTTGCCTTAGTATAAGGCTTTTGCGCTCATCCTGAACCAAATTTGCAAACTTTAGCAAGGCCTGCAAGTTACCGCGACGGGCAACAGCCAGTAACATATTCCGCGCATCCAACTGCTGAATATCTTCAGTTTGAGTGAGTTTTACACGGGATATGTCAACCACCAGGCTGTAAATCCAGCCAAGTAATAATTCAAGATCCGCTTTCTGCCAGCTTTGCGCAACTTCAACCGCAGTGCGGCGCTGCTTCAGTACATCGGCCAGGCCCGTAATCAATTGTGTACGCCAGGTTTCAAGACCATTGGCCTGGTAATCAAGTGCCAGCAACGGTGCGCCGTTATTGATTCGCAGGATAGCTGTTGCATCCTCAGCACTGGTGTCCAGCCGATCTACCACAAAAGCAACGGCCTCCGACTCTTGAGGCAACGGGCATTCAACCCGCTGACAGCGGCTTTTGATGGTTGGCATGACCTGTCCTGGTCGGTCGGTCAGCAATAACAACACTGTATCCTGACCGGGCTCTTCCAGCATTTTTAATAACGCATTTGCAGCGGACAGGTTCAGCGCATCGGCAGGGTTGAGTATGACAACCCGATACCCCCCCTGCTGCGCAGTGCTACAGATAAAATCCGTCAGGCCTCGAACCTGATCGACTTTTATGGGTTTATCAGGACCTTCCGGTGTCAGCTGAAACAAATCCGGATGACCGTTTACCGCATTCAACTGACAAGCCCGGCACTGTCCACACGGCTGATTTCCATCAGGTGACTGACAAAGCAGGTAATGCGCAAAGGCCCTGGCAAAATCTGCTTTACCCACACCGCGAACACCATACAGCATTAGCGCGTGGGGCAGACGGCGATTACGGTGCAACTCACAGAGATGCTGCCAGCAGGTGTCAAGCCAGGGATAAACGGCTGCTTCAGCCATGCCCGGGTGTCCCAAATGCCTGTACTGCGGCTGCAATTTGCAACTGGACATCATGCAGCGTACCCGATGCATTTATAACAGCAAAACGGGCCGGATCATGCTCTGCACGTTTGAGATAAGCCGCGCGTACCCGTTCAAAAAAAGCCACTTTTTCCTGTTCGAAACGATCAGGCGCACTTCTTGCGTTCGCACGCTTTAAACCGGTTTCCACATCCAGATCCAGCAATAGTGTCATATCAGGCTGCAGCCCTTTCTGCACCAGATTTTCCAGCAATTCGATCTGTGAAATATCAACCCCACGACCGCCGCCCTGATAAGCAAAAGTAGCATCGGTAAAGCGGTCACTGACAACCCAGGCTCCGCGTTCTAATGCCGGTTTAATGACATTGTTAATATGCTGAGCACGGGCCGCAAACATCAGCAATAATTCTGTATCTTCAGATACAGCTTCTTCACGGGGCTGTAACAATAAGTTACGCAGTTCTTCGGCGAGGGGTGTACCACCGGGCTCACGCGTCAGAACGACCTCGACACCCTGCTCTGCCAGTAACTGACAGAGAAATTCTATATTGGTGGATTTCCCCACGCCTTCAGTGCCTTCCACGGTGATAAAGCAACCACGCTGCGTGTTTGTCATAAGCCCTACGGTGTAGATCGATAATCTTTACGGCGTTTTAGTTGATATAGGCGAACCGCCCGGTTATGCGCCTTAAGGGTGTTGGAAAACTGATGACTGCCATCACCTTTAGCTACAAAATAAAGTGATTTACCCGGCTTTGGGTTTAAAGCTGCTTGTATAGCAGCCTCACCAACCATCGCAATTGGGGTCGGTGGCAGGCCCTTAATCACATAGGTATTGTAAGGTGTTGCCTTTCTCAGATCAGCCCGTCTGATATTACCTTTATACAGATCACCCATGCCATAAATAACGGTAGGGTCGGTTTGCAAACGCATACCCTTATTAAGCCGTCTGACAAATACACCGGCTATTTCCGGGCGCTCCGCAGGGCGCGCTGTCTCTTTTTCGATAATCGATGCCATAATCAGCGCATCATAAGACGTTTTATAAGGTAACGGCTTAGTCCGCAAGGCCCAGGCTGCAGCCAATTTTCTATCCAGCAATTTAGCAGCCCGCTGCAGCAATTCTATATCTGTAGTGCCTCGCTCAAAACGATAAGTTTCAGCAAGAAAAAGCCCCTCAACCCCCGGGTGCTTTTTACCGAACAAGGCTTTTTCATCCTGCTCAGGCAGGCGCTGTACTAAGACCTTATCCTGGCTGAGCTGTTGCTTCACCTCTTTGAAGGTACTGCCTTCGACAATCGTAAAGCTGTACTGAATAGGCTTGCCACTCACCAGGGTTTCAACCAGCATAACAGGCGTTGTGCCGGGCTCGATCAAGTATTCACCGGCTCTGATTCTGGCCGCTTTCTGGCTTTGTCGGCCATAAAGTTTCATAAACCAGACAGAATCAATTAACTTATCAGCATTAAGTTCAGCTATTAACTTATTGTAATTGCTGCCCTTTTTAACCGTTAAAACATAAGGCTCACTGATATTAACAGGAGTTTCAAGAAAGCTCTGGTACGCCTGCCAGGCAAGTAAAGCCACAATTATTAAAGCAACCAGAGGAAGACTAATCAGATAAATCAAACGACGACTCAAGCGTTATACTCCTGCCCGATAATCTGTTGTGCCACCCGGGCTAAAGGCCCGAGAGGAAAAGGTGTATTATCCAGCTCGCGCACCGGCCAGACGTCAATCAGACTGTTACAGATAAAAACCTCATCGGCCTGCTGCAAAAGTGCCGGTCGATAACGCCCCTGTTCAACCACATAGCCCTGTTCAGAAAAACGCTGAATTAACAAATTACGGACTATACCTTCAACCCCACAACGATCAAGCTGCGGGGTGAAAATACGATCGCCCTGGCACCAAAACAGGTTGCTCATCGTGCCTTCAGCCAGAAAGCCCTCATAGTCCAGTACCAGCCCTTCACTAACAGAAGGGTCTGACCACTCATTGCGGGCTATGACTTGCTCCAGACGATTAAGGTGCTTGATACCGGCAAGGGCTGGATTCAGCCCCAGCCGCAAATCACAAAACCGTACCCTGACACCCTGGGAATATTCATCCGCAAAGGCAGGCAAAGGGGCAAGCATGATAACGCGCGTCGCGCTAAGAGAGCTGTCATAAGCATAACCCCGCCCGCCCGTGCCTCGTGATAAAGTCAGCTTCATCACCGCCTCATCAGGTAGGTAAATCGCCTGAATATCCCGGACCAACGCCTCCACCCCGGCATCTGGAAAACCTAATCGTAACGCACCCGCACGCAGGCGTGCTATATGCCGTTCGAATAATAAAGCTTTGCCCTGACGGACTTTAAGGGTCTCAAACAGGCCATCACCATAAGCGAATCCCCGGTCGCGCACATCAACCTGCGACTGAGAAATACCATTGATCCAGATTGACTGCATCTGCTGTTCACCCTGAAGGTAAATTTAAAGCCGCTTGAATACTAAAGTGCCATTAGTCCCACCAAAGCCAAAGGAGTTGGACAACGCAGCATTGATTTCCGCCGCCTGAGGCTGATGGGCAACATAATTCAGATTACAGCCCTCGGAAGGATTTTCGAGATTAATCGTGGGGGGCGCAACCTGATCCCGTAGTGCCAGCGTACAGAAAATAGCTTCCACCGCACCGGCGGCACCCAATAAGTGCCCTATCATAGATTTTGTAGAACTGATTCGCACATGGGCTGCCGCTTGCCCCAGCACTTGTTGGGCTGCGTTTGATTCAGCAATATCACCTGCAGGAGTGGATGTACCGTGGGCATTAATATAGTGAATCTCATCGACATTAAGCCGGGCATCCCTGATGGCATTGGCCATAGATAAAGCCGCCCCTTCTCCGGATTCCGGCGGCGCTGTCATATGGTAGGCATCATCACTCATACCAAAGCCTGCCAGCTCACAATAAATTTTTGCACCCCGCGCCTTTGCGTGTTCGTATTCTTCCAGTACTAAAATACCGGCACCGTCTCCCAGCACAAAACCATCACGATCACGATCCCAGGGGCGACTTGCCGCTTGTGGATTGTCATTGCGGGTTGAAAGCGCACGGGCAGCAGAAAAACCGCCAATACCCAGCGGCGTTGTGGCCATTTCGGCACCACCGGCCACCATCACATCGGCATCCCCATATTGGATCATGCGCATGGCCTGACCGATATTATGGGTACCTGTTGTGCAGGCCGTTGTGATGGCGATATTCGGCCCTCTGAAGCCATATTTAATCGCCAGATTGCCAGCAATCATATTAATGATGCTGCCAGGAACAAAAAAGGGGGAGATGCGCCTTGGCCCGCTTTTGGCCAATAAATCACAATTTTTTTCGATCATTGGCAGACCGCCAATGCCAGAACCAATCGCGCAGCCTATACGCGAGGCGTTTTGTTCGGTCACTTCCAGTTCAGCGTCATTAACCGCTTGTATGCCAGCAGCCATACCGTACTGAATGAAGAGATCCATCTTGCGCGCTTCTTTGGCGCTTATATATTTGCTGACATCAAAATTTTTGACCGATGCAGAGAAATGGGTCGCAAGGTTTGAGGCATCAAAGTGCTCAATATGCGCTGCACCGCTTTTTCCTGCCAGGATGTTTTCCCAGGTGTCCTGGACTGTATTACCTACCGGGGTAAGCATCCCCAGGCCGGTAACGACCACTCGCCTGCGTGACATCATGATGCTCCTGATTTCAACTTTCAGATAAAAGAAAAGCCGCACTATACAACGATAGATGCGGCTTTTCGGGTACTGGAACTAGAACAATGGCCGATTACTGATTAGCGGTAACGTAATCGATTGCCAGCTGAACTGTTGTGATTTTTTCAGCTTCTTCGTCAGGAATTTCAGTTTCAAACTCCTCTTCCAGAGCCATAACCAGCTCAACAGTATCCAGAGAGTCAGCACCCAGATCTTCTACGAAAGAGGCAGCATTCACTACTTCTTCTTCTTTAACACCCAGCTGTTCAGCGATGATTTTTTTTACGCGCTCTTCAATGTTGCTCATAACTCTTCCTATCTTCTTATCAACACTATCACACCCGAAAGTGTGACTTGGAATTCTAATGAAGCTGGCATACTTAACTAAGCAGACCAACAGTAGTTTTTACTTATTAGCTGACGGCACATTATCAACAATTAGCGGGAAAAAACAATTGTTTGATACGACAATCAGGACATATACATGCCACCGTTGACGTGTATCGTCTCTCCGGTCACGTAACCACCGCCCTGGCTGGCAAGAAATCCAACCACTGCGGCAATTTCTTCCGGCTGACCCAGGCGGTTCATCGGAATTTGTGACTGAAGTTTTTCTTTATGCTCATCAGCCAGTCCACTGGTCATATCAGTATCGATAAAACCCGGTGCGACACAGTTAACAGCGATATTGCGAGAGCCCACTTCACGGGCCAGCGCACGGGTAAAGCCTTCCATACCCGCCTTAGCGGCTGCATAGTTGGCCTGCCCTGCATTGCCCATAGAGGCGACAACAGAGCTCACACTGATAATACGCCCCCAGCGTGCTTTGGTCATACCACGCAGACAGCCTTTTGCCAGACGATAAACAGAATTCAGGTTCGTATTCAGGACTGAATCCCACTCATCCTCTTTCATGCGCATCATGATGTTATCGCGTGTAATTCCGGCATTATTCACCAGAATTTCAACAACACCAAATTCGCTTTGAATATTTTTTAATACCGTCTCAACAGACGCAGTGGAGGCTACATCCAGTACCAAGCCGGTGCCTTTAATGCCCGACTCAGAGAGATATTCAGAAATAGTAGCTGCGCCCTTCTCACTGGTTGCTGTACCAATAACAACAGCACCCTGACGACCCAGCTCTTTAGCGATTGCTCTGCCAATACCCCGGGTAGCCCCCGTGACCAGTGCAACTTTACCTTCAATGCTCATGACTAAGTTCCTTGCTCCGGAAATTACTGACCGAGGGCCTTCTCAAGGCCAGCCGGTTCATTGATAGCAACAACGCTAAGCGGTTTATGTACTTTTTTATTTAAACCCGACAATACCTTGCCCGGACCGCACTCAACAGTGGCCTCAATACCCTGCTCAACCATTGCCTGCACACTTTTTGTCCACAAAACCGGACTATAAAGTTGCGCCAGCAAGTTGTCTTTTAATGCTTCAACAGTTTCAGGTACGGCCGCTGACACATTCTGCATTACCGGAATTGACGGCAGCCTGATATCAATTTTTGCCAGTTCAAGTGCCAGTTTTTCGGCGGCAGGTTTCATCAGCGCACAATGGGAAGGCACGCTAACAGGTAGCGGAATAGCACGCTTAGCACCTGACTCTTTACACTGAGCAATTGCACGCTCAACGGCAGCTTTTTCACCTGCAATAACAATCTGACCCGGGCAATTATAATTAACCGGTGAAACAACATCACCCTGAGCCGCCGCTTCACAAGCCGCTTCTATGGCATCGTCTGCCAGCCCCAGGATCGCAGCCATTGCGCCAGTACCTTCAGGTACGGCCTGCTGCATAAACTCACCACGCAATTTAACCAGGTTAACACCATCAGCCAGGGACATCGCACCTGAACAAACCAATGCGGTATATTCACCCAAACTGTGACCGGCCAGCACCACCGGTGTTGCACCACCTTGTTCCTGCCAAAGGCGCCACAAAGAAACCCCTGCCGTCAGCAGCGCAGGTTGTGTTCTGTCGGTCTGATTTAGATCTTCCGCAGGTCCATCCTGTACTAACGCCCAAAGGTCATAACCTAAAACCTCAGACGCTTCAGCGAAGGTCGCTTTAATAATAGGATGGCTTTCTGCCAACGCCGCCAGCATACCAACCTGCTGTGAACCCTGTCCGGGGAAAACAAATGCAAGAGATTGAGACATGGTTTCCTCTATTAACTCCAATAACTTCCGACACTTAATAAAATGGCCGAATCTGCCGTAGTGTACAGCATTGGCTATGAATTAAAACTGCCCTGCAGTGATCAGATCAACTGCTGCTCAATGTGACGACTAATACGGCTGGGAAGGTCCATTTCAGCTTCTGCTACGGCCTGATCCAACGCAAAACCAAAACAGGCCTCGGAGGCTGCCCCATGGCTTTTCACAACAATGCCCTGCAGCCCAAGCAAACTTGCGCCATTTCTGCGTGAAGGGTCCATCTGTCGGCTAAGCTCAGCAAGCACAGGTTTAGCCAGCAAGCCTAAAAAACGCCGGTAAAGACCCTGCCTAAAGCCAGCAGATACTTTGTGCCTGATAAGGTTCGCCAGCCCTTCACTGCTTTTTAACGCAATATTGCCTACAAAACCGTCACATACAATGACATCTGCCCGACCACTGTAGATATCATTACCCTCAATGTAACCAATATAATTCAGCTCACCATGCTCAGAGATCAGACGAGAAGCCAGCTTGACCTGCTCGTTACCCTTGATCTCCTCCTGCCCAACATTAAGCAGGCCGACCCGAGGTTCGGCTATTTGCTCGACCGCCTGTGTCATTACACTGCCCATAATGGCAAATTGCAAAAGATGCTCAGAACTGCAATCCACATTAGCGCCCAGGTCCAGCATATAAGCCTGGCCACTGCAGGTGGGTACGGCGGAAATAATCGCTGGCCGATCAATGCCTGGCAACATCCTTAAAACAGACCGGCCAAGCACCATAAGCGCACCTGTATTACCCGCGCTCACGCAAGCATTAGCTTTTCCCTCCGCAACCTGGCGCAACGCCATATGCATGGACGAGCCTTTTCCGTGACGCAAGGCCACAGACGGTTTTTCATCCATACCGATAAACGAGTCGCTATGAACAATCTCTAAACGATTAGCTATCTCAGCATTGAGCTTGCGAAAACAAGGTGTGATTTCGTCTTGATGACCAATCAGATTGATCGTTAAACGAGGGTGGCGTGATAGTGCGGTAATGCTGGCGGGAACTGTAACGCGGGGACCGAAGTCCCCGCCCATCGCATCAACTGCAATGGTGTAATAGCGGGACAAGCTTACTCGTCGCCCTGCTTGTTGACTACCTGCGCACCGCGGTAGAAACCGTCAGCGGTTACGTGGTGACGACGATGAGTTTCGCCGGTTGCTGTGTCAACAGACAGAGTCGGACCGCTCAGGGCATCGTGTGAACGACGCATATCGCGTCTTGAACGAGACTTCTTGCTCTTCTGTACTGCCATGGCTAAATAGCTCCTAGTTAGGCGGTGTATCGGTCTTTAATTTAGCCAATACACTGAATGGGTTCGGTTTTTCGGTATCTTTAGTCGCTTCTTCTTCACCAAAGGAAGTCTGAACCTTGCAATCATCATGATAGGCAAACTGAGGCAAGCTAAGGATCAGCTCCTCTTCTATCATGGCTGATAACACAACTTCCTCTTCTTCAAGAAGAAGTGGATCATAAATCCGTGGCAGCTGCTTCACCTGCTCTTCGTTTAAAGTAACGGCAAGGCAAAATGAGGCTTCTGCTGCGACTTCTACCGGCTCAAGACAACGCTGACATGTCATGAAAACATGACCTTCAGCCTGGCCTTTTATAGTACGGAGACGTTGTTCGTCTACACCGAAGTCCAGAGTCACCTTCAACTCACCCTCTTCATTACATAGAAGAGATAACAAACGAGGTAATTCTTTCGGCGTAATCGAACCTTCGATCCGTGCCCCCCGCTCAGCAAGCTTACGCGGGTCAATTTTTTTGGGTAATGGTCGATACGACATAAGCGCGCAATTCTAGGGGCGAAAGACACGTCTGTCAAAGCCTTAAATGCTTTAAATGCAAGATAAAAGCGTTAATATCTCAAACAGTTTTCAGATATCCATTATAAAGGCCTGAATTTAGTTATGAAATCGATTGTATTGGCATCCAGTTCGCCCTTCAGGCGTGAAATTCTCGATAAGCTTATGCTTGATTACGAGTGTTTTTCGCCGGATATTGATGAATCACCACTACCCAACGAAAGACCTCAGGCACTGGTAACACGCTTATCAGCACTCAAAGCCAAAGCCGTTGCCGCGCGCTACGATAACGCACTTATTATCGGCTCAGATCAAGTAGCGGTTATTGATGGTGAAATCCTGGGCAAACCACTGACTCAGGCTAACGCATTTAAGCAGCTTCGCAAAGCCTCCGCACGTTCAGTCACCTTTTATACGGGTTTGTCACTGCTCAATAGCCATACCGGACAGATTCAGACTGACGTAGTTCCTTTTACTGTGCATTTCCGGGCGCTCTCAGAGCGCATGATTAACAACTATCTGCACAAAGAAGAACCTTACCACTGCGCCGGTAGCTTTAAATCAGAAGGGCTGGGTATCGCCCTGTTTGAGAAACTGGAAGGTGATGATCCCAATACGCTGATCGGCCTGCCATTAATCCGCCTGATCAGCATGCTGGAGCAGGAAGGCATCAGTGTGATCTGAGCATTATCACTTGTGTTGCGACGGTTTTTTAACGGACTCCCCTCTCGCTCTCAGCTGAAAGTCGCTAAGCAATACCCTTATGTGGCTGTGCTTTATATGCTCCTTTATATGAACAGGCTTATAAAGCACCCTATTCCTTGATCTCATTGCTGTCTTTTCCCGCACCAACAGGCTATAAACGCCCTATATACGTATTCATCTTTATGGAGCCAAAAAATGTCACCCCGAATTGCCCGTCACCCGGAAGACGCCGTTGCCTCAATTAAAGACGATGAAGCCATCTGGACGCACAACATGGCCGCCACACCAGTGGTATTACTTAGAGGCCTGGCTAAACACGCCCTTTCACGCCGCAACCTGACCCTGATGCAACTGCATACCGAGGGCGATGGTGCCGAACTGATGGTATCCCCTGAATTGCGCGGCCACCTGCGATGTCGCTGTTATTTTGTCAGTGCGGTTACGCGTAAAGCGGTGCAAAGGGGCGATGCGGATTATGTGCCTATGCTACTGGCGGAAGTGCCCAAGCTGATTCGCCGCGGGGAACAGCGGGTCGACACCGCGCTTATTCAGGTCAGCCCGCCGGACCAGCATGGTAACTGCTCACTGGGCGTATCAGTCGAAGCGACCCATGCCGCACTGGAGAAAGCCGGTAAGATTATCGCTCACATCAACCCCAATATGCCCCGCACCCACGGTGACGGCATCATCGCCTATAACAAATTCCACACCGTGTACGAAGAAGCGGCCCCCCTGAGCTGTCATGATGCTGCACAGCAAAACGACGTCTACAAGGCAATCGGCCAGCATGTAGCCGACCTTGTACAGGATCGTGACTGCATACAGACCGGCATTGGTGCCATTCCTGATGCGGTACTCGCCTGCCTTGGCGACCGTAAGGACCTGGGCATTCACACAGAGATGTTTTCAGATGGTGTACTGCCACTGGTCGAAAATGGCGTCATCACAGGTGCCTATAAAAAGAACCACCCGGGTAAAATTGTGACCAGTTTTGTGGTCGGTAGCCAGAAGCTTTATGACTTCGTGGACGACAACCCTGCGGTACAGTTTCTGGATACCGAATATGTGAATGATATGCGCGCCATTCAGCGCAACCCTCAGGCGATGTCGATCAACAGCGCACTTCAGGTTGACCTGACAGGCCAGGTCTCAGCCGACTCGATGGGCACTAAAATATTCTCTGGTTTTGGTGGTCAGATCGACTTTGTGCGTGGCGCCTCACTGTCAGAAGGTGGACGCGGCGTAATCGCCCTGCCATCAACCGCAGCCCGTGGCACTATCTCACGCATCACCACCACCCTCAGCGATGGCGCAGGTGTTGTCACAACACGTGCTCACGTTCACTACATTGCAACTGAATATGGCATTGTGAATCTGCGAGGCCGCAGCCTGCGCGAACGCTCACGGGATCTGATCGAAATTGCACACCCCGATTTCCGCGAAGCATTGAATAAAGAAGCATTTGAAAAGCTGTACCTGAGCTTTAACTAAAGCCAGCACACCCCTGACAGCAACTGCTGTCGGGGGTGGTCATATTTTTTGTTGTTATACTGAATCCTGGTTTTACCCCGTTTCCGCGGGCAGTCAGTTAAGAGCAGACTGAGTTAGTTTTATACTACGGCAAAGCAATAGCGGAGCACTTTGGTCGCGCTCTTACTTTGCCTGTAGTGCAGGCGGAGCAACCATCAAAACACTGAAAGAGTATGTGCAGAACCAGGCAACACCAGAATAAAACTGCTGCGCGGCTCCCGCTTGCACCCCCGCCCGAGTGAGCGAGGGTTTACGCGGCTTTTTCTAATGTGATGGCCCCCTTGCCTCCCAGTTAAGGGTCGCTGTACAACCCCCACAAGCATTAGGGTCTAACCTGAGTTCCCACCCTTTTTTAGCGGCAATACGCGATACAATATCCAGTCCTAAGCCAAAACTGTCTCTTCCTGATTCCCCCCTGTTTAACGGGTTAGTCTCACCGCTTAAACCGATGCCGGTGTCGGCGATACAAATGTCGGTATTGTTGATACTGATCTCTATCCGGCCTTCAAAGGTGTGCTCAAAGGCATTTCGGATCAGGTTAGCAAGGACAATCCGGATCAGGGCGGGGTCATACAACTGTATATCCTGGGTGTTCATCAAGATACTGACACTGACCTCCCGGCCTTCAATCAAATGCCCCAACTGATCCACTAACTCAGTCAGAATGTCGTATAAGTCGGCGGTTTTTATCGGGCTTTGCGTCAGGGACCCGGAAGATAGGCTATCACCCGAGGGCTCTTCACGGGATAACCAGAGTAATGCTTCAGTGGTTTCTTTCATATTCACGGCGGCCTGGCGAATATGTGTCAGGGGTTTGCTGATATCAGATTTGCCCAGCGTTAAGCGCCGCTCAATAATGTCCAACGCACTGCCAACAACGGTAATGGGGGTGCGCAGCTCGTGACTGGCGTTTTGTAAAAAGATTCTTTCCCGCTGGTGATAGGTATGTATACGTTCCACTCCCTGCTTCAAGGCATGGGCAACCAAGCCAATTTCTGACCGGTCCTGTAATATCGGGTGCTCCAGGCTGGGAATGGATTCATCTACTTTATGGGCCATATCGGCCAGGTCTTCCATCGGCTCCAGCACCCTGCGGTTAAAGCGGCGTGCTATCCAGATAACGGCGGCAAGCAAACTTAAAAAGACGGCAAAGGTAATGAGCAACACGGTTGCCAGAATAAGGGGCGGTGCGGTAACAGTCGGATTTTTATGGTCTCGAAAATGGTAAACGGCAAAGAGTTGTCGTGCTTCTTTTTCGATTGGGACCGCCGTGAAAAATAAAGGCGCTTTTTCCCCATTCAGGCCTTTCTCTTCGTGGTAAAAACCTTTATAGAGCTTGTAGTTACTAACGGCCTCATCTGTAAGACTGGAGGAAACCCATACCGGTAAGTTCTCCTGACCGACAAAAATTGAAAACTCTTCGGTTTCAAGAACCGATTGGTCAAATTTGCCTTCGTCATGAAGCTGCGCGTAGTAGGAACCAATCACCAGCAACCCTTTTCGTGTCGCGATATCAAGGCCGTCTATATAGAGATAGAAGATCAGGCAGGCGAAACCTGAGACGATAAACCCAGTCAGCAATAAGAGTTGGTTGCGTAAAAAAGACCTTAAACTGTCGCGTTTTGAAGAGAACGGTTTATTCACTGTGTTTATCCGCATCGGTGGTGGCCCGCAGCACAACCCCCACGTTTCTGAGTGTATGCACCAGAGGTGTTGCGAAGGGTTTATTGACCGCTTTGCGCAACTGATACAGATGTGATTTTAAGGCATCGGAATCCGGTGGTGTATCCTGCCAAATCACATGTTCAAGCTCCCTGCGTGAAAGTGGCGCAGGACTTACCCTGGCAAGTGCGACCAGCAGCTCCCAGCCGATCGGATGAAGGCTTAGCAACTGCTCCTGGCGATAAGCTTCACGCAGAGACAAATCCAATGTGAGATCGGCGACCTGCAGCTGGGGTTTCTGGGGCGCTGCCCGTTTGGCCAGAGCTTTAATGCGGACCACCAGTTCGGGTAAGTCAAAGGGTTTCACCAGATAGTCATCCGCACCAACATTAAAACCTTCCAGTTTGTTTTCCAGCGAATCCCGGGCGGTCAGCATTAAAATCGGGGTCTGAATGCCGCTTGCCCGCAGCTGCTCACAAACGCTAAGGCCATCCATACCCGGCAGGTTGATATCCAGTACGATCATATCGAAGTGTTGCTGCTGGGCAAGTTTAAGCCCGTGATCGCCGCGTTCTGTGTAGTCACACTCAATATCATCCAGTTCCAGATATTCAATAATGTGGGCCGCTAAGGGTCGATTGTCTTCAACCAGTAATACCAGCATGGGGCTCTCCTCGCTAACCAGTAGTGGCAGATGTTGTCAGACGGTGATTATACGAGCACAAAAAGCAGGACCTTCACCTTCATTTCACCCAGGCCAAGATATCATGCTCCTATCATTTGAACACCCATCGACGCTATCGGGTAGTACTGGATTATGAAGCTAACCTTTTTAACCGGCCCTGTTGTTATCAGCACCGCCATTGCTCTGACGGGCTGCGCCGCAACAGCCCCAACATTTGAACAAATACCCAGAAAAAACCTGCCTCTGAAAGAGTCCTGGACCTCCACTCAAGGGCCAACAGTCACGCTAACCGAAAGTCTGTTAGCACTGTTTAACGATGCCTCCTTAACCCGGCTGGTTACGCAGAGCCAGCAGCGCAACCTGTCGCTGCTGCAGCAGAAATCAGCCACTGACGCTATTGCAGCAACGGTCATTCAGGCCAACGCCGCACTGTCCCCTGAAGTTTCCAGCAGTCTGAACAGTAAGCGACAGGATTCCGGCAGCACCCTGGCTGAAAGCCATAGCCTGACTCTGGATGCAAGCTGGGAAATTGACCTTTGGGGTCGCTGGACGGCCGAGTCAGACGCGGCACTAACGAATTATGAGGCATCCAGGGCAAGCTACCAGTCGCTGAAGGACTCTATCGCGGCCCAAACCATGCAGGCGTACATAAATGCGGTCAGTCAATCTCAGCTGGCCGCGCTAAGTGACGAAAAATACCTCAGTTTTGAAAAAACGCTCAATGTGGTGCTGTCCCAATATGAAGTGGGCACCGCTGATTTGGACGAGCTCACCGAAGCCCGACAAAACCTGGCCAGCGCAAGAGCAGGACGCATTAAAAGCAAGCTCCAGCAGCGCAATGCAATACGTACATTGCAGGTACTGGTCGGCGGCTATCCCGACGGCCTGGACTTAGTGGGCACCTCACTGCCAGCCATGCTGACACCCCCGGATGCCGAAGTGCCCGCCCATGTGCTGGCTCGCCGTCCTGATGTGCAATCGGCCTGGTCCTCTGTGCAAAGCGCCTCCTTCACTGTTGCGGCTAAGGAAGCTGCACAGCTGCCGAACATCTCATTAACCACTGCGCTGGGCAACTCAACGGATGCGCTCAAAAATCTCCTCACCGGCAATACGGTCTGGAATCTGGCCGCATCAATCGGTTACAACCTGTTTGATAGCGGCGCCTTAAAAGCGCAAGTGACAGAGAGCAAAAGCCTGGCCGAACAGCGTTATTACCAGTATCTGCAAATCGTTCTCACGGCGCTCAATGAAGTGGAAACTGCACTGGATACAGAACGCGCTTATTACGCCCATGAAGTCGCCCAGCAGGAGGTTGTTGCCCAGGCCCGTTTGCTGCTGGCCAATGCCGAGCAGGACTACCGTAGCGGGTTAATCGACATGACCGACTGGCTGACCTACCAGCGCAGTTATTTTAATGAGCAATCCACGCTGATTGATACGGTTAATCAACGCCTGCAAAACCGGGTCAGCTTAGGGCTGGCACTGGGCCTGGGTGTTTAAAGAGATTTCAAGAGGTTAAAGATAATTTGTATGTCAGTTAAAAAATCGATTCTTGCGACTACTGTATTTGTCATCGGAGTAACCGCTGGCGCTGTATTTTCACCTCTGCTGCCCCTGCCGCCGTTGCCAGGCCCTCCGGGGCCTCCGGGAGGAAGCCCTGCGGGTAACCTGGGTTTCGCGCCTGACCAACATGGTAAAGCGGGCCCCCAGAGTGGCCCGGATAAAACCGCAACAGGTGCGCAAAGACAGCAGAGCAGCACGCAGCCCAGTCAGCTCTTAGTCACGGTGGTGGATGTACACAAACAGACTCAGCAGCCCCTGGTGGTTGGCTATGGTGAGGCGTCCGCCCGCTGGACAACCGAGCTGACCGCTGAAGTGAGTGGTCGGGTTGACCATATCAGCGAAAAGCTGTTAGCCGGTAGCGCTTTCAAAAAAGGTGATGTATTAGCCCGAATTAATAGGGTTGACTACGAAAGCGAACTGGCCGCTGCCAGAGCCAATGTTGCCACGGCAAAAGTCACTTACCTGGAGCAGCAGCGTGAAACTCAGCAAGCCAAAAAGCGCTGGGAACTCAGTGGATTGTCGGGCACACCTTCCGCCTTAGCGTTACAAACGCCGCAATTGGCTAAAGCGCTGGCGTCTCTGGAGTCGGCCAAAGCAGCTTTAACCAAGGCAGAAAAAAACCTGACAAGAACCCAAATTATTGCACCGTTTAACGGACGTGTCAGTTCGCGCACGATCAGTCTGGGAGGTTATGTAAATGCTGGCACCCCTATCGCCAAAGCATTCGCCACCGACGTTGTTGAAATTAATATTGCCCTGAATGACCAGCAGTTTGCGTTAATCGGCAGCGAAGAGGAAGCCATCAACGCCTTTGTTACCTTGGTTGATACAGCAGACAGTCGCGCCCAATGGACCGCAAAAATAGCGCGCTTCCAATACCACATCGACAGTACAGAGCGCACCCGTAATCTGGTACTGGAAGTCAGTCGTGATCATGCCGCAGAAAATTTAATGCCGGGCACCTTTGTTAAAGCCTTTATTCCCGGAAAGTCCGTTGAGGGTCTGGTTAAGCTCCCGGCCAGCGCACTGTCACGGGATGGTTATATCTGGCACGTAGAAGACGGTGTGTTACAGCGCTTCAAAGCAGATATCAGCTACCGTAAAGATGACTACCTGGTCGCCAAAGGACCAGGTACAAAAAGCAGTCTGCAGATTGTTCGCTATCCCCAGTCTGCGTTTCTTCCGGGACAGGCGGTTAATGCGAAGTCGGTTGCAGACACCCTGGCCGACCCTGATGACAACCAGACAACCATCGTAAAAGGCAAGCCTGAATCAGTTGGAGCGGGCGCATGAATCAACACACGAATCAACAACAGGGCATCATGGCCTGGTTTGCTAACAATCCGGTTGCCGCTAATTTACTCATGATTATGATCCTGCTCGTCGGCTATTTTACGACGAGTAGCCTGCGTACAGAGACCTTTCCGGCCTTTCCCCCTGAACAGGTATCGATTTCGGTCTCAGTGAATGGCGGCGGGATTCAGGATATCGAGGAAAGCGTTGTTCTGAAAATTGAAGAAGCGCTGGAGGAAGTACAAGGTATTGATACGGTGCGCAGCACGATTACCAACGGCCACGCATCCGTATCAGTCACTCGGGTTGATGGCTATGACCTGACAACCCTGAAAGATGATATCGAAGCCCAGATTAACACCATCAGCAACTTCCCCTCGGCGGCAGAAAACCCGGTTGTCGAAGCCGCAACCCGTGAATCTCAGGCTATCTGGCTGGCGGTATATGGTGGAGCAGATACTAAAACGCTGAAACTTGTCGCTGAAGATCTCCGCTCCGACCTGCTCAGTGCGAGCGATATCAAACAGGTAGATGTCGCTGGCGAGCCGACCGAAGAGATTGGCGTATCAATCTCAGAACAGGCCTTGCAACGCTACGGCTGGACGCTGTCGGATATTGCTGATCAGATCAATGCACAATCGATTAATCAATATGGCGGTGAACTGACCAGTAACGCAGGTGATATCAGCGTCCGGGGTGACTTTCAGAGCTATTATCAAGCGGATTTTGAAGACCTTGTGGTACAGGCAAACACCAACGGTGCGCTGATCCGTCTGGGGGATATTGCCAGGGTCAGTGATAACTTTTCAGAACAAACCCTGATCTCGCGGTTTAATGGCCATAACGCCATCATGCTGAAGATTGTGGTGACCGATGATACCAGCCTGATTGATGCAGCGGATGCGGCTAAAACCGTGATGGCCGAGTATGCAAAAACCAGCAACCTGCCAGCCAACGTTGAATTGTCCACTATGGGTGACCAGTCGGTTTTTATCGAAGACCGCCTCGACACCATGATTGAGAATGGCCTTATCGGAATGCTGCTGGTGGTGATCCTGCTGGCGCTTTTTCTCCACCCTATTCTGGCGCTATGGGTTGCGGTGGGTATTCCTATTGCGTTTGCAGGTGCCATGATCTCGATGGGGCCACTGGGGCTTAACCTGTCACTGAATGAGTTAACCACCTCAGGTTTTCTGGTGGCACTGGGTATTCTGGTGGACGATGCCATCGTCATTGCCGAAAGTGTTTATTCAACCCGACAAAAGGCCCCGGCATCGGGTAGCAAAGAGAGTGTAATGGGTATCACCATTAAAGGGGCCCTGAAAGTCGCGATACCGGCCACCTTTGGGGTATTAACCACAATAGCGGCCTTCTTTCCATTAATGTACATCGATGGCAAGCTGGGTAATATTTTTGGCCAGCAGGCCGTGGTGGTGATTGCCGTACTGATTTTTGCGCTGGTGGAATCCAAGCTGATTCTACCCGCTCATTTAGCCCATATAAAAATTGAGAAAAATCAGCAACCGACCAACTGGAGCCGATTTCAGGGATTTTTTCAAAATGGCCTGCAAAAGCTGATTGATGATTTTTATGTGCCGAGTATTCGCTGGGTTATTCAGCACCGTGGTGTGAGCCTGATCGGAACCGTGGTTATCTTTGTCATGGTGGTTGGCCTGATTCCGACCGGACAGGTACGGGTTAGCTTTTTCCCGGATATCGAGCCCTCCGTTGTAATGGGCAGCTTTGAGGTACAAAACTCATTCGGTAAAGGCCATACCTATGAAATTATTGACACGCTGGAGCGGGCGTTAGTTGAAACTAATCGCGAGCTGAAAGAAAAATATCAGATGTCTGTTGACCCGATCACTGCAATCTACGTCAGCTCCAGCAACAATACATCCGGCAGTATCACCGGCGAGCTGATCGAAGACAGCCAACGTGACTTTGCAGCGAATGAAGCCAGCCGTCTCTGGCGCCAGAAAGTAGGCACGCTGGAAGGTGTATCCGTACTGAACTTTGATGGTGCACGTAAAGGCCCGGAAGCGATCCGGATCGAGCTGAAAGCAAAAGAGATGGACACCCTGGCAGCCGCATCACGTGAGCTGCAACAGGCGATGGCACAAATTGAGGGTGTGAAGGACATACGTGACAACTTAAAAGTTAATCAGCCGCAGTTAAGCATCAAGATCAAACCGGCAGCTTACAGCCTGGGATTAACCAACACTGAAATCATGTCACAAGTGTCAGCCGCGCTCTATGGCTCCCAGGCTCAGCGTATCCAGCGGGGTAACGATGAAGTTAAAGTGATGGTGCGCTATCCCGCCGAAGAGCGTAAGTACCTCAGCGATATCGATAACCTGATGATTCACACCAGGGACGGGGCCGTCATCCCCTTTCATGTGGTGGCTGAAACGACCTATGCTGACAGCGTGTCGCAAATTGACCGCCTGGACCGTTTCCGTGCGGCCAGTGTGATTGCCGGTGTTAACAAACAAGTCATCTCCTCGGGCGAAGTCATCACACAACTTCAGGCAGAAGCGATA
Organism: Pontibacterium sp.; assembly: GCA_049599735.1. Lineage (GTDB taxonomy): Bacteria > Pseudomonadota > Gammaproteobacteria > Pseudomonadales > Balneatricaceae > Pontibacterium. Next base: position 306 of record JBMYOX010000035.1, on the reverse strand, counting down.
CCGAAGTTACTTCAGACCTACCCTGATTTAAAAATTGAATTAAAAGGCGAGGCATCTGAGCGGAGTAAAAGTACCTCTTCGCTATCACAAGGTCTTGTTATCGCGCTGCTATTCATCTACGGCCTGCTGGCGATTCCTTTAAAGTCTTACACTAAGCCATTTGTGATCATGAGCATCATTCCTTACGGCATACTAGGCAGTATTCTTGGTCACTGGTTTGTGGGTGTCAGCATCGGCATTCTGTCGATGTTTGGTACGATTGCGCTGTGCGGCGTGGTTGTGAACGATAGCCTGGTGCTGGTCTCC
>JBMYOX010000034.1:0-38761 GCA_049599735.1 Pontibacterium sp. | reverse complement strand
GTGGAATCACGTAACCCCGCAGGTTCGGTTAAATGCCGCATAGGCGCAAATATGATCTGGGCCGCTGAACAAAATGGTAGCCTGAAGCCGGGCATGGTGATGGTAGAGCCCACCAGCGGCAATACCGGCATTGCGTTAGCCTTTGTAGCAGCAGCACGGGGCTACAAAATCATGTTTACCATGCCCTCCTCTATGAGCCTGGAGCGCCGCCAGCTGATGAAAGCACTGGGTGCAGAACTGGTGTTAACTGAACCGGCTAAAGGCATGAAAGGCGCTATCAATAAAGCACAGGAAATCGTCGATTCTGACCCTGAAAAATACTTAATGCTGCAACAGTTTGAAAACCCGGCAAACCCGGAAATTCATGTCAAAACCACCGGCCCGGAAATTTGGAAAGATACCGATGGCCAAATTGATATTCTGGTGGCTGGCGTAGGTACAGGCGGCACTATTTCGGGTATCTCGCGTTATATCAAAGAAGTGCAGGGAAAAGCTATTACCTCTGTTGCTGTTGAACCAGTAGATTCCCCCGTAATCACTCAGGCACTTAACGGCGAAGAAATAAAACCAGCACCCCATAAAATCCAGGGCATTGGTGCCGGATTTATTCCGAAAAACCTGGATCTCAATCTGGTGGATCAGGTGGAGCAGATCAGTAATGAAGATGCGATGAGCACCGCCCGCGAGATGATGCAGCAGGAAGGTATTCTGGTAGGTATTTCCAGTGGTGCAGCCGTCTGCGCTGCCAAACGTATCGCACAACGACCTGAAAACAAAGGTAAAACGATTGTTGTGATGCTGCCAGATTCCGGTGAGCGTTATCTGTCCTCGCCGCTGTTCGAAGGTATGTTCTCAGAAAACGAAACCGCCCAATAACTCTGCTCAACCACCCATTCGCAGGCTTATATTAACGGCATGCGAATGGGCTTGCCTGCTTCAGGCGCGCCTTAACTGCCCAGCGATTCCAGCCAGTCCACTGAAGGTGCAAAAAATGCCGCACCAGTGACTGCCCGGGTATATTTCAGCAAATGATCTGTATGGCCTTCAGCATCCCCATTAATCATGCTCTCAAGCATTAAAGTAAAATGCCCTGGCGTCCGGCAATAGCTCGCAAACAATAAACCGCAGTGCTCCATATCCCCATAAGGCAGGCTGTGACGCAAAATTTCAACGGACTGCCCCTGCTCATCTTTTAAGGAGGTGCGCTTGGTATGGGCGGTCAGCGCTTTTTCTTCATCCGGATATTCAATATTGGCCACTTTACTGCGTCCGAACACCTCTTCCTGGGTTTTTAATGACTGGCTATTCCAGTCCGTCATATTGTGAACATAACGCTGAATATGGATATAGCTACCGCCTTTAAAGTCCGGATCTTCATCACCCACCACAGCGACTTGCAGGCGCTGCTCCCCTTCCGGGTTTTCAGTGCCATCCACAAAACCGGTTAAATCCCGGCTATCCAGATAACGGAACCCATTCACCTGTTCTACCAGTGTCACTGACTCCGCCAGCCGCCCTGTCAGTTCAGTGGCCAGCTTAAAATTCAGATCCTTGCGTTCAGAGCGAATATGAAAAAACAGATCAACAGGGGTAAAAGGTGCAACATTATCCCCGTTTTCCAGGGCAGGAAACGGTGCCAGCTCAGCGGGTTTAGCGTGCGGGCTGATACGATGCCAGTAACCACTGCCAATGGCTGCCACAATGGTCAACTGCGCCTCAGGATAAGCCTGTTGATATTCCGCTTCCAGCTCGGGAATTTTACGTAATACACCCAGTATCCGGGCTTCGGCATCCTGCCCATAACGCTGGTTAAAGGTAAGAAAAACAGCACTGCTGTTTGCTTCAGCAGTAATTCCTGGTTGAGGATAAGCGGACATGACATAACTCCCTGTATAACTGACTGAAGTGTAAACATTTATCGTAAAAAACACTAAAGACAGTATAGGTTATTGCCACTCAAGAAATCACACAGGGAAACAGATAATTACAGGTTAATTAAGTGCGGCACAGGCCTGATACCCTACCGGACTGGCATATGCATAACAGGGCTAAACCTCCGGCAGGAGGCAAGCCCTGGTATAAAACATCAGCTCACAAAGTCAGACAGCTCTTCGCTTAAGACATCCAGCTCGTTCTGCGCTTTCTGTTTCGCCTTCTTTTTCAGGCTGGCCACTTCAGCTTCTTTAGTGGCCAGTAGTGTCTGCGCAGCTGCCCGTTTGTCTTCCGCTGCCACCACCTGATCCAGCAACGGCTTAAGTTGCATCAAAATGGCACGACGACGGCCTTCCTCTGCTCGCTGCTGACCTTCAGCGGATACTTCCTTCTTTTTCTTTTCGGCTTTTACGGCTTCAGGAGCCACGTAAGTCAGCGGGCGAATACCGGTTGCAATCCTCACCTGCTCCAGCAGAGGACCTGCCTTTTCACGGGCTTTTATAGCACCCTTTTGAAGCACTGCTTCCACATCCGCCGGGTTTTCCATCAGTTCATTATAAAGGGCACGTGGCTGACTGAGCTTTGTATCCATAAACTCAAAGAGTTCCTGTTTTGCATCACCCCAGCTGATGCCATTCTGAAATTTTGTACGCATCTGCTGCTGCTCAGAAGCATCCGCAAAACAGCTGTAAAGCTGGAACAATGTGCTCTCATCCGGATCTTTTGCTTCGCCCGGTGCCCGCAGGTCTGTTTTAATCTGATTAATCAGCTTACGTAATTCATCGGAGCCACAAAACAACGGAATAGTATTGTCATAACTTTTTGACATTTTCCGGCCATCCAGGCCCGGAATCAGCTGGTTCTGCTCATCAATCAGCGCTTCCGGCGGGGTAAACAGCGATTCGTAGCTGTGATTAAAACGCCCGGCAATATCACGGGCCATTTCAATATGCTGAATCTGATCTTTTCCGACAGGAATCAGGTCTGCATTAAACATCAGAATATCAGCAGCCATCAGAATCGGGTAACCGAACAACCCCATAGTGACACCATCATCCAGATCCTGCTTGCCCGCATCCCGATTGGCATCAACCGATGCTTTATAAGCATGAGAGCGGTTCATCAGGCCTTTTGAGGTCATGCAGGTTAAAATCCAGGTCAGCTCTGTAATTTCAGGAATATCACTCTGGCGGTAGAAGGTTGTGTTATCGGTATCGAGCCCCAGTGCCAGCCAGGTTGCCGCCACTTCACGGGAAGAACGTGCTACCCGCTCAGCATCATGGCACTTAATCAGGGCATGGTAATCCGCCAGGAAAAAAAAGCTGCTGTGATTCAGATCGAGGCTGGCATCAATGGCGGGTTTGATTGCACCCAGATAGTTGCCCATATGCGGGGTACCCGTTGTGGTAATACCCGTCAGAATCGTCTTTTTACTCATGAAACTCTATTCTCTGAAATCGCTGAAAAATTTGCCCGTTATCATACCGTAATTCAACCCTAAAGACCCTGTAAGCTATCGGTTTAAACCTGAGCCTTCACTTCCGGGCGACACAGTGGTAAAAACAACGCACTATAACTAAAAAGTGCTAACAATCATGTCTGATACAACGGCTTCCTGGATCACTCTGTCTGCCCTACTGCTTTGCGCCATCGTGCTCTTTGCCCGCAACCGGGATTTTTCCGGTCACAATATTATGATGACTGCCGTCACTTCCTGTCTTTGTTTTGCAGGCGGCCTGCTGATAACCGGTGCGGTGATAAAAGTTACCGGCGGTATCGACAACCCGGTTGCCAAGTCCTTGCTGGTTGTTGTCGGCTCTCTGATCTGTGTCACCGGTAAAGAATTTTTCAGGGCCCGAACCACCAGGGTCAGTGAATAAAACAACATTTGACGAGATGCAGACGACTGAAGTAAACAGGACAGTCTGCTGCGGCACTAACCCGCTGCACCACACAAAGTCCCGTTAGGGTTTTCCAAAGGCTGCTGCCCTTTAAGGTTGGGCGGCCTTTTTTGTTATCCCGGCCAGGGGTATGATTAAAAACCTTTGTTAAATCACCTGTTGGAATACCATGCTGATTGTTATCTCACCGGCCAAAACGCTGGATTATGAAACGACGCCTGTCACTAATATCTATAGCCAGCCTGTTTTTCTGGACCATTCTGCTGCGCTGATTGAGCAGCTTAAAACACTGGCGGTTCAGGACGTCGCTGAACTGATGAAACTGAGTGATAAGCTGGCCAGCCTCAATGTAGCCCGCTATGAAAGCTGGCAGCCACCCTTTGACACACAGAACGCAAAGCAGGCGCTGCTGGCTTTCAAAGGGGATGTCTATGCAGGTATGGATGCTGAAACGTTCAGCGAAGACGATTTTAAGTTTGCACAGGCCCATCTGAGAATCCTGTCAGGGCTCTACGGCCTTCTGAAACCACTGGATCTGATACAGCCCTACCGACTGGAAATGGGCACAAAACTCGACAACAGTCGCGGGAAAGACCTCTATCAGTTCTGGGGGACGATAATAACCGAGGCTCTGAACCAGGAACTGGCCGGGGAGCAGGTACTGATTAACCTGGCATCCAATGAATATTTCAAAGCCACTAAAGCCAAAAACCTTTCGGGCCGGATTATTACACCGGTGTTTAAAGACTGGAAAAACGGTCAGTATAAGATCATCAGCTTCTACGCTAAAAAAGCCCGTGGTCTGATGAGTCGCTATATTATCCAAAACCGTCTGGAGGTGCCTGAGCAGCTAAAAGCCTTTGATCTGGAGGGTTACCGTTTTGCCCCCAATATGTCAGAAGGGGATACCTGGACTTTTATCCGCGACCATGGCGAGTAAAAACAGTCCCTAAGGTTCTGAAACATAGTAACCGGCAAAATACCGACATAAAAAAAGCGACCTGAGGTCGCTTTTTTTTCAGCCCGGAAATTTTAAGGCTGTTCAATACCCACAATAATCCAGTCGGCATTGTCGGCCTTCATATCACGGGTCAGGTGCCAGACTTCATTAAATTCAGTGGTCTGATCCGCCTCTTCTTTTAACCAGCCATAGAAGTTAATGCTAACAACGGCCTCATCGGCCTCATTGGTAAAGTTAGCCAGTTCTGCCATCACCGATACTACTTCTGTAGTCTGGCTTTCCGGCAGCTTAGCCCGCTCAACCTTCAGGCTGTCGAGTAGTTCAGCTGAAGTGTAAGTGCTGATCTCATCCCAGTCAGAAATATCCCAGGCACTCTGCAATTTAATAAAGTGCTCACGGGCACCGTCCAGAAACGCCTGCTGATTAAACCAGGCAGGTACTTCAGGCTCGGCACTGGTCAGGTCTGAACTGAAAGCCGGTGTTGGCTTAAAGGTTTCAGCCGGTGTTTCCTGGGTTGCACTGCGCTCCTAGCGCTCCGGGCGAAGCTCATACTGCGCACCATCAGTCGCATATTGCGGTGTTTTCTTCGATTGCCGAATCATAGAGATAATCTTAAAAATCAGAAAAGCCCCACCCACCAGCAACAGAATATCCATAAACTGAATACCATCAAAACCACCACCCATAAAGAGTGCAGCCAAAAGACCACCTGCCAGCAAGCCCCCCATCAAGCCACCAAAACCACCACGTTTCTTAGCAGGCGCAGCGGCTGTTTTAGAAGCTGCAGTTGGTGCAGCCTTTTGTGTTGGCGGTGGCGCTTTTTTCTGCTTGGAAAAAGAAAAACTTTTTCCTAAGCTCGACCCGCCTCCAAATTTTTTCGCTTCTGCATATTCCGCAGTAAAACCAAAACTAACCAGTACTACCATCAGGCTAACCAGCAATGTACGCATAGAATTTCCTAATTTTTTAATCTTATTCGTTTCAGGGTATCTGAAATAACGGCCAGATAGATACCCGCAAATATTAATGCCACACCCCAGAAATGAAAAGCATATAACGACTCATTCAGGAAAATCAGTGATAAAAGCAGTCCAAACACCGGCAACAGGTGAATAAACAAACCCGCAACCGGTGCGCCCAGCTCCGCCACCCCTTTGTTCCAGAAAAGGTAAGAAAGGACCGAAGGAAACACAGCCATATAAGCAATGGTTGAGACTGAGCGCCAGTTCCACTCAATAGCGGGTACCTGACCTGACTCCCACCAGGCCAGAGGAGCCAGTGTAACAACCGCCACAATTACGGTCACACCAAAAAAGGTAAAAATATCCAGATTTTCAGGTTTCCAGCGCAAAGCAACCGAATAAACCGCCCAGACCAGTACGGCACCTACTATCCATAAATCACCCTGATTAAACTCCAACCCTGCCAGAACTGACAGGTCACCTCTGGCAACCAGAAAAGTCACACCACAAAACGACAGAAACACACCCACCCACTGTTTAACCGAGCCTTTTTCCCCCAGGAACAAGGCGCAAATCAACAAGATTAGTATCGGTATCATTGACTGCATCAGCACAGCATTAGTTGCGGTCGTCTCCTGTACGCCCAGGTAAATCTGGGTATTAAACCCGGCAACCCCAACCACCCCAAAAAAGATTAATTTGCCAAAATTCTCCCGAATAACCGGCCAGTTGCTGATTATTCGGGGCACAAGCCAGGGCAAAATAATCAGCAACGCAAGTAACCAGCGAAAAAAAGCCATGGAAACAGGAGGTAACTCAAAATGCATAGCACGGGCCAGAATAAAGTTGCCCGCCCAAAATAACACCGTCAACACCAGCAGCAGATAGGCCAAATTCAGTTCCCCCTGTTCAGCAATCGGGACAATAAATTTCCACTCGCTTCATTACCCGTCATCAGGTAGTTAAGGGTATTAAAATTGTTAATGCTCCCCTCCATGCGCCGCAGCGCTTTATTACGGCCACAAAATAAAATTTCATCACCGGGTTTCAGCAAATCAAGCTCCCCCGGCAGCAAATCATATTCATGATTACGTTGTACCATCAGCGGGAACGCCGCCAGCTGTGAGGTTCGATCATGAGAATCTTTTAGTAATAGACCCAGCTTAATATCACCCCCGGCGTTTAAGACTTCCATCAGCGCCGGGGCATTCTCCTGATCAATTTTAACCGACCAGCTATCCAGCTCTTCTTCCTGGGTCAGATTATTCATTCTGTTCAGCAGCGTGTGCGCCCAAACATCGTCATAAACCTGCATCTGTTCAATAAAAACAGGCAGCAAAGGAGACTTAAGATGTGCCAGCACACGGTTAGCGATAATACGTCCCGGCTCCATTACAAAGTCAGCCCCGGATTTTTGAAAAACCAGTTTATTGGCATGCACATTCTGGCGCACCACGGTAACCAGCTTAGGGTTCATCTCACGGGCGGTCATAATAATCGACAAATTATCCGCATCGTTATCAGTACCTGCAACGATGCCCACCGCACCCTCAACACCCGCCTCGTTCAAAGTAAGCGCTTCGGTGCCTTTGCCAATCACCAGAAAAGGCAGATCACTGGCTTCTGTGAGATTAAAGTCCACAACTGTCATATCTACATCTTCTTCATCGAACGCCCGATAAAGTGACTGTCCAAAGCGGCCGTAACCACAGATAATCCATTGCCCTTTAGTCTTTTGATAAGCACTGGACAAAGGCCGGTGATAAGGATTAACCAGCCAGTCATAAACCAAGTGGGTATAAGGCGCATGGGCCGCCAGTGACAGATACTCAGCATAAACCCGAAATGGATTAACGACCAGGTCGGTACCAAAAGACAGTAAGTTAGCCGTAGTAACATCTTCTTCGGTTCGGCTGATCACAACCCTCCCGGGGTTTATCAGTTTACTGGCAATAGAAATAGACAGGTTAACCTGATCAAAATTGGTCAACGCCAGTACACCCACACATTTTTTGTGCTGTAATCCGCCATCATCCAGAACATCCGGTAAAGAAGCATCCGCACATAAACCCGGCACTTCGAAGGGCAAATCGATCATCTCCAGGGAGTCGATTGAGCTTTCATCAATATCAATCACCACCGCGCGGATACCCCGCTGTGCCAGCTTGCGAACAATAATCGTGCCCGTTACACCATAACCACAGACCAGATAAAATGGCTCGGTAATACGCTGAACTTTTGAGGTAAATGAGCGGCGACGCATCATGCGACCAAATACCGGCTCCTGTAAAATAGACAGGATAGTGCCTATGCCATACAGCCAGGCAATCACCGTGACATAGATCGTTATCAGCGTCCACATGCGCTGGGCATCGGTAAAAGCGTAAGGAATTTCGCCAAAACCAATGGTAGAACCCATAAAAGAGACAAAATAAATCGCATGGAAAAAATCCATACGATAAACATTACCCTCATCATCCATACCTGGTATCAGCACAAAACCCAGTACAGAGCAGGCGTAAATCAGGATCATGGTGATCAGCGGTATACGCAAACGGCGCAGCAGCACGTAAAAAACGTTATTCATCGACTAACCCCCTCTCCCTGCGGCCAGAGATCAGCGGCGTACCATAATGGTTTCAACCATTAACAGAATAACGGAAATAATATTAGCCAGCAGTGCGCCACCGCTAAGCGAGACCACGCTGGTCATATTCGAAGCTGTCATGCCTGCCCCACTAATTTGCTCGGCATAACCCCAAATCATGGCAGCAACCACCAACTGCAAATCTGCCACCAGCGAAGTCGCCATCATCAGAGCCCCCAGGTGAGTCCGGTCTCCAAATTTCAGAACAGTACAGATCAGGCTAACCACCATCGCGGCAAAAAACTCGTACACATTATGATGTTCCGGGTTATGCATTTCGCCCAAAAAGAAACCAAAGTTCAGCGTTAACGCCAATACAATAAAAAATGCAAATATCACTTTTTCTCTGTTCATGAAACCCTTCCCGTTACAAGCACAGGCTAACAATCGCCTGCCACGTTATCCGGCGATTGTAACACCCTGAATTTCCCATATCATTGAAAACACAGGAACTAAAGCGGTTTCCATTGCTCTAACACAGGCCTTTATGGAAAACTGATTACAGAACCGGTAAACATGATAAACAACCCGCTTTTGTCGATCAAAAATCCGCAAAGCAAACCCTGATTTTATACAACACCTGACGATTGCATGTCCGCCTGAGGCTCCGTAAATATGACTGTTCCAAACTACCTGACCCTGAAATTCATTGCCTCACTCTGCCTCCTGCTCTTTGTTAGCAATTTTTCTTATGCAACGGTAATTAAGAGCCCGAACGATCAGCGCCAATACCTGGATTTCACACTGCCCAATACGATGAAGGTACTGGTAATTTCAGATCCGGATAGCAAAAAAGCTGCCGCTTCCCTAAATGTGGGTGTCGGCTCAAATGCTAACCCTGAAGCACGTGCCGGTCTGGCACATTTTCTGGAACACATGCTTTTTCTCGGCACTGAAAAGTACCCACAAGCCGGGGAGTACCAACGTTTTATCAGCGCCCACGGTGGCAGCCATAATGCATATACAGCTTTCGAAAATACTAACTATTTTTTTGATATTACAGCAGATCACCTGACACCCGCGCTTGACCGCTTTGCGCAGTTTTTTATCTCACCGTTGTTCACTGAGAAATATGTAAATCGTGAACGCAATGCGGTGCATTCAGAATATCAGGCAAAAATAAGGGATGACGGCCGCCGTTCTTATGCTGTCACAAAGCAAGTTTTTAACCCGCACCACAGCTATAGCCAATTTACAGTGGGGAGCCTGGAGACACTGGCTGATACTAAAGAGAGCAAAGTCCGTGATGATCTGATCCGCTTTTATCAGCAGTATTATTCGGCCAACCTGATGACACTGGTAGTTTTAGGCCCCCAATCTGTCGATGCGTTAAAAATGCTGGTAGAAGAAAAGTTTTCTGCCGTGCCTGACCGACAAGCCACGGCTTACGTAAACCCCGTTTCTCTGTTCAAAAAAGACCAGCTCCCCCAGCAGCTAAATATCAAAACCCTGAAAGACCTTCGCTACCTCTCACTGACCTTTCCCCTGCCCGAAGTACGCTCCCATTGGCGCACCAAACCACTGAGTTACATCGGCAGTCTGGTAGGTTACGAGGGTGCGGGAAGTCTGCTTTCCGCTCTGAAAACACGGGGCTGGGCTACCGGTTTAAGCGCCTCCACCGGCATTGACCTGCCAGCTGAGTCCTCGTTCCAGGTGACTATCAGCCTGACACCTGAAGGCTTAAAACACCAACAGGCCATTACCCGGCTGTTTTTTGAATATATAGCGTTGATAAAAAAAGGCGGTGTTCAGCAGGCTCTTTACCTGGAAGAGTCTCAGTTGAGCCAGATTCAGTTCCGCTTCCAGGAGCGAAGTGAGCCGATGCAATACGTCAGCCACCTCTCACATCAGCTGCACCGGTATCCGGCGGATGAAGTGATTCGCGCACCTTACAGGCTTGAAACGTTTGATGCGACACTGATTCAGTCTTACCTGTCCCACATAACACCTGAGAACATGCTGCAAACGGCAGAAGCAAGAGAGGTGGAAACCAATCAACAAGATCCCTGGTACAACGCCGAATTTCAAAGCGCAGCCCTGAGTCAGGCACAAGTCACAATGCTAAAACACCCCCTTGAAGCGCCTGATTTGTTTATTCGTGGAAAGAACCCTTTTGTCGCCGGAAACCTCGACCTTAAAACGCAGGAAAGCACGAAGCCACAATCAAAACAGCAGCCTGAAGTTCTTCTTCAGAAAGAGGGCCTGACCCTCTGGCATCATCAGGACAACAGCTTTAAAACCCCCAGAGCCAATCTGTTTTTCAGTGTAATGTCGGACCAGGCCAATCAAAGCGCACGAGCGGCGGTGTTAACCAGCCTTTATACCCGTATGGTAAAAGAACAGCTTAATGAATCCCTTTATGATGCGTATATCGCCGGCTTAAGCACTGATATCTACCCTCATTTAAAGGGCTTTAGTGTTCGCTTATCCGGCTATAACGATAAGCTACCGGTGTTACTGGAGCAGGTTGTTCGTACTTTAAAAACGCCCGCGTTTACAGCCGACCGTTTCCGGGTCATTAAGCAGCAATACAGTGACCAGCTGGCCAATGCAAAAAAAGATAAACCCTTTAACCAGACCATTAATGAAATTTTTCAGCTGTTACTGCCCCGGTGGAGCAATAAAGATAAACAGGATGCACTGGCCCTTATCCATTTTGAGGACCTCCAGGCGTTCGCCCCCCTGCTGCTGGCCGAAACCGAGCTGCGCATACTGTCCCACGGTAACTTACACAAAGACGATGCCACCGGATTTGCAACCACAATCGCCAGACATTTACTGACACAGGCAAAAACCAAACCCCTGGCTGACACACCCGTGGTTCTACTTGATAAAAACCGTAGTTTCACCCAAACACTGGATTTACCCCACAACGACTCTGCGATCAGTGTCTATTTTCAGGGAAGCGACAGCCGTGTTAAAACCCGGGCAGAATTCGCTGTATTAAGCGAACTGATGTCCTCGCCGTTTTACAACCGCCTGCGTACCGAACAGCAACTGGGTTATGTCGTTTTTGAAACCCCGCTGCCTCTGCAAAAAGCACCGGGCCTGGCGTTTGTTGTGCAGTCACCCACAACAGACCCTCTGGCGCTTGAGGCACATATCAACAATTTTATTCACGCCATGGATAAGCAGATACAAGCACTGGATAACAATCAGCTTGAAGGCTACAAACGCAGCGTTATTTCCCGGGTGCTAAAAGATGAAAACAGCCTGAGCGCACGTACGGTGCGCTACTGGCACCAGATTGATCGCAACAAAGGCGACTTTCTAAGCCGTGAAGCTCTGGCTAAAGCCATCAGTGCACTTTCACTGGCCGATATCCATAAAAGCTTTACAACGCTGAATGAGCGCCGCCTGACCGTGCGCAGCTTTGGCATGAAGCACCGGCAAGCGATCAGTCAGACGGAAATTCTTAAGCAGTGTGAAACAGACATTAAAGTGTTAAAAGCGACAGGAAAATATATGCCGGACGCCTGAAGAACCTGAACAGGTTATAAAGGCATGGCACGGGGCAGACCATAACAACCGGGCTCAGCTTAATCTTCTTCGACTATTTCCAGGGTGCTGCAGGCTTCTCCATAGACAAAGCAGCGCTCCTTTTCCATATCCTCGTCAATGGTTTTAAAGACCAGATCCTCTCCCTTCAGCACAGGACCTTTTGTCTCTAACTGGTTCAACTGAGTATAAAAATCAGCGCTGGCTGCCTGAATAATTGTTGGCGCAGGCAACAGGGAGGGCAGTTTATAGGCCTTTACCTCTGACATAGGCTCAATATCAAAGGTGCCCCGTGACAACCCCTTATAGGCCGTACGGCCATCCAGCGCAAAAATCAGCGCACCGGAAGGCTTAGTCACACTATAAGGAATAGGCACAAGAGTCTGCTCTGCAATTGCAGTTGCAGCGCAGAGGCATAAAGCCACAAAGCTGAACCTAAAGACCCGACTGTTTATCAACCAAAAGACTCCTCCATAGGATAGATGGACTCTGCATAAATATTCAGTTCTTCCAATATACGCCTGTCCCGGTCACTGCCATCAGGCCGCATGTAAAGCTCATTCAGGCGCTCATAGAACTGTTTCATCGTCAGGTGCCCGTGGCTGTCAGGCCCTATCAGCTTATTAGTGCGATAAGTTTCCCAGACAACCTGCTGCTCATCCGTTAGCAACGAAGGACAATTCCTGGCCTTATAACGTAAAAACATCTCTTCAAGACGCCCGTCCTGAAAAGGCGGATCCAGGCTGGCCAGGGCCTCTGTGTTGGCATCACGCACGCTCTCTATAGCCGCTTTATCAGCATCACCAAAGAAACCGCCACTATAAATCATCAGATCCGGATCGCTGTCTGCTTCAAACGGATTGTCACTGAAGACTTCTGTCAGCACCTGCTGTAATTCTGGCATATTTCTCAGCATCTTCAGGTGGGTGCGACACTCATCCCCGTTAATCGAAAAACGCCGGGCTTCATCGCTGTTAAGCATGCCCGCCGGTGCAATAATCGGGCATTTATTAATATGTACCTGCTTCAGGGCAATACGCGGATCACTGTCTGACAACGCATCATGGCGGGTATAAAGCAAACGCCGTATTTCCTCCGCCGGTAAAGACTGCAAAGGGCTCGGGTCATATCTGAGATCCCAGGTAATCACGGCATTCTTATTAACCGGATGGTGACCCAAAGGGGCAACCACCGCCAAATTACCCTGCTCAACCGGATAACGGGAAGATACATGCAACACCGGTTTCATGCTGACCACATCCAGCCGCGCCTGAATCGCCCGTTTAGTGCGGTTTTCCAGTACATACTGATACAGTTTTGGCTGTTTATCCCTGACCAGTTTAGCCATTTCAAGGGTGGCGTAAACATCCGACAGCGCATCATGGGCATGGCCATGATCTATCTGATTAGCTTTTGTTAAATCCTCCAGTCTCAGACTGGGCGAGCCATCCTCATAGACGGGCCAGTTAATGCCTTCGGGGCGCAGCGCTCTTGTAAGGCGCAGCATGTCGATAATATCCCAGCGTGAGCAGTCATTTTGCCACTCACGGGCATAAGGGTCGTAAAAATTCCGATAAAGCGTATTGCGAGTCACTTCGTCGTCAAAACGAATGCTGTTATAACCCACCCCACAAGTACCGGGGCGCGCCAGCTGTGCATGAATCTCACCAATAAAGTCTGCCTCGCACAGGCCTTCACGCAGCGCATCCTGAGGCGTTATACCGGTAATCAGACAGGCATCCGGATGCGGTAAAAAGTCATCCGCCGGACGACAATAGAACATCACAGGCTCATCAATAATATTCAACTGCGCGTCGGTGCGAATACCGGCAAACTGCATGGGCCGGTCCCGCCTGGGATCAGTACCGGAAGTCTCGTAGTCGTGCCAGAAAAACGTCAGGTTCGCACTCACAATCAATGTCCTTCAGGGGTATAGAATTGGGATTAAGTCAGGATATAATACCTCAGAGTTCACTGAGGGATCATCTGTATGTTACACGACCAGGATATCAGTAAAGCCTGCCCCTGCAATTCCGGCAAACCTTTCCGTTTCTGCTGCGAGCCCGCCATTGAAGGCCAGAAGCCCGCCGCCACCGCAGAAGCTCTGATGCGTTCCCGCTATACAGCCTTTTCTTTAGGGGCGGTTAACTATCTGATCAATACCACCGCACCAGAAAACCGCAACCCCGATGATGAAGCTATTCTTATCGAGCAGGTTAAGTGTACTAACTGGTCAGGTCTGTCCATTTTAAAAACAGAAAATGGAAAGTCCGATGACGAGACTGGTATGGTCGAATTTGAAGCAAGGTTCGAAGCTGACGAACAAACGGGCGTATTGCATGAAACGTCCAATTTTCGCAAAGAAAACGGCCACTGGTTTTATGTAGATGGTGAAGTCGAAGTCCACATGGACTGAATTTACCTGTTTACAAAGAATCATCTTTAACAAAGCTAACACGAGGATCGCTGGCCTCTAAATCAGAGTAGCGACTCCCCGGGCAGAAACACCAGATTCGCTCAAAATATAATAATTCATTGTCAAGTCTGTTCCTCTTCTGTTTCTGCGATAGAATAGCCACCCAAACCACCTTTCAGGTGGTTGAGTAATAGTAAACGTGGGACTGGGACTGGATGTTGTTTAGATTTTTCAAGCCGAAATGGCAGAATCAGAAACCTGAAGTACGCCTTCGCGCCGTCGAAGAGATCAGCAACGCGACCCCCGATTCACACAAGATTATTGAACAGCTGGCCATTACCGACCCGGATCAGGCTGTTCGCTGCGCTGCTATTGCCCGTCTTACCAGCTTACAACCTCTGCTGACCATCAGCGGACAACGGGCAGACGAAATAACCCTGCGTACCGCCCGCGACCGCATTTGCAGCCTGATCGTCAATAGCGACAACAGCATAGACGAACGCCACGCTGCGCTTAGCGCCCTGACGCAACCACATCTGCTAACCCATGTTGTGCTTAATGCAAATGAGCAGCCACTGCAGATCGTCGCACTGGAAAAACTGGATGATCAGGATGCCCTGGCAACAATCATCCGCAACAGCACCCTGGCACAGCTTCGCCGTCTGGCCGCAGATAAACTGACCGACCTGTCACTGGTCACCACTCTGAGCAAAGAAACTCTGAGCCGGGACAAGGGGGTTAACCGTATTCTGCGTAGCAAGCTGGCTGAAATCAACAAAGCCCGGCAGGCGCAGCAAGACCTTCAGGCCCGCTGTGAAGCACTGGGAAAAACCATCGAACAACATGCCAACTGTGATTACTTCCCCCAATACGGCGGAAAACTTCAGGCACTGGAGCTGGAATGGCGAAAAGTTGAAACATCAGCCTCCGCAGCACTGCAAAACCTGATTACAGCCGCATTAGAAACCGCCCGGGCACGTCATCAGCAACAGCTTGATAACGCTGAGGCCGAACAAACTGCCGCCAGAAAGGCCGCCGCTGTTCAGGCACAAAAACAGCAACAGCTGTCTGAGCTTGATCATCTGAAAACCTCCCTGCTTCAGGCGGCGCTTCAGGACAGCAGTACCTGCACAGACGCAAGCAAACAACAGCTTGCACACTTAAAAAGTACCTGGGCACCACTACAGACAGCCAAAAATGACAGACTGAATCAGGACTTTGAACAAAAGCAGGATCAGTGTCACCAGTTACTGAACGCCCTGGATAAACTTAACGCCCTGACTGAAGATGCCGGTCATCTTATCAGCCAGACAGAATCCCTGAATGATCTGCCCGGCCCGCAACTGGAACGTCTTCGCCATAAATGCCGGCAACTTATTAAAAAGGTTAACTGGCCGGATAAACAAGCCCCCGCCCTGCTGAAAATGCTGAAACAACGGGTTGAAGAACTGGATTCGCAGTTACAACTTAACCGGTCACGCAACGCCTCCCGGTTAGGTCAGTTTGAAAAGCTCCTGAATGAGCTGGATCTCGCAATCCGGGAAGGGCAAAGCAAAGCCGCTGATCGCTACTTAAAGCAGGCAGAGCAATTTTCAGACGGGCTTGGAAAAATACGCTCTAAATCTCTGGATCAGCGTTTAAAGCAATTATCCGCACAAATCCAGGAATTAAAGGAGTGGCAGGGTTATGCAGTTGCACCAAAAAAAGAAGCCTTGTGCGCTGCAATGGAAGCCTTGTCTGAGTCCACCCTGGAGCCTCAGCAACTGGCACAGAAAATCCGCGAACTGCAGCAACAGTGGAAACAGCTCGATTCAACAGACTCGGTTCATTCCCATGCTATCTGGAAACGCTTTAAACGTGCCGCAGATGTAGCTTATACCCCCTGCGAAGCCCACTTTAATAGCCAGAAAGCACTGCGTAAAACCAACCTGAATAACCGGCATAAACTCTGCGAACAGCTCAGCCATTACCTTGAGAGCATGAACCAGGGTGATACTAACTGGAAAGAACTGGACGGCCTGCTTAAACAGGTTAAGCGTGAGTGGCGGGAATACAGCCCCGTTGACCGAAGCCCCGGCAAAAAAGCCCAGATACAATTTAACGAACTGATCCAGGCTTTGGAAGCCCCCCTGAAAGCCTATCGCCGGGAGAATGCTGAACTCAAATCGGCCCTGATCGATGAGGTTAAGGCAATACTGGCCCTTGATGACCTGAGCACCGCTATTGATTCGGTCAAAGCGCTTCAGAATCGCTGGAAGCTAACCGGCCCCACTGTACGTAATAAAGAGCAGGTACTCTGGCAGGAATTCAGCCAGCGCTGTAACGAAGTTTTTGACCTTTATCATGACAAGCGCCGGGCGCAGTCCGAGCTGAACTACAGTGTTGCTCTTCAGGTTGAAGCGATTTGTGACAATGCAGAACAGGCCCGGGAAGCCCTTTGCGGGCTCACCCATGCCCGTGAATTACTGCAATCCTGTCAAAACCTGCCCGACGGGTTTGAATTTCAGTTATCCGAAACTCTTCACCAGCGTTTCCAGGCCGCTTATACGTTTGCAAAAGCACAAAGTGCTGAGCTGGAACGCATGCAGGACAGCCAGTTTGAAGCATTACAGCGCAAAGCTGTTTTGTGTGAACAACTGGAAACTGCCCTGCTGGAAGCGGACAGTCAGCCTGTCTTACAGGCCATTGAGGCCGCCTGGCAGGCGAGTGGCACGGTTTCCGGTACTGAAGCCCGGGCAATGGAAGACCGCTTTTTATTGTTACAGCAATTAAACAGCCAGGCCCCCGATATGTTGCATACGCATATCGAAAACCAGAATCTCCGCCTGCGTCAGCTTTGCATTCGTCTTGAAATTGCGCTGGGGCAACCTTCACCGGTTCAGGATCAGGCTCTGCGCATGGAATACCAGATGCAGCGCCTGCAACAGGCCCTGGCCCAGCAGGAAGAAGCGCTTAACCTGAAAGCCGTGCGCGCCCTGCGTTGTGAATGGCTGGCGATTCCTTTCTCCAGCTACTACCCTGAGCTTTGCCAGCGCTTTAACGGACTGACTGACCAGCTACGCTAACCTCCGGGGTTAAGTTCAGACAACAAAAAACCCGCTTATGCGGGTTTTTAAGTGGCCTTCAATAAGAAGACTTAAGACATGTGTAAACCACCGTTAATGGACATATCCGCACCGGTAATATAACCCGACTCTTCCTCGGCCAGGAAGGTCACCATACGGCCAATTTCTTCCGGTGTACCAAAACGACCTACCGGGATAGTCGCGCAAATTTTAGCCTGAACTTCTTCAGCAATTTTAGCAACCATAGGCGTCATAACATAACCCGGTGAAACTGTATTAACCGTCACACCTTTAGCCGCCACTTCCTGCGCCAGGGCTTTAGTGAAACCATGGATACCGGCTTTTGCCGCAGAATAGTTACACTGACCAAACTGACCTTTCTGTGCATTCACCGATGAAATGTTAATGACACGCCCCCAACCCTTATCAATCATAGGATTGATCACCAGACGGGTCATATGGAACATAGAGTCCAGGTTGGCACTCATCACCTCATCCCACTGTTCCCAGCGCATTTTCTTAAACTGACCATCACGGGTAATACCTGCGTTGTTGATAAGTACATCAACCGAACCACCGGCAACTTCTTCAACCGTCGCGATACATTGTGCACAAGATTCTTCATCGGTTACATCACCGTATGCAACCAGAATGTCGTAACCTGCTTCTTTTTGCTCTGCCTGCCAGGCTTTAGCTTTATCATGATTGCCACCACTGTTATAACCGGCAACTGTTGTAAAACCCGCATCGACCAGCGTACGGCAAATATAAGTACCCAGACCACCGGTACCACCTGTTACAAATGCTACTTTCTGACTCATCAATACATCCCTTCTTATCAGATTATCTTGAATTTAATGTACTTTTTAATTGTTATTTTGTGACTACTTCCCTGACATCGTTTAATCATACTAGCATCTCGCCCGATAAATAATATGACTTTGGTCAATAGGTAAAAACGCAGATTAAGGATAGATGATGACCTGATAATGACAAGCCCGAAAATATCAGGCACCCGCCTGCAAGCGCCTTAGATGTCGGCGCATCCACAACCAGGCAACCAGTGCCGTCAGTGCATTAGCCAATACTAAGCCTGCAAACATGCCTTTCAAATCAAAAAAGTGCGCCCCCAGCCATCCTAAAGGTACATAAAAGACAAATAAGCGGGTGATACTGATACGCATAGCCCGAAAGGGCTGGTGAAGTGCATTAAAACTCGATGCGGTTAAAAAAGTCGCCGCCTGAAAACCAAAACCTACAGGCACTATTAAAATCCAGATACCGATCCAGTCCTGTACAGCCGCATTATCACTGAAAATCCCCGCAATCCTGTCAGCCATCAACACTAATAAAATATAAATCAGCAACTGCCAGCAAAGCGCAAACTGCATAGCGTATTTATAAGACTTGTTAACACGCTGCACCTGACCTGCACCAAAATTCTGACTGACAAAGGGCGGCAATGTCATTGAAAGCGCCAGACACGCCAACAAAGAGAGGGATTCCAAACGACTTCCCACACCGAAGGCAGCCACCGCTTCCGCACCGTATGCCGCTACCAGCGCCGTCAGCACGCCATTGGCCACCGGTGTCATCATATTGGACAACGCCGCAGGCAACCCAATTTTCATCACCTCGCGCCAATGCCGCCACATGCGCGCCGGTTGTATCGGCTGAACCACCAACAAACCACGCCGGTGAAACAGAATGTGAAAACCGATACAACAGGTGATTCCCCAAGCCATAACACTCGCAACAGCAGCCCCTTGTACACCCAGTGCAGGCACAGGCCCCCAGCCAAAAATAAGTAGCGGATCGAGCAGCACATTTAAAACAGAGGAAAAAGCCATAATCTTAGCCGGGGTTTTAGTATCACCACTGGCCCGCATACAACTGTTGCCTACCATATTGAGCACCAGAAAAGTGGAGCCCCAGAACCAGGTAGACATATAAGCATTAATATAAGGTATCAGATTTTCTGAGGCCCCCATTAACCGGAACAGCGGCCCGATCAGAAACTGGCAGCCGATAGCAATAAAAGTAATCACTATGCCAGTCATCAGCAGGTTATCGGTTGATAAAGAGCTGGCCTCCTGATGACGGCCTGAGCCAATCAGGCGCGCTAAAGTTGCAGAGGTGCCTATGCCTAAACCAATGGCCAGGCTGGTAATAGAAAAACAAACAGGAAAAGTAAAACCCAGCGCGGCCAAAGGCTCAATGCCCAGTTTGCCAACAAAATACAAATCCGCCAGATTAAACAGCATCAGGCTGACAATGCCCATCATCATAGGCACCGTCATCTTAACCAGCGTGGGTTTAATCTCGTCGCGAAGCATATCCGGTTTTGTTGTCATAGGTCTCTCAGCCTGAAAGTTGTCGCTAATCCTAATGCTTCCTTCTAATCTGGCAAGGATTATCTGCCGCTGTACATCTTATACTGCTTTGAATACGACGGCAGGCGTCAGCTGATGACAGTACTATACGGCTACTATAAACTGCCTGCTTCTCCCCCGATAATGCCCCCATAACATGAACCTGATTCTACTCTTCAGTGAAGATTTCCTGACCGATAATACAGTTTGCCTGTCGGATCGACGTTTTCATCATATCCGCACAGTGCAGCAACCCGCACCGGGAGACCGTCTCAGGGTTGGTCTGCTAAACGGTAAACGCGGCAGCGGCCTGATTATCCAATTAACCGACCGTGAAATTCAGCTACAGGTCACATTAGATCAGGATTGCCCCAAGCCCCTGCCTGCAACTCTGCTACTGGCATTGCCGCGCCCTAAAATGCTCAAACGCACCTTACAAACCGTCGCTGCAATGGGAGTTAAAGAGCTGTATCTGATTAATGCCTGCCGGGTGGATAAAAGCTACTGGTCATCCCCGCTACTGCACGCGGATAAAATCCATGAACAGCTTTTGCTCGGACTGGAGCAAGCCGGGGACACACAGTTACCCCGTGTTCATCTACGCAAACGTTTTAAGCCCTTTGTTGAAGATGAATTACCCGCCATTGCCAGAAACAGCCGGGCACTGGTTGCGCATCCTTATCAGGCCAACCCCTGCCCCGGCGAATCAGATCAGACCACCACCCTGGCCATCGGGCCTGAGGGTGGTTTTATTCCTTACGAAGTGGATAAACTCAAAAACTGTGGTTTTGAAGCGGTGCATATCGGTGAGCGTATTTTACGGGTGGAAAATGCCGTACCGGTACTGCTCGCCCGCCTTTTTCCGCTTTAGAAGCCGGGCAAGCCTGCTTAAAATCAGCCCCTGTCTGTACACGCCTCTTAATCCCCAAACACAACCGCCAAGCTAGGTATTAGCGCATTCAACACCCTGCCTGTGGCGCTTAAATTTTGATTTGTGGATATGATATTAAGTGTTTCAGATGCGTTGGCAAAAACCGGGACGGGAGGGCTTGATGCAAATTAGAACTACTTTTTTGCGCTTTCTGCCATAGCGATCAAACCCGCCATATGATTACCATCTTCTGCTAGCTCATGCGCACGCGGAAAGACAATAGCCAGCACAACATAACAGTCGCAATCTTGCTCACCTCGGGTATAAACCATAAATTTATTACTGGTACGATAATATTGCGCCGCGCGGTCATCCCAGGGTCGATAAGGTGCTTCCAGCGCTTCTTCAGCGGCGGTTGGCTTTAAGTGAAGATGGTGCAGGTCACTAAGTACAGCAGCTCTTGGCTTATGGTAGGCTACATCACGACCAAAGTAAGAGGGTGCACCCTCTTTACCTGCTTTTAAATACTTCAAAAAGCCGGCAATTAATCCTGCCATACCCTCTTGCGCCAGGAGTTGCTGGGCAACCTTTACTGTGACCGTCATACAAACTTGATATCATCCCCATTGGCCGCATCCTGCAGCAAAGCTTCTGAAGCTTTTAAAAATCCATCCATAACATCCTGAGTTAATTCAAACTCGCCCTTAACCACTTCAGCAGGCGGCACAAACTGGCGCAAGTAACCAAGCAAATCAGCCGCCAGGCCGATCCCAACCTCCAACTCTGCCGTATAGCGATCATAGGCCTGAATTAGCGGGCTACGAAAACACCCCAGGTGGTAGTCACTAACCACACTTTTTGTTTTATAACCAGCAAGCGAGCCGCACAACCCGCGAAGCATTAGCTCTACATTAGATATTTCTTCTATGTGAGCTTTAGCCTCTTCCGGGGTGTATTCAACGCCCGACATTATTTCAGTCGTGAACGCTTCAATGCTGACGTTCTGAGTAGAGATATTTTCAGACAGGGCGTTTAGCTTATTAATACGGCGCTGAACTTCAACAGCAAATTGAGGCGAGTGAGACTGATACGCCGGGCGCACGAATCTGGAGGCCCCAGAGGCAACTTTCGTCGCCATCTGCGTCCAGGTGTCGAAATTTTGCGCCGTATTCAAAATAATAGCCTCAATCATAAGTCTTCCCTGACTCTAATCTGCGGAGGTAAAAAAGCATCTTATGGTTCCGGCCATAAGCGTGCTTGTATCGGAATTTCACCGTGAATGTAAGCTAATTCACACCCTATAGCGGTATTTTAGTTCTGTAATGCGTTACTTGTAAAACCTATTCTAGCTTTTTGGAAGGTTAAGGCCGATCTTGTGCATTTGAAATCGTCACCCCCCTTATACCTGCGCCTACCCTTTTCGCAGGTGCTGGCTGCCTTCTGTTTTTGACTTGTATCAACACTATCGCAAATAAGGATGATAATAATTTGCATTTACACTTGACACAAAATCCCTGTTGAATAAGAATGATTCGCATTACTAACGCGACCAAGGCACATACCGCCAGCTCGCCAAAGATCGGATAAAAGAGACCGTCATGAAAAAACTACTGATAGCCGCAACTCTGTCTGCCCTGGTTACCACCCCGGTGGTTCAGGCTGCTGAAGAAGTGAACATTTACTCTTACCGTCAGGCGTTTTTAATGAAGCCTTTGCTGGAAGCATTCACGGCTGAAACCGGTATTAAAGCTAATGTAGTTTTTGCAAAAAAAGGCCTGCTGGAACGTATTGAACATGAAGGCCGGAATTCACCGGCTGATGTCTTACTGACCTCCGATATCGGCCCTTTGTCCGATGCACTGGAAAAAGGCTTGCTGCAACCGGTTAACAGCAAAACCCTGGAAAAAAACATTCCGTCTAAATACCGTGACCCGGCCGATCACTGGTTTGGTCTGACCTCCCGCTCCCGGATTATTTACACGTCCAAAACCCGTGTGAAAGCTGGTGAGATCAGCAGTTACGAAGACCTGGCAGACCCCAAATGGAAAGGCCGTATCTGTACCCGAAGCGGCAAGCACACTTACAATCTGTCACTGATCGGTTCTATGATTGCACACCACGGTGAAGCTGAAGCACAGCAATGGCTGGAAGGTTTTAAAGCCAACCTGGCACGCAAGCCTCAGGGCAACGACCGGGGTCAGGTTAAAGCCGTAAAAGAAGGGGTATGTGATATCGCGCTGGGTAATTCTTACTACTTTGGCAAAATGATCACCAACGAGAAAAAACCTGAACAAAAAGCATGGGCACAGGCCGTTAACCTGATTTTCCCGAACCAGGATAACCGGGGCGCACATATGAACATTTCAGGGGCAGCCATTCTTAAACATGCCCCTCACGCAGAGGCTGCTGCCAGGCTGATCGAGTTCCTGAGCGAAGATAAAGCCCAGCAACTGTACGCTGAAGCCAACTTTGAGTTTCCGGTTCGCCCGCAAACTACCCGCTCAGACCTGATTAACCAATACATGGGCGAGTTCAAGGAAGATGGCATCAACCTGCAACGTGTTTCAGAGCTACGTTCAGCTGCTGCTCGTATGGTTGACAAGGTCGGTTTTGATAACTGATATAGCCACTTCGGTCGGGTAAATATAACCCTGTAAAGGCGTTGGATACTCGACTTTACCCCTAACAAACGGTAGTCTCGCGCGGCTACCGTTTTGTTGTTTCAGGATTCCGGATTTGACCGCCGCCTCACCCCCCCAGCAAAGCCCGACTACCCGCCACCGTGCTAACGGTTTATGGCGCTGGCAAACCCCTGCCTGGCTGGTTGCCCTACTGGTTGCCCTGCCTGTCCTGTCCGTGTTTTATCTGGCACTGTTTCCCAAAGAAAATATCTGGTCACATTTAGCCGAAACTGTATTGCCGGTCTACATCACCACCACTTTAGGCTTAATGATCGGCGTGGGCGTTTTAGCTGTTGGCACCGGTGTCTTAACCGCCTGGCTGGTAACTATGTGCCGCTTTCCCGGCAAGCGCTTTTTTGAATGGGCATTGATGCTGCCGTTTGCCGTACCCGCTTATGTTATCGCTTATGTGTATACCGACCTTTTGGAATACGCAGGCCCGGTACAAACCACCCTGCGGGCGCTATTTGGCTGGCAAAGCGCCCGTGACTACTGGTTCCCTGAGATCCGTACATTAGGCGGTGCTATCCTGATGCTCGCCTTTGTACTTTATCCTTATGTTTATTTGCTGGTGCGGGCCTCGTTTCTTGAACAATCCAACAGCCTAAGGGATGCCAGCCGTTTAATGGGCTGCAGTCCCTTGCAAAGTTTCTTCCGAATTTCCCTGCCCATTGCCCGCCCTGCGATTGCCGTAGGCCTGGCGCTGGTATCGATGGAAACTATTAATGATTTTGGCACGGTGGATTTTTTTGCCGTAAAAAGCATGAGCGCCGGTATTTATGATACCTGGCTGAATATGGGCAACTTAGGCGGAGCCGCCCAGATAGCCAGCCTGATGATGATCTTTGTCGTCACCCTGATTGTGCTTGAACGTCTGGCCCGGGCTAAACAGAAACAGTTTAATGCCACTGACCGTTTTAAAGCACTGGATACCTACAAACTCCAGGGGACACGGGCAGCACTGGCCTGGCTGATTTGTGCAACGCCTATTGTACTGGGTTTTATTCTGCCGGTGATTATTCTGGGACAGTATGCACTGCAACATCTGGATCAGTTGGATAGCGAAGACTTTTTTACCTATGCCGGTAACAGTTTTTTCCTGTCTGTATCCGCCGCACTGATCACAATTATAATCGCCCTGTTACTGGCGTATAGCAAACGCCTTTATCAACATAAGAGCCTGGCGGGTGCCGCTAATTTTGCCAGCTTAGGATACGCTATGCCGGGTGCGGTACTGGCCATTGGTGTGATTATCCCCCTGGCGGCGTTTGATAACAGTATCGACAGTTTTATGCGGCAGCAGTTTGGTATTTCCACCGGCTTGCTGCTCAGCGGCACCACCTTTGCCATTATTTTTGCCTACTCGGTGCGTTTTCTCGCTGTATCTACCGGCGCAGTGGAAGGCAGTCTGAATAAAATAACACCCACCATGGATATGGCCTCCCGTTCACTGGGTATGACCCCGCTGCAAACGCTGTTTAAGGTTCATTTGCCACTGATTCGCGGCAGCATTTTATCAGCCGGACTGGTGGTGTTTGTGGATTGTATGAAAGAGTTGCCCGCCACCCTGATATTGCGGCCTTTTAACTACGATACCCTGGCCACTTTTGTTTATCAGTTTGCATCCGATGAGATGCTGGAAGAGTGTTCACTGGCAGCGTTGTTGATTGTTGCAGTGGGTATTATCCCGGTGATTCTGCTCAGCCGAACCATTACCGCAACCCGCGCAGAAAACTAAACAATTAAAATTATCTGGCACACTGGCATGCTCAGAAAATGATTGGGCGATGCACAGAGACGTCTATACCCACCTGGTCCCCAATATGCAGATGTAATGGCTCACGCGCCATGGCTTCAACCGGACGGCCATTGCTGAGTGTTAACAGATAACGGGTCGATTCTCCCAAAAACTCAATGGCTTTTACTGTTGCGCCCGCCCCGCCTGGCACTGGTTTTAAATCCGCCGGGCGGATAAAAAGTTCCAGATGCTGCCCCGGTAACGCACAGCAAGGCTCTGCAAATTCCAGCACACCCAGCTCGGTTTCCACACGCCCTTCACTCAGACAATGGGCGGCAAACAGCTCACCTTTACCCACAAATCCCGCCACCATCGCATTCGCTGGTTGGTGATAAAGTGCTTGTGGTGTGCCCCATTGCTGCAACTCACCTTCAGCCAGAATGCCAACTTTATCGCCAATCGCAAAGGCTTCCTGCTGATCGTGTGTCACTACAATCGCGGCTATGCCCTGCTGCTTAAGAATATCCCGCACTTCCAGGGAAAGCTGCTGGCGAAGATCCGTATCCAAATTAGAGAAAGGCTCATCCATTAACAACAAGTTAGGCTTGGGTGCCAGCGCCCGTGCCAAAGCCACCCGTTGCTGCTGGCCACCGGATAATTCATGGGGATAACGTTTGGTCAGATCCGGTAAACGTACCAGGTCCAGCATTTCAACAATACGGCTTTGCCTGGCCTGGCCTGACGTGGTCTTCAGGCCAAAGCGAATATTCTCACCCACCGTCAGATGAGGAAACAGCGCGTAGTCCTGAAACACCATGCCCATGCCCCGTTTTTCAGGCACCCGCGTAAAACCCGCGCTGGAGATTGTGGCCCCGCCCAGTGCAATTTCACCGGCCAGAATTGCATTAAAACCGGCAACAGCCCGTAACACGGTGGTTTTACCGCAGCCACTGGGCCCCAGCAAACAGGCAATTTCACCGGCTTGCACCGAGAAATCCAGTGACTGAACAATCACCTGATCCTGATAACCACAACTTAACGCGCGAACATCCAGCAGAGAATCCATGTATTACCTAAACAATAAAAAGCAGCGGCAGAAATTTAAAAAAGAGCCGGGAGGCCCCTGATTATAAATGAAAACCATTATCAAACACCAGGTCAGCAGTCTTCAGAAACCTTATTCAGCGCGGCCAAAAAGCGTGACCACTCAAAGGCCGGGCCGGGGTCTGTTTTTCGTCCGGGGGCTATATCGCAGTGCCCGACTATACGATTACGTTTAATGTCCGGGTAAGCCTGCTCAATCGCGTAAGTTAACTGCACCAGGGTTTCATACTGCTTATCGGTATAAGGCAGCTCGTCCGTGCCTTCCATTTCGATACCTATTGAAAAATCATTACAGTTATCACACCCTTCAAAAGAAGATAAACCCGCATGCCAGGCCCGTGCGTTCAGGTTTACAAATTGTGTGACTAAACCCTCGCGACTGATAAAAAGGTGGGCAGAAACCTGGAGATGGCTGATTTCCTCAAAATAAGCATGCTCAGCTACCGGCAATTGATTCTGGAAAAACAACTCCACATAACCGCCGCCAAAGTGCCCCGGCGGCAAACTGATATTATGTAATACCAGTAACGAGACCGGCTGGCCTGCGGGCCTTTCATTACAGTTAGGCGAAACACACTGCCGAACGCTTGAAACTTCTCCGTCAGATACTGAAAACCTGGCTTTCATACCTATGCGCTATCCTGCATTTTCGCTAGAATTAAACTCCATATTAACACTATCAGGCCCTGTAGCTGACACCCTATGCTGACTCAAGACAGACTTAAAAAAGACATCCAGGCTACCGTAACCAACGCACTGCGCGAAGATATTGGTGGCGGTGATATTACCGCCCAGTTAATTCCGGCAGACACCACCGCAACCGCAGGTGTAATCAGCCGTCAGGATGCCGTTATCTGTGGCACCGCATGGGTGAATGAAGTCTTTCATCAGATTGACCCAGGCCTGGAGATTAACTGGCAAGTGAAAGACGGCGATTTAGTCAGCCGTGACCAAACCTTGTTTACCGCCACAGGCTCAGCTCGCAACCTGCTGACAGCAGAACGCACCGCGCTTAACTTCCTGCAAACCTTGTCCGGCACCGCTACCGTCAGCAAATTTTATGCAGACAAAGTGGCAGGCACCGCTGTTAAATTACTCGATACCCGTAAAACCCTACCGGGCCTGCGTACCGCGCAGAAATACGCGGTAACTTGTGGTGGCTGCTTTAACCACCGCATTGGTCTGTTTGATGCGTTTTTAATCAAAGAAAACCATATTATGGGCTGCGGAGGCATAGAAGCCGCGATTAAAACAGCACAGTGCAATGAACCCGGCAAACCGGTTGAAGTAGAAGTTGAAACCTTTGAAGAGCTGCAGGCGGCGCTGATATCCGGCGCGGATATCATCATGCTGGACAACTTTACTCTGGAAGAAATGCGCGAAGCGGTCAGCCTGGTAGATGGTCAGGCAAAACTGGAAGCCTCAGGCAACATCACCGATGAGACTCTACGTCCGATTGCTGAAACCGGGGTGGATTATATTTCGATTGGTGCGCTGACCAAGCATTGTCAGGCTGTTGATTTATCCATGCGCTTTTTTTAAAAGCTGTTCAGATAGCAGGCTTGCTTAACAGGCCTGCTACCCGTTAAATCGCTTTATTGTTTGTTACAAGCTGCGCTGCCAATCAATTCCCAGTCATCCGACTGCTGTATCAGCAACACATCATAAATCTCAACTTTAAGTTTAGTTACGCCAAAACGCGCTGCAATCTTACAGGCTTTTTCAGCATCGACATTGTGGTTGTCCTGCTTTTTCACCATGCCAATCGCCATTACGCCATCATCTTCCCACCAGACAGGGCGCGCTGGAAACTCAGGCTGCTCCAGCAAAGCGGCTTCAATCGCACTTTTTACTTCAGTCTCAAGTGGTTTTTTGGTGGAGCTAATATAAATTGTGATACCGACACAAGCGGCAATCAGCAGGATAATAATATTACGTTTCATAGTCCGCGCAGGCCCGACAAGGAAAAGGACACAGAAATATAATCGTTGAGTGAGGCGGGGGCAAGGAAAAGGCGGGAAATAAAAAGGCCGGTAAAGTTACCGGCCTTTTTATGCTTACAATACGCTAAAAACTAACACAAACCAGCCGCTACACAAGTACCACCTTGTGTCCATGTAATAGGAGCTGTGACACCGTCCGGTGTAAGCGTATAGGTTAAGCTATCCACATCGGCTGTACCTGTAGCGGTAATAACCCCTTCATCCATCGCAACCGAAGTTACAAAACCACTTGCACCAGCCGCTGCCGGAATGCCGTTACCACCAGTATCAATGTCTGTCAGAGCAGTAATTTGTCCGGTCTGAGCACCCACTTCAAAAGCTGTTTTAAATGGGGTTGCAGCCATGATCACTTCCGAGAACTTAGCCCTTTTTGTATAAGTTTGGTAAGCCGGCAATGCGATAGCTGCCAGAATACCGATGATCGCCACTACAATCATCAATTCAATCAGGGTAAAACCCTGCTGTTTATTTTTCAGTTGTTTTTTCATTACTCATATCTCCAGCGAACGAGTGTTAGTTTATTCAAAGCCGTAAGCTTGATAATAGCGGAAAAAAACAGAGTTTCCAGTGAATATTTCAACAACACGCAGATTTTCAACCAGGGCTCTAAGTGCTATCTTAGCCTCCTGTCACATCATTTTTTGCTGCGAAGAGGCAAGGCCGTGGAATCCGTATCTCAACCCTTAAGTGGCCTGGCCAGGCGCCTGGTGCAGGAGGGTATTTTTTCTGCCGAGGTTGCCCGGGAGGCAACACAACAGGCCCGGGAAAAGCAACAGACCTTTATCCCTTACATTATTGCACAGCGCCTGGTAAGTGCTTCCCGCGCTGCAGCCGTGGCCGCTGATGAGTTTGGTATGCCGCTGCTTGATCTGGATGCACTGGATCTTGACAGCCTGCCTCAGGGTGTTATTGACGACAGCCTGATCAGCAAATGGCACGCTTTACCGCTGAATAAACGCGAAAATCGGCTATTTGTCGCCATTTCCGATCCGACTAATGTTCAGGCGCTGGATGAGTTTAAGTTTCACAGCGGCCTCAGCACTGAGGCAATTATTGTTGAGGAAGACAAACTCAGCCGGGCCGTAGAAAGTTTTCTGGATAAACGCAATACAGCGCTGGACAGTCTGGATGATACGGATCTGGATAATCTGGAAATTGACGACAGCTCCCAACAGGCTGAAGAAGAGGAAGAAAACAATACCGAAAACGAAGCGCCTATCGTACGTTTTGTAAACAAAGTTTTACTGGATGCTATCAAAACCGGGGCCTCCGATATTCACTTTGAACCTTACGAAAAAGCCTATCGCATTCGTTGTCGTATTGACGGCATTCTACAAGAAGTTGCACACCCTCCGGCTAACCTTTCCTCGCGTTTAACGGCGCGTATTAAAGTGATGTCACAAATGGATATCTCCGAGCGCCGCCTGCCCCAGGACGGACGTATTAAAATGAAGCTATCCAAAAACCGCGCCATCGACTTTCGTGTCAACACCCTGCCCACCCTCTGGGGGGAAAAAATAGTACTGCGTATCCTGGATCCCACCAGCGCACAAATGGGTATAGCCGCACTGGGGTTCGACCCGATACAGCATGACCTTTATATGAAAACCCTGCACCGGCCCCAGGGCATGATTCTGGTGACCGGGCCTACCGGTAGCGGCAAAACCGTTTCTTTGTATACCGGCCTGAATATCCTGAATACCGAAGAACGTAATATCTCCACCGCCGAAGACCCGGTGGAGATTAACCTGGAAGGCATTAACCAGGTGCATGTACATGCCAAAGTTGGCCTGACCTTTGCCGAGGCCCTGCGTGCTTTCCTGCGTCAGGATCCGGATGTGGTGATGGTGGGTGAGATACGTGACCTGGAAACAGCAGAAATTGCGATTAAAGCCGCCCAAACCGGCCATATGGTGCTTTCAACCCTGCATACTAACAGCGCGGCAGAAACCCTGAACCGTTTGCGTAATATGGGGGTGCCGGCTTTTAATATCGCCACCTCGGTCAGCCTGATTATCGCCCAGCGCCTGGCGCGCCGTTTATGCGAAGGCTGCAAACGCCCGGTAACGATTCCTAAAGCCACCCTGCTGGAAGAAGGTTTCACTAAAAAGCAACTTACCGACCTGCATTTATATGAAGCCACCCCTGAGGGTTGTGCTAAATGTAATAAAGGCTACAAAGGCCGTACCGGCATTTATGAAATGATGGAAATGAGCCCGGCGCTGGCTTCGGCCATTATGGAAAACGGCAGTTCACTGGATATCTTAAAAACGGCGATTGAAGAGGGCTTCAGCCCGTTGCGCCAGTCCGGCCTGGCTAACGTCGTTAAAGGTGTGACCAGCCTGGAAGAAATGAACCGTGTAATTAAAACCTGAACCGATTAAGGCTTAATGGCAACGTTTAATGGCAACTAAAGAACAGCAAATAAGCACCTTTGCCTGGGAAGGGAAAGACAAAAACGGCAACCGCAGCCAGGGTAAAATTGACGCCGAAAACCAGGCCACGGCTAAAGCTTTGCTGCGAAAGCAGGGCATTACGCCAAAAAAAATCCGCAAGCAAAGCTCTTTCAGCCTGTTCAGTAAAGCCAATGCTCCCATTAAACCCCTGGATATTGCTTTTTTTACCCGCCAGATGGCCACCATGATGAAAGCCGGGGTGCCGCTGTTGCAGGGTATGGATATCGTTTCTAACGGCATTGAAAAAAACAAAATGAAAGCTATGATCCAGGCCATTAAAAATGATGTGAATGGCGGCCTGGATTTTTCAACCGCCTTAACTAAATACCCCGAACAGTTTGATGAGCTCTTTTGCAACCTGATCGCCGCCGGTGAAAAATCCGGGGCTTTGGAATCCATACTGGATCGCCTGGCCACCTATAAAGAAAAAATGGAAAAATTAAAGGCCAAGATCAAAAAAGCCATGACTTACCCGACAGCGGTTATTATTGTCGGTATTATTGTCTCGGCCATTTTGCTGGTAAAAGTGGTGCCGCAGTTTGAAGCGGTTTTTGCAGACTTCGGGGCCGATTTACCGGCTTTTACCCAGTTTGTCGTGGGCTTATCTGAAATTGCCCAGGCCTGGTGGCATATTGTCTTTGGCTCAGTGGCTCTGGCCGGTTTTTTGTTTAAAAAAGCCCTCGCACAGTCTCAAAAATTTGCCGATGCCGTCGACCGGGCTATGTTAAAAATCCCAATTATCGGACAGATATTACATAATTCCGCTATTGCCCGTTTTGCCCGCACCCTGGAAACCACCTTTGCGGCCGGTGTGCCTCTGGTTAACGCCCTGGAGTCTGCCGCCGGTGCCGCTGGCAACGTTATTTACCGGGATGCTATTTTTCAGATACGCAACGGTGTTTCAACCGGTCAGTCCCTGCAAAATGCTGTCAATATGACCGGTATTTTCCCTAATATGGCGGTGCAGATGATCGCCATTGGTGAAGAAGCCGGTTCACTGGATATGATGCTGGGTAAAGTCGCTGAGTTTTACGAAGACCTGGTGGATGATGCGGTCGATAACCTTTCCAGCCTGATCGAACCCTTGATTATGGCGGTGCTCGGCGTGCTGGTTGGTGGCCTTGTGATTGCCATGTACCTGCCTATATTTCAGCTGGGTGCAGTTGTGTAACTTAGCTCAGTCAGCTAGATAAAAGTGACAGGATATTAATACAAACACATGTGGCAATTTAAGGATTTGTTTTGAATATCTATTTAGATTTATTGAATAGCTACCCGATTATGGCGATTTCACTGGCCTTTATCTTTGCGCTGCTGATCGGTAGCTTTTTAAATGTGGTGATTTATCGCCTGCCCATTATCATGGAACGAGAATGGCAGGCACAGTTTGACGACATAAACGAAACGGCAGCGCAGGAAACCCAAAAGCCTGAAACGTTTAACCTGGCCGTGCCTGCATCCGCCTGCCCGAACTGTGGCCATAAAATCCGCTGGTATGAAAACCTGCCGCTTATCAGTTATCTGCTGCAGGGTGGCAAGTGCAACGGCTGTAAAACCGCTATTTCCCTGCGCTACCCGGTTGTTGAATTACTGACCGCCAGCCTGAGTGCTTATCTGGTTTACCTCTATGGCCCTAACGAAATCAGCCTGGCGATTATTCTGTTTACCTGGGCGCTGATCTGCCTGACCCTGATTGATTACGATACGCAGTTATTACCCGATGCCATTACCCTGCCACTGCTCTGGCTTGGTTTGTTGGTAAACAGTTTTGGTATGTTCACCAGCCTGGAATCGGCGGTTGCCGGTGCCATGTTGGGTTATCTTAGTCTCTGGTCGGTCTTTTGGCTGTTTAAACTGGTCACCGGTAAGGAAGGCATGGGCTATGGCGATTTTAAGCTGTTGGCCGCGCTGGGTGCCTGGGCCGGTGCCGAACAATTACCGGTGATTATTCTGTTTTCTTCTCTGGTAGGTGCTGTGGTGGGTATTTTGCTGATTATCTTTAAACGCCACGACAGCCAGAAACCCATTCCTTTTGGCCCTTACCTGGCGGTGGCCGGTTGGATTGCATTAATATGGGGCCGGGATATTACCCAATATTATTTACAATGGATAAGTGTGTAAGCCCATGTTTGTAGCAGGACTGACCGGTGGGATCGGCAGCGGAAAGAGTGCGGTCTCCAATCGCCTGGCCGCTAAAAACATCCCGGTAATAGACGCTGATATTGTGGCCCGCGAGGTAGTCGAACCGGGCGAACCGGCACTTGAAGCCATCCAAAAACGTTTTGGTGATGCTGTATTACTGGCGAACGGCTACCTTGATCGAACAAAACTACGCACTATTATATTTGCCGATGAACACCAGCGCACCTGGCTGGAACAACTGCTACACCCGCAAATTCGTACCCGCATTCTCGAAAAACTTGAAGCGTTAGACAGTGCTTATGTGATATTAGCCTCCCCCCTGTTGCTGGAAACCGATCAGCATTTGCTGGTAAATCATGTAGTAGTGGTTGATGCCCCTGAAACCCTGCAAATTTCACGTACAACCGTGCGGGATAACAGCTCAGAAGATCAGGTGCGGGCAATTATTGCTGCACAGATGAGTCGGGAAGAGCGCCTGAGCCGGGCTGATACCGTTGTGGATAATTCCGGCGATCAGGCTTTATTAGATAACCGTGTAGCGGATTTACATCAAAAACTATTAAGGCTGGCCAGCGAAGAGCAAGAGGAATCAAACATTGAGTAAAAAAACCGTGGCTTGTCCACAGTGCAAAAAACCGGCTCTCTGGAGTGAGGATAATGCTTTCCGCCCTTTCTGCTCAGAACGCTGCCGCCTGATTGACTTAGGTGCCTGGGCCAGTGAGGCTTACCAGATTGCTTCATCCGGTAACGAAGATGAAAATGATTACAGCACCGGCGATGAACCCGGTGCCCGTGACGTTACCCCCACCATGCACTGATAGCCGCAATACCTTGGGCACCTGTTGTCCGGGCTTTTTCCAGGTCAGATTCGGTCAGCCCGCCCAGACCATAAACCGGCAAAGCAACCGCTTTAACCCGCTCTGTAAAAGCCGTCCAGCCCAGAGGTGTTGCTTCCGGGTGAGAACGGGTGGGTAAAACCGGTGACAAAGTTACAAAATCCAGCCCCAGCCTTTGGGCCCGAGCCAGTTCTTCCTTTGTGTGGCAGGATGCGCTGATCCAGCGACCTTTAAACAGACCCCGGGATTCAAGCGCCATGAGACGTTCACTGCTCAGGTGCACAGCATCAGCATTTAACGCATTAGCCTGATCAACCGTACAGTTCAGGGTCAGGAAAACAGCCTCTGCCTTACAGCGTTTTTGATAGACCTTTGCCAGCGTCTTAAAATCATCGTCTGCCAGGGTTTTGGCGCGTAACATAACCCCGTCTACGCCCAGACTAATCGCCTGATTCAGTTTAAAAAGGTAACTATCGGGATCTGCCAACTCTAAGCCACTTGCAACACCGGTCACCAGTAAGCGTGTTGGCAACAGGACCGCATTCAATATCGGTCGATTAGCGGCCGGAAATTGATACGCATCCAGCTTTACCCGATCTACCCAGCGTACCGGCTGCCCCTCACGTCCCCAGGGTTCACCCTGAAAAGCATTCACCTCGTAGACATCCAGCAACACTGATTTGTCCGGATAATGGTATGGCACCTGAATCAGAGGCTTTGCATCACTGATCTGAATACCTAATTCTTCATCCAGCTCACGTTTTAACGCCTGAAGCACCGACTCATCGGCCTCAACCTTGCCGCCGGGAAACTCCCATAAGCCTCCCTGATGCTTATCCGTTGGCCGTTGGGCCAGAAGAATCTGGCCCTGCGGGTTATAAATAACAGCGGCGGCGACATGAATCAGTTTTGTCATAACTCAGGAACGATAGTCGGCATTGATAGTGACGTACTCCTGAGACAGATCGGTTGTCCAGACCGTTTCATTCACATCTCCGCGATTAAGCTGCACACAGATTTCAATTTCTTCCCGATCCATCACCGCCTGCCCGGCGTCTTCGGTATAAGCGGCTGCACGTCCGCCATTTTCAACAATACAGACCTCTCCCAGATAGACTTTTAACGCCTCTATATCCAGGTTTTCCACCGCAGAACGACCCACTACTGCCAATATACGGCCCCAGTTCGGATCAGACGCATAAAGCGCGGTTTTAACCAGCGGTGAATGAGCAATATCATAAGCCACGGCCAGTGCTTCCTGCTGGTTAGCCGCGCTTTCTACTTTGACGGTAACAAACTTTGTGGCCCCTTCACCATCACGCACAATAGCATGGGCCAGATCACGCATGACCCGGTTAAGCACCTCAGTAAACATAGCCAGCAGCTCAGGGGTTTTTTCACTGACCTCAGGACCGGATTCACCGGTTGCCACCAGTATGCAGCTGTCATTGGTTGAAGTATCACTGTCTACGGTAATACGGTTAAACGACTGATCCGATGCCGCCACCAGCAATTGCTGAAGCAGGGGTTGAGATACATTTGCATCGGTTGCCACATAAGCCAGCATAGTTGCCATGTTCGGCTTGATCATGCCGGAGCCTTTTGAGATGCCGGTTACCGTAAGGGTCTGGCCCTGGTAGACAAACTGTTCGCTGGCCCCTTTAGGACGGGTATCGGTTGTCAGTATGCCACTGGCCGCCTCTAACCAGCCTGACTCACTCAATACGGCTTTAGCGTTTGGCAGTGCGCTGATAATTTTCTCAATCGGTAATTTTTCACCGATAACACCGGTAGAAAACGGTAGCACAGCGCTATCCGTAACCGACATCAGGCTGGCAACCGTTTCGCAGGTCTGAATCGCATCATTCATGCCTTCAGCACCGGTACCTGCATTTGCATTACCGGTATTCACCACCAGATAACGGGCATCGGTTTGTGCCATATGGCGCTTACAAATTTGCACCGGCGCGGCACAAAACGCATTTTTGGTAAAAACACCCGCGACTGAGGCACCTTCAGGTATTTCCATTAATACCAGATCGGCACGGCCCGGCGTTTTAATACCCGCCGATGTTGTGCCAAGTTTAAAACCTTTAACCGAATGAAATTCAGGCACTGTACCAGATCCGACTGCCATTACGCTCTCTCCACTGCTCAAAGACAAAGAAAGCAGCCGAAGCTGCTTTTTAACTATGGGTTAAATTACTTCACGGGGTTAGACAAGCTTGCCGTGGCATTGCTTGTATTTTTTACCTGAGCCACAAGGACAAGGTTCATTACGCCCGACTTTTCGTT
The DNA here is from genome assembly GCA_049599735.1 of Pontibacterium sp. Lineage (GTDB taxonomy): Bacteria > Pseudomonadota > Gammaproteobacteria > Pseudomonadales > Balneatricaceae > Pontibacterium. Next base: position 2,881 of record JBMYOX010000034.1, on the reverse strand, counting down.
CTTCGCGAGTAAACGGCTCAGTATTGGCCGACTCATCAGGTTGTCCCGGCTCTGCCGACTCGGCCCGCTCCGGTTCACCCAGTGCAGAGGCCTGATCATGCTGGTAGTTCATCTGCTGACGTTCAGCCTGTTCGCGGCGCTGTTGCTCCATGGCTTCCACATCTTCAGGTTCTTTTACCTGCACATGGCTCAGAATACGCACCACGTCCTGCTTGATATTCTCCAGCAATTCCTGGAAAAGCTGAAAAGCTTCACGTTTGTATTCCTGCTTAGGGTTTTTCTGTGCATAACCGCGCAGATGAATGCCCTGACGCAGATGATCCATAGTCTGCAAATGTTCTTTCCACAGGGTATCCAGTACCTGCAACATCACCTGCTTTTCAAACATACGCATGGTTTCTGCGCCAACTACGGCTTCTTTAGCCTGGTAAGCCGCCAGCACTGCGTCCTGAATTTTATGACGCAGTGTCTCTTCATGAAGCTGATCGTCTTCTTCCAGCCATTGAGTCAGCGGCAGGTTCACAGCAAACTCAGTTTCCAGGGATTTTTCCAGCCCCTCAACATCCCACTGCTCTTCCAGACTTTGTGGCGGAATATAAGAATCAATCATATTCTCAACCACTTCGCTGCGCACGGCATCAACAGTTTCAGAAATATCATCAACCGCCATCAGTTCGTTGCGCTGACCATAGATCACTGAACGCTGATCGTTTGCTACATCGTCATATTCAAGCAACGACTTACGAATATCAAAGTTACGACCTTCTACTTTGCGCTGGGCTTTTTCGATGGCGTTGCTCACCATCTTATGTTCAATCGCTTCGCCACGCTCCATACCCAGCGCCTGCATCAGCTGACGCACACGGTCGGAGGCAAAGATACGCATCAGATCATCTTCCAGAGACAGGAAGAAGCGAGAAGACCCGGAATCACCCTGACGACCGGCACGACCCCTTAACTGGTTATCAATACGGCGGGACTCATGGCGTTCGGTACCCACAATATGCAAACCACCGGCTGCCAGTACCGCTTCATGGCGTGCCTGCCAGTCAGCTTTAGCCTGTTCGATCTGCTCATCGGTAGGATCAACCAGGTCAGCTAACTCAGACTCCAGCTTGCCACCCAATACAATATCCGTACCACGACCGGCCATATTAGTGGCAATAGTCACAGAACCAGGACGACCGGCTTCGGCAATAATCTGCGCTTCACGCCCGTGATTTTTGGCGTTCAGGACATTATGTTCGATACCCTGCTTTTTCAGTAAAGCTGAAATCAGCTCGGAGGATTCAACGGACGCCGTACCCACCAGTACCGGACGTTTTTCATCCTGTGTCTTACGAATTTCATCAATAATCGCATCATATTTTTCCTCCATACTGAGGAAAACCTGATCGTTCATATCGATACGTGAGACTGGCCGGTTGGTCGGAATCACAATGACATCCAGGCCGTAAATCTGACGCAGCTCAAAGGCTTCCGTATCCGCTGTACCGGTCATGCCCGACAGCTTGTTATAGAGCCTGAAGTAATTCTGGAAGGTAGTAGAGGCCAGAGTCTGGCTTTCCAGCTGTACCGCCACACCTTCTTTGGCTTCGACAGCCTGATGTAAACCTTCAGACCAGCGACGTCCCGGCATAATACGCCCGGTGTGCTCATCCACGATAACCACCTGGTTATCCTGAACGATATAATCTTTATCACGCTGGAAGAGGTGATGAGCCCGCAGGCCTGCCAGTACGTGGTGCAGCAGATTCAGGTTCTGGGGTGCATACAGGCTTTCCCCTTCACCCAGCAGTTCCATTTCTGTCAGCAGGTCTTCCACCAGCGTATGACCGGCTTCAGTAATTTCAACAGTGCGGTTTTTCTCATCCACCACATAATGTTCGTTGATAACCTGAGAGTCATCCTTAACATCAATTTCGCCTTCAAAGCGTAACAGCTTTGGAATCAGCGTATTGATCTTCATGTACATCGCAGAGCTGTCTTCTGCCGGCCCTGAAATAATCAGCGGTGTCCGCGCTTCATCAATCAGGATGGAGTCAACCTCATCCACCACGGCAAAATTAAAATCGCGCTGCACTTTGTCATCTGCACTGAACGCCATATTGTCGCGCAGATAGTCAAAGCCAAATTCATTGTTGGTACCGTAGGTAATATCGCAGGTATAAGCTGCACGCTTAACCTCTGAATCCTGGCCAGAAAGAATCACACCCAGGCTCATCCCCAGGGCTTCATAAAGCGGGCGCATCCACTCGGCATCACGGCTTGCCAGATAGTCATTGACGGTAACAACATGAACACCTTCGCCCGCCAGTGCGTTCAGGTAAACCGGCAGGGTCGCCACCAGGGTTTTACCTTCACCGGTACGCATTTCTGCCACTTTGCCTTCGTTCAGGGTCATGCCACCAATCAACTGTACGTCGAAGTGGCGCATTCCCATCACACGTTTTGAGGCCTCGCGCACTACCGCAAAGGCTTCCGGCAGCAACTGATCGAGTGTTGCCCCGTCAGCCAGGCGCTGGCGAAACTCTGCTGTCTTCGCCTGTAAAGACTCTTGTGAGAGCGATTCCAGATCGGCTTCCAGCGCATTAACCTGCTTAACGACGCGGGTCATACGCTTTAATTCGCGATCGTTCTTACTTCCAAACACTTTCTTGAGTAATGACGTCAGCATGTTTCGACTTTTTAACCTGTCTAATCAACGGTTTCTGACCGGTACACCGGGAAATTTAACGCAACATTCTAACTCTATTGGGGTGTTTAATTGAATCTCAAGAGATAATTATTTCTGCCTTCACCCGACTTTAGTCAAATCACCCTGCTTAAAATGCGGAAAACAGTGTCCCTTTTATCAAGATCTGCTTTTTTCATGCAAAAA
>JBMYOX010000033.1:0-39346 GCA_049599735.1 Pontibacterium sp. | reverse complement strand
CGGGCAGTACAACTATTCAAATGCTGATGGCGCTGGCCCCGGTTTATCGTGAAGTCGGTATAGAACGTATTAATATATCAACTTACCAGGCGGTATCCGGCTCAGGCCGTAAAGGTGTGGAAGAAATTGCAGGGCAGACAGCCCGGCTGTTGAATGGTCTGCCGGTAGAAACCGATGTGTTTGCAAAGCAGATTACCTTTAATGTGTTACCGCTGATTGGCGAGTTGCAGGATAACGGTTACAGTCAGGAAGAAATAAAACTGGTACTCGAAACCCAGAAAATTTTGGGTGATGACTTTGTGCGTGTGAATCCGACTTGTGTGCAAGTGCCGGTATTCTTTGGTGATGCGGCATCGCTGCACGTGGAAACCCGTGATAGCATGTCGGCACTTGATGTGCGGGGATTACTGGAATCAACGCCTGGTATCGAGGTTGTGGATGAGCCGGGTGATGCGGGTTATGCTGCACCGGCTTCAGAGGCAGTCGGTAATGACGCCGTGTTTGTCAGCCGAATCCGTGAAGATATTTCCAGCCCGAACGGTATTAATCTGTGGGTGGTCTCCGATAATATTCGTAAAGGCGCGGCGCTAAATAGTGTTCAGATTGCTGAATTATTAGTTCAGCAATACCTGTAGGCTAAAAAATACTAAACTAAGGATGGTTAGGTAACCCTTTAGGTTGCCTGAACCGGGGTTGGCGATCACGCCAAGCCCGCTATGTAGTCAGGAGTCAGGCGGAAGGTATGATGTTACGCAAACTGGTATTTGGTTTTGTGTGTTTGAGTGTGCTGGGGGCTCCTTCCTCCTACGGGTTAGACCTGGGTGCGCTGCGTGTTTATTCATCAGCTTCTGAGCCACTGGAGGCTGAAATAGCGCTGCTGGAAACGGAAAATCTTGCGCCTGGAGATATAAAAATCCGCTTTGCCGGTGTGGATGATATGGCTATTTCCGGGCTGGATACCCGCCATTATCTTTCAGATATAAAGTTTTTTGTTGTCCTTGAAAAGCATACGCCTGCGGTACTTCGGCTGGTCTCAGAAAAACCTGTTTCCAGTTCTTATCTTAGCTTTCTGCTGGAAGTAAACTGGCCGGACGGCCGGTTGCTTCGTGAATATACCGCTCTTTTAAGGGTCACGCCTCAGGCCGAAGTAAAGTCGGGTGTTGAAATCAGGGAAGCCTCCTTTACGTCAGCAGAGCCTGGAATGACTAAGCAGAATAATCCTGCTGCGATATCCCTGTTAACAGAGCCGGTGACCCGGCCTGAAGCGGTTGAATCTGAAAATAAACCGGACCGACTATCCGGGTCGGGTATTCACCAGGCACGGCCAGAAGCACCGGCGGGTTCTGTGGCAGATAATCGCCGGTTACTCTCTGAAACCATTCGGGTGGGGTCTAAAGAAACGCTTTGGGATATTGCCCGTAAGCATCCGTTAGCTGAAAAATACTCAAATCAGCAGATGATGTTTTCGATCTTTGAAAAAAACCCGCAGGCCTTTGCGAATAACAATATCAATGAACTAAAGCACGGGGCGCTTATCGTATTGCCCGGTGCAGAGGAAATCGGGCGCTACAATGAGCAAGGTGCATTACAGGCAGCGCAAACCGGGCAGCCTGCATCAGAGGTTGTGGCAGCATCAGCGACAGATAATACAGTTATAGTGGGGCCGCAGCAGACGCTTTGGGATATTGCGGCTAAGTATCGCACCAGCCCTGACGTGAGTATGCATCAGTTAATGCAGGCGATCGTCAGGCAGAACCCGGCGGCTTTTAAGGCCGGTAATATTAATCAGTTGCGCAAGGGGGCGGTGCTGAAAATACCGGAAATGCCCGAAATAGATTCTAAGTTGCCTCCGGGCCTGCCTGATAAGACCCCGTCAGATGTAGTTGCTTTGCAGTCTGCTCCTGCGGCTAAAGCACAGTCTGGTGTGCCCGATAAACCTGCTGTGAGTGTTGTGCGAATCGGTGCTCAGGAAACGCTCTGGAGTATAGCAACTAATAATTTGCCGAATACTTCAGTGTCTGCAAGGCAAATGATCAGAGCTATTGTGGAAAAAAATCCGCATGCGTTTAATCATGGGAATATAAATGAAATGCAAGTGGGTGCATTGTTAAAAATGCCTACACTTGAAGAAATTGCTCAGCCGGATGCGCGTTAGACAGGCTGAGCCCGTGCCTGAACAGGCAGCGGGGCTTAAATAAGAGCAGGATAAAATGATGGGTGTAGCACGATAATCTGTAGGAGTCAAGCCGGGTTCAGGCTGTTTTATACGAATTATTTCAGGGTATTCGTATAATCTGCAGGGCCTGCCGCTTGACCCCGCTGCACCTTATAAACAATACTTTCCAAGATTTCAGAATCTGCAACTCTATGATTTCATGAAAATTTTAGAGAGCATGTAACTTAAGGAAACTGATGATGTTGCGCAAACTCGCCATAAGCCTTGCTCTTGCAGGGGTACTGAGCACGTCAAATGCTAATGCGCTGGGCCTTGGTGAGATTAAGATCAACTCAGCACTTAACGAGCCTTTAAATGCTGAGATACAGCTTCTGGAAGTCAGAAAGCTGAATCCGCTACAGATACAGCCTCGCATGGCCGATATTGATGAGCATGCACTGGCTGGCGTGAACGAAGTACGTTTCCTGTCAGGTGTGGCTTTTAAAGTCATCCTGGGCTCCGATGGCACCGGGCGTATCCGTCTTACATCCCGTGACCCGGTTAAAGAACCTTTCCTTAATTTTCTTGTAGAAGTTAACTGGCCGAATGGCCGGCTGGTGCGTGAGTACACGCTGCTGCTGGATCCGCCTGTTTATGACCCGTCAAAGCAGCGCGCAACAGTTCAGCCTGTTTCCCCGGTAGAAGCAGCACCGGCTATATCGTCCAAGCCTGCAGTCGTTCCAAAAAATATCCGTACGGCGATGGATGTCAAAAAGCAGGTATTCGTTGATGTGCATGATTCACTCTGGGGTATTGCTGATGCAAATCGCCCGGATGGGTCTGTCACCAAAAGCCAGATGGCGCTTGCACTTCTGAAGAAAAATCCGCATGCCTTTGTCGGTGGCAATATAAACCATCTGAAAGCCGGTATGGTGCTTGATTTGCCAACCCTGGCAGAAATCACTGCTTTGACACCGCAGCAGGCTGCCGCAGAGGTGCGGAGGCAGAATGATTTTTGGAAAAGTAGGGGTGTCAGGCCCGCAGATCCGGCAAAACCACCTGCCGCACCGGTTAGGTCTCAGGTTGTAGCTGCACCAAAAACGGCTATCGAAAAACCCGCTGTAACTGTGGCTGCGCAGGCGGGTGATGCAGAGCAGACCGGAGTGTCCGGCGAAGCCTTGCAGGCCATGGAAGATGCGCGCCTGGCTCTGGAGCAGCAACTGGACGCTACGCAGGGTGAGATGGGCAAGTTGCAGGGTGAAAATGAGCTGCTGAATGACCGTCTGGATATGCTGCAGCAGCAGTTTTCATCCATACAAAGCACTATTGATAGTAAAGATCAGAATATTGAGCAGCTGGAAGCAGAGCTGCTGACTCAAAAAACACAGTTACGTGAGTCTGAAAAAGGATTGCTTGCTACGCTGACGGAAAACCCGCTTTATCTGGCGATGGCAGGGGGCGGTTTGATTGCTGTTCTTGCTGCGGTGCTGGGCTTGCTGTTCCTGAAACGTCGGAAGGCGCGCAAAGAGGCACCGGCTGCTGAAGCTGCTGTGGTAGCGGCCGTAGCAACAGCTGCTGCGGCAGGCGCACTGGCAGAGCCTGAAGAAGCTGAGCCTGAGGAAGAAATTTCTGATACAGCATCAGAAAAGGTAGCCGTACAGGAGGATGAAAGCGATATCGCCCTTGATGAAGGGCTTGATGACCTGGCCGATCTTGATCTTGATATGGATCTTGATCTGGACCTTGATTTAGATATTGAAGATGATGCGCTTTCAGACACCGTTCTTCCCGCGGCGGGCGCGGATGAAATTCTGCTGGAAGATGATGAGTTTGATCTGGGTCTGGAACAGCCGGAAGAGGCTTTAGCCGAAGAGGCTGTTGAAGAAGATATTGCCGCTGATGAACTTGAACAATTGCTCGTGGATGAGCTGGTTGACAGTGCGTCTGAATCGGGTGCGAATCTTTCAGATTCCGATCTTGAGTTTGTCACGCAGCCACCGGCAGAGAGCCGGGATGCGCTCGACGATATTCTGGATGGCGGAGGGGCTGAGGCTGAAAGCCTGGATGATCTGGCGTTCGAAATTGATGACATGGGGCTTGATGATCTTGATGACTCCCCCGAAGAGGCATCCGAACCGGAAAATTCCGTAGAGTTTGAAATTGCAGATAGAGAGACTGTTGAAGAGGCTCCGGGTGTTGATGATCTTGATGCACTGCTTGCTCAGGCATCGCAAGACGCCGAAGCAGATGAATCTTTTGATAGCCTGGAACTTGATGCAGACCTCGAAGAGTTGTCTGTCGAAACGGATCGGGTGACTGATAAGGAAGAATTACAGCAGGCTGCGAATACAGAAGAGCCGGAACTGGATCTGGATGCGCTCTTTGAAAATCCGGAGGCTTATTCGTCAGATGAAACCTCTTTATTGGCCGAGGAAGAGTTGGTGCTGGCTGATGATATTGAGTCAGCCCGCCCGCCCGAGGTAGAGGGCAGTAGCTCAGAAGCCGAGTCGGATGAGGAGTTGCTCGATGCATTAGAGGGTCTGGACTTTGATCTGAATGATCTGAATGATCTGGGTAGCACTGAGTCTGAAAGCGAACCACTGCCTGTGCCATCACCGGATATGCAGGAGGGTCTGCCGGTTGCTGAAATCGAAGACGAGCTGCCTGAATTCCGGATGCTCTCTGCTGATGAGTTATCGGAGGGTGAGTTGCCTGATATGTCGGGTTCGCATGATGACCTGACGGATGTTTTGTCTGAGCCTGGGGCACCTGAAGCAATCGTGCCTGAGAGTGAAGAGGATTTTGATGCGGAAATTGAATCACTGCTGAATGAAGTGGTGGAGAAAAATGAGCCTCAGCTCGATAGCGATACGGATTCAGAGCTGTCTGAGATCGTGCTGGCAGATGATGAAGCTATAGCAGGATTCGATATTGAAAGTGATGAGTCGGTAGAAACTTCCCTGGAAAGTGATAACCTGGATGAGGTTGAGCTGGATCTGGCAGCCTTTGATATTGATGAGTTGCTTGAAGAAATAGCTGTGGAAGCCCCGGAGGTTGATGAGCCGGATGTTGCTGAGGCTTCGCTTGATGCAGAGCTTGATGCAGAGCTTGACGCAGCGGATGAGCTCAGTACAGAATCGGATGACCCGGGTTTTCAGGCTGAGCAGAATCAGGGGCCAGAGTCGCCAGAGGCTGACGTTTTAGATATCGGGTTAGAAGAGACCGGCCTCTCGTCCGGGGAGGAATTTGTGCCTGAGGGCTCAGTAAATCCGGCAGAGGAGGAGCTGACAGCCAATATCTTCCATGACCTGGATGCAGAACTGGATAGTGAGTTGCAGTCGCTTCTCAATGGTGCCGATACTGATATCGGGCTGGAAGAAGAGGATGCGGATGAAGAAGATGAGGAAGTAGATGGATGGGCGTTGCTGGACGGCGCTGATGAGGTCGAAACTAAACTGGATCTTGCCCGTGCTTATATCGATATGGAAGACGCTGAAGGTGCGCGCGATATACTGCAGGAAATAATTAACGAAGGCAGTGATCAGCAGAAGCAGGAAGCCTCTGAATTGCTGGGTAATTTAGATAAGTAACCACCTATGCCAGATGCTCCACAATTATTTGTTTCACCGGAAAACAAGGGGGCGGTTTTAACCGCCCCTTATCGTTACGCACTTTGTATTGAATATCAGGGTACACACTATCGGGGCTGGCAAAGACAGGCTGATGGAGTTGTCAGTGTGCAAGGTACACTGGAAAAAGCCTTGTCAAAAATTGCCAATGAGCCTGTGTCAGTTATCTGTGCGGGGCGTACCGATGCCTGCGTAAATGCCACTTACCAGATTATCCACTTTGAAACGCGGGCTAAGCGTGATTTACGCGCCTGGATTATGGGTACGAATTCAAATCTGCCGGATGATATTGCGGTTAAGTGGGCGAAAGTTGTGCCTGAGCATTTTCATGCCCGCTTCTCTGCGCTGGGGCGGCGTTATCGCTATATTATTCTAAGTGCACCGGTTAAGCCTGCGCTGTTGTCGAAAGGTGTTACCTGGACTCACAAAATGCTGGATGTGGGGCGTATGAATGCAGGTGCGGCTCATCTGGTTGGTGAGCATAATTTCAATTCTTATCGTGCTGTAAATTGTCAGGCAAAAAGCCCGGTGCGTGAAGTACGTGCCTTGCAGGTTTATCAGTCCGGCCAGCTTATTGTAATAGATGTAGCGGCTAATGCGTTTTTACATCATATGGTCAGAAATATTGCGGGTGTGCTGATGGCTATTGGCTGCGGTGAAGCAGAACCTGTCTGGGCAAAAGAAGTGCTTGATGCTCAAGATCGTCGTGAAGGCGGTGTGACGGCGCCCCCCTACGGACTCTATTTTGTTGATGTAGGCTATCCTGAACAGTTTGCTTTGCCTAAATCTGAATTAGGGCCTTATTTCCTTACCGCGCTGGACTGACTTTCAGTGAAAGCATCTGTTAGTATATTGGGTTTTCCGAGTGGGCAGTCCGTGAATCGAACACGCGTTAAAATCTGTGGTATTACCCGACCAGAGGATGCCGCTGCGGCTGTTGTTGCAGGCGCTGATGCACTGGGTTTTGTGTTTTATGAGCCGAGCCCCCGGAATGTGGCTATCGAGCAGGCTGCAGAGATCATAAAGGCGGTGCCCGCATTTGTTACTACAACAGCACTTTTTGTGAATGCTGATGTGGCTTTTGTTCATGAAGTTATCCGCCAGACCGGTGTGTCCCTGTTACAGTTTCATGGTGACGAAAGTGTGGCATATTGTGAGCAGTTTAATCGCCCGTATATGAAAGCGATCAGAATGAAGCCGGATGTGGATTTACAGGCTGAGTTTGAAACCTGGAAAAGTGCATCCGCCATTCTGCTCGATGCCTACCGCCCTGGTGTTCCTGGCGGAACGGGTGAGTCTTTTGACTGGCAGCGTATTCCTGCCGCCCGATCACAAACACTTGTACTGGCGGGTGGCCTGAGCCCCGAAAATATTTGTTCTGCGGTGAAAACCGTGCGGCCTTTTGCCGTTGATGTCAGTGGTGGCGTCGAAGCAGGCAAAGGGATTAAAGATAAAGAAAAATTAGAGAAGTTCATTCAAGAGGTAACCCGTGCCGACAAAAGCTGATCTCGCTGCACTTACACAAATGCCCGACGAACGTGGGCATTTTGGTCCTTATGGTGGTCGATTTGTATCAGAGACCCTGATGGCTGCGCTTAAGCAGTTGGAAGAGACCTATGAACGCTTGTGGCAAGATCCGGAGTTCCAGGCCGAATTTGATTATGATCTTGCACATTATGTGGGGCGTCCTTCACCGCTTTATCACGCCACACATTTGTCAGCGCTTTGTGGTGGTGCCCAGATTTATCTGAAGCGTGAAGACCTGAACCATACCGGTGCTCATAAGGTAAATAATACGATTGGCCAGGCGCTTTTAGCGAAATACACCGGTAAACCCCGTGTAATCGCAGAAACCGGTGCCGGTCAGCATGGTGTGGCAACGGCAACCGTTGCGGCCCGTCTTGGTCTTGAGTGTCAGGTGTATATGGGCGCAGAAGATGTGCAGCGCCAGGCGTTGAATGTTTACCGTATGAAACTGCTGGGTGCAGAAGTCATTTCGGTTGAATCCGGCACCCGCACGCTGAAAGATGCGATGAATGAAGCCATGCGTGACTGGGTTACTAACGTTGATAATACATTTTACATTATTGGCACTGCGGCAGGCCCTCATCCTTATCCGAAGTTGGTACGTGATTTTCAGTCGATCATTGGGCGTGAAGCCCGCACTCAGTGTCTGGATATGACCGGTCGACTGCCGGATGCGCTGGTGGCTTGTGTGGGCGGTGGCTCAAATGCAATTGGACTGTTTCACCCGTTTATCGAAGATGCCGATGTACGCATGATTGGTGTTGAAGCCGGCGGTTATGGTCTGGAAACGGGTCAGCATGCAGCGCCTCTGTCAGCAGGGCGCCCAGGTGTACTACATGGCAACCGTACTTACCTGATGGAAGATGATGCCGGGCAGATTATTGGCACCCATTCAATTTCTGCAGGTCTGGATTATCCGGGTGTCGGGCCTGAGCATTCATGGCTTAAAGATGCGGGACGCGCTGAATATGTTGCTATTAACGATGATGAGGCGATGGATGCGTTCCGTACACTCACTAAGGTTGAAGGCATTATGCCCGCGCTGGAGTCCAGCCACGCTGTTGCCCATGCTATGAAAATGGCAAAAGAGATGGATAAAGATCAGATCGTATTGGTGAATCTGTCGGGTCGGGGTGATAAAGATATCCATACCGTCGCGCAGATCGACGGAATTCAGGTCTGAGTGGACGGTACCGAAAATGAATAGAATTGAACGTTGCTTTAATCAGCTGAAAGCACAGGGCCGTCAGGCGCTGATTCCTTATGTTACGGCCGGTGATCCTGGTCCTGCTGTTACTGTTCCTTTGATGCATGCGATGGTGGATGCAGGCGCGGATGTGATCGAACTGGGTGTGCCTTTTTCTGATCCGATGGCCGATGGTCCGGTCATTCAGCTGGCCTGTGAGCGTGCGCTGACGCATAACACAAGGCTGCTGGATGTACTGGATATGGTTGCTGAATTTCGTCAGAAAGATCAGATAACGCCGGTTGTGCTTATGGGTTATCTGAATCCCGTTGAAGTGCTGGGTTATAGAGCCTTTGCAGAGAAAGCGGCTCAGGCAGGTGTTGATGGGGCTTTAATCGTTGATTTGCCGCCGGAAGAAGCCGAAGGTGAGTTTGATGCTGCAATGAAGGCGAATGGTTTAGATACGATTTACCTGCTGGCGCCAACAACCGAAGAGTCCCGCATCGAGCAGGTCTGCAAAGCGGGCAGTGGTTACTTGTACTATGTGTCTGTAAAAGGCGTAACAGGCTCTGCAACACTTGATGTTGATGCCGTTGCTGAGAAGTTACAGGTCATCAGGCAATACACTGATCTGCCGTTGGGTGTGGGTTTTGGTATTAAAGATGCTGCATCAGCTAAAGCAGTGGCTCAGGTTGCTGATGGTGTGATTGTTGGCAGTGTACTGGTTAATAAAATTGCATCGCTGGTCGGTCAGCAGGAAGCTATCCCTGCAAATGTCGCGGCGATTGTTGCAGAGATGCATACAGCGATGAACGCGTAACTCTATTGTATATGAGTTGTGTGAGTGTTGCGTTTAAGAAAGGTTTAGAAAGACATGAGTAACTGGCTGGAAAAAATTGTACCTTCTCTGGTTCGTGCAGAGGCAAAACGTTCAAATATCCCTGAAGGGCTTTGGAAAAAATGTCCTAAGTGTGATGCGCCTCTGTATCGCCCTGAGTTGGAAAAAAATCTGTGTGTGTGTCCTAAATGTGACCACCATATGCGTCTTAACGCGCGTACACGTCTGGAAGTGTTTCTTGATGAGCAGAATAGGGTTGAACTGGCTACCGATGTGGAACCGGTTGATCGCCTGAAGTTCAAAGATTCTAAAAAGTATAAAGATCGCCTGACGGCCGCACAAAAAAATACCGAAGAAAAAGATGCACTGGTCGCAATGCGCGGTGAGCTGCATGGTCAGCCGGTTGTGGCTGTTGCCTTTGAGTTCCAGTTTATGGGTGGCTCTATGGGTGCGGTAGTTGGTGAGCGTTTTGTTCGTGCGGCTAATGTCAGCCTGGCCGAGAATATTCCGCTGATTTGCTTTTCTGCATCCGGTGGTGCGCGTATGCAGGAAGCCCTGTTTTCGCTGATGCAGATGGCTAAAACCAGTGCGGTTCTGGAAAAGCTTAAAGCTGCAGGCATTCCTTATATCTCAGTATTAACGGACCCTGTTTATGGCGGCGTATCTGCCAGCCTGGCAATGCTGGGTGATCTGAATATCGGTGAGCCTAAAGCGCTGATTGGTTTTGCAGGTCCACGGGTTATTGAGCAAACGGTACGTGAGAAACTGCCCGAAGGTTTCCAGCGCAGTGAGTTTCTGCTGGAGCATGGTCAGCTTGATATGATTATTCATCGCCATGAGATGAAAGAACGTCTGGATGCTATTCTGCGTAAGCTGACCCGTCAGTCACCGCAGTCTGATGCCTGACCACAGCGATAGCGTTTAAAAATAACCGGCTTTTGAGTATTCATTGGCCGGTTTTCTGTTTTTAGTGCAGGTAATTAATGAAGCAGGTTACAGATCAGTTTTCCCTTGACGCGTGGCTGACATGGATTGAGCAATGCCACCCGGCTGAAATTGAGTTAGGCCTTGGACGTGTCAGTCAGGTTGCTCAGCGTCTGGGTGTGCTCAAGCTGAACTCCCGAATTGTCACTGTTGCCGGTACAAATGGCAAAGGTTCAACGGTTACTTATCTCGAGGCAATGCTGCGCAACGCCGGTTACACAGTGGGCTGTTTCACGTCTCCCCATTTTCGGCATTATAACGAACGAGTGAGGCTGAACGCTGAGAATGTCTCGGATGAAATGCTCTGTCAGGCATTTCGGGCGATCAATGAGGCGCGGGGTGATATTGCCTTAACTTACTTTGAATATGGCACATTGGCGGCGTTAGTGATTTTTCAGCAGCAGGCCCCCGATGTTGTGCTGTTGGAAGTGGGTTTGGGCGGGCGTCTCGATGCGGTTAATATCATTGATGCTGATGTCTCTGTTGTGACAAGCATTGCACTGGATCATATCGACTGGCTGGGTGATAACCGTGAGATTATCGGCCGTGAGAAGTGTGGCATTTTTCGCCAGGATAAGCCGGCTGTTTGCGGGGATTCAGAGCCAACACAATCTGTCTCTGAAGTCGCGGCTGAAACGGGTGCGCAGCTTTACCAGGTCGGGCAGCAGTTTAATTACCAGATTCATGATGGGCGCTGGGACTGGCAGGGTGTTTGCCCGGTTGGAGAATCGCTGCAGTTAACAGACTTACCTCTGCCGGGTTTGCCCTTGCCCAACGCGGCAACGGCGCTTCAGGTGCTGGCCGTACTGGGCCTGGCTGTATCAGTTGAGGCTATTCATCAGGGTCTTGAGCAGGCGGCCATGACGGGGCGGATGCAACCGGTCGAGCTGGACAATGGCACGTGCTGGTTGGATGTGGCACATAACCCGGAAGCGGCCGGACTGTTGGCCAAACGTTTGCAGGCCAAAGGCCAGGATGTGCATCTGGTGCTGGGCATGTTGGGTGATAAAGATTTTGCAACGGTGATTGATATTTTGCGCCCACAGATTAAACACTGGTACCTGGCAGATCTGAATGTATCCAGGGGGCAGAAAGCAACGACTTTAGCAGAAAACCTAGACGCTGAAGTGCAGGCTGGATGTTGTGATATGTTTGATTCTGTTGCCGCCGCGCTGGAGGCAGCGCGTGCTCATCTGAACCCTGATAATTGCTTGCTTGTCGCAGGTTCATTCTATACCGTGAGTGATGCGTTAGATCACCTGGGAGTGAGTGGGTAATATGCAAGAGGCGCTTAAATACAGGCTGACGGGGCTTGCTGTGATTGTGCTATCGTCCGGTATTTTATTTCCATTGCTTTTTAGCGGAGACGGGTATCGTGAGCGCCATCCTGAAACGGCAATACCAACGATGCCTGATTTGCCGGAGGTTGTCAGTATTGTGCCTGAAACCCCTGTGTTGCCGGACACATCCAAAGTTGCGCAGCCTGAACAGGCACCACCGGGTGTTAAAAAATCGGAAGTGCTGGTTAAAAAAATTGAAGCAAAAAAACCGGTGATCAGTGTTGATAAAGAAAAGCCGGTGCTGGATAAACAGGGGGTGCCTGTTGCCTGGACGCTACAGTTGGGCACTTTCAGTGATGAAGGTAATGTTAAAGAGCTGCGCACCGCACTGGTCGGTGCAGGCCACAAGGTTTATATTCGCAAGAATGGCAAACTGGTAAAAGTGTATGTGGGGCCTGATTTTCAGCGCTCGAATTTAGAGTCATTAAAGCTGAAACTAAAAAAAGAGTTGAAGCTTGATGGCATTATCGTACGATTCTCTACTCGCTGACCGTAAAGGCCTCTGATAGAATGCGCGCATCTTTTTTGAGTTGTTATAGATGATGAACTGGGCCGACTGGACCATACTGGCAATTGTTGCCATTTCCTGCTTATTTAGTGTGCGACGAGGTTTTGTCAAAGAGGCCATTTCTTTGGTGACCTGGGTGGCGGCCTTTATGGTCGCACGCATGTTCTCCGCACCTATGATCGAGTTGTTACAACCTTATATTGTCACTCCCTCCCTTCGCATCGCTGCGGCCTTTGCTATTTTATTTCTGGTGACGCTGGTTGTGGGTGCGCTTATAGGACAGTTAATTGGTATGCTGATCAGCGCCACAGGTCTGAGTGCAACGGACCGTGTATTGGGCATTGTCTTTGGTGCGGCCCGTGGCGGACTGGTGGTTGTGTTACTGGTGATGTTGGTGGGTCAGACCCCTGCCGTAAACGATCTCTGGTGGAATGAGTCTCAGCTGATTCCCCACTTTGTATTAATGGAAGCCTGGACCCGGGATATGGCAGGTGATATCGCCGATCTCATTTTAAATGCAGGACGCTAAATTTTTTTGCTATTACCATTTCCCTTCGAGGTAAGTTCGGATGTGCGGTATTGTCGGCATTGTTGCCAAATCTTATGTTAACCAGACTATTTTTGATGCCCTGACGGTTTTACAGCATCGCGGCCAGGATGCGGCAGGCATGGTAACTTGTGAGAGTGACCGTTTCTTTATGCGTAAGGACAATGGTCTGGTTAATGAAGTGTTCCGTACCCGCCATATGAAGCGCCTTGGCGGTAATATGGGCATCGGTCACGTGCGTTATCCAACAGCGGGTTCTTCCAGCTCTGCTGAAGCGCAGCCTTTTTATGTTAATTCACCTTATGGTATTGCGCTGGCGCATAACGGTAACCTGACGAATGCTGAAGAGTTGTCGGAAAAAATGTTCCGGGCTGATCTTCGCCATATCAATACAACATCCGATTCGGAAGTGCTGCTGAATGTCTTTGCCCATGAATTGCAGCGCCAGGGCAAACTGAATCCTGAACCTGCGGATATATTCACCGCAGTAGAGCGGGTGCATGACCGTGTTAAAGGCGGTTATGCCGTTGTTGCCGTGATTACCGGTTATGGCATTCTTGCCTTCCGTGACCCTAATGGTATCCGTCCTCTGGTTTACGGTAAACGTACACTTTGTGATGGCCGTGAAGAGTATATGGTAGCCTCCGAAAGTGTGGCGCTGGATGTCTGTGGTTTTGAAATGGTACGTGACGTTGAGCCGGGCGAAGCCATTTTTATCAATATGGACGGTGAAGTCTTCACCCAGCAGTGTGTGCAAAACAACCTGCTGACACCTTGTCTGTTTGAGTATGTTTATCTGGCGCGCCCTGACTCCATCATTGATGATGTATCGGTGCATAAAGCCCGTATGCGCATGGGCGTTAAGCTGGCTGAAAAAGTTATGCGTGAGCGCCCGGATCATGGCATTGATGTAGTGATCCCTATTCCAGATACCAGCCGTACCTCTGCACTGGAAATGGCCTACCATCTGGATGTGAAATTTCGTGAAGGTTTTATTAAAAACCGTTACGTGGGCCGAACGTTTATTATGCCGGGTCAGGCTGAGCGTAAGAAATCGGTACGTCGTAAGCTGAACCCGATCGAGATGGAATTTAAGGATAAAGTGGTCATGCTGGTGGATGACTCCATCGTGCGGGGCACAACCTCAAAGCAGATTGTACAGATGGCCCGCGATATGGGGGCGAAGAAAGTCTACTTTGCTTCTGCCGCACCAGCAGTGCGTTATCCGAACGTCTACGGTATTGATATGCCATCAGCCACAGAACTGATTGCGCACGGCCGTACCGATGAAGAAGTTGCTACTGAAATTGGCTGTGACTGGATGCTCTATCAGGACCTGGATGACCTGAAGGAGAGTGTTTTGTTGGGCAATCCGACCATTAGTGATTTTGATACCTGTGTCTTTGATGGCAAATACGTGGCGGGCGATATTGATCAGGCTTACCTGGATCGTCTTGAGCAAAAACGTAATGACTTTGCTAAGGATGAAGAGGAACAGGGATCTAAAAGTAATGAGTCATCCGATCTTCACTGCAAGATCGATTGAGGAACAGATAAATGTCCCAGTCCGGGTTTGAACGTCCTGCACGTATACAGTTTGAAGATGATGGCTTTACTCAGGATACTCTGGGTGTACGTGCGGGCCAGCATCGCAGCGGCGAAGGTGAACATAGTGATGCGATTTATCTGACATCCAGCTATGTCTTTTCTTCGGCACAGGAAGCCGCAGCACGCTTTAGCGGTGATGAAGAGGGCAACATTTATTCCCGTTTTACCAATCCAACCGTACAAGCATTTGAACGGCGTATTGCTGCCTTGGAAGGGGCAGAGCGTGCAGTTGCAACAGCTTCTGGCATGGCAGCGATTATGGCCATCGGTATTTCCCTGATGGAGCAGGGTGATCATCTGGTCTGTTCGCGCAGTGTTTTCGGTTCGACCATCTCCCTGTTTAACAAATATCTGATTCGTGCCGGCATCGAAACTACTTTTGTTGATCCTAAGGATCTGGATGCCTGGCAGGCGGCGGTAAAGCCAAATACCAAAATGTTTTTTATGGAAACGCCATCTAATCCGCTGGCAGAAATTACCGATATTGCGGCGGTTTCTGAGATTGCCCATAAACAGGGTGCTTTATTGGCGGTCGATAACTGTTTCTGTACACCCGCATTGCAACAGCCACTTTCCCTGGGGGCGGATATTGTTATTCATTCGGCCACTAAATATCTGGATGGGCAGGGCCGCTGTGTAGGTGGTGTGGTTGTGGGTTCTGACAAGCTGATGGAAGAAATCTTTGGCTACGTACGAACCTGTGGTGCATGTATGAGTCCCTTTAATGCCTGGGTTTTCCTTAAGGGTCTTGAAACACTTCAATTGCGTATGACCGCACAAAGCCAGAGCGCATCAGCACTGGCGCAGTGGTTGGAGCAGCAGGAAGGTATTGAGGCGGTTTACTATGCGGGCCTGGAAAGTCACCCTCAGCATGAACTGGCGAAAAAGCAGCAAAAAGCCTTTGGCGGTGTGGTTTCGTTTGAGGTGAAAGGCGGTAAAGAAGCGGCATTTAAACTGATTGATGCCACTAAGCTGTTGTCTATCACCGGTAACTTAGGCGATGTGAAAACAACTATTACACATCCGGGTACAACCACCCATGGCCGTATGAGCCCAGAAGAACGGGCAGAGGCAGGTATTAAAGACAACCTGATTCGTGTGTCTGTGGGGCTTGAAGATCTGGGTGATATTAAAGCGGATCTTAGTCGCGGTCTGGCCGTTATCTAACCGGTCAGAAATTCCGCCTCTATCCGATGTACTGCGCCGTCCTGGCGCAGCAAGCTGCTTTTAAGCAGGAACCGATCCACATAAAAGTCAAAACGCTGGTGGTTGAGTCGCTGTTGCAGGTGTTCAGTGGCCCGGGCAGGATTGTTTTTACAGCGTCCCAGTGTCAGGTGTGGGTGATAGCGGCGGTTTTCAACCGGAATGCCAGCCATTTGAAGTACGCGCATCGTTCGTTTTTGTAATTGTTCAAGCGCGGCATTAGGTGTGATTCCCAGCCAGAGAATACCCTGACGGAAACAGCCGATATCCTGCGTTTTGATAGTGAAAGGTGAAAACTCAATTTCACACAAGGCCTCGCATAAAGGCTCGAAGCAGTTTGCGGGTTGCTCTCCCGGGAAGGCCAGGGTCAGATGTAACTGATCAGCGGGCAGCCAGCGGATATCCCGTGAAGCAAACTGAAGGTCAGATATGGCCTGTCGGACTTCCACCGGGGGATCTATTGCAATAAATAGCCGCATTTTTATCTCAGTTACTAAAAGCCGTTAGGCTAATCATCGTCCGAAGTTAAGAGAACTGCAAATGAAGATTGTATTAGCGCCTATGGAAGGGTTGGTTGACCCGATTATGCGCGATATTCTGACCCGTATTGGCGGCATTGATTATTGTGTCACTGAGTTTATCCGGGTATCGGTGCGTCTGTTACCGCCGCATATTTTTCGTAATATGTGCCCTGAACTGGACCACGGTGGTAAAACACCCGCAGGTGTGCCTGTGCATGTGCAATTGTTGGGCAGTGACCCTCGTATTATGGCGGTTAACGCACTACGGGCTGCACGTCTGGGCGCCCCCGGTATCGATCTTAATTTTGGTTGTCCCTCAAAAGGGGTTAACGCTAACCGGGGCGGGGCTATTCTGCTGGAAACCCCTAACGAGATACACGAAATTGTTAAAACTGTGCGTGAAGCGGTGCCGGTCGATGTGCCTGTTACCGCTAAAATGCGCCTGGGCTTTAAGGATAAATCGTTAGCACTGGATAATGCGGCGGCTATTGCTGATGCCGGTGCCAGTCATCTGACAGTCCATGCCCGTACTAAGCTGGAAGGTTACAAACCCCCGGCACACTGGGAATATATTGCTCGTATCAAAGAGCATGTAAAAATTCCGGTGATTGCAAACGGTGAAGTGTGGAACTTTGATGATTATCAGCGTTGTCGAGAGGTCAGCGGCTGTGACGATATAATGATTGGCCGGGGCATGATTGCTCAGCCTGATCTGGCGCGCCTTATCAAGGGAGAGCGAGATGGCAGCCCACAGCAGGGACTGGGCTGGGCTGCGATGCTGATCCATCTGGATGAGCTGATTGCGCAATCAGAACATCGCATGCAGCCACGTTATGTGCACGGTCGGGTAAAACAATGGCTCTTGCATCTCAAGCGTAGCTTTCCCGAAGCCACTCCTCTGTTTAATCAGGTAAAAGTGATCAGCGACTTGGATATGCTTAAGAAAATTCTGGCGGATGAACGACAAAATTTTGTTAATTTGATCGACTAATCTGTATCACCACCCAAAAAAACGGGCTGGCGTTTATCACCCCAGTCACCGGGCCGCCTCTCAAAATGGCCAGGTAAAGGTTCGTTGCAGCGGTTGCAGCAGCCGTCTTTAAGGTTCCAGGCTCCCAGCCGGTACCAGTCACGCTCAATCAGGCACTGGCCACACTTGTGGCAATAGGTTGAGCTGCCCTCAGTGTCATGTACGTTCCCCGTATATACATAACGAAGACCATTCTTCATAGCAATGTCACGGGCGCGGGTCAGGGTTTTTATGGGTGTGGGTGCTGTTGTCAGCATTTTCCAATCCGGATGAAAAGCGGAGAAATGCAGCGGCACGCTGGGACCTAAATTATCAAATATCCAACGGGTCATGGCATCAATCTCCTGATTGCTGTCGTTTTCGCCGGGAATCAGCAGGGTAGTGATTTCAAGCCAGACCGACGTTTCATTATGGATATAAAGTAAAGTGTCCAGTACGGGTGCCAGATGACCGCCACAGATATGTTTATAAAAATGATCGGTAAATGCTTTAAGGTCAATATTGGCGGCATCCATGTGCCGGAAAAAACGGGGGCGGGCCTGGTCGCTGATATAACCGGCGCTGACAGCCACTGAATTGACCTGATACTGATGGCAGGCTTTGGCAACATCTTCAGCATATTCCATAAAAATGATCGGGTCGTTATAGGTATAAGCGATAGAGCGACAGGCATGCTGATGGCAGAATTTTGCCAGTTGTTCCGGGCTGGCCGCATCTGCGAGTTTGTCCATTTCCCGCGCTTTACTGATATCCCAGTTCTGGCAAAACTTACAGGCAAGGTTGCAGCCAGCGGTGCCAAAAGAGAGCACGGGTGTACCAGGCAAATAGTGGTTCAGTGGTTTTTTTTCTATCGGATCAATACAGAAACCACTGGAGCGGCCGTAAGTGTAAAGTTGCATTTTACCGCCCAGATTTCCGCGAACAAAACAGAGGCCACGCTGGCCATCAGACAACTGACAGAAACGGGGGCAGAGGTCACACTGAATTTTTCCACGTGCCACCGGATGCGAGAATCCCACTTCAATAGTGCTCATAGCAAATGCCTTTTATTGTGTAAGCAGTTGAGCCGAAACCCCATGTGCCAGATTCAGGCTCTATACTTAGAGCCTGGCAGGTGGTTGGCCTTAACACTAACCTCCCGGTAGAAAAATTCCAGAGCGGGCCTGAGGGTAAGCCATGCGGAGAAGCTTGTTATGAATATTCGGGAACCCGCTGTGTCCGGATTGTTTTATCCGGATCAGCCGGATGTGTTGGCGAGTAACGTAGATAAACTGCTTAAATGTCGGCAGCCACCGGCATCTGAGATCAGGGCACTGGTCGTGCCCCACGCCGGATATATTTATTCCGGCGGAATTGCGGGTGCAGCTTTTGGTTGTTTGCCCAAAGGGGCTGATTACAACTATATTTTGTTGCTTGGCCCGAGCCATCGTGTGGCTTTTTCAGGCATGGCGGTGCCGCGCGCGTCATATTTTCGTACACCTCTGGGCGATGTACCGGTTGCGACAGAACAGGTGGAGCAGTGGGTGGCAAAAGATCTGGTGGAATACAGTGATCTGGTCCATCAATACGAGCACTGCCTGGAAGTGCAATTACCTTTTCTGCAGCGCATGGGCATCCAAAGTCCGGTTGTGCCGGTAGTCGTGGGTGAAGCTTCTGTCGAGGAAGTAGCCAGGCTGATACAACCCGTGCTAAATGATGCGCGTGTGCTGATCCTGATCAGTACCGATTTGAGTCATTATCACCCTTACGATGAGGCCCGGCGGATTGATGGTAATACCGATAAACGCATTATGGCCGGTGCTTGTGACATTCGGGGGGAGGAAGCCTGTGGTTGCAGGGCATTAAACGGTTTACAGCGGGCTTTGCGGGGTTCCGGGTTTAAAATCCACCGGCTGCAATATGCCAATTCAGGCGATAGTGCCGGTGATCGGTCACAGGTAGTGGGGTATGGTGCTTATGCCGTTTACTAAACAATACACTAACGCCCAGCAGCAGCTGATGTTAAAACTGGTACGGGCTGCAATCGCCCGGAAACTGGAAATGCATTACCCGTGTCCAGTAACCGCTCATGAGGACTGGCTGCAGGCTCCTGCGGCGACTTTTGTGACCCTGACTATCAGGGGTGCATTGCGTGGCTGTATCGGCATGCTGGAGCCCTGCCGTTCTCTTCAGGACGATTTAACCCATAATGCAATCAGCGCGGCTTTTTATGATCCGCGTTTCCCGCCGCTGAGCTGCGACGAATTTGATCAGTTGCAGGTGCATATCTCCTTATTGATGCCATCAATTCCGCTTCAGGTGACTGATGAAACAGATCTACTGATGAAGCTGCACCCGGGTATTGATGGTCTGGTATTGGAAGATGACACTCACCGCGCCACGTTTTTGCCTCAGGTATGGCACCAGTTACCAGAGCCTGAGCAGTTTCTGGGTCATTTAAAGCAGAAGGCGGGGCTTCCGGTAGATTACTGGAGCCCTGACTTGCGGTTTTTTGTGTATCAGGTTGTGGATGTAAAAGATCAGGCTCTATAGCGCCGGGCACGCATTGCAGGGCCGGATATGTTTCAGGGCTGAAGAAGGCGGCTGTTTGAATATTGTGTATTTTTTTCTGTTATTTAAGGCATTCTTAAATTAAAGAGTGTTGGTTTAAAAATAATTTTTTTGTTTGGATCTTAATTTGGTGCATTTGTTTTATTTGTAAGTCATTTTTTATGTGTTATAAGCAGCGTCGGTACAGGGTTTCCAGGAGTAACACGCTGATTTTTAAGGCTGAGAGCTTATTGTACATGTAAAAAATAAGGCTTCTTTCGGTCACATACCTGTATGCTTATTCATTATTTACCCTGTTTTGACGGTTTAACCCGCAACTATTATGACAATGTCTCAAGATACACCGCACTTTAGCGAACTGAATAAAGTGGCAGGCACTAGCCGTAAAAGCTTTATTTATGTTGGCCTGTTTAGTCTCTTTATTAATTTGATCATGCTGGCGCCGCCGCTCTATATGTTGCAGGTTTATGACCGGGTTATGGCGAGCCGAAGCCAGGAAACCCTGTTGGTACTGACGCTGATTCTGGTGTGGATGTTTTTTACGATGGGTATCCTTGAGTTGGTACGGGCACGTATACTGGCCCGTTTCAGCAATCGGCTGGATGATGCCCTGAGCAAAAAACTACATCAATCCATGATGCGTACAGCGCTGAACAGTCCGGGACAGGCGTCGGTTCAGCCTGTCAGAGATTTATCTGCGATCCGGCAATTCTTTTCGGGTAATGCACCTTTTGCATTTTTTGATATCCCCTGGATTCCGGTCTATATCACGGTGTTATTTCTGTTTGATCCCTGGTTCGGCTGGTTTTCACTGTTTGCGGCCGCCGTGCTGATGCTACTGGCGCTGCTTAATCATTTATCAACGCATAAATTACAAAAGCAGGCGGCTGAAAAGCAGGTGACTGCGGGAAAAATTATTGCTGAACAAATGCGCAATGCAGAAGTGCTGCACGCAATGGGTATGCAGAATGCACTCGAAGCGCGTTGGCTTAAAGAACACCGGAAGGGCGGCCGTGCACAGTCGCAGGTTGCTGACCGTGCCGCGACCTGGAGCACATTAAGTAAAACGCTGAGACTGCTGTTTCAATCCCTGATGTTGGGGCTGGGTGCCTGGCTGGCGATTAATAATCAGATAACCGCCGGAATGGTGATTGCGGGTTCCATTATTATGGCGCGCGCGCTGGCACCGATTGATCAGATGATCGGGGCCTGGAAATCTTTCTCAGCCGCGCGCAGTGCTTACCGAAATTTAGATGTTTTGCTAATAAAAAATCCGGATGCAGCGCGGCGCTTATCTTTGCCGGATCCGACAGGACAGTTAGCGGTTAGCAATGCGGTACTGATGGCTGACGATGGTGAAACCGCGCTTTTAAAAGGCATAGGTTTTAGCCTGCGGGCCGGGGAAACCCTGGCAGTCATTGGTAGCAGCGGGGCGGGAAAAACCTCTCTGGTGCGGGCGATGATCGGGCTTTTACCGCTGAGTGCCGGTGAAGTTCGCCTGGATGGTGCAGATATTCAGCACTGGAATATGGATGAGTTAGGCCCGCAGATTGGCTATCTTCCCCAGGATGTTGAATTATTTGCAGGCACGGTGGCTGAAAATATTGCCCGTTTTGGAATGCCTGATCATGCACGTATTGTTCAGGCGGCGCAAATGGCGGATGTCGATCACCTGATTCGTGGTTTGCCTGGCGGCTACGACACGGCTATAGGCATTGCAGGCACCGCGCTATCAGGCGGACAGCGTCAGCGTATCGGTTTAGCGAGGGCGTTGTATGGTAACCCGAAAATTGTTGTATTGGATGAACCCAATGCGAGCCTGGATGAAAAAGGCGAAAGTGCCCTTGCATCTGCCTGCCGATTGCTTAAAGCACAGAAGGTAACACTGATTATTATTAGTCATCGGCAATCTATTGTGACCCTGGCAGATAAATTATTACTGCTGGAGGCAGGACGGCAACAACTATTCGGGCCAACTGATGCGGTACAAACCCGGATGGCGGCCGCCAGGAAAATGGCTGTACCTCAAACTCATATGTCTGCAGCACAAACGGAAAAACCAGAACAAAAACCAGTGCCGGAGTCTTCATTGTGACGGAGCTGAAAGCAGAGCAGGAGAGTGAAACTGTTGCCATAAAAGATGATAAACCCTGGTTAATTACAGGGTTTGTGACTCTGCTGGTGACGTTTGTGCTGTTACTGGGCTGGGCTGCGCTTGCGCCCTTACAAAGTGCGGTCGTTACGTCAGGACAGATCAGTGTGGCGTCCCTTAATAAAACCGTACAGCACCTGGATGGTGGTCTGGTAGACCGTATTGAGGTTAAAGACGGTGATCTGGTTGAAGCCGGCCAGTTATTATTATCGTTGCACCGCAGCCCTTTGGAAATAGAATCAGGACGTATAAGAGGGCAGTTACTGGAAGTGCAGGCTAACCTGGAGCGATTAGAAGCAGAACGTAAAGGTGAGAGACGGCTACTATTCAGCCCTGCTGTACAACAAGAAGCAGGACTAAGCTCAAATCAGGAAATATTAACGACACAATTGCAGCTTTTTTCGCTCAGAGGTCAGAGCCTGAATGCTGAGCGGGATGTTTTAGAGCAACGTATCGTGCAGTCTGAAAGACAGATAGAAGGTCTTCAGGTGCTGCTGCTTACGTTGGAGCAGCGCCGGGACCTGTTAACGGAAGATTTAAACGCAACCGCAAAGCTGGCATCACGTAAAATGGCATCACAGAGTCAGTTACGTGACCGGCAGGGGCGCAAAGCTGAAATTGAAGGGGAAATTGCAGAGCAGAAAACAGAAATCGAGCGGCTGAGGCAGGCAATTGGCGAAACCCGATATCAGATTAGCTTACAACTGGTGCAATACAGAACTGAAGTTATCACACGCGAGCGTGACTTTCAGGCTCAGCTCATACGGTTGAAGGCGGAACAGCGACGTGTTGAAGACAAGCTGTCCCGGGTTGATATTCGGTCACCGGTCAGCGGAAAAGTGAAAGGTTTTGAGGTGGTCACCCGGGGAGCCGTCATAGGCGCGGGTAAGCCGGTTATGGAGATTGTGCCGCTGGATAAACTGTTCAGAATTGATGTGCAAGTATCACCGATGGATATTGATTCCCTGTCACCAGGGCTAAAAGCGGAAGTGCGTTTGCCGGTGTTTGCCGCTGTGCAGCAGTTTCCGGCGCTGTGGGCAGACCTTCAGGACGTTTCCACTGATACTTACGACGGGCAGGGCCCGAATAACCGGTATTACAAGGCACATCTGGTGCTGGATGAAAAAAGTACGGCTGCGCTGGAGGCGCTGGGGCTGACACTCGTTTCGGGTATGCCAGCTGATCTTTATATAAAAACCGGCGAACGTACCTTATTGGATTACCTGGTTAAACCCTTAAAAGCTATGCTGGCAGGGTCGCTTAACGAAACCTGAGGATAGATTGTCCATACTGCCGGTTCTTAGCCATTGCTGGCTCAATAATAGGCAGTTGCACAATTTTAGCTACAGCCTCAATTTCGAAGCCTGCCCGGGCATCGGTTATCAGATATTGATTCATATCAAATCGATTCTGATCAACCACTCTCTTCAGTGGCTAATCCTGATGTCCTTTGCCTAAACTTAACTTGATAGGAAGGTTGAGTATTTACTCTGTCTAGGAGAAGCGGTTGCTAGCCTGTTTGTATTTTTTATTCTTTGGATGAGATTTGATTAAACAACTCAGTGAATTTTGAGTTACTTAATGAATCCTCATGCACGAGGGAGACCGATTTCTCATGAATAGTCACCATACCAGTAAGTTAAGATTTTTGATGTCTTTGCTGCTTTCATTCTTCCTCCTGGCTGTGTTGGGGTGTAATGATGATAACAGTGAAAATCAGGCAGTCACCAGCGACCAGGCTGCTGCAACCAGCGGCGAAACAGAAGTGGAGATGGAAGTCCACGAAGAGTACTTTGCAAAAAATGCTTATGACGGAACGGCTACCTGTCTGGAATGCCACCAGGATGAAGGTAATGATGTACTGACAACGGGGCATTGGAAGTGGCAGGGTGTGGCGGCCAATATTGAGGGTTATGAAGATAAAGTTCACGGTAAGAATGACCTGCTGAATAATTTCTGTATTGCTGTGCCTTCGAATGAAGGACGCTGTACGCAGTGCCATATTGGTTATGACTACGCTGATAAAAACTACGACTTTAACAGTGCTGAAAATATAGATTGCCTGGTGTGTCATGATCAGACGGGGACCTACAAAAAAGCCCCGACAACCGCAGGCTTGCCTGACCCCGCAGTGGATCTTTTGGCTGTTGCCACCTCAGTGGGTAAGAACGAAGGTTTGCCACAACGGGCAAATTGTATTGGCTGTCATGCTAACGCGGGTGGCGGGGATAACGTCAAACATGGTGATTTGTCGACAGCCATGCTGAATACAACCCGTGAATTTGATGTGCATATGGGCACGGATGGTGGAAACTTCTCCTGTGTGGCTTGCCACGATGTGGAAAGGAATGCAGCCGGGGAGCAAACAGGGCACGGGATTGGTGGTATGCCGTTTCATTCTGTTGAGGAAGGCACTATGAAGCAGTGTACCGACTGCCACGGCACTGCTGTTGCGGTACATGCTGATAAAAATCTCGGCAATATGTTTACCACTTCAGGCGGTAGCCCAAGGCATGAGCGCCTGGCCTGTCAGGTGTGCCATATTCCTAAAATTGCACAGCAGATTGCCACTAAGGTTGAGTGGGACTGGTCCACTGCCGGTCAGGATATCGACCCGATTCCGGTAGACCCCATCAGCGGCAGAGCAACTTATGATAAGAAAAAAGGGACTTTTGTCTGGGGTATGGATGTTAAACCTGTACTCAGGGTTCACAATGGCAAGTGGAAAAAATTGATGATAAATGTCAATGACCGCTATGTTACAACACCTGTTCAGATGTCTGAGCCTGCGGCTGATCCAACCGATGCAACTGCTAAAATTTACCCTTTTAAACTTTTGGAAGGAAAGCAGGTTGCTGATGCAGGCAATAAAACCATGCTGGTGCCTCATTTGTTTGGTACGGCAAACGGACCAAACCCTTACTGGGGCACTTTCGACTGGGATGCCGCCCTTCAGGACGGTGCCACATACACAGGACAGACTTACAGCGGTGCTTTTGAATTTGTTGATACCGAAATGCTGTTAACGGTGAATCATGAAGTCGCACCCGCTGAATTGGCGCTGGGTCAGGGTGGTGACTGTACGGTTTGTCACGGTGCAGGTAGCACTATTGACTGGACTGCGCTTGGACATACTTCAGATCCTAAGCGATAGGTTCTTCGGTTCCGGGTGCTTATCCTCAGAAAAGCGTTTTAATCCCTCTTTAAGGTAGCCTGATTCAGGCTACCTTTTGTTTTTTGGTCGCTTATAAACCCCGTCTTTTGTTTAAAACTTATTCCGGGATATGAACAGGCTGGTATAACTGGTTGATGATAATCAGGGTGTTATCTGTGAAAATAAGCCAATAGCTTTTGGGTAAGGAGCAATAGTCATATGAACGAACATGAAAAAATCAACTACGTAGAATTTCCAGCTTGTGATCTCATAGCAACCAAAGCTTTTTTTGAACAGGCTTTTGGCTGGCAATTTCAGGACTTTGGTCAGGAATATACAGCTTTTTCGGGCCAGGGGCTGGATGGTGGATTTTATCAGTCTGAATTAAGGTCGGAGACTGCCTCAGGGGCTGCGTTGATTGTGTTTTATAGTCAGAACATTAAAGAGACACAGGCAAAGATCGAGCAGGCAGGGGGGGAGATCTGCCAACCTATATTTGCTTTTCCCGGTGGTCATCGCTTCCATTTTGCCGAGCCTAGTGGCAATGAATTTGCTGTCTGGTCCGATGAGGCAGCTTAAGGCAGATGATCACTGGTGAACAACCAGGCGTACTATACAGATAAATAAGCTTATTCTTCTGAATAGCCTGAATGGAATGTTAAATGGCGACGATTTCCTGGTTGTCTCTTTTGTGGTGTTTAGTGCCGGTTGTGTTGGTGACGGCGATATATTTTTCCTGGCAGGGAAAACCGTCTGAGATATTGTTAGCAGCGGCCCGCATGACACTGCAGTTGGTGGGTGTGGGTTATGTGTTGGTTGCATTATTTGAGCACCCGTCTCCCTGGATTACTTCCGCTGTGCTGTTAATTATGATTGCTGCTGCGGCGGTGATTGCTGTGCGGGTTGTGGATTATCAGAAAGCGTTTCTTAAACCGGCGCTGATAGCACTGGCCGTTTCAGTGGCTTTACACTTGAGTTTATCCATTGTTTTGGTGATGGGCGTAGAAGTGTGGTATGAGCCGCGGGTGGTGATTCCGCTGGCGGGTATGTATTTTGCCAATACGATGAATGCCGTGAGTCTGGCGGCAGAGCGTTACCATTCTGAGTTATCAGGGGGTAAGGAAGAGCATGAGGCCAGGCTGACAGCTTTTCATGCCGCGATGATTCCTCAGGTGAACAGTTTGCTGGCGGTGGGCCTGGTGGCGCTGCCAGGCATGATGACCGGGCAAATTTTATCAGGTGTATCACCATTAATTGCGGTGCGTTACCAGATCATGATTATGACCATGGTATTGGGATCGGGTGGAGTGGGCGCTGCGCTGATGTTGTGGCAATTAGGCCGGTCTTATCGGCTGGGTTCTACCCGCGTTGATAAAAGTGTATTACCCGATGACTGATCCTGGTGGGACAGGCCACGCTTTGCAGCCTGTCCGCTGACTGGTTTAACCTTCAATCACAATGGTACGTGCTTTCATTGCTTCGGGAATTTCCCGGATCAGGTCCACATGTAGCAGGCCGTTTTCCATATGTGCCTTGATGACTTTTACGTGGTCTGCAAGTTGAAAGCGGCGTTCAAAGTTACGTGCTGCAATGCCTTGATACAAATACTGGTGCTGGTCTTTATCGGCTTTTTTGGTGCCCGAAATCAGCAGGGTGGCATTCTCGCTTTTAATATCGAGTTCATCATTGTTAAAACCAGCAACCGCCATGGTGATGCGGTATTCGTTTTCCCCCAGTAATTCGATGTTGTAAGGGGGGTAACCAGGCTGGTTTTCGCTACGGTTGGCGTTGTCCAGCATGGAGGCAAGGCGGTCAAAGCCAATCGCTGAACGGTACAGGGGAGTCAGGTCAAAATCACGCATAGTCATATCCTCATTGAGCAATATGTTGAAATAGAGAGTTTGGGCGGACCTTACAATTAAGCATCCGCTTAAAACTTATCTATGGGCGTGAAAGGGGCAGTTCAACCCTGGTGATTAATTTTCGTTGCCGGGTTTGAAATTATCGACATCGTTAGTAATAGCGACTTCAGTCTGTGCTGCCGGAATACGGTAGTCATAAACGCGTTCCCAGCCTTCGCTGTCCGGTGCTCTCTCCCATACGGTGCCTGCATTATATTCCACCAGATCTGTCAGAGTTGCATCCAGCTCGACCATTTTCTCAACAGCAACAGGCAGCAGGTTGGATAGCTCATCTTCGAGGTATTCTGGTGTCTCATAGCCGGTAAACATGCGCCATCCGGTATCGTTCAGGTGTTCAGGTACGGTTTTATACATAAAACGTACGGGTAGCTTTTCTTCAAATACCATTTTGGAAACCAGCGCTAAAAAGCCGTTTTTAGTCTGGTTAGTTTCAGATTCGGTGGAGGCAGGTACATCGATTTCAGGTGATTTCATGACAACCCATAGCGGCAGACAAAATAAAGCGCCTATTGTAATACGTGCTTAGGGCGGGTGAAAGTGAACGGATCCTGGAGGCAGCGCGGCTTTAGTCGGATGCGCGCAAAAGCACACTAAAAAACTGTCAGTTTGAGCCGAATCTGGTAGAATTTCTGGTTTCTTGAATTTCGGAGTTCAAATTCTGGAGTCTTTCAGATATGTCTGAATAGTTGCAGTTTTCCTGAATATCCGTCTTGATACCTACCTGAACAGGACAGTTTGCTAATGAGTCTTGCTGATAAAGTGTTGGCAGTTAATAACGATCTTCCCATTCGCACCGATAACCCGGTCCATAGCGGTAAAGTGCGCTCTGTGTACTGGCTGACCGAGGCGGATAGCCGTCGCCTGATCGCCGAAAAAGGCTATGATGTGGCGGCTGATGCGCCTTTGGCGATTATGGTTATCAGTGATCGCATTTCAGCGTTTGACTGCATCTGGCATGGTGAAGGTGGCATGAACGGTGTGCCGGGTAAAGGCGCTGCGCTGAACGCGATTTCTAATCACTGGTTCAAGCTGTTTCGTGAGCAAGGCCTGGCGGATAGTCACATTCTGGATATCCCGCATCCTTTTGTCTGGATTGTTCAGAAAGCAAAACCGGTCATGATCGAGGCAATTTGCCGTCAGTACATCACCGGTTCTATGTGGCGTGCTTACTCTAAAGGTGAGCGTGAATTTTGTGGTATTCAGATTGCTGAAGATTTACAAAAAGACCAGAAACTGCCTGAGCTGCTGATTACGCCATCCACCAAAGGTATTCTGGAAGGTATTCCGGGTGTGCCTGCGGTGGATGATGTGAACATTACCCGTAGCGATATTGAAAATAACTTCGAAGCCTTTAATTTCTCCGATGCTGATGATATTGATCTTTATGAAAAGCTGTTGAAAGAAGGCTTTGATGTGATCAGCGATGAGCTGGCGAAGCTGGATCAGGTGTTTGTTGATACTAAGTTTGAGTTTGGTTATGTCACTGATGCCGCAGGCAAACAAAAGCTGATCTACATGGATGAAGTAGGTACACCCGATTCGTCCCGCATCTGGGATGGCCCTTCCTACCGTGAGGGAAAAGTGGTTGAGAACTCGAAAGAGGGTTTCCGTCAGCTGCTGCTGAATCACTTCCCTGATCCGGACATCTTGCTGAATAAAGACCGCATGGATGAGCGTCAGGCGCTGGCGCGGGATAATGCGTTGCCTGAATCTGTATTGATGAGTGTATCTGAAACTTATACTGGCATTGCAGAAAAAATAACGGGTGAAAAGCTGGTGTTGTCTGATAATCCTAAAGCAGAAATTATAGATATTCTGCGTGAACAGTATGGCTTGATCGACTGATCATCGCTTCTTAATAACAGGCACTCGGCTAATGAGTGCCTGTTATTACCTGCCTTTTTTGCCGACCTTTTATTTCTTATAGCCCCGTAGTTTTGTTATACAGTAGCTTTTTCATTTTGAAATGCGGCTGCCAGTAAACGCTGAGTGTATTCATTCTGTGGATTGGCAAAGATATCCGCTGCATTACCGCTTTCTATCACATCGCCCTGTTTCATGACCAGTAGCCGGTGACTGAGCACTTTAACAACAGCGAGGTCATGGCTGATAAAGAGATAACTCAGGCCATATTTTTCTTGTAAATCCCGTAATAAATCTATGATTTGTTTTTGCACCGTGCGATCCAGTGCTGAAGTGGGTTCATCCAGAATGATCAGCTCGGGTTTCAGCACCAGGGCGCGGGCGATGGCAATACGCTGGCGCTGTCCGCCGGAAAACTCGTGCGGGTAACGGTGGCGGCTTTCAGGGTCTATCCCTACTTCGTTTAATACATCAATAATCAGTTGCTCACGGGTGGATACCGAGCCAATCTGGTGAATATCCAGGCCTTCGTTAATGCACTCTGCCACCGACATGCGCGGGCTGAGGCTGCCATAAGGGTCCTGAAAGACAATCTGCATACGCCGCCGAAGGGGTTTGATAGCGGCCTGTTTAAGGCCCGAGAGCGTAATACCATCAAAATTGATTAGGCCTTCGCTACCCAGTAAGCGCAATATCGCCAGCCCTAAGGTGGTTTTCCCTGAGCCCGATTCGCCCACAATACCCAGTGTTTCACCCTGTTTCAGATTTAATGAAACTGCGTTCACCGCTTTAATATGATCGACGGTGCGTCGCATAAAGCCTTTTTTTACAGGAAACCAGATTTTGAGCTGTTCAGTACTAAGCAGGTTCTTTGATCCGGCGGGCAAAGGGGCCGGTGAGCCGTCTGGTTCTGCGGCAAGTAAGGCACGGGTGTAATTATGTTTTGGTGCTGAAAAAAGTTTATCGCAGTTATTCGTTTCCACTATTTGCCCGTTAAACATCACACAAACTTCGTGGGCGTAACGGCGCACGATGTTTAAGTCGTGGGTAATCAGCAGAATTGCCATGCCCAGTTTTTGTTGTAACTGGCTCAGCAGTTGTAAAATCTGCTCCTGAATAGTGACATCCAGTGCGGTAGTTGGCTCGTCTGCAATCAGTATTTCAGGGTCATTAGCCAGCGCCATAGCGATCATAATACGCTGGCGTTGTCCGCCGGACAGTTCATGGGGAAAGCTTTTTAAGCGTGTAACTGGGTCGGGAATACCCACCAGATCCAGCAGTTCGATAATGCGTGAGCGGGCCTGTTGGTTCGTTTGGGCTTTATGCAGAAGCAGCACCTCACCTATCTGCTTCTCGACCGTATGCAGCGGATTGAGTGAAGTCATCGGCTCCTGAAAGATGATGCCAATACGGTTGCCACGTAAGTGACGCATGGCCGCTTCATCCAGTTGCAGTAAATCCTGGCCCTGGTAATGAATTTCCCCCTCGGGGTGTATCGCTTTTGGGTAAGGCAGCAGGCGCATAATTGAGAGTGCGCTAACGGACTTTCCGGAACCGGACTCGCCCACTAAGGCCAGGGTTTTGCCACGAGGAATATCAAAACTGACATGCCTGACTGCTTCAATACAATCGCCATTTTGTTCAAAATTGACACAGAGATTTCTGACGCTGAGCAGGGGCTCGCTCATAGTTACACTTTCCTGGGGTCAAAAGAATCGCGTACGGCCTCGCCAATAAAAATCAGCAGGGTCAGCATAATAGAGAGTACGGCAAAGGCGGTAATGCCCAGCCAGGGCGCGTGCAGGTTAGCTTTGCCCTGGGCAACCAACTCCCCGAGTGAGGGTGAGCCGGGTGGCAGGCCAAAGCCCAGAAAATCCAGTGCGGTAAGGGTGACAACGGAGCCATTAAAGATAAATGGCATAAAGGTCAGGGTGGCGACCATGGCGTTGGGCAGTATATGCCGAAACATAATCAGGCGATTATCAAGGCCTAAGGCCCGCGCGGCACGTACGTATTCCAGGTTACGGCCTCGCAGGAATTCTGCCCGGACGACATCTACCAGATTCATCCAGGAGAAGAGCAGCATAATACCCAGCAACCACCAAAAATTAGGCTCAACGATGCTGGAGAGAATAATCAGTAAAAAGAGAACCGGCAAACCTGACCAGATTTCGATAAAACGCTGAAAGAAGAGGTCCAGTTTGCCGCCATAATAACCCTGTACCGCCCCGGCGATTACACCGATGACCGAGCTGGCGGCGGTGAGTACGACAGCAAAGAGGATAGAAATCCTGAAGCCATAGATCACACGCGCCAGCACATCCCGTGCCTGGTCGTCTGTGCCTAACCAGTTCTCACTGCTGGGTGGTGAGGGGGCAGGTACAGGTAGTTCATAATTAATCGTATTATGGCTATAGCGGATCAGTGGCCAGACCATCCAGCCCTGGCCTTCCTGCTCAATAAGTTCCTGTATATAAGGGTCTTTATAGTCAGTAGGGCTTTCAAATTCTCCACCAAAGACGGTTTCCGGGTACGCCTGAAACAGGGGGTAATAAAACTGACTGTTATAACGCACCAGCAGGGGGGATTCGTTGGCAATTACATCGGCAAACAGGCTGGTGACAAACAGCAGCATAAATAGCCAGAGTGACCAGTAACCGCGCTTATTCGCGCGGAAATTTTCCAGACGGCGGCGATTAATCGGGCTCATAGTTAAATCTCCCGGCTTTCAAAATCGATACGCGGATCAACCATCAGGTAGGTGATATCACTGATTAATTTTAACAAAAGGCCTATCAGGGTGAAGATATAAAGCGTGCCAAATATAACGGGATAGTCACGATTGATAACTGACTCATAACCCAGCAGACCCAGCCCGTCGAGGGAGAAAATGACTTCGATTAACATGGAGCCGGTAAAAAAAATGCCGATCAAAGCGGCAGGCATACCGGCGATAATCAGTAACATGGCGTTACGAAATACATGGCCATATAACACCCGGTTTTCGGTCAGCCCTTTAGAGCGGGCAGTGACGACGTATTGTTTGTTTATCTCATCCAGAAAAGAGTTTTTGGTGAGCATGGTCAGAGTAGCAAAGCTGCTGATAACAGACGCCACCACAGGTAGTGTGATATGCCAGAAGTAGTCTTTTATCTGCCCCCAAAGGCTGAGCTCATCAAAATTAGAGGAGGTCAGGCCACGCAGTGGAAACCAGTCCCAGTAAGTGCCACCGGCAAACAAGACAATCAATAAAATGGCAAACAGGAAATTGGGAATCGCATAACCAATAATAACAGCGGTGCTGGTCCAGACATCAAACCGGCTGCCATCACGTACGGCTTTTTTGATGCCCAGAGGAATTGAAATAAGGTAGGTCAGCAGTGTGGTCCAGAGCCCGAGCGAAATAGAAACAGGCAGTTTTTCAATAATCAGATCAACTACCGGTTTGTCACTGTAAAGGCTTTTGCCAAAGTCGAAGACCAGATAACTGCCCAGCATTTCCAGATACCGCTCATGCGCGGGTTTATCAAAGCCATAAAGCTCTTCGATCTGACGGACCAGCGCCGGATCAAGTCCCCGTGCACCACGAGAGCTGCTGTCACTATCGGATGCAAAGCTGCTATCGGCGGATAAGTCACCCCCGGAGCCGCCAATGCGCGCGGTTGCTCCTGCATCCAGTCCCTGAAGCTGCGCTATCGTCTGTTCAACCGGGCCACCCGGTG
This sequence comes from Pontibacterium sp., assembly GCA_049599735.1. Lineage (GTDB taxonomy): Bacteria > Pseudomonadota > Gammaproteobacteria > Pseudomonadales > Balneatricaceae > Pontibacterium. Next base: position 6,907 of record JBMYOX010000033.1, on the reverse strand, counting down.
CTGCCTGCACGATAATAAAATTAATGGTCAAAATTCCCAGTAACGTAGGAATAATCAGTAGCAGGCGTCGCAGGATATAGGCGGCCATCAGTGTGTTCCGGAATCCTTCATATCGGGTTTAATCCACCAGGTATCAAACCCGAGATTATAGCGGGGACGGGTTTTAGGCATGGCAAACTTGTTCCAGTATGCCACCCGGTATTTATTGATATGGAACTGGGGAATCACATAATGATTCCACTGTAATACCCGGTCCAGGGCGCGGGTACGAAGCACCAATTGTTCACGGTCCGGAGCCTGAATGACCTGCTCAACCAGATAATCAACCGCAGGATTTTTGATACCAATGGTATTGCGGCTACCACTAATGTCGGCCATTTCCGAATGCCAGAAATCACGCTGTTCATTGCCTGGTGAATTGGACTGGGAAAAAGTACCCACAATCACATCAAAATCAAACGCACGAATACGGTTTATATACTGAGAGACATCGACCAGGCGGATGCTGGCTTTAATGCCCATTAATTCCAGGTTGCGAATCAGCGGCGCGACGATACGTTCAAAAGCGGGTGATACCAGCAAAATTTCAAAGGTAAGTTGCTGACCCGTTTTAGCATTAAGCAGTTTGCCTGCTTTAAGTGTCCAGCCAGCTTGCTGCAGCATTCGCTTTGCGGTGCGTAACTGGCGTCTGAGCTTGCCATTACCATTGGTAGCCGGGGCACGGTAAACCTTGTTAAACACTTCAGGCGGAACCTGGTCCCGAATAGGCTCCAGGATTTTTAATTCAGCTTCAGTGGGCAGCGCAGTAGCAGCCATTTCGGAATTAGAGAAAAAGCTGTGGGTGCGGCTATAAGCATTGTAAAAAAGATTACGGTTGGTCCATTCAAAATCAAAGGCGTAAGCCAGGGCTTCACGGACTTTTCGGTCTGAAAACTGGTCCCGGCGAGTATTAAATACAAACGCCTGCATACCGGTTGGGTTTTCATGGGTCAGTTCCTGCTTGATGGCTTTACCGCTCTTAAAAGCCTGGCTGTCATAACCGGTTGCCCATTGTTTTGAGCTGTTTTCCTGGCGAAAGTCATATTCCCCGGCTTTCAGGGCCTCTAAAGCGACAGTGCCATCGCGATAATAGTCATAAACCATCGTATCGAAATTATGACGACCGAGATTCACCGGCCGCTTTTCACCCCAGTAATCAGGGTTGCGTTTAAAAGTCACGCTGCGCCCGGCATCCAGGCTGTCAATAATGTAAGGGCCGGAACCGAGGGGGATATCCAGGGAGGGTTTCTGAAAATCCCGTGTTTCCCAGTAATGTTTAGGCAATATAGACACTTCACCGACAATCAGTGCAAGTTCCCGGTTATTGCTGTTTTTAAAGCTGAATTTTACGGTTTTAGCATCAAGGGCTTCGATGGATTCTATATCTGCATAATAGGCCCGGTAAAAAGGTGCACCTTGTTCTCGCAGCAATTTAAAACTGTAGATGACATCATCGGCATTAACCGCTTCGCCATCACTGAATTTAGCGTCAGGGTGAAGATGAAAGCTAATGCTGCGTCTGTCTTCTGAAACTTCGAGGGATTCAGCCAGCAGGCCATAAAGTGAAAAAGGCTCGTCCTGTGCGCGACCAAGCAGGGAGTCGTAAATCAGCCCAATATCGTCTGCCGCCGTGCCTTTAATAATAAAAGGGTTAAAACTGTCAAAGGTGCCGATGGCGGCCTGTACAACCCGGCCGCCTTTTGGCGCGTCAGGGTTAACATAAGCAAAGTGCTTAAAACCGGCGGGATACTTCAGATCGCCATACATGGCAATACCATGGGTGGGCTGAGGCGCGGCAAATGCAGCGGTAACCAGTGATCCGGCAAGTATAATAACTGCCAGAATAGAGCCTGTTATTTTCATTATTGCTGTGTCGCCCTGAAGTGATAATGACTATTTATATCAGCCACTTGCCGCTTATGCCAGTGAGCTTTAAATCAGACCGGGGCTTAACGGCTTTGTTCAAACTCTTTGGCAAAAACAGTCAGGCGGTCGTGGTATTCTTTACGTTTAATGCCTTCTTTTTTAAGGTGCTCGAGTTTTTCCAGTAAAAAACTATGCTTTTCCTGGTTTTCGCTGGCGAGCCCTTTTATCAGATCCTGATCCATCCAGTGCCTGATTTTTTTAAATACAACCACTTTAAAAACAATGGCAAGTAAGGTTGAAATCACAATAATAAAAATGGCGGTAGTGTCCATATCATCTGCCTCATCCAGACCGGGTAACGTCTATATACAGGGTCAGTTTCTGACCGGGTTTCAGGTATTTTTTAACATCCAGTTTGTTCCAGCGCAGGATATTGGAAACACTGACATTAAAGCGGCCGGCAATGCGCGCAAGGGAGTCACCGTTACGTACTTTATAACCTATTTTACGGATAATTTGTCGGTCATTGTTGCTAAGTGTCGCTTTCTGGTCGGTCCAGATGATCAATTTTTTACCAATACGCAGAGGGTCTCCCGGTGCCATATTATTCCAGCTGGCCAGTTGGCGTAACTCAACCTTATGCTTGCGGGCAATGACCCAGAAGCTGTCGCCATTTTTTACCGTATATTGATTTTTTTGGCGCTGAGTTCTGCGGGCAATTTGCTGTTGTTTGCGGTTTAGTCGTTGTGCCTGGCTTAGCACATATTCACCGGAGCGCTGACTGGCGGTGGGAATCATCAGCGTTTTGCCAGCCCGGATCGAGCTGTCTTTCAGGTTATTCGCGGTGCGCACAACGGCAACCGTGGTTTGGTAATCTCTGGCGATGCTGATCAGGGACTCACCGGATTTTATTTTGTGTCTGGTCCACTTCACACGCTGATCGGCAGGTAATGCGGCAAGATTATTGCGAAATTGTTCTGCCTTTGCGATCGGAATTAAGAGCCGGTGAGGGCCTTCAGGGTCTGTTGCCCAGCGGTTAAAGCCGGGGTTCAACAGGTAGAGCTCTTTTGTTGAGGTGCCCGCAAGTTCGGCGGCTTGTGCCAGATCCAGCTGACTGCGGGTGTTAACCGCTGTGAAATAGGCCGTGTTTTCGAGAGGATCAAGTGTCTGGCCATAGGCCTCAGGTGTTTTCACCAGTTTTGCGATGGCCAGCAATTTAGGCACATAAGCCATGGTTTCTGTGGGCAGCTTCAGGGACCAGTAATCGGTTGCTTTGCCCTGGCGGCGGTTGCGTTTTATCGCGCGGGAGACATTGCCACCACCGGCGTTATAGGCGGCAAGTGCCAGTTCCCAGCTATCAAAGCGCCTGTGTAATTGTTGTAAATAATCCAGCGCGGCCTGGGTCGAGGCGATCACATCCCTTCGTCCGTCATACCACCAGGTTTGTTTTAAACCGAAGTATTTGCCTGTTGAGGGGATAAACTGCCAGGGACCGGCGGCCCGCCCGTGTGAATAGGCAAAAGGATCATAGGCGCTTTCAACAATGGGTAATAAGGCAAGTTCGGCCGGCATCCCCCGCTTGATGGTTTCATGTAAGACATAGTGGTAATAACGGGACGCTCGTTTCACAACCCGGGAAATATAGCGGGGATGTTTTTTATACCAGTTAAGCTGAGTCTCAATCCGTGGCCTGGACTGGGTCAGATTAAGTGAAAAATGGCTTCTGGTGATTTGCCAGAGGTCGGCAGGCCGAGTTGGCGCCGGGGGCTTTGAATTTATGGCGTTTGTTGATGAAAAATCGGTACGAGCGGCTTGTGGTCTGCTTTTGAGTGTTTTTGCATCTAAAACCCTGGATTCCCGGGGTTGCTGAATAGAAGGCTGTTCCGCCTTTTCGGGCAGTATTTGACAGCCGGTAATAACAACAGAACCCAGCAGGGTCAGCACCATTGATTTAAAACGTGGAATCATTTTTTGCTCGTTGGCTTAGCATTTAAATAAATAAAAGAATTCAATAAGCCGGCCATTCTAGGGAGCAGGAGAGAGAGGGTCAACTGAACGCCGGTGTATCAAGGGAAACACACCGGCGAAGGAAAGGTCGAATCGCGTTTAAAACTGATTTTTCCATTCGCGCACGGCGGTGAAAACGTCAAGCTCAGAATCGAGGGGGTGTCCGGCAAAGCGAATGGCGGATGTGATAACCTCAGGTTCAGTGGTGCGCATAAACGGATTGATCAGGCGTTCCTGTGCAATAGAGGTTGGCAGTGTTGGCTTGTTGTTTTCACGAAGGTTATTACATTGCGCTGTTGTCTTTTGAATTGCTTTGCTATCAGGCTCTACCGCACTGGCAAATTGCAGGTTGGCCAGCGAATATTCATGGGTACAATAAACGGCGGTATTATCAGGCAATGACTTGAAGTAATTCATGGCAGTTAGCATCTGAGCGGCGGTGCCTTCGAAGAGACGGCCGCACCCGGCGAGGAATAACGTATCCCCACAGAATAACTGTGGCTGCTCACCCGGGCTGAAGTAGGCAATATGATCCAGGGTATGACCCGGCACTGTACGCACCTGCAGTTGATGACCCAGGAGCTCGATCTGGTCATGGTCATTCAGAGCGATAGTGATGCCTGTAAAAGGTGTATTGGCGGGGCCGTAGACAGGCACTGAATATTTGGCAACCAGAGGGGCTATCCCATCGGTATGATCATAGTGATGGTGAGTGACCAGAATGGCGTTTAAATGTAAATGATGTTGCTGCAGGTAGTGTTCCACGGGCAGGTTATCACCCGGATCAACCACGACGACCTGATTACTACCCTCGATAGAAATCGCCCAAATATAATTATCCTGAAATGCAGGAATGGGAGTGACCTTGAACATACAAAAAACCTCACTGATATCACGATATAATAAATACTTTATCCGAATCCGCAGTGTTAAAGTAGCCGTTGTGAAATATTGGGTTTGGTCGGAGTGAAGAATGAGCTTTCAGTTACAACCGTCCCTTGAGGCCTTGGTGCCGGACCTTCAGGCCTGGTTTGATACCGAAGCCGGTCAGGAGTTATTGGGGGCAGAGCAGTGCCTGATCGATCAAGTATTGCCCACGTTATTTGGTTACCATTTGATTCAGGTTGGTGTGGACAGTCGAATTTGTCTATATGGACAAAGTCCGGTGCGCAATAAATTTATTGTAGCGCCAAAGCTGGAGCTGGGATTAAGGGAAAACAGTGTGGTTGCCGATAGCAGCGAGCTTCCGCTGGAGCAAAATAGTATGGATGTGGTGATACTGCATCACACACTGGACTTCGCACAAAGTCCGCATCAGGTCTTGCGTGAAAGTGCCCGTATTCTTCGCCCCGGTGGGCACTTGTTGTTGGTGGGCTTTAATCCGTTAAGCCTGTGGGGTGTTTATCGCCGTTTTTGTGGTAAACGTTGCCATGTGCCCTGGAATGGGCATTTTATCGGCCATCGTCGCTTATCAGACTGGTTTCAGTTACTTGAGTTAACAGAATTAAAAAGACACTCTGAATACTTTCGCATGCCTTTTGAAAATGATGGCTGGCGTCGACGCTTTCATGGTGTTGAGCGCTGGGGGCGGGGACTGTTTAAGGACAATGGTGCTTTTACACTGATGCTGGCTCGCAAGGACGTTGCGGGTATGACACCCATAAAGGCAGAGTGGGCGCGTAACCGATTAATGGGTTTACCTGTTGCGGAACCCAGTATACGAGGACAGGCCTGTGAAAAGCGTTAGAATTTTTACGGATGGTGCCTGTAAGGGCAATCCCGGGCCGGGTGGTTGGGGTGCTGTGCTTTTTTACGGCGATGCTGAAAAGCAGCTTTATGGCGGCGAGGCTAATACCACGAACAACCGCATGGAACTCATGGCTGCTATTGAGGCGCTTTCGATTCTCAAACGTGAGAGTGTAGTGAAGCTAACCACCGATTCCCAGTATGTGCGTAAGGGCATAACCCAGTGGCTGGTTAACTGGAAACGAAACGGTTGGAAAACGGCAGCCAAACAACCCGTTAAAAACGCCGACCTCTGGCAACGGCTGGACGCTGCTGTGCAGCGTCATAGCGTGGAATGGTTTTGGGTGAAGGGCCATAGCGGACATCCTGAAAACGAACTGGCTGACCAATTGGCCAATCGTGGTGCAGAAAAATATATTTAAGGTTAAAGAATGCGACAGGTAGTACTGGATACAGAAACAACAGGTCTTGATCCTAAATCGGGCCACAATATTATTGAAATTGGTTGTGTTGAGCTGGTTAACCGACGCCTGACCGGAAAAACCTATCATCAGTATATAAAGCCAGATCGGGCGATCGAAGCGGAAGCGATTGCTGTTCACGGCATCACTAATGAAGACCTGGCGGATAAGCCAAAATATCCCGAAATCAATGAAGCGTTTATCGAATTTATTCGCGGGGCGGATCTGGTGATTCATAACGCAGCTTTTGATGTGGGCTTTATTGATACCGAGTTGATGCGCATGGGTTACCCGGAGCGTATCGCCGATATCTGCACGGTAACTGATACGCTGCTTTTGGCGCGCAAAAAGCACCCCGGGCAAAAAAATAACCTGGATGCGCTGTGTCGGCGTTATGGTATCGATAACTCACGCCGTGTATTGCACGGGGCTTTGCTTGACTCTGAGATATTAGCTGACGTTTATTTGATGCTGACCGGCGGTCAGACATCACTTATTCTTAATCAGCAGGGCTCAGAAGAGACAACGGGCGAGCCTGGGGTGATTAAACGTGTCCAGGCGGGCGACTGGGCGTTATCTGTACCTGCAGCCAGCCCGGAAGAGCTGACCGAACATGAAGCTTTCCTGTCACTGCTGGATAAAAAAAGTGGGGGCACTTGTGTCTGGCGGTCTGATGCAGGCAAGTCAAACTAAGGATGTCCTAATCCGAAGGCAAAAAAAGCAGGCTTAGGTGCCTAATGCCGATCAGTTAAGCAACTGGTCGGCATTTTTCTTTACGGATTGCATAG
>JBMYOX010000032.1:0-40253 GCA_049599735.1 Pontibacterium sp. | reverse complement strand
ACCCACGTGGTTTTTGAAAAGTTTTTGGGGTCTTAGGGGTCAACACCGGATGGCATTAGCGGCACACATAGCGGAGGCGGATCAGTGGTCTATTCTGAGAGCGTCCAAAGCTTTCGGTATGACACGCCAAACCGTGCGCAAGCGGTGCGATAATGCGAACATAAAACCGGTAGGTCAGAAGCAGGGCAACCCTGTATACCTGGTCGCTGATATGGCCCGCGCATGTTTCGCCCAGCTTGTTCACTACGACACTGACGGCGGCCCTGATCCTGAGCAGATGATCCCAACGGATCGACGGGCGCATTACCAGGCCGAACTTGACCGGGTGAAACTTGAGAAGGAGTTGTGCCAGGTCATACCGGTGGATGAGGTTACCCGCGAAATGTCAGCGTTATGCAAATCGGTAGCTAACACCCTGGACAGCCTGCCGGATATGCTGGAGCGTGAATGTTCAATGTCTGCTGTGGAACTGGAGCGGGTACAACGGGTGATCGACACCTTACGCGAGCAGCTCTACGAGGCTGTAACCGGTGAGTAAGTACGCCAACGCTGAGACCATCCGCTGCAATGTAGCAGAGCTACTGAGACCGCCAAAGCGGTTATCCGTTTCAGAAGCGGCAGAGCAGAATATGACCGTGGTGGATGGTTCAGACAAACGCCTACCGTTCGACCTATCCCTGACCCCTTACATGCGTGAACCCATGGATATGCTCGCGAGTCGTTCACATGACGCCGTGGTATTCATCGGGCCTGCAAGGACAGGTAAAACCTTGAGCATGTTGGAGGGCTGGTTAACGTACACCGTCACGGCTAACCCTGGGGACATGTTGATTATTCAGATCAGTGAAGAGAAGGCGCGAGAATTCAGTAAGAAGCGCGTAGACCGTCTTTTCAGACACAGCCCCAATTTACACTCCCGCCTATCACAAAACGGCTTTGATAACAATGTCCACGACAAAATCCTAAAATCCGGTATGTACCTGGGCCTGAAATGGCCTAGCATAAACGTTATGTCGAGTTCAGATTACAGGTCTGTAGCCCTGACCGACTATGACCGACTGCCGGAATCTATCGGCGGTGAGGGTGATCCGTTCTCACTCGCTCAGAAACGGACGCAGACGTTCGGATCTTCCGGTATGACAATGATCGAAACCTCCCCTGGTTGGGACATTGACGCAGAATTTAAACCAGATCCAGCACGTCCTCACATGGCACCACCAGCCAGGGGCGCGGTCTCACTCTACAACGAAGGCACACGCGCCCGGTGGTACTGGCAGTGTGAAGAATCAGCATGTGGCGGGTGGTATCAACCATCGTTTGATAATTTCAACATGGATGCCGCCGCTGTATTCTGTCCCCACTGTTCAACGTTGGTCGATCCCTCGCGGAAATTCGAAATAAACCAGCGTGGAAAATTCATACACGAACACGAGATAACCGGCACGACCCCTCACACCCGCATCGCATCGTACTGGATGGAAGGCCCGGCGGCTGGTTTTCAGAATTGGGGCCAGCTCGCGAGCCGCTACAAAGCAGCAGAACAAATCTACCTTACAACCGGCAGCCAAGAGACGCTCAAGGCGCGTATAAACACCGACTGGGGCAGATCCTACCGATACACCACCGAACACACCAAACGCAGTGCAGAGGCACTACAAAGCCGTTCAGAGCGCACGGGCAAGCGTGTTGTTCCTGAGGGTGTACGTTGTCTGGTCGCTGCTGTGGACGTGCAGGGTGGTAGAAAACGTCGATTTGTCTGTCAGATTGAGGGGCGTGGGGAACACGGGGAACGCTGGATCATTGATAGATTCAACATCCGCAAATCAGAACGTAAAGACTCGGACGGTGAACGCCTGCCGATTGACCCACTCGGGTATGTCGAGGACTGGGACGCTCTGATCACTAACGTTATCACCCGTAAATACCCTTTGTCTGACGGTTCAGGTCGTGAAATGGCGGTTATTATGACTGCGATAGACACGGGCGGTGAAGGCCGAAAAGATGGGGACAGTAAAATCTCTGTTACCGACAACGCCTACCGTTTTTTCAGGAAGTTGGGGCGACTCTCTAAAAAAGTCCTACTGGTGAAGGGCGCGTCAACAAAAACAACATACCGAATCAAAGAGACCTGGCCCGATAACACCGGTAGGAAAAGCCGTAGTGCATCAAGCCGGGGTGACATACCGCTTTACCTGTTGGGTACTAATCTGCTGAAAGACGGCATTAGTGCAGCCCTGGAGCGCGAGACCGAAGGCCCTAATTTTATCCATTTCCCCGACTGGTTGGGTGAGTGGTTTTATGACGAGATCACCGCCGAATCCCGCGACGATGCGACGGGGAAATGGTCGCGCCCAGGCAAGCAGCCAAACGAGGCTTTCGACCTGTTGTGCTATACGGAGGCCGTCTGTCTGAAGATCGGTTATGATAAAATTCAGTGGTCACACCCGCCGCAATGGGCCAGACTCTGGGATAACAATTCAGAGGTTATACAATCCGGTGATGTCAAACCCGAACCGGTGAAACGAACACGGCGCAGGGCCGGACGTGTCAACCGATAGTATTAAAAACACACCCCTTCAGACCCGCTAATCAGCGGGTTTTTTTCATCTAAAATAAGTGTTGTATTCTGTTTAATAGCGTAGTATTATCGGATCTACAAATTAAGAGGTGGGGAGATGTTTTTATTTTTTCTTCATCTGTTCTGGGTTTCGGCAGAGAGAGAGGGTTACCACGCAACTAGGGACGCGGCGGTGATCAGCATTGAAAATAGACCGTCCGACGTACCTGAGCAGATCGAATACGGCAGTTGAATGGGGGTCGTTGTTGCTGAAAACGTCTCAGACCAGACCCCGTTAACAAAAAGAGACAGACCCGCTAATCAGCGGGTTTTTTTTCACCTAAAATAAGTGTTGTATTCTGTTTAACAGCATTATACAATAGCTCTATCAAATCAACGAACGGAGCAAAAATCATGAAAAATTTAATCAGCAAGCTAACCACTCAGGAAATCAAAGAGCAGATGTTCAAAATGGCGCAGGAGAAAAAATCCCGCTCAGAGCAAACTGTTTATGGTTGGTTGTTCGACGCACTCGAAGAAAGACTTAATGATGATGATTTTGATCATTTTCTTGATCAGGTGGACGCACTGCTGCTTAAGGTTTACGCATCGTGAGCCTTACACCGGGTGTCAAGCACCCCGACAACATGACGCGACAAGAAAAGTTGAAATTCATAGCTGCCATAGACTGCGAAAAGTCAGCCGCTTTATGGTGGTTAAAACACGCACCGCGAATCAGTAAAGTAGCTTTCGATAAGGCGCGGAATCACCTAAAATAAGTGTTGCACAACGTTAAACAACGTTATATAATGTTTACATCAAATCAACGAACAGAAGGAATACAGAAAATGAATAATTATCTCGCATGGGTCGGTAACACTAGTACAACGGTTGGGCAACCGAATGCAAAAACAGGCTTCTTCTCACTGCACGGTGACCTGGTGGCGTTTGCAACTAAAACCGAACGTGACGAATACTGTGATACGTTCAATCACAAATTCAACACGTGCCCTGTTAAAACTAACCGCTCAGGCGCTCGCAAATACCACCTGGGCATGAGCGTTTCAGATTACAACTATCTCCTAGACACCATGATCGAAGGTTTCTAGGATTCTGGATTAAAAAGCCCCTTAATCGGGGTTTTTTTTTCATCTAAAATAAGTGTTGTATTCTGTTAAACAGCATTATACAATAGCTCTATCAACTAAGGGAGACGCCAAAATGACTAAATCAAACCTGTTCAAATCAGCTCACAAACTGACGCGCGCAACAATCCAGCCAGGTGATGACTACCGTACCACTTTCGGCGCTTGCCTTAAACACCTGATGAATAAACCGACAATCGTTGAAACAACTTTCAAATTCGGTAATGAGACTGTTATTGCAACAATGAAAGTTGCAGGAAATACCTGGTACAACGGTGAGATGTCTCGTAAATATCACGACGTTACAACCACCGGCAAACGTTCTTCTATCCAGAAAATCTACAGCATTAACGCCGGATCTACTCGTGACGCAGTAATTGAACATAAAGGAATTAAATACGGTGTTACCCTGGGCATTGACTGCAACAGTAAAACTAAAAAAGCCAACGCGCTAGCAGCAGCACAGCGTTTAATTGAAGCGCGTTAATATTAACTTGACAACCACTTAAAAACGGTTACAATCCGCCATATCAGTATTTAATTTGGCGGATACATGGCGTTTACACAGGACGACCTCGACGCGATCACAGAAGCCCTGTCCACGGGTGAACTGCGTGTAACCCTGCCTGATGGAAAATCCATCCAGTACCGTTCTATCTCCGAATTGCAGCGTCAGAAGCGCATGATTGAGGCTGAGTTAAACCCCTCGACTAAAGCCCGTCGCCGCGGTGTCCGTGTCCTGACATCAAAAGGCGTCTGCTGATGTTTGACCGCCTGAAGTCACTTTTCCGCGCTCAAGCGTACGAAGGCGCAAGCACCGGTGGCAGGTCTAAGACCTGGGCGGCCTCGAATGTCGGCCCGAATTCTGCGCTTAACTATTCCCTCAGCACTTTACGCGCTCGCTCGCGGCAGGCATACCGCAATAACCCCTGGATCGAACGCGCTATATCCCGCAACGTCTCAAACGAGATCGGCGCAGGTATTAAACCTATTTTTGAGTCCTCTGATTCTGTTTTTAATGATCAGATGTCTACATTATGGGACGACTGGACGAAACGAGCAACGCCCGACGGTGTTTTAGATTTCCACGGCATTCTGTCGCAAGCCAGCCGCACACGTCGTTTAGCCGGTGAGGTTTTTATCCGTGTTCGTTACCGTCGCGGCGGTAAAATCCCTATGCAACTTCAGGTTCTAGAACCTGATCACGTCCCCGAGACGCTGAACGAGACCCGCCCGAACGGTAACACCGTTGTCGCCGGTGTGGAGTTCAACCGGGTGGGGCAGCGTGTAGCGTATTGGATGTACCCGAACCACCCGAACGACAACACACCTACCGCCACTTTCAATAGCTGCGTTCGTGTCCCGGCTGCTGATGTGATTCATCATTATGCACAGACACGACCAGGGCAGGTGCGCGGTGAACCGGACATCGTTCAGGCGCTTTTACGCGCTCAAACGTATGATAAATATGAAAATAACGAGTTAGTCCGTAAAGAAACTAAATCAATTTTCACCGGTTTCCTGAAAAAAGACTATTCGTCTGAGGAAGATTGGCAGTTTGACCCGATCACCGGGGAGGCTGTCAACGATGACGCTGGTTTACCGGATGTCACGCTAGAACCCGGTGTTATCAACGTCGGCGCGATGGGTGAAAGCCTGGATCTGCACGGTGGCGACGATACCGGCGCAGGTTATGCGGATTTCCAGAAACAGCAACAACACGCTATTGCGGCGGGTTGTAAATCACTGTATCAGCTCACAACCGGCGACTGGTCTGGGGTTAATGATCGTATTTATCGCGCAATGATCCAGGAATACCGCCGTGAATTGGAGGCTATTCAGGATCATCTGGTCATTCACCAGATCTGTGAAAAAGTCGGTCTGTGGTTCACTGAAGCCGCGATCCTGAACGGTGTTGTAACTGCAACAGGTTACGCATTGAACAAAGACGACTTTAATCGCAGGGATTGGCGCACCCACCGCTGGCCGCACATCCACCCGACACAGGACGTAAACGCTACAATTCTGGAGATAGAAAACGATCTGGAGTCTCATGATGCAGCAGTAGCAAAACGGGGTTACAGGGCGGGTAGTGTGCAGGAATCGAACGTAAAATCACGTAAACGTAAACAAGACCTGGAGGCCGATAATGGCGTGGTTTAAAGCACAAGCGGAAGGCCGAAAAGCCTCCGTCACGATTGACAAAGTCATCGGTTCAGACTGGGCACCTGATTGGGTTTCAGAATGGACGGGTGAAGAAACAGCCCGTGAATTTATTGATAAAATCGAATCTTTCGGTGAACTGGACTGTATTGATCTGACGCTGAACTGCCCCGGCGGTGATGTCGCAAGCGGTGTGCGGATTATGAACTATCTCCGCAACCACAACGCCGAAATCAACGTTCGCGTTGACGGCATGGCCGCTTCTATTGCCACTGTCATCATGATGGCCGGTGATACCCGTGTCATGGGTGTAGGTTCAACGCTGATGGTACACAATCCCGCCGGTATGATGATGGGGTACTACACAGAAGCGGAGATGCTGCAAAACGCCGACGCAATGGCGAAAGTCACGACGGCTATCGTCGATGCATACACCCTCGGCACAGGTAAAGACGCTGATGAAATCCGCACACTGCTAGACCAGGGCGACACATATCTGACCGCGACAGATGCGATTGAGTGGGGTTTTGCAACTGACAAGGACGAAACTCTGAAAGCGGTAGCATCTATCGACAAAGGTCAGTATAAGGCGCAGTTTGCAGCACAGGCTAACATTAACGCGCTACAAGCACAGGTTGCGGGTCTGGAAGAACAGTTACTTGCAGAAATGGAAGTCACAGAACGCTTAAAAGCCGAACCCGTGGTACTGGGTGCTGATGCCGTTTTTCAGATGTGCGACGCAAAACAACTCGGTGATTTAGCGGCTCAGATGCTGCGTGATAAAGTCACCGAAGCACAGGCACAGGCACGGCTTGTAACCGCTTCAGCACTACAAGACATTGAAGCAGCGGCAGGGTTGACAGAACTCACCCAATATGCAGCCGATCCCGTGGATGCAGTACGGGCGTTGGCATTACAGTTAAAAGAAAAAGACGCTGAAATTAATTCTCAGCAGCAGGAAACGTCCGGTTCGGACGCTAAAAAGGCGGTTAACCCCGCTTCAATTTACAACAAACTAAATCAACGAGGTGCCAACTAATGGCAATTCAAACAGAAGCACGACGAACCGGCGAATTTATTGTCAGTGAATCAAACGGTCATCGTTCACGCGAGACCGTGACGCTGACAGGCGGCGACTTCCCGGCAGGTCAGGTACTCGGCGTGATCACTGCAAACGGTAAATACACCGATTACGACGCAGGTGCAGCGGACGGCACCGAAACCGCCGCCGGTATCCTGTACGCAGCCACTGACGCATCAGCAGCCGATCAAAACGCTGTTGTGATTGTACGTGATTGTGAGGTCGCAAGTGCGGCATTGACGGGTTCTGACGCCGCCGGTGTTGCGGATTTTCTAGCTATCGGCGTTATTGTACGCTAACCGGAGTATTTAAAATGGCATCATTAGACGCATTTAATAGCGACGCATTTTCAGTTAGTACACTGACCGCCGCTATCAACAACAACCCAATGCCTAAGACGGTACTGGGTGATAAAGGTCTGTTTCAGTCTGCTGGTCTGGTCAGCCCTCGTTTCAATATCGAACATTCAAACGGCACCTTGTCGCTGGTTCCCGCATCAGAACGTGGTGCATCCGGTGTAACTATCGGGCGTGATAAGCGTACAAAAGTACCTTTCAACACCCTGCACTTGCAGAAAGACGACACGATCCTTGCCGATGAAATCATGGGTATGCTGGCGTTTGGCTCTGAAAATCAGGTTGAAAATCTGAGCGCATACGTTAACCAGATTGCAATGAAGGGCGCGAACGACATCGCTGCAACATGGGAACACCAGCGTTTAGGCGCGATCAAAGGTTCTGTGCTGGATGCTGACGGTTCTACTGAGCTGCTGGATATTAATGCCGCATTCGGTTGGACGCAGAAAACCGCGACAGGTTTTGCATGGAACACCGCCAGTACTAAAATCGGTTCTAAGATTGACGCATTGGTTGACTCTATCGCAAATGCCTTGCAGGGTCGTTTCTTCACCGGCGTCCGCATGCTGATGAATCCGACAGACTATACAACGTTGACCAATCATTCTGAATTTCAGAAGCTGGTAGAGCGTGAATCTATGGGTCGTGACCTGCGCAATTCTTACAACGAAATCACCGTTCGCGGTGTGACGTTCGAGAAGTATTTCGGCCAGATGGATGGTGTTGCAGCTATCGCGGTTGGTGAAGCCTGGGCCTTCCCTGAAGGCGTTTCTGATCTGTTCATTGCACGTTTCGCGCCTGCTGACTACAACGAGACCGTAGGTACTATGGGTGTCCCGTTGTACGCGAAACAGTGGGCTGTTGAAGGTGACAAAGGCATTAAACTGGAAGTCCAGTCTAACCCGTTGTTCCTCGTGACCCAGAACGTGGTGCACAAAGTCACTAACGCATAATCGCTATATAAAACGCCTCTGTGGGGGCGTTTCAGTATGTCGATTTGAGGCAATTATGACCAGACTTTACGCTAACAATGTAAGCACCACGTTGTTGAATTCCATCACCGAGGGCGCTACAGCTCTGACAGTAGTCAGCGCCGTGGGCCTGCCGACTCTGTCAACCGGTGACGTATACCGCCTGACGTTGAGCAATGGTGTTAATACAGAGATCGTAGAAGTCTCGGCGGCAAACGGTGCGGATCTGACAGTTTCACGAACGCAGGAAAGCACGAGCGCACGTTCATGGATTGCTGGCGATGTCGTAGAACTACGCGCCACTGCTGCAACCCATTCAGCAGTGGCAGCGCGTGTCGATGCACTCGAAGAGGTGCGGCATCATTCCGGGTCTGTATTCTACGACGACACAGCAACCGACGCGTTACAAATCTCAGTACCTGCCGACACTTGGGCGGATCTGACAAACAACGCCGCCGGGCCGTTCACTAACACCGATTTTATGCCCGACGGCGTGACCAGCATCTGGGACGTGCCGACTCAACGGTTCGACTGGTCACAGTTAGAACCTGGTGACACAGTGACAATAACACCCGACATCATAGTGACTACAACGTCACAGAATCAAATGGTGTCCGTCCGCACTGTTATGTCTGAAGGCGTGAATGAATACACTATCGCAGGCTATCACGCGCAGTTTAAAACGCCGAACGGTCAGCCGATCAACGCACCGATGACCGCGACACTGTGGGGTGAGGCGGTCAGAGACAATCCGGCAGTGATTCAGGTCAAGTCTGACGACCCGTGTACTGTGCAGGTGCGGGGCTGGTACTGCCGGATAATCAGGTATACACAATGAACACTGAATCGTATTTTCTAGTTGTTGTCGCGATGATGTGCATGTTCATATCAGGGTTGACGTGGGGTGACGACGGTAAAGAATATCTCAATTATTTCTTAGTTGGGTACTCTCTGTTCACCGGATGTCAGTCCGTGTGGTTTAAACGATGAGCACCGTCAACGAGCAACCGGTGAACAGTAGCGCAGTGGGTAACGGTGACAACCCCGACGCACCTACGACGGGCCGAAGCGCGGATAGAATATTCCGTCGTGCGGCACTGCGCGCGGTTCGTACGATGGGGCAGAAAGCGAACGTTCGTATACATGACACAGGCACACGCTACAACGGTGTAAATGTCCATATTCAAACAGAAGAAGAGCAGAACGGCGACCAGAGCACCACGCGCACTGTATACAGGGATGTTGCTGAATTACTGGTGTCAGAGATACCCGAGGTCAGCAAACGAGACACGATTCAAACAAACACAGGCTTGTGGCACGTTGACGCTAAAATCTCGAACGATGGTTATATAATCAGAGTGCAGGTGAGTCGTGACTAATATCCGGATCGACGTATCAGAGACAAAAGAGGTTGCTGATGCAATCAAGGTTTTCCAGCGTAAATACAAGCAATCCGTCCGCCGGGCGCTGAAATTCGGGCTTAGACGTGGTCAAAAATATGTCGTTGATGGGGTGGCTACAAAACTAGCACTGACTAAACGCAACATTCGCGCCCAGACATCTACCGAAATCCGAACAATTGGCGGCGAATTTGACGCTACTGTTTTCACCACGGGCAAATCTACACCACTCGCAAAATTCAAAAACAGC
Source organism: Pontibacterium sp. (assembly GCA_049599735.1). Lineage (GTDB taxonomy): Bacteria > Pseudomonadota > Gammaproteobacteria > Pseudomonadales > Balneatricaceae > Pontibacterium. The sequence goes on along the minus strand of JBMYOX010000032.1, from coordinate 30,330 downwards.
GCGTTTAACTGGAAAGAAACAGAAACCTTTGTCGGCGGTTTCAGCGGTAAAAAGAAGAAATTTATCACCCGTTCAGGTACTGGACGCAGCTTTAAAGTCTGGAAAGGCCAGAGGCGCGAGCGTTACAAACACGTTTTTCTGAGTCGGGCGGGTCGTGCAGTAGAACACGATTTGAGGCGACCGAATCCGAACCGAACCGGCTTCTGGCCTAAATTCAAAAAAGGCCCAGGCGCTGCAACGGTTGTATTCAAAACACCCGGTTTGATCGAAGGCGCACGGCAGAAAACCACGGCAGACACGCTTGCAGAGATGCGGCGTTTAATTGATCTGGACATGAAGGGCATCAAATTTTGATTACTATAAAAGAACAGATTATGCAAGCCCTGAACGCGCGACTTTCAACACTAGTCGATGTGCCGGTTTTGCGCTGTGAGGTCTACACGGACGAGCCTTTGTTCCTGACGCTGTGGGACGGCACAGAGGAATACACAACAGATCAGTACGGTGCCCGCAACACCTCTGCCCCCGTCACTATCGGTTATGTAAAAGAAGCAAGCCGTGATCAGTTCTCACAAGCCGCTAACGCCATGCTCGGGGAGCTGGAAGCCGCACTTTACAACAATGATTCAGGACAGATTGATACAACGCTCAACGGGCTGGTTGATTCTATGACGTTGTCAGACAGCGAAATAGACTACCCAGAACCCGGTGAACGAAAAATTGCACTAGCAGTAACTGTAACGATTGAATATTCGACTTTGGTCGGAAACCCATGCCAACAACCAACATATTAAGGTACAAAAAATGGCAAATGCAAACGACGCTCTACTGCGTATGGAATCCGGGCAAACGTCTTATGCTTTAGTAGCATTGACAAATTCCGGCGACGCAACCACATACACCGGCGCAGCTAAACCCTGGAGCCGTAAAAATGGTTTTGACGCGACAATTACGCCAAACGGCGTTATCAATGGCGGAACAGTAAGCGCAGCAGCAAGCGGCTCTGACAATGTTATTGATTATACGGCGCTTAATGTGTACCTAGCCGGTGTATCTACTGCTGTATCCGGCGGCACTGACTTAGCTGTAACCCGCGCCACTGCTGCCGATACGCATAAAATCAGCTCTATCACGGTGACGTCTGCCGGAGCTGTCGCGGTCATTGCAGGTACTAACAGCACTTCATTCACTGAGACACGAGGTGCGGCTGGTGGCCCACCATATATTCCCGCTGGTTCTGTTGAAGTTGCGCAAGTTCGGCTAATCGGCTCAACTGCTGCACCTGTCGCCGCGTCTGACATTTTTCAGGCTGAGGGCCTGCACCTGGAGCGCTACGATTACCCGGCTTACACTGTGGATTATTTCAACGGGCAGGTGAAATTCGATGCAGCACTGCCGACGATCCACACCGGCGACGTGACTAAATCTATCTACGGCTCATACGCCGTGCCGATTTTCAGCGACTTGCAACGTGTATCTGATGTAGTAGTGCCCGAGGAATCCTACAGTGTATCGTCCGAGGTGTTCTATGGCGGGACGTTGAATTCCACGTCCACCAGCCTGGGTCAAGGCTCTTTTACGATCTTGACAAGCAACGGTGTGACGGATCCGGTTGTGAAAGCGAAGGGTCAGACACTGTGGTTTGAGTTCCTGCCGAACAAATACCGCTCTGAAAAAATCCAGTACCAGGGTATTCTCGGCGTAACTCGTTCGTTCCCTACATCTGGTTCTATCAGCTCCTCATGCACGGTGTCGGCAGAGTCTAAAGCACAGGACGTGGAAATCTGATGTTTAACCCAACTGCGTTCGATCAAGCGCGGTTTTCTGTCCGGGAGGGTGAAATAACCCTCTCGGCATTACAGCCGTTTTTTGATGATAAACCCATTTTCCGCTGCAAAATGCTGAACTCTGAAGAGCTGGCACAAGCGGAAGAATCTGCAAATTCCCAGCAGGTCGTCAGTGAACTACTGAACCGCATAACGGCAGGCAACCCGCACGATAAAGCGGCAGCAATTGCAGAGGCTGCTGGTATCTCAGGTGACGATGTGCCGGGCGCATTGCGGAAAATGATCGAATTTGTGCTCGCTGGTGTGGTTGAGCCTGCACTTTCACGGGATCAGGTTTTGAAGATTAGCACCAATTTCCCTGTTGAATTTAAGCAGTTGTTCAATAAAATCATGAGTTTAACGGGTGAAGGGGCAGAGATCGAACTAAAGCCCTAATGCTCTGGGATGATCCACTGTTCAGGTCTCAAGTATCAATTGCGGAAGTGTTGCATAAACCGCTTTTCGAGCTTAGACCTGACGTTTTTCCAGAGCAGCGACTTACACCCGTAGAAACCCTAATATGGGGTTATTATTTCACTGAAAAATCGGAGCGTATGAAACAAAATGGCTGACCTGGTACGCACGATAGAAATCGTTTTCGATGGTTCCGATAAAGTTAGCGGTACTATCGGCGGCGTTGTTAGCAGTGTTGGTCGACTGACCGCTGCTTTCGGTGCTGCTGCACTGACCGGCGGCGCTGCTGTGTTCGCGAGCCAGACGGCGGCAATAAAAGAGCTCGCGTTACAGGCCGACACGCTCGGTACGACAACAGAAAGTCTTTCGGCTTTTCAGTATGCAGCACAGCGCGTGGGTGTGGATGCTGATAAATCGTTCGATATTCTCTCTGATTTGACTGAAAAAATCGGTGAATTCATTAATGAGGATTCGGGCGAGGCTAAAGCTGCTTTTGAGGTCATTGGTCTCAGTATTCAGGATTTCGTGGGCCTGAAACCTGAACAAGCGTTCGAGAAAATAGCAACAGCAGTGCAGGGTCTGGGCAGGCAGGAGCAGATAGCCATTTTCGAAATGCTGGCTAGTGACGCTAAACTGCTGTTACCGCTTGTCGATGATAATCTGGAGAAGTTAAAAGAGCTGAAGAAAGAGGCAGAGGGCGCCGGTGCCGTTGTCACTGCTGACGATGTGGAAAAAACCAAGCTGTTCAACGCTGAATGGTCGAAGATCGCGGCAGCGGTGAACAGTGCAGCGCGTGAAGTGACTGTCACACTGGCACCGGCTGTCACATCTGTAGCGGCGCTGGTGGGTGATGTCGCGGCAGAGTTCAACAGGATGCTGAATCAGGACGAGATTCGAGACAGCGAGCTTGTCAAGGCGTTCGAAAAATTGGGTCAGACGGGTGTCGAGGACAGAATCCGGCTGATAGCGGGACGGATCGCTGAGTTATCAGAAATAGAAGCACCTGAGGGTCTTTTTGCGAAATTGACGAGCGGTGAGTACGATGACGCGAAAAGGAACATTGCAAGTCTCAATTCAGAATTAATATTACTGAGCCAGGCCCAAGACACTTTAAACAGATCGGACGCTGAAGCCGTCACGCTCAACGAAAAACAGCAGGCGTTCGCCGACAAGACTGACGATGCTGAAGCATTGGTGCAGGCGAAGAAGGCAGAGGCCGCCGCAACCAAGGCGCTGGTGGATCGTAAGAAAGAAGAAGAACAAGCCCGAAAAGCCGCACAAGCCGTATTGTTCAAAGAGCTGGAATTGAGCGCTCAATTGACTGTTGAACTTGAGAAACTGGCAAGTAATGAGCGCATAAAAGAGCTTGAATTGCAGTTCAATTTCGACATTGAGCAGTTAAAAACTGATGCAGAAAAAGCCGTGGCGATCATAGAGAACCTCGGCACGTCTGCAACATCCACCGGGGATGTCATCAGCTCAGCGTTGGGTGCTATCGGTGTGCTAGGCGCTGATGTGCATTGGTCTAACGACAGTTTCCAGTTGATAGAAAGACAATTAGACATTGAGAACAAACTGCGACAAAAAACGTTCGAATTGCAAGAGCAGCAGACAGCGGCACAGATTAAACAGACAGAATCACAAACTAAATATTTGAATGAGCGCACACGCGCACTGTCAAAGGGTGATTCTGTTATTAAGGTTGAAGCTGCGGGACTCACACCTGCACTGGAATTAATATTCGACGAAGTGTTAAGATTGAGTCATATAAAAGCCTCTTCCGAAGGCGCTGATTTTCTGCTGGGGTTATGATGAAACGTTTTATATCACTATGCTCTAAAGAGTTTGACCCCCTCGGTGCTGGGTGGCTGGAGCCTGTGGGTCTGTCTATACAGGCCCCACGACGAGCCAGCCGCACTGCTACCCTCGACGGTGAAGCAGTGATTCACGACGGTGGTTTCAGTGTTGCTGATACTACAATAACGCTGGAGATCGTCCGAACTGCCGCCGCTGATGCACTGCTGAACCAGCTACAACGCTACCACAACCGGGTGACGCTGAGCTGCAACCAGGGGTTCTACACATGCGGCGCGATGGACGTTACGCATAACACCGACACAATCAATATTCAACTATTACCTGTTTGAGGTTACACAATGCCAGCAAGATTCTCTACAGCAATACGCACAGCGCGAGCCACCAGCCTACTAACTGCTATCGACGCAGGTGCAGGCCCTGGTACGATTAAATTCTACACCGGCACACAACCGGCCACCCCGGCAACCGCTGTCACTACTGAAGTCCTGCTGGGTACGCTGACTTGCTCGGATCCAGTTGGGACAGTGACTAACGGTGTGTTTACGTTCGACGCGATCACACAGGACAGCAGTGCAGATGCAACAGGTGTGGCAACATGGGCGCGTATCGCAGACAGCAATGGTCTAACAGTAATGGATCTGGACGTGGGCGCTATCGGTTCCGGTGCGTCTGTTGAGATTAGCACAACGTCGATCACCATTGGTGGCCCTATACAAATCACATCTGCCGTAATCACTGAAGGAAACGCATAAGATGGCCGTCGGGGACGTTCTAAGCAGTTTCGCGGCCCCCGGCGGTAGCTCGGACGCTGTTGCATTCGATGGGACTAATCTAATCAGTTGTGATTACACGGCAGACCTGATATACGTGCACGACGGTGTCAGCAGTACTATTTTAGGTAGTTTCGCAGCACCATCGGCAGAGATAAGAGGTCTGACGTTCGACGGTGTGAATCTGATTAGTGTCGACACGTCCGCGCGATTAATCTACATTCACGACGGTGTCAGCAGCACTATTTTAGACAGCTTCACGGCACCGGGTGTATTCCCCACGGGTCTGACGTTCGACGGACTTAATCTGATTAGTTGTGATTATTGGTACGGTTCAATATACGTTCACGACGGTGTCAGCAGCACTATTTTAGACAGTTTCACGGCACCGGGTGGACGACCCTTCGGTACTGCGTTCGACGGGACTAATCTGATTAGTTGTGACGTTACAACCAGCTCGATATACATTCACGATGGTGTCAGCAGCACTATTTTAGACAGTTTCGCGGCACCAGTTGTACCCATTGGCCTGGTGTTCACCGGCGCAAATCTGTTAAGCTCTGGTTCGGATTCATCGTTTTACATTCATGAGTGGACATTATCGGATGAACTGCGATTTCTCACCACTGCGTCAGTGGTCAGCATTGACGCCGCCCACGCAGCAGGCGAACTGTCATTCACCACTGGCGGCACTGCTACTGAGTTCACCGCCGCCCACGCAGCAGGCGAACTGTCATTCACCACTGACAATACGCACGCCGATGTTAGTGCACTGTCAGTAGAACAGGCGGCGGCGCTGTCATTCACCACTGATTCAGTTTCAACGTTAATTCAGGCCCGGCAGCTTGAACGTCTGACATACGACAGCACGAAATCAGTGGGTCTGATAATCCCTGATAACGACCTTACGGGCATCACGTCCACTGTCAACGTGTCGGTTGACGGGGAGATTCTCGGTGTGTCTGTTGACACGTCTGTCACCCACCCATACAGTAGTGATATAGTGCTGGCACTGACCAGCCCGTCCGGCACAGTGTTCTATCCGAACGATTTAGCAGGCTCCACAGCACTTTTTAACGGTGAATCTGTGGTCGGTGACTGGACGCTGCACGTCTACGATCAATGGGAATATGACGAGGGAACGCTTAACAGTTGGACGCTCAACATAGAGTACCACCACGGCATAGACCGCGCGGTATTCACAACCGGTGCAGCAGTGGCAGTCCGGGCCGACACCGGGTATCTGAGCGCCGCCAGCACTTACGAACGCGAGCTGTATATTCTCCAGATCGACCACGACACGCTCCCGTCTATCCGTGTACCCATGAGTAGTTTCACAGTCCGGCAGAGCGAGGGCGGCACAGCGTACCTGGAGGCGAATATACCCGAATACGCGCAGGCGTTGGACATTAACGCACGTTCAGGTGGTTCTATGTCGCTGTTCTACGTGTTAGACCGGGGTGGGTTCAGATCTGAAACGATAGCATACACAACTGACGATTTAACTGTCAGGAGCAACCTGGGCAGTAGTAGCGCGTCGGTCACACTGTCCGGCACGTTCACACCAGCGGCAGGCGGTGATAGAGAGATAGCGTTATCCGGCAGCAGCTACTACAGCAGCGGGACAACTGAGCGGGTGCGGTGCAGTTTTGATCCGCTAATCCGCATCGGTGACACGGTGAATTCAGAGGAATCAGGGGCGTTCGTTGTGGTCTCAACCGTCTACACTATCACCCCTGAAACACGCACTTTTGAGGTATCAAGCTAATGGGGCAGGCAGTTATAACGGGCAACCTCGGTGAAGGCCAGTACACGGTAGAAGTAGTTTATGACAAGTCGCGGCTGGAGCAGCAGATCACCGCGCTACTTGACCGGGTTGCAGTCACTCAACAGAAGATAGACGAGCTGAACGCCAGCAATACGGCACTACAGACGCAGATCACCGCGCTAACTGCTGAACTGGACACACTCAGAAGTGAAGCCTTGACGCTGGACGGTCAAGAGCTGCTTGACAAGTATAAAGAGATCAACGTTAAAAACGCTGAACTGATGAACGTTAACGCATCGGTGAATCTGAATAATCGACAGATCGGTTTTTTCACACTCAATCAGACAGCAGCGCAGCAACGAGTGGATCTGTTAACACCTCTCAAAGACACGACACGGACGGAAACAGTGTGGAGTGCAGACTATAACACGGAATACGGCGCAGATTCGCGGCTGGGCCTGGTCTGGCCTGCTTCAGAGCCGAACGGTCAACCCGTGTTAGTGCCTGGGGGTGTGGACATGCAGGGCGCTGTCTATGATCCTGCTGTGCATGGATACTTGCAGAAAGAAGCCGGAAACACCCCTGCCGGTTCATTTTTTAACCGTGCTGTGATGCCTCTGGTTCAGAAATCGCTCAAAACACACCGTACCGGCACTGCTTCGAATGTCACTGATGCAGACATGACGGTCACGCTGGATTCGGTCAGCAGCAGATACGGCGGGGTTGACATTAATATCAGCGGTGTGGTCTCAGGTGTACCGATTGAGTATATGGACTGCGACGGTGCAGCGTTCACCGATGGTGATTCTGTGCTAGTTGAGTTCGGCGGTCAGGATCAGACAGATCCACGGGTGATAGGATTTGTGTCAGAGCCTCAACCGTGTTATGAGAAGTTGTATTTATTCAGAGGCTCGTTCGATCTGCCTGACGTGTTGACGATTTGTGAAACTGTAAATACTGACACGTTTGCAACAACATCGACAACACACATAACTAGCACGGGTGGGTATCTCTGGGCGGCATTTAGTGCAGATTATTACGAGGGTCATTGGTACGCTATACCTCAATACCTGCAAGGTCTCAATCAGCACAGTATCGTTATCCGAGACGATGACACATCATATAACCTCGGCGTGAACATCGGAGACATGCAGATAGAGGGTGATCACGCATATTTCATAGACTACGACACTGCAACACAGATTTTACGTTATGATATGCCCGGTTTCACGAATCGCACATTGATGCACACAGTTCCTCAGACAGACCCCGACATCCGATACCACAATCACATTAAAGACATTCATGAAGGGGTTTTATTCTACGCACAGCCGACAGGGGGGTTTAACATCAGTCTGAAAACGTTCGACACTCAGACAAGGATGGTCACCGTTGTTGACAGTATTACAGGGGAATGGCTGGTCGTGGATGCGAACGCTAACGGTGTTGTTGCGATGTATGCTGTCCGCGACACACCTGTGTATACATACTACATAAACGTTTACACAATCACAGAACCCGGTGCATCTTACACACGCACCGAAAACTACACGTTCCCAGCGGTGACTGACGGACAGCCTGTTCACTGCGCATTGACATCATCGGATGTGATCGTTTCTGTTGACTTTGTTGAAGCCTCCAGTTTTGAATCAAACATTTACACTATCAACCGATTGAACGGGTGTGTCACACCTGACCGGATCATCAGTTCCCGTGTGATTTATGGGCTAGATGTTAAGTGATATACTACCAACTAACTAACAGAGGAATTGAATAATGGCAACTGTAAACGTAACTGTACCGGCCGATACGGTGACACTGGTCACCAGTGCGGCCGATTTCATCGCTGAGAACCCATCTAGCTGTAATGTGCAGGTGCTTTTTGCAGCATCAACCCCGACTTACGGCGCGATCAACTGGCACACTGTAACCCCAGGCTGGTCTATCGCTCGCAACAATGTAGCCGGTGATCTGTACGCATACAGCACTGAGGCGGTGACTCTTGTGGTATCTGAATCATGAAATTCCTATGGCAGCCTCAGCATCTGAGGCGAGTGGTGGGCGCTCCGGCGTTCCCACGCTCCGGGCTTGCATACACTGTCACAGAGAGCGGCGGAACAGTGACATCCTCAACACTGTTCACCGTTGATTACGCCCCTGGCGGGTTGTTGGCATTGGCTCCCGTGTCTGTCACAATCGGCGGTGTATCGGCTTCGTCTGTTAGCGTTATCAGTGATACTAAACTGACGGCTGTGTGTGGTACGGTAGCGCCCGGTAACTATAGCATGGAGATCTGCGAGGGCGGTATTCCTGAAGCTGTACCGGCGTTAATCAGTGTAAACACTGATAATACCAGCGTTGATTTTGTAGCAGACGCCACGCCTTTATACACTGTTACAGAGAGCGGCGGTAGTGTGGAATCCGGGATAGAGTTCACTGTTAATTATGCACCCGGTGGATTCACCGCGCTAAACCCCAACAGCGTCACGATTAACAGTATACCCGCCACGTCGGTGAACGTGATCAGTGATACTAAACTGAAGGCTGTGTGCGGTACAGTCGCGCCGGGCAACTATAACATGGAGATCTGCGGATAATGGCAACAATTACAGCATTAAACATCAGCACAGATGGGTGGTCAGCCTACGCGACAATAGCGGGATGGGCCGGTGAACAGGGCAATATCACTTACGATTTCAGCGACTTTTCTTTATTAGTCACATCTGAGGGCTACAACGCTGCTGGGGTGCTCGGTACAGTTCAGCGGACGGTAACAGGAACGAAAACAGTACGACAGCCCCACCCTAATGAACTGTTGTTAGACGAGGTGGATTCTGGTTCAGATATTGTTGTACGCATTGCACTGTCTGACCGTGTGTATGACGACGATAAAAACGGCGGTGTGGGTACGTCCGGTTCAGATCCAGTGGCTACAATCGGCGCAGGTTGGGCGACAATCACAGCAGGCAGCACCGATGCGGTAGCAGGGTTGACGGTCACAAACAACTCGACTTTAGACTACCCGAAAGTGATTGGTCAGTGGGACTGGGCTAACACGCCGCTATTCTCCCGTGTTGAGTCTGATTTTAAGATCGGTTTTCGTGCGCGTCACGGGTTCAATATTGCAGCCGTTGTAATGTCAGCTACAGGGTCTGTCAGCTCACACGTCCAGGCATCTACTCAAACATCTATCACACGACAAGGGCCAGAGCAGAACGGACTGTATCACGAGGCGTACAGCATGCCTGTACCCATTGCCGGGTTCAGCCAGGGTGAAGAGATTGCATTGAACGCCATCGCCTACCCGATTGTCGGTGATGCTGATTCTGTTCTAGACACCAGTGTTAACACTGATGTTAATGATACTGTGCGTGGGTTGACTCAGATAACGTGCCACTGTGACAAAACAGGCGCGTTGAAACAATACGCAGTTGTGGACGTGGCTGGTGTGGACGCTTCCGGCGTGGTGTCTGCTACACTGGCGACCGCTGAGGCTTCGCCTTATTTAACAGTTGGCGGGGCGCTTGGCGATGGTGCTACTGTCATATACTGCAACGACGGCACCCATGACATTCTCGGATTAAACCCATCGGCAACGGTGCTGGGTTATGCTGTTGAAGTTGCTAAACATCCGGCGGCAGCATCGGTAACACTGAATCGCTCCGGCTCGTTTCGTGTATACAACACAAAACGTCTGATTTACAGGGATTTATCAGTGTCGTACAGCGGCGGGAACGGTTGGCTGGATGGTGGGAACGGGGATAATATGGTGTTTTTTAAGGATTGTTCATTCTCAAACACTGCAACCCCTGTTGTAGGTCTGGGTTACAAATCAAAAGGGTGTTGGTTTGTGGGTTGCACCGGTTTGGGTGTCGATGACTATGTGGAATTTTCCTCTTCTCGGATAGCGTACAGTTTCACAAGTTGCACCATCATCGGTGATTTTAAATCGGCAGCATGGTTGACTGTTGTGGCGTGTGATGGTGTAGCCGATAGAATGAAATTCGGCTCAGCGTCAACGGGCAACCCCTTGGGTAATAGTGACAACTCGATGTTTGAACACAACCGTTTGATGGGTATGGTCGCAGCAGGCACCAATAATACGTGTCTGTTTCTTGGAGCTAGTGGTTACAGAGTGTTCAACACGTCGGTTATCGGTAACGTCACAGAACACAAATCTATCACAACGTCCGGCCCGGCGTTCTGGATTGCGGGCGATGGGTCAACGGGTGAACTGGACAACGTGATACTAGCTCACAACACCGTGGCAGGTTCACGTTGTAATCTGTTTTACAATGATGCTGGTTCAACTGCTGTTCACAGAACGAGTGTTTGGGTTGTAGGCAATTCATTCCAGTCATATAACATAAAATCAGATACGTTCCCTCATCCCGTGGACGGCAGGGACGGCGGGCGGGTCGGTAACTGGCCACAAGTGAACGGTGTGGGTTACAGGGACAACAGATACGACGGGACGGCGTCTTCCGATTTTGTAAACGATTATGACGGGTGTAACACCGATTTTGTCACCGCGCGAGATCAGGTCTTCGGGGATATGGGTTACACTGACGAACAGTCATCTGACGGCGGCGGCGCGGGTAACGGTGATTATATACCTGGTGTAGGGTCTGTATTACTGAATCATGCACTCAGTGACCCTTACATTTCGTATGATCTGAACGGGAACCCTAGAGGCGATCAAATCGGCGCATTGTTTCTATCAGTAGCGCCCACTTGCATCATCATTAATAACGTGATTGTTGTGTGATATGGTAAACTATCGTTTTAATTTGCAGCGGTTCATGTTATGGAAAGGATTTTGCAGGATATACCCCCCTGGTTCGGGGGGTTGATTATGGCGGTTGTGATGTCAGCAATGCGAGTCGTATATGACCGGCAGGAAACCAGTTTCACCAGGATTGTACTTGAAAGTCTGATCTGTGGGGCGCTCACCGTGGCAGCAGGCAGTGCCCTGAACGCGCTCGGGTTCGATCAGAACTGGTACTTGGCCTGTGGTGGGTTTATCGGTTTCATGGGGTCGCAGTCAATCCGGGCCATAGCTAACTCAATTATCAGGAGTAAATTGTAATGGATCTAACATTATTAAGAGCCGCACTTGAGCGGGACGAGGGTTATCGTTCCAAGCCTTACCGGTGTAGCGCAGGGTATCTGACAATCGGTGTGGGCTGGAATCTTGACGAACGGGGCTTACCTGCGACGATGATAGATGAACTTTTAAGTCGTGCCATCTCTGAATCAGTAACAGAATGTAAACGCATGTTCACCGGTTGGGACTCGCTGAACCAGACACGCCAGCATGTGCTGATAAACATGATGTTTAACTTAGGATTCAGCCGTTTATCCGGGTTCAAGCGGTTTATTGCAGCAGTTGAAGCGCGGGATTACATGAAAGCCGCTGACGAAATGTTGGACAGCAAGTGGGCGCGGCAAGTGGGCAGTCGTGCTGAACGTCTGTCTGTGGAAATGCGGCTTGGGAGCATATGATGGGTGTTTTATCTACGATATTCGGTACGGGTGATGTGATTAAAAAAGGGATTGATCTAATCGACTCTTTCCACACGTCTGATACTGAGCTAATCCGTGCTCGATCTGAAGCTAAGACGGCTCTGATGCAATCGTATGCACCGTTCAAAGTGGCTCAGAGATACCTTGCCGTGCTGTTCGCGATCAACTACATCTGTGCTTTCTGGGTCGGTGTGGGGTTGTGGTTCACCGGGGGAGATGTTAAAGGCTTTCTGGATCTGATGGGGGCGTTCTGGGTCGGGGAGATTGTGGCCGCGATCATCGGCTTCTACTTCGGTGGCGGCTTGCTTGAGTCGCATAGAAGAAAGACCCCTTAACCGGGGTCTTTTAGCATCCATTCACTTCTTCACTTCTTTAGCGAGTATCACCATCAGCAGTGCCATCGTGTAATCGAACCCGATCATCACGTTATTGTAGAATGGTTCAACATCCGATGACGGAAACACAATGCGCACAAAACCCAACAACACGAGCAAGGCTGCACCTACAATCAGGGCTTTATTTTTCATATTTCAACATTTCAGTAAGATGGTCGCGCAGTCCTTCAACTTCTGCGCGGGTTAACCATGTGAATTCCTGCGACGTTTCGAACTCAAGTTCGTCGTCGTCGTCCCATTCATCTGCTACTTTAAGCTCGTTCATTTCATAAAATCCTTAATTTTCTTACATTTACAATCTAACCAGTGTTTACGCTGCTGCACAGAATGCAGCAGCGTCTCTCGTGTTTATTCCTGGGAAATCCGAACCGCTTCTTTATAGTCGAACACTGCACCGGCGGCTACAAGAATATCAAGGTGTGCTTCGATGTTCTCAACACTGCAACCATAACCCGCTTCATCTGCGGCATCGTAGGCGTAGGAAGCGGCCTTGAATTCCGCCTTCACGTCTTCAAAGCCCTGAACCGGTGATTCATTGATACTTTCAACAACACCTTCAAGAGTAGTAACACCAAAGTCATAAGTATTCATTTCTGTATTCCTTCTGTTCGTTGATTTGATGAAGCCAGTATATAACGCTGTTACACAGAATGCAACAGTTACCAGAAATTAATTTTCAGGTCGTTAGTAATCAGGCCGTCTCGATAGCATTGTAGCGCGTGTTTCAAACCCTCTTGATCATCTGCCTTTTGCATTAGTTTCTGAGCTACTGCTAAATCTACGGTGTCATTCCCCAGTATGCGGATAAGTTGCACGGGTTCGGTCTGACCCTGTCTGTCAATCCTGGCGTTTAGTTGCTCGTACAGCTCAAGGCTCCAGTTCAGGCCGAACCACACAATGATGTGACCGGACGTTTGCAGACCGTCGATACCATGGCCTATGCTTGCAGGGTGGCCGATCATCAAGCGGATGTTGCCTTTACACCATTGATCTATCACTTTTTCAGTGTCGCGGCCTTTTGTCGCTGTCATGTTCACCGGCTTATACTTCTTAAACCGCTTCATGATGCGTTCAGCATCGCTTCTGAACGAGTAGCTGCACAGCACCGGTGAACCAGCAGCCTCCTCTAACACCGACCCCAGCGCGTCCAGTTTCGCGTTGTGCAGCTCCTCATACTCTGACGACTCGACGCTGAGGTACGGACTACCGTTGATCATTTGCAGCAGTTTATTAGAGACGCTGGACGCGCTGAAAACCTCTAAATCCACACCGCTATCTAACTGCGTGAACATTAAATCTTCCATTTCATCGTAGGCTTTTCGGGCCTTCGGCGGGAGATCCACCATCAGATTTGTCTCAGTGATTCGGGACTGATGTTTACTATCCTGTTTGATCGTGATGTCGCTGATTTTTTCCTCAATTAGTGCTTTCCCGGTCTCAGTCGGTGTATACGTCCAGCCCTGATAATCGGACTGGAAATAATTGTCTTTAAAGTGCGTGATGTATTCACCCAGTCGTTCCCCACCGTCAACTGCCAGATACTGTCCATGCAGATCCAGGTATCCATTAGATGCAGGGGTGCCGGTCAGACCAACAGCGTAGGGGACGTGGGGTATGATTTTCCGCCAGCCGATGAGCTTAACTTCCCGCCCCTGGCGGTCACGCTTGCCCCCGTTCATCCGCGCGGTGTTAGCGTTCTTCAGTTTAGACACTTCATCATAGACGCACATCTGAAAAGGAAGCGGTTTATCCTGACTGATGTAGTAGTGCATCAGTTCCTCAGTCAACCAGTTCATGTTTTCATAGTTGCAGAGATAAATATCAGCATCAGCAAATAATGCCCGGCGGCGCTGCTGTCTGTTGCCGTGAATCAGACTGCACCGTAGATGCTGAGTGTGTGACCACTTCCGCGCCTCACGTGCCCACACTGCCTGTACGACCCGGAGAGGCCCCCAGATCAGCACCTTCTGAACCTGTCCGGCTTTCATGCGCTCGATGATTGACGTTAGTGTCACAATAGTTTTGCCGCTGCCCATCCCGAGCCAGAGCATGGATCCGTCGTGCTCCAGCATGTGGGCGACAGCCTCCTGCTGACCGTCGTGCAGCTGTTCAGGATTCAGCATTTCATTGCCTCGAAAATGTGGGCGATGACGTCAACCGTCCATCCGTTACCCAGCATTTTATACCGTTGAGTGTTACTAACGTGTGCTGTGTAGTTGTCGGGGACAGTCTGTAAGCGTTCACACTCGGTCGGTGTTAGTTTGCGGTAGTGCAGGTTTGCAGTGTCGCTATTAACTGCAAGTTTTGGGGCGTGACTTGTTGTCAGTGCATCGGAATAGTCGGCACTCGGTTTGAGTATTCGACCCAATTCGCTAACCCCCGATTTCGCCTTGTCACCCTTATGGTATCTATATCCTCTACCGTTTTCAGTCACACCCTTTATTCTACTGTTGAAACGAACCACCATAGTCCGCTGACCTCGATTATCAACACCTTCACCGGATGCCTCTAAAACATCACTCAAAACTAAACCCTTGTCAACAGGTTGTTTGAACTCCCAGTTTGCCCAATAGTAACGTTGACGATTCTGTGCGCTGACCAACGCGCTGTTAATGAAAACGGGTTCAACACCCAAATAATCACTAATAATGTCCAGATGCTCACGTTTCATTTTGACATTTTCGAGCATGAATTTAACACCGGGATTTAGCGTTCTGATGTGATTCAGAATGTCAACATAGACGAAAAACAGTTTAGAACGAGGGTCATCAAACGCTAACTGTTTCCCTGCTGAACTGAAACCTTGACACGGTGAACCACCGATCAACAAATCAATACTACCCCAATCAATACACCACTCCCGCCATTTTGTCACGTCGCCAAGCTGCACGGTGCCGGGCCAGTTTGCTGACGTGACAGTGATAGCGTACTTATCAACCTCAGCAGCGTAATAATTATCAACATGAACACCTGCGCGATCTAACGCAATACGCCCACAACTCATACCGTCAAACAGACTTAAAACATTCATTTCATCAGCTCATTTAGTTTTTTAGCGCATGCAGTGGCTCGGGTGCGGTAGAAAACGTAACGACCACCGGGTAGTATCCACATACGCTCACGTTCACTGAAACAAATTGTCGCTTTTCCTACTGTGATATCGTTCATTTGTCAACCTCCTTCATTAATTCAATTACACCCTGTTCACCGTAGACCGTCCAGACCTGTGCACCAGCATCTAGTAGACGGCAGTGCTCCCGGTATTGTGCGACGCTGATCGTACCTGATGTGGTCTTGACCTCAACAAACCAGACGCGCCCGTCCAGTATACATATCCGGTCTGGCACACCGTCGCGGCCTGGGCTGACCCACTTCCGAGTAATCCCGTCGCGTTTGATGAATTCAGCGTCTAACAACCGTTCAATTTTGTTCTCTCTGATACCCACTTAATTCCCCTTCGGTTCGGGACAGTGTAACAACCACCCTTTATACATGTTGACAAACGCTATTTTGTCGTCATCTTCTGTGAAATAGAATGGCACAATGATGCCTGAACGTCTCACTCGTTCACAGAACACGATGTCGCTCATCGCTTTTTTGTAAATCTTTCTCTCTGGGTGCGTCACTGATTAGACCCTCCTTCTCTGATACTGTTAAACAGTGTAACACGGCTTGACCAGCTTTTCAGCTTCTTTTACGTACCAATCGAAATTAATATTTTCAGGATCGAACTCAGCATTCATACGATTAGCCAGGGTTGTCAGATACCCGGTGTTCACACCCGAACGGCGTTCCTCGTATTTTGAGCGGTTTTTAGTATGTACCCGTTCATCCCAGACACCCGCGCCGATCTCAGCAATAACGCTGTTAAAATATTGATCTGTCAACTTATTGGCACGTTTGTACTCCCCCGGTGGGCCTGCCGGTGGCATGACTTTTTCCAGCGGTTTACCGTCCGTGCTGATGTAATAGCGCACAATATTAGCGACTTGATCACCACCCCACTCCAGCGACGAAGACCGGGGGACTTTGGTTCTCAGCATGAAATCATAGATGTCCTGGTGTGACTCGATAAACTCGCGAATGTCTACACCGTGCACTAGTGCAGCCTCAGCAGCTCGCGGTACGACCAGGGCGCTGTGGTTCTGATGCCAACCCAGATCATACTCGTAAGCGCCTTTTCGTTTGAGATCCCCACCCTCATATTCAGATATGTAATTATTTACATCGCGTATCATCATGCGACTGTAAACAGCGTCCTCCAGCTCAAGCCCGGTCAGTTGTTCCCACCATCGCGCTATGTCATGCACCCATTTCTGATACGCTCGTGGGTAGCGCACTGTTAGACCATCGGTGTTGATCTGAATCATTTCCAAACTGTCTAATTTCATCAATTGTTCAGCTAACATGCAGAGCAGCAACTGGCCGTTGATAGTGATAGCCATGGTGTACTTCGGGTCGTAGAACGGGCTGTATTGATTGTTGCTATCACCGTAGACACCGTTAAGAGCCAGTTTCAACATCGCGTTTTCAGACGTGCCTTTGGTATAACTTTTGCGCTGCTCATACACGTCTTTGTAAATAGTGCAGAATGTATCCCCCAGGTGTTCGGGGTGGAAACCATTGCTGATAGCCAGATTAGGATAATAACTTGCCACGTCCCAGTCCTCGATAATGTATTCATCATCTGAGCTGACTGTTTGCGACTCTACAGACCCGTGGATCCCCCCGGTGCCGAAATCAAACTGGAAACCGCCGACGACACACGACAGGTCTTTAATGCTTCCTTTTGTCTCTGTTATCACTCGATCTCTGAACCACTGCAACACTCTATTAAATTCCGGTTGCTCGAATGCGACATAAGGCAGAATCACGTCACCCAGGGCGATTGAATCCCGTGGTGTTTGCTGGATGTGCCGTTTTCCGTTGATTTTCTTATAACAGCAACCGGGATCAGCTTCTTCAAGTTTCATTATGAAGAAATCTTTCCCGATTTTCGTGTCGTTATGATTCAAAAAATTACGGTCATATTTCGCGCTGAGTTCGTGTCTGAAACGGATCTGATCAGCAGTGTGGCCCCTGAACTGTTGCGTCTGAATAACATCATGCCGGTTGTACTGTTTCAGTATCTCTATCTGATTAGGATCAAGGTGCAGACCCACGTCAAACGGCAGGTCTTCAACACTGTCTGAACGCATGTTGAACTCTAAAACCTTCAAACTTGTTGCTTTTGCAGCATTGTCGAAATGATGAATTTTATACAGATCTAGTTGAGGAACGAGCCAGTCCGACTCCCATACAATATTTGCAAAACGCATATTTTGCGGCGCTTTGATGATGGACATCGCTTTATCATAAATAGAAGCGGCACTGATTCGCGCGTGTCGGCATTTGTAGATAAAATGGATCACCGGGTAATCAAAACCGATGTTATTATAACCGGACATTGTGCAGCCCTGGGTTGCTAACGTGTCGATAAATCGGCATAAATCGGTGAGGTCGCTGCACCGGTCGCTGATCTCAAAATACCATTCCCGCCCGTTGTTGTGGATTGCTGTGAACGTGAAAACGTTAGGATACGTCTCGATGTCGTAGTCAATGACACCCGTTGTAACACCGAAGAAAAAATCCATAAATAAATCCATAAATAAAAAGCCCCGGTGAAGGGGCTTGAATGCTGTTATTTCCCAGTACTCCCGAAACCGCCACGGTCTGAGCTGCTTATCTTCTCAACAACAACCGCGCCGGTCTCGACCTTCTGTATCAGCATCTGAGCGATGCGGTCACCGGCTTTAATCTGATACGTCGCGCTGCTGTGATTAATCAATGCGACCTTGACATTCTGACGATAATCAGAGTCTATCACCCCCGCCAGTGTGTCTATTCCGTGTTTCACTGCCAGACCACTACGGGGCCAAATCAGACCGGCGTGACCGTCCGGCACTGCTACAATGCAACCGGTGTCAATACACACAAACTGACCAGGCCAGAGCGTGACATCTTCGACGCTGTACAGATCCAGTCCAGCACTGCCGGGGGTTGCCGCCGCTGGTGGTTGAGCTGCTGGGTGGTTGAGCTGCACTTGCAGCGCGGGGGCGGTGTCGTGGTTGATATACGCAACAATGTCTGCTGTGTTGTCATCATGCGACCAATCCCAGCCTTCCGGCACACTATCGCGTAAATGTTTCCCTACGCGGAAAAATACCGTCACATCAGTACCAGCAGGCACCGGACATTCTCCACCGTTCCATTCGGTTTTGTTCATTTACCCGTGCTCCCTATATTAGAATCATCGTGATTAATGTAGGCGACGATGTCACAAACATCATTGTTATGCGACCACCACCAATCCTGCGGCTCACGATCACGACACATGTAGCCATTGCGGAAAAAAATAGTAATATCTGTACCATTGGGGACGGGACATTCCCCACCGTTCCATTCGATTTTGTTCATAATTCAAACCCTCAAAAGGCCGGGGCGCAACACCCCGGCGGTTAGATTAAACTGCTAGACCGTTGGCGATCAGTTGTTCATCTGTCCAGCCCTGCGCTTTATATGCGTCATATGTCACCCCGGCGGCAGCGGCTGTCATCGTCAAACCTGCTGGTGCTGGTGCTGGTGCTGGTGCTGGTGCTGGTGCTGGTGCTGGTGCTGATGCTGGTGCTGGTGCTGAACCGCCGACCCCTGCAAACATGCTCTCAGCAGTGGGGCGACCATCCAGGCGACCAAGTGGGCCTTCTCCACCCGTGATCATTACACCGTTCAGACCTGCGCTCACGCCTTTATTGACCGTTTGATTATAGCAAAACGTATTAACGCTGAGGTGGGCGATGCCGCCAGCGAACACTTTACCGCGATCCATGACCGGCTTACACGTCATGTCAACAACTGCCGGGGTTTGATCTGCTTTAGCACTTGTGCGGATTTCACAATAACCAGGGTGTTGCACAGAATCCTTGAGAAACGTGTTGCCGGAAGCAGGGAAGCCGGAAGGCCAGCCGTTCGCCTTTTCTTGTTCAATTACCGCCTGGATCTGCGCAACTTGTGGGTCAGTTTTCAGAATCAAACCAACAACGCCGAATTTAGGGTCGTCACCAGGGTTTACTGAACGAGGTTCAAACAGTGTAGGATATGACATTATAACGTTTTGAATAGTGAGTTGCATGATTGAGCCTCTTACATGAATGAAATTTTGTTAGACGATGGTACTACATCATTAAACAAAGTGGAAGGGTCTTTTTCGACCTTCTGACGTACTCGCGTTAGTTTTTCTTTACCAGCGATCACGGTGATTAGGTCTTTTTCCAGACGTTCGCGCTGTTTTGCGTCCAGTTTTTCGGACTTCAGAATCTGAGCCGGTGAAGCGAGTTTGGGCGGGAAAATGTCAGCGTTGGTCAGCTTGCGAGATCGTAGTTTTTTAGCGATCTCCTCTTCATCCAGCGCCCATTTTTTAGAACCACGGCCCGGTTTCATTGCGTAACCTGGAACGTCCACCCCTTCAGCAATTCGGCGCTCAATTTCAGTATTCACAGCGTCAAACGCGGCCTCCAGTGGTTCCCGTGCGTCTGCCAGTTGTGCGAGCTGTTCAGCGGTCAATGATGCAGGGTCAGCAATTGCAGCCTGCACTTGTTCAAACAGTGTGCCGTCTGTAGTGATGATGTCAGTCATGACGGTCTGTGCCTCCTTTAATTTCTCTGTGCATTTTTCGTGCTTGCACCATTTACAATGATCACCTGCCGCCAGGGGTGCGTCGGGTTTGTCTGTCTCATGTGCTGCGCGAGCCAGCGCATATAATCGCGACAACACAACCCCCGGTGACGTGTCCCAGTATCGGACTGGTGTCTGTGATTTCGGCTGTACGATCGTCATTCGACACGCGCCCACTTTTTCAGGTTTGAACGGGCGCACTTGATCAGGCCCGGACGCTATGAAAGGACGCAGTTTACCACCCATGTAGCTGATTAGCTGGCTGTTACCTTCAGCGGGTACGAAAATCCGCCCGTCTTTGTAGTCGATCACTTCAACAAACAAACAATTGTCGTCTTGCATTACTGTGATAGTAATATCGACAGTACCCCACCAATCGGTGCGTCCGAACATGCCGCCAGGATCTGCGCGTGTTTCGGTTTCGATGATTATTTCAACATCTGGGAACTGTGACAGTAATTCATCGTTACGCCGCCTGATGTAGTCCAGGCACATCTGCACACGTTCAGCGCGGTCAGGTTTCACCGACCAACCACCCGGTTTGTCACGGTGACCTGTGCCGATTGTTTCACCAGTGAAATCATCTGCTGCTCGACCCTGCTCGACACACATTTCAAGCAGCAGATGTGAACCGGTGCCGTCAATCGCTGCGTCACCGCTTACATCGGGATAAACAACCTCCTCACGTACTGAACCAGGGCAGTGAGGCCAGCGGTGGTTGCTGGGCCCTAGTCGTGCGTGGGCGCTCACGAGAGCGCCTCTGTCTGAGTAAGTACAGACTGATAGTGCTCGGGTTTCAGTTCACGCACACCCGCGACATCATGCGCAGACAGCACACCCATAATCATCGCCACTGCATCATCTTGCGTCTTTCCTGCTGTCATCAGCGCCGCACATTTAGCAGACAGCGCCGCCTCGACCTGTACAGCGTCGAGGGCCGGAGCAGGAGCCGGAGCAGGAGCAGCCGGAGCAGGAGCAGCCGGAGCAGGAGCAGCCGGAGCAGGAGCAGGAGCAGGAGCAGGAGCAGGAGCAGGAGCAGGAGCAGCCGGAGCCGGAGCCGGAGCAGCCGGAGCCGGAGCAGGAGCCGGAGCAGGAGCAGCCGGAGCAGGAGCAGGAGCAGGAGCAGGAGCACTGATGTCAGCCAGTTTTTTATCGAAACGTTGCAACAGCTCTTCACCGCTGATTGCCTCAGTGACTGCGGTGTCCAGTGTGTGTGCAATCTGCATATTTGTGACAGCCTCACAGATTGCAGCGGTCAAATGGTCACGGATGCCGGTCGGCAGGTTGTCGATGCTGTACAGCGTCTTCAGTGCTTCTGCTGCGATTTTAAAATCATTCATTTATACAATCCCTCTTTTGCTGCGCGTTGTTCGTCTGTCAGTGCGATGGTGACACGACCCTGTGGCAGTGCCACCAGCACGTCACGGATGATGTCGTAGTAATCAGTGCCCAGTTTTTCAGCGCAGTGCTGTTTAAATGTCTCCAGTGTTTGTTCATCCACCCTTACAGCCATTGTAGTTTGTGCCATGATCGTTCCTCGTTGTTGATTTGATGTGATTCATTATACATATAATAAAATGAAAGTATACACTTGTTTTACACTGTTTAACGTGTATTATAGAGGGATACTAAACGAGGAGATGCAGAGATGAAACTTAAACCCGGTGACTTCGTAAACGTCGAAGACGCTACATCAGAACAACATGATGCGATTGTTAACGCATTCATTGCAGCAGGTGCGTGTAAATCAGAATCGTACAGTAGCACAGGGTGTAGAATATTTATTGGTTGGTTTAAAGATGATGGTTGTTTGTATTACAGTGCAGGCACAAGGCTTTTTGAACGAGAATTGACAACTGAACAAGTGCTGGTTAAAGAGTGGGATGGTGAAGGTGTACACGTGAAGAATGAGGCGGGTCATGTTGGAGTGATCACAAGTGTCAGTGGTGATGTTATACAGTTAGATAGCACGATTACTGGATGGGTGAGGGGAGACATGGTTGAACCCAAAGAATGGGACGGTGAAGGTGTTCCGCCGGTTGGTACGGTGTGCGAGTGCTTATCGAAATATTCATGGGTGTCTGTTGAAATATTGGGGATTCACAGAGATCAGGTGTGGTTGCTCAAGTGTGACAGAGCGTTCACCCGTAATATTAGTGATATGAAATTCAGACCGACACAGGCTGAAAAACAGAAGTTTGTAGAAAAGGCGAAGAGTTTTTATACATACGGGAATAAAGCATTGGTAACTGAAATGTTAGAGTCAATGTATGACAATGGAGCACGATTCAAATGAAACTTTTTAACACTTTTAAAGGCATGTTAGACGTAGCAGCTAAAGAAGACATTCGTTACTATCTGAACGGTGTACACGTGAAGAATGAAGCCGGGATTCTGACCATTGAGGCAACAAACGGTCACATGCTGTTGCGTAAAAAGGGGTGCGGGTTAATCGCTGGTGATTTCGATCTGATCTTGTGCCGTGATTCGCTGGCTAACGCGCTGGAGTTGTTCAATGCTAAAACTGACCTGGTGATGTCGGTGGCCGATGGTATGGTCATGATCGGACACAAAGGGTTGATGCTGCCGGTTGAAGTTGTTGATAGTTGTACATACCCTAACCTGGAGCAGGTGTTACCGAAGGAGCCGAAAAGCACCGATGACATCGGGTTCGATATGAAACTGCTTTCAAAACTGACGGCGGCGTTCAGGAAGGCACACGGTGGAAAAGTGGCCGCTGGTTACCTGAGTCTGCGTGACGGTAAAATGAAACTGGATAATGTGGTGGGTGGTCTCGAACTGGTCGGCGTCCTGATGCCTGTGAAAATGAAATGAAGTATCCCTGCCGCTGCCGTAAATGTGGATCTCGGAAAACGTTCAGACAACATCCCGAGCATTATCAACGGGTTAAGCGTTGCGGTTGCGGTGGGGAGTATAGAGTGGACTGGTACAGGCGTGAAAGAGAGCACAAACGTGTGATATGCTTCTGCGATCAGTACCATTTTCCGCACCGAAAAAATCAGAAATGCAGGAACATCGACAATGTGGCACTCATGCCGAAAACTACCCACACCCGGGATCTCACTGAAGGTGAAGCTTTTGACTGGTGAAATCATCGACGCTATACGCCCTGGTTATGTCGAGAAATACGACAGTAACGACTTAGGATACCGCACCCGCGACGGTGAGAATGCGCTGTCTGTTACGTTCAGTCGTGATGAATCACCGATGTTTGTGTTACTGAACGGGTTCCCCATCGGCGACATCTGCGGCACTACCCTGCGACTACGCACTGACAAAGGGTTGCTGATTGAAGAGCGCGAAACAACATACCAAGCAATGCAGGCGGCGGTAGACCTGGTACACCAATTCTGTGAATGGAGTATTAAATGAAACCAACAATGATCGCATACCCTTTCATGGGCAGCGGTACTACCGGTGTGGCAGCGGTGAACACGGGGCGTAACTTCATCGGGATTGAGCTGGACGATAAATATTTCGATATTGCCCAGGTGCGTATATCAGAATCACAGGGGATTTCATTTAAATGATCACAAATGAACAGTTTTTACGTGCACTATTCGGTGATGACAGCGCGTTTGTGCATGTGACCGATTTTAAGCACGACCCGAGTAACATCCCAAAAGATCAACACCTGAGAGCGTGGCGGGGCGACTGGTTCAGTCGTTACCCGATGCAGCCGGAAACCAATCAGTATTTCACCATTAGTATTTTCGGCCCAGACGAGCAGGGCACGGCACGGCGGCGTAAAAACCTGTATTACCGGACACCTGTCATTGTGCTGGATGATGTGCGGGAAAAGCTCGACATTGAAGAGGCGCAGAAACTGCCGGAACCGGCGTGGATCCTCGAAACGTCCGGTGGTTCTGAACAGTGGGGGTATATACTCGACACGCCGGAATCTGACCGTGGGCGTGTTGAAAACCTACTCGACGGATTGGTGGCTAACGGGCTTGCACCTGGGGGGCGTGACCCTGGCATGAAGGGCGTGACCCGCTACGTCCGACTACCTGAAGGCGTGAATAATAAAGCCTCTAAGCTGGTGGATGGACAGCCGTTTAAATGCCAGTTGATCGGCTGGAACCCTGAACGCCGAACGACATTAGAGGATCTGGCCGCACCGTTTCAAGTGGATCTATCAGCAGCACGACGAGAATCGAGAGTAGATGGGGCGGCGGCTGTGAGTGATCACCCGTTGCTGCACATTCCGGATATTATCACGGTTAAAGAAGTGCGCTCAGACGGACGGTTTGATGTGACCTGCCCCTGGGTGGATGAGCACACGGGCGGTGATGATTCAGGTTCGGCAGTGTTCACAAATTCTGACGGCTCTATAGGTTTTAAATGTCACCATGGTAATTGCCAGGAGAAGACGGGCGCGGATCTGCTGCGCGTGATTGAGCAGCAGCAGCCGGGATTCGGCGGCACGTTTGCAGGCTGGAAGGCGATCCGCAGTTTTGCAGATCTGACGCCAACAGTGCCAGATTTCTCAGGTGGTGAAGTGGCGCCGGTTATACCCGCACCGGTTGACGGGCTGCAAATGATCGTGGATCAAATCACGCGCATGAACACCGGTAGCCAAGAGGCGCGAGCGTTGGCGGGACAGTTGTTACAAGCGGTGGAAGAGTTGCCCGTAATGGAACAGATGCACTGGCATCAGGTCTGCTGTGATCAAATGGGGTGGAGCAAGGCAGCATTAAAGACGATCCTAAAAGACCTACGGGAAACCTGGTACACAGCGGCAAAAGTTGACGATGATTTCTATGCCGGGGTTGTGTATGTGAAAGAACAGAATCAGTTCTACGAGTGGCGCAGTCGTGCATTCATGAGCGCTGAAGCGTTCCAGAATTCATACGCACACCGGGACGCTGAGGCCAGGAAATCGGCGCTGGTGGATGGTCGGGTTCAGAAAGTGGATCGGCTGGACTACGCACCTCGGAAGCCGCGAATTTTCACTGAGAAAGGCGTGGTGTACGGTAACGCCTGGTCGTCTGAGGGTGAAATGGAGGGGGTGGAGGGGGACGTTTCCCGCTGGCTTTCACACTGGGACGCGCTCGGCTGGAGTGAATACCGCGACCATCATCTGAAATTCATGGCGTATACACTGCTGCACCCTGAGCACAAGATCAATCATATTTTACTGTTAGGTGGTGGTGAAGGTTGCGGTAAAGATTTTTTAATATACCCGTTCATTAATGGTATGGGTGAGAACAGTCTGACGATCAGCGGAGAGGAGCTGTTGGGGTCGTTCGATGATTACCTGATGTTCAATAAACTACTGAACATTAACGAGATAGAAATGGGGAACCGCGAGGACGCCGCACACGTTTCTACTAAACTCAAACCACTGGCAACCGCACCGCCTGACCGCCTGCGTGTGAACCAGAAAGGCATTAAACCCCTGAAAGTGCGGAACATCGTGAACGTAGTGGCGACAACTAATAGCTCCATCCCCATCAAGCTGAGCAATGGCCCGAGTCGTCGGATCCATGCTGTGTGGTCGGATCTGACTATACGCGGTGCAGACGGTCAGGTTACGCAGGAATGGCTTGACTACTGGAATGACAGATGGGCGTGGATGCGGAACGGCGGCGTTGAGGCTGTCATCTGGTATCTACGGAACTGCGTAGATATTACTGATTTCAACCCGGCAGAACCGCCACAAGTGACTCAGTTCCTGAAGGACATACAGGAGAGTTCTAAGACACCGCTGGTTCACACTGTGGAGGCATTCATTGAAGCCCGCGCCGGTGCGTTCGCGTCTGACCTGTTGACCGCGAGCGATGCAGCAATGACGCTGAAGATGGGCGACGGTATGTATTCACACTTGATGCACACCGAGGGACGGGGCTTTTCACCGGTGAAAGTAGGGCAGGTGCTGAAGGAGCTGGGCGCTCGGCAGTTGTGGGCACGGCGTGGTAACGACAAAGTGCGGTTGTGGGTAGTACGGAATGTGGCTAAATACGCCGCGATGGACACTAATTCTTTATATGATATTTACGAGGATACAAAATGAAACCTACAGACATGAGGTGCTTTGACCAGGTGGCACAGGTGCTGGGTCACGATGAGGCAGTAAGACAGTTGCAACTTGTCATTGATTCGGAGGGTCGGGTTTACCGTGATAAATCGCTGGGGCCTGCGTTCCTTTTCGGTGAGACGCCTCAGGGTTGTCAGTTTTGGCAGGGTGTGCAGGAATCAAACGCAAAATCACGCAAACAAGAAATGGAGGCCGAAAATGGTTTGGGGATTAAGCACGATGCAGGTAAACCACGGCTGGGGTTGGTGTTGGGCGGTTTCGCTGGTGCGCTGACGGAGGTCGGCAGGGTCGGGACGTTCGGTGCAGAGAAATACACCGATGACGGGTGGCAGACTGTACCTGACGGTCTGGCTCGCTACACTGACGCGATGATGCGCCACCTGCTCGCTGAATTGGGGGGTGAGACACACGACCCGGAAAGCGAGTTGCTACATGCAGCGCATGCAGCCTGGAACGCGCTCGCACGGCTTGAATCAATGCTTAAAACTAAACCCGCTGATTAGCGGGTTTTTTGTTGCATGTTGTTTAACAGTGGCGTATATTGGGTTTTATCAACTAAACGGAGTGGGATTATGAAATACTTTGTAGGGGTGTTGGTTGTGGCACTGCTTGCGGTAGTCGGGGACATGGACTACGCAGATGCAGAACAACAATTGTCTAATTACTGCGACATGGTGAACCAGGGTCATTGGCCGAACTACGAGGGTCTGGATTGTGTGCCAGAAAATAGCATTCAGCAGTAAAGCCGACGCTAAACACTACGTTGTACAGATTGACCGGCGCGGTGACCGGGGGCGCAGGATTGCAAAATGCAGCGTTAACAATCTGCGACCTTATCAATGCAACTGGTGCGGAATGTGGCACTTAACTAGCAGAGGCCCGAACGAGGCCAGGAGGTTTAAAAATGGATCATGAGCAGGCTAAAATGCTGGGAATGCAGACCTATATCGGCATGACGTGCGGTAACGGCCACGCGCCTGTGCGGTATGTTGAAGACCGTTCTTGCGTTGAGTGTCGGCGCAGTACGCGACACAACGGACGGGCTGAAGCTGCACACCGGCGGGAGCTGTGCAGCGTTATTGAAATGAAACTCGACGAAAAACGTCTAAATGATGAGCTGAAAGAGGTTTGGGAATGAGCAAACGCAAGGGACACAACCTGCACAAACGCTATGAGCAGCAGGCCAGGGCGCTGATGCGCGGGCTAGCGGTCTGTTACAGCACTGACACAGATAGTTATTGTCGACTGATAAACATCAAGACCGGGTGTGACGTGCCGGTTACACCGATGATTCAACGGGCGCTGACGACGGTGAAATACAAGTGGAGTGTGATTATCTGCGTATTCGGGCCTGATTACATGAAGTCGGAGCAAATCGACTGTAACGAATACCTGGCACAAGCGGAGCTTGCAGACTATCTGAACGAGCGCCACCAGACACTGATTAAGGGATTTAATTCTAACCATCTGGAATGTGTCGGGTGGTTGGCGTCCCCGGTGTATCGGGATTGGGACGAAAAACAGGCATATGAGAGGTTGAGAGCATGAGCGGATACAAAGCCACTAAAAAGCTGCAAGCGCGACGGGATGAGGTGATGGAATTGGTCAATGGTACGCTAACGCTGGATGACATGAGCAGGACATTAGGTGTAGCACAACAGACGCTGAAAAAATTCATTCTTGCAAACGGGGTGGATTGGGAGGCGCGGAAAGAGCGGGTTAAGTCGCGTAATGTTGGAGCGTTGGTTGAACGTGAGACGATGTCAGGTGATATGAAAAGTTTAATGGGATTAAGGAAAAGGTGGAAATGATGGGATTTTTTGATGGTTTGAAACGAACAGAATTCGAGCCATACCAGGTGTGCATTAATTGCTGTGCAGTAAGTGACCCTGGCACCAATGATACGTTTTTAGCATGGCCTGATAATTTCGGAAAACCAGTGGATAATAACAATGAATAATACTGAGCTACTACCCTGCCCGTTTTGCGGTAAAACGCCGAATATTGAAACATTCGATAAAGGGGGATCCACCGAATGGACTTCGGTTTCTTGCTTGACTGAAAACTGCGTGATGAGTTGCGCTGAAGAAACTAGCGTAGCAGAATGGAGCACCCGCACCACGCCAGAGGGATATGCAATGGTTCCTATTGAGCCTACAGAGGATATGGTGGAAGCAGCTAAAAAAGCATACCCGCCAGCATCTATGCACATTAGACCGATCACCCGCTGTTATAAAGCAATGGTTGAAGCATCGAGGGATAAATAATGAACTATGATGATATGACTAACTTTGAACTTTCAGTAGAGATTATTAAAAATAAACATCCAGATAAGGATTTTTCTGTTTATGATTTTATCAAGCCTGTTAGTTCAGAAAGTGATAGTCTAGCTGTTGCCAGGCGCAAAAAACCCGTGGTGATTTTCACTTGCTTTGATGTAAGTTGTATAAAAGACATGTGGCCTATCATTTGCGAAGAACGTATAGACATACGTTTCGATTGGGATAATCTCGGAACGGTAACAGCTACAGTTTGCGGCCATGCAAACTATGATGCTGAAGATGAAGATCCACTACGTGCAGCAGCTATTTGTTATTTGGAGTTTAAGGAAGGTGAGGAGTGAGCTTGTCTGAACAAACGGTGAAATGTCCCCTGTGCGGTAACCCCTACAAAACCTATACGTTCCACCCGGGTGACCAAAGTGCATGTGGTAGGTGTGTGAAAAAAGCCGAAAATGCTGCCGTATCAATAGACGATCACCCGCTAAAGGACGAGATCATAAATGCTATCGAATCGGGAAAGCTGGTGATTAGCTGACAAGGTGGGGATTGAGTAATAAAAAAAAGGGGCTTAAATGCCCCTTTTCTTTGTCTAGCTGAAAGAGGGTCTGTCACGCTGCTTGAGTTCGATCTTCACCGCCGCGTCGTTTGTCTGTTCGCTCATCAGTAGCACACCGTCACCGTGTACGGTCGTCACACCGTCTTTGACTGCTACCGACATCGATAGGGGTGCACGGTCGAGGTGGCAGTTATACACACCCCCACAATGTGAAATATAGAGTTCCTTTCTACAGTGTGCTTTTGCTGAGTAGGCCAGGTGGTAATACATCTCAGGATTAGACAGTCGAATACCCGCCAGTTGTTCAGGTGACATACCCAACACCCCTGCCAGCTCCACAATGTTATCAGGTGCAGGAGCAGGGGTGGCCTCTACAACTGCACGTCTCAATAATTCTTCCGGCGTAGAGTCATCGTCACGAAATGCAGCGCGAAGTAGTTGAGTGAATTCGACAGCCTTAGCACCGTTGGGGTGATCCCTGAAATACGGGATGGGTTGACGACTGCTGACAGTGACACCCCCAATCAATTCACCGGTGTTATCGGTGACCATCACACGAGAACCTTTAATATTATTTGTTTTATTTCCAAAAATAGTATGCACGTTCATAAATTTAATACTCCAATTTCACCACGGATACGGTCTAATATATCATGCACACGGGTCGGGTGTAAAGTGGGCGTACCCACGGATACGGTCTTAAAAGTTAACCCCGTACCGTACACACGGATCAGGTCTAACACCTGAACAGGTGGTACGATTTTAAGACCGTATCCGTGGTGAAATTGGGGCAAATCATGCACACGGATCGGGTTGCAGGGGTTATTCCAGCGTTTAGACCTGACCCGTGTGTAAACGCTAATAACCCTTCAGAATCAGTATGTTATCGTAACCACGGATACGGTCTTATTTTAAACTGATTTAAGACCGTATCCGTGGTGAAGTATTAAATTATTCTTATAAAACAACTACTTATCTTAACCACGGATACGGTCTTATAGTAAAAACGGTATATATAGTAAGATAGAAAAGTGTATATAGTGCAAATCGTTAGGAGGAGTATATAGAGCGTTTTCCGCTGTACAACCCGATCCGTGGTGATTCGTGTGGATTTGATGAAACGTGTGGATTTGATGAAACGTCTATTTCACGGTGATGGGGCTTGAATCGGGGCCCCTGGCGGGGTAGTATTATCCGAGGGCGT
>JBMYOX010000031.1:0-40541 GCA_049599735.1 Pontibacterium sp. | reverse complement strand
AAGCAACCACTGAGGCTGCACCTACACAGGCAGCTGCTGTAGCAAAAGCAACCACTGAGGCTGCACCTACACAGGCAGCTGCTGTAGCAAAAGCAACCACCGAGGCCGCACCCGCACAAGCTGCTGCTGTAGCAAAAGCAACCACTGAGGCTGCGCCCACACAGGCTGCCGCTGTAGCAAAAGCAACCACTGAGGCTGCGCCCACACAGGCTGCCGCTGTAGCACAAGCAACCACTGAGGCCGCGCCCACGCAGGCAGCGGCTGTAGCAAAAGCAGCCACTGAGGCCGCACCCACACAGGCCAGCGCCATTGTTCAAGGCGCAACGGCCGCAGCTCCAACCTCGGCTGCAAATATTGTTGCCGCCGTTGTTTCCTTACCGGAAGTATCCTCTTCTGCAGCCACACTTCAGGCCGCCGCCACAGCAGGCACGACACAAGCCGCAATCGTTGCAACACAAAATACTGTCACTACTGATCCGACCGCAACAGGCACAGAGACTGAAACAGAAACCGTAAACCCTGTAGCAACTGTGAATCCCGTAGCAACTGTTGACCCTACAGCAGTCGCTGAGCCAACGGCTGCAGGTCCGGTCGCCACAACCCCGATCGTAACAACCCCTGTTGCTGTTATAACCACCCCCACACCAACGGTAACTACCGGCACAACCGGCGGCGGTGCCAGCCCGATTATATAAATCTGATCTTAGTTGACCTGAAAAAAGAAGGCGCTGCAAAGCGTCTTCTTTTTTCACCTTCGAGGCAGCCCGATGGACCACACTAAGCCAACTGACCGGCGAATATTCTACCTTTATATTGGCCTGCTAATCTGGTTGCCCCTTCCAAAGGCCAGTGTATACCCCTGGGCAACATCCCTGTTTACAGCCACCGTCCTTGCCCTCTGTGCATACTGGTGTTTCCTTTATTTTCGTCGCCTCACTAACTTGCCTGCAGCCTTTATCAAGGCCTGGCCGGCAATTGTCTTATTACTGCTTTGTCAGCTATGGGTACTTATCAGCACAACGCTGCTTTCAGGCGAAAGCGGCGGCTCTTTAGACCCCGGCCGCTCAACTCAGCAGTTATTACAAGGCATTGGGCTAACAGCACTATTCACTTTAACATTGCTACTCCTTCAAACCCGTAAACGCATCATCATTCTTCTCTATGCACTGATTATTTCCGGCGTCGGGCAAGCGCTTTACGGTAGTCTTATGATGCTTTCCGGCACAGAGTACAACCTGCTTTTCCCTAAAGAACATTATTTAGGCGTAGCCACCGGCACATTTGTTAACCGCAATCATCTTGCAGGCTACCTGGAGCTATGCCTGGCAATCGGTATTGGATTTATGATTGCCACCCTCAAAGAGGGCAATCGCAGCTGGAAAGACCTGGGGCGCGGCATACTGGAGGCGCTTCTCGGCTCTAAAGCCAGAGTACGCTTAGGCCTGATCATTATGGTATCAGCTCTGGTTATGACACATTCCCGCATGGGAAACACAGCCTTTTTTGCCAGCCTCACGGCAACAGGTATTATTGCACTGATCCTTAGCAAGCATGCCTCAAGAGCTACAATAGTGCTCCTGACAAGCTTGCTTATTATAGACCTGGCTATAGTCGGCACTTTTTTTGGTGTAGATAACGTAATTGATCGCATTGAAAACACATCATTAACAACCGTCAGACGCGATGAAGTCAATGCACACTCATATACTCTCTTAAATGACTACTTTCTCAGCGGCACCGGTGCCGGTTCGTTTTATGGCGTTTTTCCAGAGTACCGTGCCGCAGATGTAGGCCATGCTTTTTACGATTACGCCCACAATGACTACCTGCAATTCGCCATTGAATTTGGATTAATTGGCTTTATTCCTTTGCTTCTTGTCGTTTTACTGAGTTTTTTAATCGCACTTCGAGCGCAACGGGTACGGCGCGATCCGCTAATGCGCGGTTTATCTTTTACGGCGATGATGGCGATTATTGCGTTTGCTATCCACTCAACAGTGGATTTTAATTTACAGATTCCGGCCAATGCGGCGACTTTTATAGTCATTTTAGCGTTGGGCTGGATGTCGTTGTATTTTAAAGAAACTAAGCCACACAGAACCCGAAAGGCTGATATTGCAGAATAAAAATCCTGGATTCTCGCAGACGCGGGAATGACGACAGAAGGCAATACTGCTTATGGATTTCCGCGTATGCGGGAATAATAGTAAAGAGAAGCAGGAGCGGCGGTTAACTGAGGATAAAGGTTGAGACATTGCGACTTATTCTTCATTATTCAAACATTGCCATTCAGGGATTGACTTGTGGGTGCCGTGATTAATCCGATTTATCCAAAAACTCAGCGTACGCGCCGCTTAAACCCCGGCCTTTATACCCTGATCGCAATTTTAGCACTGGGTGTCTCGGTTATTACATTCAGCGCCAGCAGCGTCCGCCTGAGCAAGGCCGACATTGAGAAACTGGGTCGCCAGTACGGACATCAGGCAAAGCTCCGCCTGAGAAACTGGCAACGCTTAATAGATAAGCTTCAGCATGAATCTGAGCCGGTCAAGCTGCAGAAAGTTAATGATTTTTTTAACAGCGTCCGCTTTTTAAATGATATTAACCACTGGCAAAAGGCCGATTACTGGGCAACGCCGGTTGAATTCCTGATTAGCAATGGCGGTGATTGTGAAGATTTTTCCATTGCAAAATATTACACACTGCGTGAACTCGGTGTGCCTGATAAAAAAATGAGTATTGCTTATGTTCGGGCTGTGGAATATAACCAGGCCCATATGGTACTGACTTATTACAGCTCATCGAATGCAATGCCTCAGATACTGGATAATCTGATTCCTCAGATTAAACCCGCCAATCAGCGCCCCGATTTAATTCATGTTTATAGCTTTAATGGTGATAACCTGTGGCTCTCTAAAAAAGGCCGCCGCGCAGAACTTGTTGGCACCTCAGACCGCCTGGAACCCTGGGTTAAACTGCGTTCACGACTAAATAACAACACAGTGAACTCTGTAAACTAGCAAGGAGAGCCTGTATGAGCCTCGTAAAACAATTAACGATCACAGTCTTTACAGCGACCTTGCTGCTTCTGTCAGGGTCTTTGTATCTGATGTCAGGCAGCTCTAAAAATATGCTGCTTAACCAGCTTGAATCTCACGGTCAGGATGCTGCCACTCATCTGGGCTTATACCTGGCCCCCGCGATCGCCGGCAAAGATAAAGCCGCCATTGAAACCACGGTTAACGCGATTTTTGATAGCGGTTTTTATCAGCGGATTGATATTAATGATGCCGAAGGCACCATCCTGTTTTCTAAAACCACTCCACCCCGCATTGATGAAGACATCCCCGAATGGTTTGTTAACCTGGTTCATATCAACCCGCCCCAGATGACCCGCGATGTGAGCCATCAGTGGAGCAAAATTGGCACTGTACACGTACAAAGTCGTGCCGGTTATGCTTATACAAAACTTTGGCAGGGCATCCGGACTACACTTATCTGGTTTGGCATGCTGGCGTTTATCAGTGCACTGGCCATAGGCAGCCTGCTTTTTTATATCCTGCGACCTTTAAAAGGTGTTGAAGAACAGGCAATTGCACTCAGTCATAAAAAATTTATCGAGCAAACTAAAATTCCGGGCACCCGGGAACTGAGGCGTGTTGTTAATGCCATGAACCAGATGGTACGCCAGGTAAGACTGATGTTTGATGAACAAAGCCGTCATATTGAAGACTTACGCCGCACCGCCTATCAGGACAACCTGACGGGCCTACCGAACCAGCGTGCAGCTGAATCTCAGTTATCTGAACGCCTGGATTATCGCAAAGACTTTGGCAATGGCACACTTTTTTATCTGCGCATCGCTAACCTCTCACAACTTAATAAAGAACTTGGCATGGAAAAAGCCAGCAATTTTATAAAAGTGGTTGCCAGCAAACTGGAAAACCTCTCCCTGGCCGCCGATCAGAGTGTAGTCGGACGATTAACCGGTGCGGATTTTATGCTATTCGTTAACCGCCGTGACGAAGATACTCTGCAATCTTCACTTAAGCAGTTATGTGCTGAGATACACGCAAACTATGAAGCCTTAAACGGCTCGCCTGTTATCGAAAAGCACTGGCCCGTGCATATAGGTATAGCTCATTCTGACGATAACACCGGCTCCAATCAACTGCTATCTGAGGCACGCCTGGCACTACAGGATGCTGAAAACAAAGACGTCTGCTTTACGACCTGCCACAACGATCACAAAGCCGTTCGTAACAGAAAAGACTGGCACCAACATGTAGCCGATGCCATAAATAACCGGCATATCTTCCTGCAAAGCCAGGCGCTGGTGACAACTGTCAAACACAATCGCCCCAAAGCCATGCAGCGCGAATTACTGGCCCGCATCCTGGATCAGCAAGGTACG
The DNA here is from genome assembly GCA_049599735.1 of Pontibacterium sp. Lineage (GTDB taxonomy): Bacteria > Pseudomonadota > Gammaproteobacteria > Pseudomonadales > Balneatricaceae > Pontibacterium. Next base: position 36,127 of record JBMYOX010000031.1, on the reverse strand, counting down.
CTTTGCTCTGCCGGTGAGTTTATTGGTGTAATAAAAGAACTGGGGCTGATGGTAATGCTTGACCGTGCGGTGATACAACTCACGCTTGAGCATTTAGCCAGCCATCCTGATGAAAGCTCCCTGGCAATAAACCTGAGTACCGATTCACTACAGAACCTCGATTTCCAAAACTGGTTTGAGCAGCTGCTTAAAGCGAGCAGCAATACAGGCGGCCTGCATATTGAAATGAGTGAAAGCGCCATTCTTAATAATCCGGAGCAGGCCCGCAGCTTTCGGGAATTATTAAAAACCCATCAGGTTGAGTTCGGCGTGGATAATTTTGGCATCCATCCGGCAGGCTTTTCTTACCTGTATTCCCTTCAGCCGGATTACATCAAGATTGATGGCTCGCTGATACGCCAGATAGATCAACAGGCAGAGGACCGGTTTTTTGTCAGCAGCCTGATCAGCATTGCCCACAGCCTGAGTATTAAAGCCTATGCGGAGCACGTAGAACGCGAGACACAGTTGATTGAGTTAAGTGAGTTACAGATAGACGGCACTCAGGGCTGGTTACACGGACAGCCTAAGTCACTTGAAGGTTAAGTACAGCAGTTATGGATTCCCGTATACACGGAAATGACATAATACGTATCATGTACTGTTTGATATGGACAATATATTCCCGCATACGCGAAAGTGACGGGGTTGTAGCAGGCATAACAAAACAGAATTACCTTAAACAGCGCCATTCCCGCGAAAGCGGGAATCCATAACCCCAGGTCTAGCTGTTTATTTATTCAGCGTTAACAGCGCTTCAAGTTTATTACTCATACGCTCTTGCTTTTCTTTTTCTTCTTTTTGCTCCCGGCGTTTTTGATTGATCTCTTTTAGCTTGCCCTTAGCATGCGCGGCTTCTTCAGCAGTAACCAGGCCTGCCGCTTCACCGTTAATATCAACACGCTCTGCGCCTTCTTTCTGGGAACGGAAGTAGTTGATAGAACGCACATAACTGGCCAGTGCTCGTTTAATCTTGTTTTTGGCCAGCTTTTCATCCGCAATCAGATCGTCCTGAATACCAATTTTCAGGGGACGCACGTTATTGCGATCAAATGTTTTTGGATAAGCCTCAGACAGTTGCTGAAGCGCAGCGATGTTTGCCGCACGATTCTTGGACTTAGGTTTTGAATTTACTGCGTCGTTCACTTTTCTTGCCTCAATTTGTTTGCCACGCCGTGCTTCTTCAGCACTAAGCATCCGTTCCAGTGTATCGATTAGCTGATCCGTTTCTGCCCGGATCCGGCTGAGATCACTTACCATAGATATCAGGCTGAGCCTTTGCGAATGTAGTATTCAAATACAGCTTCATTCACTTGCTGTTCCAGCAATTCGTGACCGAGGAACGAACAAAATTTGGGTATATCACGCTGTGTGGAGGGGTCTGTGGCTATAACACGTACCACCTGGCCATCGCTCATATCGCGCACGGTATTATGCAGCAACATTACAGGCTCCGGGCAATGCAGGCCCTGAGCATCCATCGTGTGATCGATTTTAATATCTGCCATCGTAAAACTCTTTACCAATAAGCGGGCATTGTCTCAAATTCATCTCAGGACGCAAAGGCTGTTTGTGCTGAAAGTCGCATTTTGATGGTTATTGGCTCATTATTTATTTAGTTGATTGTCAATCTTAAGAAAAACAGGCTTTATGGGGAGCGTTATTATGATACGGGTAATTATTGAACGTCATATTGCTAACAGCCTTGCCGTTCATTATGACAAAGCGGCTCGCGCAACATTACAGCAGGCGATGCAGGCTCATGGTTTCATTTCAGGTGAAGCGTTGCATAATTTAGCTGATACTGACCACCGGATATTGATTGTAACTTATCGCACACTTGAGGACTGGCAACGCTGGCTGGCTTCGGATGAGCGCAAACGTTTGATGGAAGCGATTCAGCCGATGCTGCAAACGGATGAGAAGGTTACGATTTTAGCGCATTAAGACTTATGAATGCCCATTGGGGTGAGTGGGTGTGGACTCGACTGGATTCCCGTGTGGTGGGAATGGCAGTAGATTCGATTATGCTTGAAGCCACACCTCGTCATCCCCGCGAAAGCGGGGATCCATGACCGCCTTAGAAACGATCCAGCTGTCGCAAGCTACAGGTGATTTCTTCCCTGTCGTGGTATAACTGCTTGGCACTCAACTCAAAGCGTATATTCGCTTCAGCCAGTTGATCTGAAATCAGATTCAAACAAGTCACAGTTTCCTGGTAGCGCTGCTTCATCGGTAACTTCAGGTTAAATATAGCTTCTTTGCAGTAGCCGTTTAATAACCAGTTTACAGCCAGGTTTGCGGTACGTATGGGTTTATCTGCCACATCACAAACCATCAAATTCACCCTTTTTTCAGGCACAAACCGGTAAGCATCTTCCTCGGCATGTACCACCTGCCCGCTTTCCATCAGGTCGCTGTTCATCGGACCGTTATCAACAGCCGTGACAAACATGCTGCGGTTCACCAGCTGCCATGTCCAGCCGCCAGGGGCCGCACCTAAGTCCACTGCGCTGCCACCCATCGGAATACGAGCATCCCACTCTTCGGGTGCAATAAACCAATGCCAGGCTTCTTCCAGTTTAAGGGTTGAGCGACTGGGCGCTTGCTTTGGAAATTTCAGACGCGGAATACCCATTGGCCAGGGTGCGCTGTTGTTTACCGGGGCAAGCCCCAGGTACATTTCATTGCCTGATAATACAAATAAAACCAATCGCTTAGCATCATTAGCCTTGGGCTTGCGAAGCTTGCCACTTTTGCGCAGATGCTGGGCCAGCGCCGAGCTGAATTTACGACAGAAGGTCACCAACTCGCGCCCTTCGGTGGTATCCGACTGCTCTGCCCAAAGCTCAACACAAGGCGGAAAGGCTTCGAGCTGTGTTTTTAGCTGACTGATGCGATCTTCGGGTTTCAGTATTAACAAATTACCACAAGCCATCCACTGACGAATAAAAATCAACGAATGGAAATCCAGCTGCTCAATGAGTTTTAAGGCGCTACCCGACTCCGGGCAGGTAAATAAAACATAACCACTGCGTTCTTTTAGCTGGCAGTAGCCATAAATCGCATGCTTTGCAGCCCGATCGGTGATTTCTGCGGCGGCTTCTTTTTCAAATCCGGGGCGGCACTGCAAAACAAGGCGGTTAAATTCGCTCAACTTATTCTCTCCTGAACCTGGCAGGCAATTTGCTCCAGGTGTTGTTGCCAGGTAAACCCCGACGCTTTGCGGGGTTTAAGGTCATGGTCACCATCTTCCAGCCAGTGCACCTGCACGGCATCGGGCAGCCCATAGTTTAACACTTCTTCATAACTTCCCATTGCATCCCGAGTACCCTGGAAAATATGAATCGGTTTTTCTGATGTTAACAGGTGGGCTGTCCGTAAATTTTCAGGTTTTTTCGGGGGGTGAAAAGGATAGCCAAAACAAAAGCAGGCAGCAGCCTCTGTTTCCTCAAGCAGCATTGAGGCAACTCTGCCGCCCATAGATTTACCACCTATATATAATGGACGATCCGCGGAAACCTGAGATTCGATTAATGCCCGGTAATAATCCAGCAGCACGTTAATGCGATCAGGCGGCCTTCTTTTACCATCAAGCCGGAACTTCTGCATATAGGGAAACTCGAACCGCAACACTTCAAGTCCGGCATCTTCCAGTAACCGGCTCATTTCAAGCATAAAAGCATGATCCATACCCGCCCCTGCACCATGCGCAAAGAGGAAAGTTCCACGCGGGTAGTCAATTTTATTCTTCATCAATTCAGTACCTTAGTAGCATAGGCAAGGGCATCATACCGGGAACGCTGCTTGATCTATATCAACTAAAGAAAAAAAAACAATCTTCAGGGTTGCACCAAAACCTGCCAAAAACCGTTTAAATTTTAAGCAGATTCATTTTATTTATATTCGAAAATACTTATATAAACAGATAAATATCTTTTTATTTCAATTAGTTACAAAGTTTTAATCAATGATTAACTGTCCAAAACCGCAAGCTTGCTCGATTTCGCAGGTGCGACAATTCGCCTCACTTTATGTGTCATTCACATTGTAAATCAGGGTCTATTTCCACATAATTGCGCCTGAACTCAAATTTCCTAAACAGCTTGTTGATGAGAGTCTGACATGAGCACAGCAATTGAACATCCCACCTACGATTATAAAGTGGTGCGCCAGTTTGCCATTATGACGGTGGTCTGGGGTATCGTCGGCATGACCGTCGGTGTCCTGATCGCTGCCCAGTTGGTTTGGCCAGCCCTGAATTTTGACATTCCCTGGTTAACTTACGGCCGTTTACGTCCGTTACACACCAATGCGGTAATTTTCGCATTTGGTGGTTGTGCCCTGTTCGCAACGTCTTATTACGTTGTTCAGCGTACCTGTCAGGTCCGCCTTTTTGGCGGCAAGCTGGCAGCTTTCACTTTCTGGGGCTGGCAGGCAGTTATTGTCTCTGCTGCTATCACTCTGCCACTGGGCCTGACTTCTTCTAAAGAGTATGCCGAGCTGGAATGGCCAATCGATTTGCTGATTGCCATTGTTTGGGTTAGCTATGCAGTTGTCTTCCTTGGCACTGTAAAAATGCGTAAAACCTCCCACATCTACGTGGGCAACTGGTTCTACATGGCTTTCATCATCACTGTTGCTGTTCTGCACATTGTAAACAGCGCGGCAATGCCTGTTTCTCTGTTCAAATCTTATTCCGTGTACCCGGGTACTGTGGATGCGATGGTTCAGTGGTGGTACGGACATAACGCGGTTGGCTTCTTCCTGACTGCAGGCTTCCTGGGTATGATGTACTACTTCGTACCTAAGCAGGCTGAACGTCCGATTTTCTCTTACCGTCTGTCGATTGTTCACTTCTGGGCACTTATTGCAACGTATATGTGGGCAGGTGGTCATCACCTTCACTACACGGCGCTGCCTGACTGGACTCAGTCTGTAGCAATGGTTATGTCTTTGATCCTGCTGGCTCCTTCCTGGGGTGGTATGATCAACGGTATGATGACCTTGTCCGGTGCATGGCATAAGCTGCGTACTGACCCGGTTCTTCGCTTCCTGGTTGTTTCTCTGTCCTTCTACGGTATGTCTACCTTCGAAGGCCCGATGATGTCTATCAAAACTGTAAACGCCCTGTCCCACTACACTGACTGGACTGTTGGTCACGTACATGCGGGTGCATTGGGTTGGGTTGCGATGATTTCTATCGGTGCGGTTTACCACATGGTTCCACGCCTGTTCGGCAAAGCTCAGATGTACAGTGTTGGCCTGATCAACACACATTTCTGGCTGGCAACTATCGGTACTGTTCTTTACATCTGCTCTATGTGGGTTAACGGTATTCTGCAGGGCCTGATGTGGCGTGCAGTAAACGAAGACGGCACACTGACTTACAGCTTTGTAGAAGCCCTGGAAGCATCTCATCCGGGTTACTTCGTACGCTGGTTGGGCGGTATGTTCTTCCTGACAGGTATGGTCCTGATGGCCTTCAATACCTACCAGACCGTTCGTAAAGGCAGCACTGCGCCGGTAGCTGATGCTGCCGCTCAGGTTGCTTAAGGTCATAGGAGCAGATAGAAATGATCAAACACGAAACGATAGAAAAGAACATTGGCCTGATGGTCCTGCTGATCATCCTCGTCATCAGTGGCGGTGGTTTGGCAGAAATCGTACCTTTGTTCTTCCAGTCTTCTACGACTAAGCCTATTGAAGGTCTGCGTACTTATACTGCGCTTGAATTTGAAGGCCGTGATATCTACATCCGCGAAGGCTGTAATGTATGTCACTCCCAGATGATTCGTCCTTTCCGTGCAGAAACCGAACGCTACGGCCACTTCTCTACCGCTAACGAGCACGTATGGGAGCATCCGTTCCTGTGGGGTTCTAAGCGCACCGGTCCTGACCTGGCGCGTGTAGGTGCACGTTACTCTGACGACTGGCACCGCGCTCACCTGTACAACCCGCGTGACGTAGTTCCGGAGTCTAAAATGCCTTCTTACCCATGGCTGTTTGAAGACAAGCTGAACGGCAAAGATACTGCCAAAAAGCTTGAAGTACAGCGCAGCCTGGGTGTTCCGTTTACCGAAGAGCAGATCGCTGGCGCACAGGATGCCGTTCAGGGTAAATACGAAATTGAAGCATTGGTAGCGTACCTGCAATCTCTGGGTAAACTGCACACTAACTACGATAAAGTGCGGTAAGCAACCTGTGAGTTACGATGTTTATGGGCCTTACATTGTGGTGGTTATGCTTATCACCTTCCTGGCATTGTTCGCCTGGGTTTTACACCCGAAGAACAAGCCTGGGTTTGATGACGCAGCCAATCTTCCTTTTGTCGATGACGATAAAGACGACAGCGACAAAAAAGATAAAACATCCGATGTAAAGTCCGATAACGGGAGAATCGAATAATGAGTGCTTTTTGGAGCGCATGGGTAACGGTTATTACCCTGGCAGTCATTTTTGGCTGCACCTGGTTGCTGCTGGCGACTCGCAAGAGTGAGCAGTTTAAAGAGTCGACTGAAGAGACCCTGGGTCACGAATTCGACGGCATCGCTGAGTATGACAACCCACTGCCAAGCTGGTGGTTCCAGATGTTCCTGGGAACCGTTATCTTTGGTCTGGTATATCTGGTGATGTACCCGGGCCTGGGTAACTTCCAGGGCCTGCTGGGCTGGACTTCCACTAACCAGTGGGAAGAAGAGATGCAGCACGCAGATGAAGTGTACAAGCCCGTTTTTGCTAAGTACGCAACACTGTCTGTTGAAGACCTTCAGAAAGAAGAAAATGCAGGTGGCCTGAAAATGGGTCAGCGCATGTTCGCCAACAACTGCTCTTTGTGCCACGGTTCTACCGGTACTGGCGCATACGGCTTCCCTAACCTGACCGATAACGATTGGCTGTATGGTGGCGATGTTGCCTCTATCAAGACCACTATCGAAAGCGGTCGAATCGGTGGCATGCCACCCTGGGGTGCAGTACTGGGCGAAGAAGGTGTTCGTGATGTAACAAGTTACGTCCTGAGCCTGAGCGATCAGCAGGTTGATGCTGACTCCGCAGCACGCGGTGAGACTCAGTTCCAGGCACTTTGTACTGCTTGTCACGGTGCAGACGCTAAAGGCATGTTTGCACTTGGCGCACCTAACCTGACTGATAACGTTTGGTTGTACGGTGGTTCTTTCGAGAAAGTTGCCCACTCCATTCGTAGCGGCCGTGGTGGTGTAATGCCAGCTCACAAAACACTGCTGAGCGAAGACAAGATCCACCTGATTACTGCTTATGTATACAGCCTTTCACAGAAATAATTAGTGAAGCGGTTTCAAAAGGCGATATGATCCAAATCATATCGCCTTTTTTTTCGTACGCATTATAATATTCGAAAATGCTAATGAATAAGACTTCATCAAGCATGTGGCGTTTTTCTTTTATAGTAGCGAGCAGTCATGAGTCAGATACCAGTTCAAGATATCACCCCGAAAAAATCTGGTAAGGCGAATAAAGACAAGGATAACTTTGATCTTTACGCCAAGCGCGAACATATTTACGTTAAATTTTATAAAGGTTTTTTTAAAAACCTGCGTACCATTTCCAGCACTATTATGTTGCTGATGTTCTATACCTTTTCCTTTATCCAGTGGGATGGCCGCCAGGCAGTGCTTTTTGACCTGCCTAACCGCCAGTTCCATGTTTTTGGCATGACGTTCTGGCCCCAGGACTTTATGTTGCTGTCCTGGCTGCTTATTATTCTTGCCTTTGTACTCTTCTTTGTAACCGTCTTTGCAGGCCGTCTCTGGTGCGGTTATTCCTGCCCGCAATTTGTCTGGACCTGGTTTTTTATCTGGGCTGAGCGTTTTACCGAAGGCGACCGCAATGCTCGCATGCGACTGGACAAAGCACCCTGGAGCAAAAACAAGCTGGCACGAAAAACAGCAAAGCACACAATCTGGCTGACAATTGCCATCACCTCAGCCGTAGCTTTTATGGGGTACTTCACCCCGATTCGCGAACTGATACCTGCCGTTTTTAGCTTCGATCTGGGGCCCTGGGAAACCTGGTGGATTGGTTTTATTGCGGTTGCCACCTACGGTAATGCAGGCTGGCTGCGTGAGCAGGTCTGCATTTATATGTGCCCTTACGCCCGTTTCCAGAGTGTTATGTTTGATGAAGACACCCTGATTATTTCTTACGATGAAGCTCGAGGTGAAAGCCGCGGCAAACGCAAGAAGACAGCCGACTATAAAGCAGAAGGTTTAGGCGACTGTATTGACTGTAATGCCTGTGTACATGTTTGCCCTGTTGGTATTGATATTCGCGATGGCCTGCAGTATGAATGTGTGGCTTGTGGTGCTTGTGTTGATGCCTGTGATTCTATGATGGATCGTATGGGTTATGAACGCGGCCTGGTACGCTACACAACTGAGCATTCTTTGGAAGGCAAAGAAACCCACTTAATACGCCCTCGCTTAATCGGCTACTTTGTTGCGTTGCTGGCCATGTTTATCGCGTTTGGTTATACCGTGATGAATCGTATCCCATTAGAAGTTGATATTCTGCGTGACCGTGGGCAGCTTTATGTGGAAAACGCCGAAGGCAAAATCGAAAACGTCTATACACTGAAAATTGCCAATAAAGAACAGGTCGACCATCAGTACCGGGTTTCTATACTTGGACTGGAAGGTCTGGAGCTTATGGGTGAGACTTTATTTACGATTAAATCAGGTGAATTACTGGATCATCCGGTACGTTTGCAGATTGATCCAAAATATCTGAGCAAGCCAAATTACGACATTAAGTTCAAAGTTCAGGCATTAGATGCAGAAACAATTGTCGTTGAGGAAGAAAACCGCTTTATAGGCCCTGCTCCGCGGCGATAAGTCGCAGTATGGGCAAAGCCAAAAGTGTTTAAATAAGGTAAAATAGCTGCTTCGCTTCTGGCGATGCAGCTATTTTTTTACCGGACTTTGATTTCGATTGAATAAATAGTCATTAAGCCGGGCACAACTGTCATCCGGACTCCTCAAAAGGGGCGTCCAGGTTTACACTTCGCCCTTCTTTTTATTCCAGTCATTCAGCTTTTAAGAGATGTCGATGAACAATCCAACCCCCGCTATTGCCCCCTGGTACAAACAGCCCTGGCTCTGGTTTATTCTTACGCCCCTGATCGCTGTCTTTATCTACGGTTTTTTCTTTCTTTATCTGTCTATCGTCACTCACGATGGCATTGTTAAAGATGATTACTATAAAATCGCCAGAGGTTATGAGGTTGATGAATCCCGGGCCAATCATACCCGCGATCTGGATCTTAAAAGCTCATTACGTTTAGATATGCTGACAGGCGATTTAGTACTGAATTTGGACGGTAAACTGACCGAGCGTCCTGAGTTTCTCAGACTCGATATCGTTCATCCAACCCATAAAAATTATGATCAGAGCATCACACTTAAACAGCAACCCGGCACTTTTGCGTACCTGGGCAGCTTGCAGGGCCATATGCTTGGCAAACGTTACCTGATTCTGACACCTGAAGATCAAAGCTGGCGTTTGCGTACCGAAATTATGATTGCTAAAACAGACGTTAATTCGCCAGAATCGGATAAACCGATTGTTGCTGAGTTCAGCGTGTCTCAATAAACAATGACAAATGCCTCGCCACTTCCCAACAGCCCATCAGTAGGCTGCTACCACTGCGGTCTTGATATCCCCCGTGGTAGCAATTTTATTACCTTTATTGAGGGGCAGTCCCGGCAGATGTGCTGCCCTGGCTGCCAGGCAGTCGCTCAAACCATCGTTGACAGTGGCCTGGATAATTTTTATCAGCACCGTGCGCTGACTGCATCAACACCTGATATTAGTAGCCCGGCCATGCCGGAAGCACTTTTTCAGGAACTGCATCTTTACGACCAGGCCGCGGTGCAAAGTGATTTTGTAGTTGAATCGCATGACGGCCTCTTAGAAGCCTCGCTTGTTATTGAAGGCATTACCTGTGCCGCTTGTGTCTGGTTATTGGAACATCACTTGGGCAAACAACCGGGTGTTTCCAGTGTGCACGTTAACCTGACTAACCATCGCGCCCGCCTTACCTGGGATAACAACAAGCAGCCATTAAGTGCGCTGCTGGCTGAAATCTACCGCATTGGTTATCAGGCACACCCCTACCACCCGAATAAAGAAGAACAGCTTCTCGAGCTGGAAAAAAAGCGGGCCGTCCGGCGCTTAGGGGTGGCTGGCCTCGGCATGATGCAAGTGATGATGATGGCCATCGCCTTGTACGGCGGTGATATTCAGGGCATCGAAAACCGTTATGTGACTTTTATTCGCTGGGCCAGCATGGTAATTGCGACACCGGTTATTCTTTACGCCGCCCGCCCGTTTTTTATCGCAGCCATGCGCGATATACGCACCCGCCACTTGAGCATGGATGTGCCTGTTTCACTTGCAATAGGCGGTGCTTACCTGGCCAGCGTTTGGGCAACAATCACCGACAGTGGTGAGGTCTATTTCGACTCAGTCACTATGTTTACGTTCTTCCTGCTGATTGGCCGTTTTCTTGAAATGCAGGCGCGCCACCGTACCGGTCGTGCGGGTAATGCCATGTTGAACCTGCTACCGGCCAGCGCCATCAAGCTGGTTAACAGTACAGAAACCCTGATACCCGCATCGGATCTGCGTATTGGTGATCAGGTTTTAATTAAACCGGGCCATACAATCCCGGCTGACGGCTGTATCCTCTCCGGCAGCAGTTCAGTGGATGAGTCAGCTTTAACCGGTGAATACCTACCCATCCAGAAAGCAGCCGGGGATCAGTTAATCGGCGGTACTATTAACGTAGAAAACCCTATCACTCTGGAAGTGACCCATGTGGGGGCCGATACCCAACTGTCCGCTATTGTGCGTCTGCTTGAACGTGCCCATGAAGACAAACCCAAAGTGGCCCAGCTGGCTGACCGGGTAGCCAGTTATTTTGTTTCTGCGGTATTACTCACAGCCGTGACAGTGGCTGCCTGCTGGTGGCTGATTTCACCTCAGGATGCCTTCTGGATCACTCTTTCTGTATTGGTAGTAACTTGCCCTTGTGCGCTATCCCTGGCAACACCCACGGCACTTACAGCTGCCACCGGCACCCTGCGCCAAAATGGCATTCTGATCACCCGGGGTCATGTGCTGGATAGCCTGGGGAGTGCAACCCATATGGTCTTTGATAAAACCGGCACCCTGACAGAAGGTAACCTGGCATTACAGGAGAGCTTGTCGTTATCCGGTGAGCAAACCGACTTCCACCTTCAACTTGCTGCCGCATTGGAAAAACATTCCAGCCACCCGATTGCTCGTGCCTTTGACCAGGTTCATACAGCGTTGCATGCCAATGATTTACAAGCCGAACTGGGTCAGGGTCTTGAAGGTAAAATTAACAACCTGAGTTACCGTATTGGCAAACCGGACTATGCCATTGCTATCTGCCCACAGACCGCTGAAATGCCCACGCTGCCCGAGAACAGTGGCCAGTGGTTATTATTGTGCAGCGAACAGGCACCTCTGGCATGGTTCCGTCTGAATGATAAAATTCGTCGCGAAGCCAGCTTTACCATCCGCGCCCTTCAACAACTGGGCCTGCAGTGCCAGATTTTAACCGGTGACAGCTCCAGCGCAGTGAAAGAAGTCGCTGATACTTTAGGCATCGATCAGGTTATTTCCGGTGTTTCACCGGCCGAAAAACTAGCCCATATCCAGCAGCTTCAGCAACAAGGCGCACAAGTGGTTATGGTTGGTGATGGCATCAATGACATTCCTGTACTGGCTGGCGCCCAGGCTTCAATTGCCATGGGCTCTGCGACCGATCTTGCCAAAACCAATGCGGATGCTGTACTCATTTCTGCTGATCTTAGCAGACTGGTTGACGGTGTTATATTGGCGCGTAAAACCGGATCAATTATTCGCCAGAATCTAAGCTGGGCCGCACTCTATAACCTGACTGCTCTGCCGCTTGCCGCGATGGGGTTTGTTGCACCTTATATGGCAGCCCTTGGTATGTCGCTCAGTTCGCTGGTTGTGGTGGGGAATGCCTTAAGGCTTTCCCGGCTCAGTAAACGTGTTCGTATAAAATAGCAGGGCAAAGCCCTCTTACAGAGTTCGTGATGGATATTATATTTCTGCTTATTCCTATTGCTATTATTCTGGTCAGTTTTGCGGCCTGGGCTTTTTTCTGGAGTGTAAACAGCGGCCAGTTTGAAGATCTGGAGTCACCTGCGCATAGTATTTTGTTTGAAGATGACGAACACCTGATTCCCAAAGACGATAAGCCCACAAAACCTACAGAGAAAAGCCCTGAATGAACGAGCCGCTTGCGCTCTCAACCGCATTTATTCTTGGTTTACTGGGCGGTACTCATTGCCTGGGCATGTGTGGCGGCATCGCAGCGACAGTTTCCATGAGTGCCCCCTCCGGCAAACGTGGCACTTTGCTTCTGGGTGGTTACAACCTGGGCCGCATTTTAAGTTACAGCCTCGCAGGCGCCTTAATCGGCAGCATCAGCTGGTTAGTAAGCGATCAGTTCACCATGCTGATATTACGCAGTTTTGCGGGTTTAATGCTGATTGCCATGGGGCTTTTTGTTGCCCAATGGTGGCATGGTTTAACCCGGCTAGAACACTTGGGCGGTGCGCTCTGGAAAAAAATACAGCCATTGGCCAGTCGTTTTTTACCCGTTAAGAATCTTCGCCAGGCCATTATGCTTGGCTTGCTTTGGGGCTGGTTGCCCTGTGGTCTGGTTTACAGCACACTTATCTGGGCATCAGCCGCAGGAGACTGGGCCTTAAGCACACAACTGATGGCCATGTTTGGTTTAGGCACACTGCCAACCCTGCTATTAACAGGTTTTCTGGCACAGCAGGTTAAGCAATTGTTTCAACAGCGCCTGACTCGCAGCCTGTTTGGCATTTTTATTATGGCGTTTGGTTTTTACACCATTCCCTGGCAGGGGCTGTTGCCCCATTAAGATAACTGGATACGGGTGTGTCTCACCCCACTATCACCGGTTTTATTATTTTTAAGAGGTAGAGATTTGTGGATAGCAACAACCTGATCAAATGGGATCTGGATCTTATCAAGCGTTATGATCTTTCTGGCCCCCGCTATACCTCTTATCCCACAGCGGTACAGTTTGATCCTGCTTTATCTGCAGAAAGTCTGGTTGAAACCGGCATTGCTACTACCGATAAACAGGCACCTCTATCGCTTTATTTCCATATCCCATTCTGTGCCCATGTTTGTTATTACTGCGCCTGTAATAAAGTTATTACCCGCAATCGAAAAAAAGCGCAGCCTTATCTGAACAAGGTTTACCAGGAGATGCAAGAAGTTGCCCGCTGGTACAGCGATGATCGCATTGTTAATCAATTACACTGGGGCGGTGGCACACCTACCTTTATCAGTGATGAACAGATGATTGAGTTGATGGCTAAAACCCGTCAGCATTTTAACCTGCGTGATGATGACAAAGGTGATTATTCCATTGAGATTGATCCGCGCGAAGCCAGCCCGCAGACCATCAAAGTACTGCGTGAAATCGGCTTTAACCGTATCAGCCTGGGTGTGCAGGACATTCACGAAAACGTACAAATTGCAGTTAACCGTGTACAACCCACTGAACAGACACGGGCCGTACTGGACAGGGCGCGGGACTTAGGATTCAAGTCGATTAATATGGATCTTATTTACGGCCTGCCCCATCAGACACAAGACAGTTTTAAAGAAACACTGGATACGGTCATCGACATGAATCCAGACCGGCTGTCCATTTTTAACTACGCGCATATGCCTGATCGTTTCCGCTCTCAGAAGCATATTGACGCTTCAACCCTGCCAAGCCCTGAAACTAAATTGGCAATTTTGGAAAGTACGATTAGTAAATTGCTGGATGCAGGCTACGCTTATATCGGCATGGATCACTTCGCCAAGCCCGATGATGAACTTTCACTCGCGCAGCAAACTGGCCAGTTACACCGTAACTTCCAGGGTTATACAACCCATGCAGATTGTGATTTGGTGGCTATGGGTGTGTCTTCCATCAGCCAGATTGGCCGGGTGTATTATCAAAATGAGCATGATATCGCTGCTTATACCCAGGCAGTAGACAGTCGTAACAGTGCGGTAAAACGCGGTGTTGTTATGACCGATGATGATGTAATTCGCAGCGAAGTGATTAAACAACTGATCTGCCATTTCAGCCTGGATACACAGCAGGTTGAAAAACAGTTTCAGCTTGATTTTAAAACGTACTTCAAAGAAGAACAGACCGAACTTGCTCAGTTTGCAAAAGATGGCCTGATTACAATCAATAACAACATAATAACTGTAACGCCTTCGGGCCGTTTGCTGATTCGCCGCATTTGTATGGCATTTGATGCTTACATCCCGAAACAGCAGCGTACAAATGGCTATTCCCGAATCATCTGAGCCGTATTATGGGTGGTGGCGCTTCACGACCACCCATAAATGAGTGATAATTGGCGCGGATAGTCCCTCAAATGTAACTAATTAGCAGGATCTGATTATGGGTGACAATAGGGTGACAGAAGGAAAACTGCACAGCCTCCAGCAGGTTCAGTGCCAGACATGCAGCTTGAGTTCGCTCTGCCTGCCCGTCTCACTGGATGCAAGCGAGATGGTACGGCTTGATAATATTATCGAAAAAAGCAGACCATTAAAAAAAGGCGAACACCTTTTTCATCAGGGCCAGCCCTTTACGTCGGTTTATGCAATTCGGGCAGGCACCATTAAAAGTTATACCATCACCAATGAAGGCGAAGAACAAATTACCGGCTTTTTCTTTCCCGGTGAATTGGTGGGCCTGAGTGGCTTTGATTCAAGCGAGTACCCGGTCTCTACGAAGATTCTGGAAACCACAACGGTTTGTGAAATTCCGTTTGAGCATCTGGATGAGCTTTCAGGCCAGTTACCTGAACTGCGCCGTCAGATTCTGCGCACCATGAGCAAAGAAATTCGTGATGAACAGCAGATGATGCTGCTTTTATCCAAGAAAAATGCTGAGCAGCGGGTAGCGACTTTTTTGGTTAAGCTATCACAGCGCTTTAAGGTGCGGGGTTATTCTGCCACCCAGTTCCGCTTATCCATGTCTCGTAATGAGATCGGTAATTATCTGGGTCTGGCGGTTGAAACGGTTAGCCGGATTTTCACGCGCTTTCAGAAGGTCGATCTGATACGTGTGGATGGTAAAGAAATTGAGCTGCTTGATTTAACCGAGCTTTATCAACTCTCGGGTGAGTGCCCCGCTGCGATTGAACCTGCGGCCTGTACTTCCGAGACCAGCACCGCGTCCTGAAAACAAAAAAAAACGTCCTCTGTCACTGGCGGAGGACGCTAACCCGTCGCGCATCACTTATGCCATGTCTGCGCGTAACCCAATAGCTATTATTAAACCTTCTGCCCCCTATCTAAGCATTGAGCCATATCAAACTGTACTGCATTAAGGAGAAAAGATGTCATACGATGCGTGTTATCTAAAATCGGTTATTCGTACGATCCACGACTGGCCGGAACCTGGCGTACAATTTCGGGACATTACGCCTTTGTTTAAAGATCCAAAAGCACTGCGTATGATCTCTGACTCCTTTATCCAACGCTACATCGACAGTGATATTACTCATATCGCCTCTATTGATGCGCGGGGCTTTCTGATTTCTTCCATTATGGCCTACCACCTGAATATCCCACTGGTATTAGTACGCAAAAAGGGCAAGCTACCTGGTGAGACTATCCATGAGGAATACAAGCTGGAATATGGTTCTGCTGCTGTAGAAATGCAGCTGGATGCTGTCAGCGAAGGGGACAAAGTGCTGGTCTTTGATGACCTGATTGCCACCGGCGGCACTATACTGGCCGCATGCAGCTTGATTAAACGCCTGGGTGCTGAAGTGGTTGAAGCCGCCGCTCTGATCGACCTGCCAGATTTACAGGGCTCTGTCCGCGTTCAGGATGCGGGTGTACCTGTGCATACCCTACTGGCTTATGAAGGTATTTAGTGATCAGATTCTAAGTGCCTGATAACAAGGCTGGTTACTGCGCACGCGTTTATTTGTGCCTCCAGCCTTGCATATTCCTGTTTTGAATATCAATATAATATAAAACAAAACCGGAGCCCTTCAATGACTCGTCCTATACTACCTGCCCTTTTCCTGGGCGCCACGCTGCTGGCTCAGCCCATTTTTGCAGAAGAAGTTAAGCTTCAACACCAGGGTCTTACATTAAACGCTAACCTGCAGCTGGCCGATGACAGCACACTGAATGCGGGTGCGGTACTCATCACTCACGGCACCCTGGCGCACAATGCCATGGATATTATTTCCACCCTGCAGGAATTACTGGCCGATGAAGGCCATAACAGCCTGGCGATTAATCTGAGTCTTGGGCAGTCTGATCGCCACGGTATGTATGATTGTGCAGTGCCTCATCAGCATAAACATGCAGATGCCATCAATGAGATTGATCTCTGGGTTAACTGGCTAAAAAATCAGGGCAGCCCACAGGTTGTGCTAATGGCACATTCCCGCGGTGGAAACCAGACAGCCATGTACAGCGACCAACTGGCTGTTGACACTATTGTTAAAGGCCAGATACTGATTGCGCCCCAGACCTGGACTCAGAAAGAAACCAGCAACGACTATGAAAAACGCTATCAGCAGCCGCTCCAACCACTGATCGATAAAGCCAGGACACTGGCAGCAACTGATGGCAACCAGTGGATGGAAAGCACCGATTTTGTTTATTGTGAAAATACTAAAGTAACAGCAGACAGCTTTTTGGGGTATTACCTGCCAGATGAGCGCCTGGACACACCCACGCTATTAAAGTCTGCCCGCCTGCCTACGCTGGTTTTTTATGGCACTGAGGATGAGGTTGTTGCTGATCTGCCCGATAAAATGACCACCGTTTCCAACCCAAAAGTGGAAACTGTAGCTATCGATGGTGCCGACCACTTCTTCCAGGATCTCTTCGCAGATGAAGTAGTTGAGCGTACACTGACGTTTATGGACACTCTTTAATCGGGCAACCAAGTACTATGCGTCATATTCTTTCTGGCATCCTTTTATTGTTTTTCACTCTGCCGGCCTGGTCGGCAGAGGTAAAAACAACCGATAATCTGCAACAGCTTTATCAAAGCAAAGCGGATCAGCGTGTGTTGTTATTGCTGGTTTCCCAGCCTGGCTGTAGCTATTGTGATTTGATCAAGCAGGAAATTCTGGAACCGATGTTAGTCAGCGGTTTGTATAACGATAGCACCCTGATCAGAGAAATTAAGATTAATGCCAACCAGCTTATCAGGGATTTTGATAATCATGAACTCGATGCCACCAATTTTGCTAACCGCTATAATGCCTGGGCTACACCAACCTTGCTATTTCTGGACAAGCGAGGCCGTGAACTGACGGATAAAATGGTCGGTATCAACACACCAGAGCTTTACGGTTATTACGTGGACAAAGCTCTCCTGAAAGCCCAGGCTGCACTTAAGCAGTAACTCTGGCCACTCTCCCCACTATGCATTCCCGCCTTTGCGGGAATGATGTCTGGTAGGATCTCACTGCCCCTCTCCATCCTCGCGCGCACGGGGATGCAGTACCTGTGTAAACGCAGCAGGACGCGCCCTGGCATTTCAACTAGAATAGCGGTCCGATTTATAGGAGCTGTTTCATGTGGTTTAAAAATATCATCGTTTATCGCCTTACCGCTGCCTTTGACCATGACGAGGCACTACTTGAAGAGAAGCTTCAGACGCAGGCTTTCAGCCCTTGTAGCAGCCAGGATCTAAGCCGCTATGGCTGGATTTCACCCAGCAGCTACGTGCAGGATCAACTGCTTCACAGCGTGCACGGCTTTTATATGATCGCAGCTCAGAAAGAAGAAAAAATACTGCCGCCCGCAGTCGTGCGCCAGAAGGTTGATGAAAAGGTTTCCCTGATCGAGCAGGAACAGGCCCGTAAAGTCTATCGTAAAGAGCGTGACCAGCTTAAAGATGAAGTGATTATGGATCTGCTGCCTCGTGCCTTCAGCCGTTTTCAACAAACCTACGCACTCATTGCACCTCAGCAGGGCTGGTTGATTGTGGATGCATCCAGCCACACAAAAGCGGAAGAACTACTTAGCTACCTGCGCGGTACACTGGGCACCCTGCCCGTTGCTCTGCCAGATGTTAAACACTCCCCCTCTGCCATGATGAGCCATTGGGTAGAAGGCAATGAACCCCATCCCCAGGGGCTTGAAATTCTGGATGAAGCAGAACTGCGTGATAACCTGGTTGAAAATGGTGTAATCCGCATTAAAGGCCAGGAATTGATGTCTGATGAGTTTATTGCTCACCTGGAAGCCGGAAAACGCGTGGTAAAACTGGCAGTAGAGTGGGAAGAGCAATTGCGCTTTGTGCTACAGGAAGACTTGTCGATCAAACGTATCAAGCTCACTGACCAGATGAAAGAAAAACTGGATCAGGACTCAGACGAAGATCAGCAGGCACAGTTTGATGCCGACATGGTTCAGATGGGTATCGAATTTACACGCCTGTATCCGGCGATGATCGAAGCTTTTGGTGGATTAGCCGAAGCGCCTTAATTGCTTTATAAATCGACAATATGAGCGTTATTCCCAAAGGTATGGGAATAACGCTCAAGCCTGCTCATCAGTTTTACTTAGCCGCATCACCCACGGTTGTCAGGCCAAGACTGGTCCATGCCTGCATACCACCCCGGTAGTATTTCATCTTAGTATCAGGATAACCCGCTTTCAGCAATTCACGTACCAGGCGTGGTGTCTGACCACACCAGTAACCGTTGCAGAACATCGCCAGGGTTTTAGCATTGGAGAAATCCCAGTTTTCACCCTTTTTCTCAGCGCCCAGATCATCCAGCGTGTCAGCCGCTGACTCTGGCTCATCCATTACCGTATAAGGCACGTTGACAGAACCTGGGATTGTCAGGCGGTAATGCCAGCCTTCAGTACGGGTATCAACAATCAGAATGTCCTCGTTAGTCTCGGCATCCATCATTAACTGAACAAACTCCCGTTCACCAATAGTCTCGACATCATGAGGTTCAAAAGGGCTGATCGGCTGAGGCATACCGCGGAACGTTGTGCTGTACAGTTCATGGATAACGTTATCAGGTTTCTGATTACGCTTAACCTCAACTTTGTCGCCATCATGATCAACAACAAAAGAGTATAAACCAGGCGCAATCATTGCCCGCTTTCCACCTTCTGCGAGGGCAGCAGGTGATGAGACGATGGCAGTGGTCAGTGCAAGTGTCATTATCGTTTTTTTAAACATTAGGCTCATCCGGTGGTTATATTGTTATCTTTATTGGTTATATAGAAACGTTATACACCAAGCAGATACTAAACTCCATTGATCGGATTTAGACTTAGGATTAATCATCCAAAGCAATTACTTAACCTCAAGCAGCATATCAATACTAAAATGGTTAGCATCATGCGTCAGATTATGGGGCACACACCGAGCTTCAAACTCAGCCCGCTCATCTGACATTTCTTTTTGCCCGAATTCATTATTTTCCAGATGTTGCAACTGGATAACACCCGCATAATAAAATGCCATCACTGTTGCAGCGGTCTGGTCACCGGCAACCACTTTATCTTTCCACAGATGCTTTTTATTCTGAATTTTTAATACCTGACGTTTCAGATTCCAGGCGTAACGAATTTCATCAAAATAAGGTCGGCTTTTAAACAGATAAAAAATCCCGGCTGTAATCAGCATACCCAGCAAAACACCGGCCATATTGGTGGACATATTCTCGCCTTCAGGGTTTCCTGACCAGGCTCTGAATGCAGCAGAGATAGACAGCCCCAGCACCAGAAAAACCGAACCAAAAACAATGGCCAGCTTACGCTGCTTATTCCGATAGACCGGTTTATTAATTTCCTGCAACTTCATGAATGGCTCCGCTACCTATAATTGATCAAGGCGTGTAGACTACCGCATTTTCCGGCCATAACTAAGCACATGTATTCAATTAAAGAGATCTTTTACAGTTTACAGGGCGAAGGTGCTCACACCGGACGGCCCGCACTTTTTTGTCGTTTCAGTGGCTGCAACCTTTGGTCGGGTCGGGAACAGGACAGAGGTTCAGCTGTTTGTAATTTTTGTGATACTGACTTTATTGGTACTGACGGTGATCAGGGGGGTAAATTTGCCACCGCCGACCTGTTAGTTCAAAAGCTACTCTCACTTTGGCCTGAAAATCAAAACTACCGTTACGTGATTTTTACTGGCGGTGAACCCGCCTTGCAGCTTGACCAGGCGCTGGTCAATGCCTGTCATAACGCCGGTTTTGAGGTTGCGATTGAAACCAATGGCACCCGTCCTCTGCCCCTGCATATCGATTGGATCTGCGTCAGCCCTAAGGCAGATGCTGAACTGGTCATTAAAAGCGGTGATGAATTAAAACTGGTCTACCCCCAGCCTCTGGCGATGCCGGAGCGTTTTGCAGATATGACGTTCACACACTTTTATCTGCAACCCCTGGACAGCCCCCTCAGGCCTATGCACACCCAGGACACTGTACGCTACTGCCTTGAACACCCGCGCTGGAAACTCAGCTTACAGACCCATAAAATTCTGGGCATCGAATAAGCTCAGCTCGCGGGCACAACATTAAAACGATTACGGTAAAAAATTAAAGCAAATGCCGGAAGGTTCATCAGAATACCGTAAGTAAGTGCCGTTGCTGACATTTCAGCATTTTGTAACACCATCCCGGTTACTAACAGTGCGGTACCTGCATTCTGAATCCCCACTTCAATTGCCAGCGTGAGCGACTGGGTTTTATCCAGACGCAGCTTGCGCGCCAAACCAAAGCCCACTGTAAATGCCAGACCGATTAATAACATAACGGCAGGCCCTAACTGCATCACCAATTCCGGCAGACGTACCCAATTCGCTTTTGCAATACCCACAACCACCAGCAATAGAAACACCATTGAGAGCATCTTGACGGGCTTTTGTAAGCGCGCACAGAATGCAGAGTGCCAGTGCTGTATAGCGACTCCCAGTACAACCGGTACAACGGTCATTACAACTAATTTCAACGTGGTTGTGTAAACAGGGAAGTTAATCGCTTGCGCTTCTCCCTGCCAGTGCGTCAACGCCCATAAAGTTAACCATGGCAGAGTAAACGGAGCAATCAGACTGACTGTCGCTGTCATACAGACTGAAAGCGCTGTATCACCTCTTGCCAGGTAAGTGATCATATTTGACGTTGCACCACCTGGTGAAAAAGTTAAAATCATCAGGCCAATCGCCAGCGCCGGAGGCAATGCCAGCAGGTTAACTACGACAAAACCCAACAATGGCAATAATAAAAGCTGCATGCTCACACCCATTACAACCACACCGGGTGAACTGAGCACACGTTTAAAGTCAGCCACACGCAGTGACATGCCTACACCGAGCATTATGCTAAAAAGTGCTGCTGGCAAGATCCATTGTGTCATCAGGCTGTTTTCCATTTCTCATCCTTCCTTGTCTGCAATTAACGATAAAGTTTGCCAGGATATCGCGCCAAGGCCCACCGTTTAAGGCTCAGCAAGGGATACCCACATTAGCTGTGGATAACGCTGTGTATTTAGTCCTGAAACTGTCATTCAAGGGCCGTACTCACTTGCCATCCGTTAAATTGACTGCTTTTTGAGCAGAAATCGATCATTATTGAAAATCAATAAGTTACAATACAATTCTCACTAAACATTGTTAATTTAGCCCTAATTAGTTAAAGATCCCAGCTTTCTCACGGAAAAACAGCCGGTCCTCAAAAATTCTCAGTCAAACTGACTGTGTTTCACCCCCCGTCAACCACGACAGCAATTTATTTTCGCGGTATCCTTGCCTTTATGAGTAGAGAAATAAGTCATCAAAAAGCCGCCGAAAAAGTCACTCTCGTTGGCGCTGTACTAGATTTAGTCCTGGGCCTGGCAAAAATTATCGTTGGCCTGCTGTCACACTCCAGTGCACTGGTTGTGGACGGTGTACATTCTTTGTCGGATTTAGTCACTGACGCTATGGTCATTGTGGTGCTGCGAATATCCCATCAGGCACCCGATGAAGACCACCCCTGGGGCCATGGTCGCTTTGAAACAGTAGGCACGGTTGTTTTGGGCTGTGTGCTTATTGCCGTTGCAGGTGCTATGGCCTATGAAAGCAGCAAATTATTATTTTCAGACGCCCCCCCCCTGACACCCGAGTGGCCCGCTCTAATTGTTGCAGCGGCCTCAATACTGGGTAAAGAGTGGATTTATCACTACACCGTAAAGGTTGGCCGGGAAATAAAATCCGACCTGATTATTGCCAATGCCTGGCATTCAAGAACCGATGCACTCTCCTCTATTGTTGTCTTTATTGGTATTGGCGGTGCCATGGCCGGAGTGCTATGGCTCGATGCCCTGGCCGCTCTGGTCGTCTCTTTAATCGTCGGCAAGATCGGCTGGGAAATGACCTGGGACAGCATTAAAGAACTGGTGGATACCGCATTACCTGAGAAGTGTATAAGCGCTTACCGTGAAGAAGTAATGCATGTTGATGGTATTTTGGACGTACATAGCTTTAAAAGCCGTAAAATGGCTGGCCAGAGCCAGCTTGAAATGCATATTCAGGTAGCACCTGCCTTATCGGCCTCTGAGGGACATTTTATTGGTGATATGGCCGTGCACCGGCTCCAGGAATCCTTCCAGGAAATTGGCCACGTTATCTTCCATATAGATACGTATAATGATGACGAGCAGGAAGTGCTTTGCACCACTTTGCCTATGCGCTCTGAAATAGAGACGTTGATTAACCAGGCCCTGACGGAAGCAGCACCTGGGCTGGGCAAACCTGATCGTTTGTTACTCAATTACAGTGACCACATTAATATAGAACTTTTTTTCGGGCCGGAGCAGTTCAGTGATATACAGCAACTGGACTCACTGGAGCAGGAACTGCGCCTTGCCATGAATCAGCCTGAATGGCTTCAGGGCATCACAATCTGGTGTGGCGCCCGCCGGTGACTGAGTATCAAAAACCCGCTAAGTGGCACCGCACCGAACTGATCGTCAAACACAGCCGCTTTATAACCACGATTGCACCCACTGCTGATAAACCTGAAGCACAGGCCTTTATTAACCAAATCCGGGTCGAACATACTTCAGCCAGTCATAATTGCTGGGCACAGGTAGCAGGCTGCCCCGCCGACATACAAACCAAAGGCTGCAGTGATGATGGAGAACCCAAAGGCACGGCCGGGCGGCCAATGCTCGGGCTTTTAGAGCACAGCGGGATAGGCGATATTACAGCGGTCGTCACACGGTATTTTGGCGGTACTAAACTGGGTACCGGAGGACTGGTGCGTGCCTATAGCCAGGCATTGCGTGAATGCCTGGACAGTCTGCCACTGGAAATTGTCATTCCGATGCAAGCCTTGCAACTTCGGGCCGGTTTTGAAATGACCGGACAGCTTGAGCATCTGATTGATCAATTTTCATTACATGTACATGAACGAATCTGGCAGGACAAATTAATCGTGAATGCAGACATTGAGCAGACTTTACTACCCGCATTCGAACTTGCCCTGCAGCCTTATCGCTCAATCACCTTCTCAAGGTGTGAATAGGCCATTTTAAGTGCCGGTTCACGCTCGTCATGCAGGCAATGCTCAGGTAGCAGTTTAAGTATCTGCATACGTGAAAGCACATTATACACCACCTCGTTAGTGCCAATTACATAGACTTCACGTTCTGCACTTTGGGTATCAATAATCATATCTTCAATCGCCATCGCCGTGGACACATCGATCATGGGCACTTTGCCAAAATCGAACACGAGGGTGTCATGGCTATGTGCCTCCTGCAATTTTTTGCTGATACCTTTAGCTGCCCCATAACTGACCGGGCCGTTAAAATGATAAAGCAGAATACGGCCTTCTGCCCGACATAGAATCCGGCTCTCCTGCCTGGTCAGAAACCCATGATCTTCAGGGTCGCAACTCACAACCTGAACAGCATTAACCTGTGCATCGGCCAGACGCTTTACCGTAATAATATTCGCCAGAAATACACCTGCTAATACAGCCGTCACCAGATCCACAAATACGGTCAGTCCAAACACCATCAACATCAGACCAACCACAAACAGCGGCGCCCTATGGATGCGTTGCAGGAATTTCCAGTCGATAATATCCAGACCCACTTTTATCAGAATACCCGCCAGCACCGCATGGGGAATCATTTCAGCCAGAGAACCTGCTCCCAACACAATCGCCAGCAGAATCAGCGCATGCAATGCCCCTGAGATGGGTGTTTTACCACCTGCACGGATATTAACCACGGTTCGCATCGTAGCGCCCGCACCTGGCAGTCCACCGAACAGACCGGCCACCATATTACCGATACCCTGCCCGACCAGTTCACGGTCTGAATCATGATGGGTTTTGGTCATATTGTCGGCCACCAGCGAGGTCAGCAGTGAATCTATCGAACCGAGTGCGGCAAGCATGATTGCCGATTGCAGCATAGTCTGAAACAGCGCGGGCTCAAACGTTGGCCATTGAATCGAAGGCAGTCCTGTTGGTATTTCACCAATTAACCGGAGATCACTGCCCTGGGACAGAAAGAGTGATACCAGTGTGCCCAGTATCAGTGCAACAAGTGCTGAAGGCACACGGCGGGAAACCGGGCCGGGTAAAAAAAGTACAATGGCAAGAGACAAACTCCCCAGAAAAAGCGCGCTGATATTAGTTGACGCTATAAATGCAGGTAATGCCTGCACTGAAGCCGCAACACCGGGTGCCGCCGCGTGCCCCAACAAAGGCCCCAACTGCAAGACAATAATAATAACGCCGATGCCGCTCATAAAGCCGGATATCACCGGAAAAGGCATCAGGGTAATGTATTTACCCAGTTTTAATAGCCCAAACAAAGCCTGAAGGGCGCCCGCCATAATCACAACGGTAAAGGCAAGTACCGGGCCGGACTCAGGATCAAGGGCGGAAAATTGCGTAAAAACAGCCGCCATTACCACGGTCATAGGCCCGGTGGGGCCTGAAACCTGAGAGGGTGTGCCACCAAATAACGCAGCAAACAGGCCCACAAATATAGCCCCGTATATACCCGCAATAGCACCAGCCCCTGATGACACTCCAAAGGCCAGCGCCAGTGGTAGCGCAACCACTGCCGCCGTCAGACCTCCGTATATATCACCCTTGAAGTTTTCCCGGCTGCGCCCCTTCACCAACTGCATCACAACGACCCTTTGCCCTTTATTTTTATTTTATGTAAGGAAGCTCTGATAATTTATGCTGATATTAAACGAACCGTAAATACTGATTTGGTCGGGTACAGTGCATTTTTATGGTTTGTCAGCACGTTCCCCGTGTTTTAAACGTTAACCATATCATCGCCCGGCAGCTTTAGATCCTGTTTAAACACAAATAATCTTGCAGTAACCGGAACAACCACCGATACTCAACTGAGGTGTGAAGAAAAGGTTCCAAAATCAGCAAGGATAGCTGTTAAATCAATGCTATAACCTATTTTTTATGTGAGCATTATTTTACGTAACCGCGCCGTTTGATAGCAACGATCCGGTTACCGGCACCGATACAAATAATAGTCAGGAGTGCGAAGAGGTTGTATGAAATTCGCTGAAAACACAGGCCAGGCCGCTGAATATCTGCGCCAGGCAATTCCCTTGATGGTTAAGCATAATATTCCACCCAACCCCCTCAATTATGCTTTGTGGTATACCTATGTTTCAAAGCGCGTCCCGGATCTGAACCTGGCACTGGATAAAACCCTGACCACCTACGGCACCTGCCCGAGTCTTGTCGGCGAACAAATGTTTCGTGAACACATGATTAAAGATGAGGTCGACAGCGCCGAAAACATTCAGGCGGGCCTGATTACACTGGTGAATGATCTGGACTCACATGCCAGCGAAACAGCAGAGCATACCGGGGACTATTCCAACATTTTAAAAGAGAGCTTGTCTGCACTTCAATCCGAAACCAGTCATGCCTCAGACCTGCCACTTGAGTCAATCATAGAAACTCTGACACAGCAGACTGAAGTTATCAGTGCCAGTACACAACGTTTTCAGACCCGAATTGATGATGCACAATCTGAAATTGAATCCCTCAAAGCAGAACTTGAAAAAACACGCCAGGATGCGCGCTTAGATCCGCTGACCCAGCTTTTTAATCGCCGTGTTTTTGAAGCAGAATTGAACACCCTGCTGCACGCCCGGACGTCAGGCGCAGTCACACTGGTTATTCTGGATGTGGATCACTTTAAACATTTTAATGATACCTACGGCCACCTGATGGGCGATAAAGTACTCCAGTACGTGGGTCAGCTTTTACTCGAACACTGCAACCAGCCTCTGCTGCCCGTGCGTTATGGCGGAGAGGAATTCGCAATTCTGATGCCCGGCCTGTCGGCTGAAGATGGTGCTCTCCTTTCTGAGACCCTCCGGGGAAAAATCCAGGCCATTCGTATTAAGCAGAAAAAATCAGGCGAAGTGATCAGCTCAATTTCAGCATCTTTTGGTGTTGCGCAAAGCCGCACAAAAGACACGATCGATAATCTGATCGAGCGTGCTGATAAAGCACTATATAGTGCCAAAGAAAGCGGGCGTAATCTGGTTAAGATTGCACCCTGATTTTCCGGAAGCCGTCATAAAAACAGGCCGCTGATGCGGCCTGCTTTAGTTAAAGTCTATAAATACCTTTTATGACCTGGCAGGCTCACGCATGGTCACAAACTCTTCTGCAGCTGTTGGATGAATGCCGATGGTTGAATCAAATACCGCTTTAGTTGCACCCGCTTTTAATGCGACTGCAATACCCTGGATAATCTCACCGGCATCCGGACCCACCATATGCACACCCAGCACCTTGTCAGTGTCACGATCAACCAGCATTTTCATAAAGGTTTTTTCGTCACTGCCACTTAATGTGTGCTTCATGGCGCGGAAATTTGATTTATACACATCAACCTGATCATAACGCTCACGCGCCTGTTCTTCCGACAAACCTACCGTGCCAATATTTGGCTGACAGAAAACAGCAGTCGCAATCAGATCGTAGTCAACTTTCAATGACTGCCCACCATATAAGTTCTTCACCAGCGCCATACCTTCCGCCAGCGCAACCGGTGTAAGCTGGACACGATCAATCACATCACCAATGGCATAGACCGAGGGTACGCTGGTCTGAAACTCATCATTGACAACAATGGCGCCATTTTTAGCCTGCTCAATGCCCAGAATTTCAAGCCCCAGGCCCTGCACTTTAGGGTTACGACCGGTTGCATACATAATTGCATCCGTTTCCAGTGTACTGCCATCAGTCAAGGTTGCCAGAAGTGAGCCGTCAGCCTGCTTCTTAATGGCGGTAATATTGCTGTTAAAACGCAGGTTTACACCTTTTTTAGCCACTTCTGCGGCGGTAAATTCCCGGACTTCATTATCAAAACCCCGCAGGAACATATCACCCCGATAAATCAGATCGGTCTTGGCGCCCAAGCCTGCAAAAATACCGGCAAACTCAACCGCAATATAACCCCCGCCGACCACAAGCGCACGCTTAGGAAATTCATCAAGATAGAACACTTCGTTTGAGCTGATCACATGCTCACTGCCTGGAAATTCAGGTACATTTGGCCAGCCACCAACCGCAATCAGAATACGTTCTGCTGTATAGGTCTGGTTACCCACTGCAACCCGATGCTCATCAACCAGGGTGGCACGCCCCTCAATCAACTGACAGCCGGAATTAACCAGCAAATTGCGGTAAATACCATTAAGACGTTCAATTTCTTTTGTTTTGTTATCACGCAGCGTTGGCCAGTCAAATTGAGCAGAACCTGAGGTCCAGCCAAAACCTGCTGCATTTTCAAAATCTTCAGCGTAATGGGACGCATAAACAAATAACTTCTTTGGCACACAACCAACGTTGACACAAGTGCCACCTAAATGACGATCCTCTGCCACGGCCACTTTAACGCCCATTGCCGCCGCCATACGCCCTGCCCGAACACCACCCGAACCGGCACCAATTACAAAGAGATCAAAATCAAAATCTGCCACAACGGGGCTCCTTATGCTTTATTTGCGGTATTACTCTATCCCGCCATATCAAAAACTACCAATAGAAATAGCTAAACACCGATATTGCTGCAATCAATCAGGTCTTTTTTCCTAACTGCGCCACTTAACCGCTGCTCAGTTTTTGTTACACTTAATGGCTTCACTCTTGCTTGGAACAAATTCAGATGAAGCTTGTATGTTTTAATGTCAATGGCCTTCGTGCGCGCCTCCATCAACTCCAGGCTGTGATCGACAAACACCAGCCCGATGTAATCGGCATTCAGGAAACCAAAGTCTCCGATCCTGAATTCCCCACCGCTGCCATCGAAGCCATGGGTTACCACGTAGAGTTTCACGGCCAGAAAGGCCACTACGGTGTTTGCCTGATCTCTAAGGAAAAGCCTCTCTCTGTCCAGAAAGGTTTTACCAGTGATGAAGACGATGCCCAGCGTCGGATGATTATGGGCCAGTATAACGATGGTAAAGGTGGCACACTTTGGGTTCTGAACGGTTACTTTCCTCAGGGAGAGAATATCAGTCACGAAACAAAGTTCCCTGCCAAAGAAAAATTTTACTCCGACTTACAGCAGCACCTTGAAACACACTGCGATGCCGATCAGCCCATGGTGGTTATGGGCGACCTGAACATATCACCACAAGACTGCGACATAGGCATAGGCGAAGATAACCGTAAACGCTGGTTACGTTCAGGCAAGGCCAGTTTTCAACCCATCGAACGGCAATGGCTGGACAGACTAAAAGGCTGGGGTTTAACCGATACCTTTCGCCATTTACACCCTGATGAAACGACCACATACAGCTGGTTTGACTACCGCTCACGCGGATTTGACCGTGAGCCTAAAAGAGGCCTGCGTATTGATGCGATTCTGGTTACCAACACTCTTCTCCGCTGCTGTACTGATGCCGGTGTAGACTACGAGATCCGGGCAATGGAAAAACCCTCAGATCACGCCCCACTCTGGGCAGAATTCCAGCTCTGACAGACAAAGCCTTCAGGTATCCTCCGCCGGGCAGACAAAGCCCGGTGGTTTTACAACTAATACATCAGCATCCAGCTCTGACAGTACCCGCTCAATGGTACTGCCCGTTAATAAGTGGTCCAGCAAACCCCGGGGAACCTGCCCCATCACCAGCAAATCGACTTCCCGCTCCTTTACATAAGCCGGTAATAATTTATGCGCTTCGCCTTCAAGCAGATGTACCAGCGGATTACTGAGGCTCAAATTATAAGATGCCAGCAACTGATCCAGTTCAGCTTTGTGCTTTTGACGAACCTGCTGCTGCAGTGCCTTATAATCAGTGACTACATGCTCATCAAAGATCGCAGACTGGGGCAGCGTGTGAAAGCAATGTACTACTTCCATTTCAGCCCTGTATTGTTCACTCAACTGCCGGGTCGTTACCAGCACTTCATGATCGAGCTCCTCAGGTTGCTCACAGTTATGGAAGGGATCCACACAAGCCGCGATGCGGGGTGGCCACTGCCATATCCGATCGTGACTGAGGAATAAAAGCGCCGGGCATTGCTGAATAAGTTTCCAGTTTGTATCCCCGGTTATCAGGTCTAAAAAACCATGTGTATGTGATAAAGGATAAATCACTATATCGGGTTCAAAACGTAATGCTTTGCGCACAAGCCCCTCAATAGCATGACGTTCCCAGTACACATCAACACCACAGGCAATGCCCTGTACCCTCAGTTCACCGGCGTAGTTATCCAGTTTCGCTTCAACACTTTTAACATAACCATGTTCAGCATATTCTTCGGCTTTTTTGTCAAACAAATAGGATTGATGCAGCGCACTACTATAAGCCGTACAGAACAATTCAACCTGCATATCACCACCGGATGCCAGCTGTCTTGTTTTTTGTAATAGCCGTGTATTGTCTGCATTCTGGTCAACGTAGACCAGCATACGCTTGATACCGGACATAACAGATCTCCAGTACGTTAATGAACTTTGTTCTAAGTCTAGCCCACTCCGGAAGGGTTCGCAGACCATTCCGGCCCGATAAATGACTGCCTTATAGAGTCGCAGAATAAAGAAACTGTCATTTGATCATTTTCATTCTAATTATCATCTTTATATTAGATATTATTAATATATAATATAAACCAATTACTTCTAATTCAAAGATACAGGAATGGATGAATGACCATAAACGCAGCTTTACGCCTGATGGCGGGTACCGTAATTCTAGTCAGTCTGGCATTAGGTACTTATGTCAGTGAATATTGGTACTACCTGACGGGATTTGTTGGCCTGAACTTACTGCAATCCGCATTCAGCGGCTGGTGCCCTGCCGTTGCAATTTTTAAAATGATGGGCCTTAAAGCCGAGGCCTGTAATGTGGGAGGCATGACCGTTAATCAGGGTGTGCACATCATCGCCGGTTCTATAGTGCTGATCACCGTAGCTTTAGTCCTTTTCCTTAACATGAACCCTCAGGTTCTGATTGTGACAGCCATTGTGGGCCTTAGCCTGACACAGTCCGCTTTTACCGGCTGGTGCCCGGCTATGACCATTTCACGCATGCTGGGCTTCAAACATACTGATAAGCCTGAATAATCCGGCCAGGCCTGATATTTCACGAAACACAGGGCCGTAGCCTAAAGCTGCGGCTCCGTTTACCCCTCCCGAATACCATCTTCAAAACAACCTGACCTTATATTTTAAATCATCCGGCTCACACTGAAAGGCCAATGCATGGCTTGTTTATAAAAACCAGCTAACTCGCTATACTTACTTTGACTTACCGAAAACCCTGTTTAAATGGATGTTATTCAGACCCTAAAATCCAGGAAGGAAGAAGCGGTTGCCTCTCAGACTTATCACCCTGTTAGCCCCTGCCTTTATATTACTGGCCAGCGCAGGCCTGCTGATAGACTATGTTGCCACACTTCCGGCCACCTACCTGTTTACCCTTAACCAGCTGCCCTATATGCTTGCATTGGTTGTATTACTGCTGGCCTACCGCTTTAACCGCAACCAAATTCTCTTCGCCACCCTGAATCTGACCTGTGCCTACCTGCTGATCCGGCAGGGCCTGCAAACCAGCATTGACGAACCTGAAACCTACGTGCTTTTCAGCGCAATCAGCCTGCTGATACCCGTGAATATTACATTAATCGCCACCTATCAGGAGCGCGGCCTGTTCACACTGTTAGGCATGGCACGGCTGACCGGTGTGCTTGCGGGTTATCTGGTACTGGGCTGGCTCTGGTCAGGCAACCAGCTAGGGCTGCTGCTGACAAGTCTGCCGGTGAATATGCTTGAAATGTTCTTCGAGGGCCGCTTTCTTAGCGATATGGCTGCCATTTTTTACGCCGCAGCCCTGGTCACGACACTACTTTTTTTTGTGGCCAGACGGGGGCATGGTGATGCCGGTGTCCTCGCCTCGCTGCTAAGCAGCCTGTTTATTATCATATGGTTTGATCAACCCAATATCTCTGCCCTGCTGGTATCCGCCGCACTGATCGCTATGGGCATTGCAGTGGTTCAGAATAGTCATAATATGGCTTACCTGGACGAACTTACCGAAATTCCGGCGCGCCGGGCATTACAGGATAAACTGGCAACGATCGGACGCCGTTACAGTATCGCCATGGTGGATATTGATCATTTTAAAAAATTTAACGATACCTATGGCCATGATACAGGTGATCAGGTATTAAAAATGGTTGCCGCCAGGCTGGCTTCTGTTGGCGGCGGCGGTACAGCGTACCGCTACGGCGGTGAAGAATTTACACTGGTATTTCCGGGAAAAGACGAGGCCCAGGTGCTGGCTCACGCTGAGCATATCCGTGAGGTCATTGCCAGCTATCCGATGAGAATACGCAGCCCCAAGCGACCGGATAATTCCAAAAAGCGGCGACACTTGCGTAAAAAAGACACCAAGTCTGATGTAGCGACAATTACCGTCAGCATCGGTATTTCACAAAAAACAGAACAACACCCCGATGCCGCTGCCGTTATTAAGCAGGCAGATTTGGCGCTCTATGAAGCTAAGCGCAAAGGGCGTAATCAATCCGTGACCGCCCACCTGAGTAACAAAAAAGCAAAAAAACGCCGCGCGCTTAAAGACTACGCACGCTCATAAACGCACTCAACAGAAACCAGCCTGTCGCACCTTTAAAAGCTATACCTTAAGCGGGCATAAATACTGCTGGCATCTTCAAACTGCCCAAAAAAAGTATGCGCTTTATTGCCTGAAAACAGGTTTGCACCAACGACAACAGCCGTATTGTCATCCAGTCGATAGCTCACTGACGGGCGCATAAATACGTCTTCATCGGACGGTGACCAGTAGTTAAACCAGGAAAAGGTCAGGTTATCCTGCATCGCCCGATAGGTCAGGCGCAGGGTCAGCAAGTGACGTTTCTCATCCGGACGATAAGGCGAGTCACCATCATTAGCCTTAAGGGCCTCATAATCCTGCGTCCATTCAAGATAATATTGAGCCGTTGCCGTCAGTTTTGAAATCAATTCACGCTCATAACCCACCAAAACGCGCAGCTGATCATTGGGGATCAGTGGATTACTGCCGTTATCGTCCTTGCCCTCATACCAGCCCAGCTCGAGGTTTGCGATACCACCCGCCATATTGCCACGCAGACTACCACCCAGGGTATCCAGGCGACTGAAGTAAGCCTCACCGGCAGAGGTCATCGCATTAGGTCGTTTCCAGAACCCCCGATAACCATAAAGCGCCCACTCTGTGCCCTCCCGGTTTCCATGAACCCTTATAGCTAACTCACCGTTCTCAAAGGTTTCATCGGGATCCAGTGGCACCAAATGTGCGCTGATCTGTTGACCGGCCATGGGGCTGAAATAAGAAAATCGCTCGCCGTCGATAAAACGGTCACTGGTAAAAATGGGTGTCCACACCAGATCAACACTGGCGGCGGGATTGTAATAACTCGCTTTTGCGCTTACTGAGGGGGCTTTCAGGTACTGGTCATCACGCCCGGCAAAATAAGAGACCCAGTCTTTGGGAAACATATCATTGATAAATAAAAGATCACCCGTACCCCAGGTCATAACCTGCTGGCCCAGCCTTAAATCAAGGCTTTCCTGAGGGCTCAGGTCAAGCAGGGCCTCACGCAAATCAGCTTTCATGCCATGCTCCACGCCATCGGCATACAGGTCAGCTTTAATGCTGTAGCGTGATTCACCAATATAATCCGAGACTTCCAGTTGCACACGCGCATCCGCCAGGGTGTTTTCATTATCAGGCTGTGTGCTGTCTTCCTGTACCCTGAAGCCGAGGGCCGTTTCCACAAAACCATGCCATTGGGCTTGTGAGCTTTCTTCTTCATCCCAGCCGTCATTATCCCACTCATCGGCGGCTAAAGCAGGCAGGCAAAGCCCTGAGCTAAACAGGGCGAACACTAAAGGACGTATCATGATTTTGGCCTCTTCAGCCATTTACGTGGCAATTTACGCAGGGAGCGTTCTGTAAAAACAGAAGGCTCCAGGCCAATATCGTATTTGATGTATCGAAATTCCATAGTGGTTGACCCGCCGGAGGTCAGGTCACTTACACGGGATTTTGTCACGGTGGGGTAACCCTGAACCTCTTTGACTTCCAACACTTCTACCCGCCGGTAAAGCCTGTCAGCATCATCGGTATATTCAATTTTTACCGGTAACAGGTTGGCCTTATCAACCCACATCCGGTAGCGGCTGAACTCTACTGAACCCGGGTTTTTAGGGGTATTGTCCACGATATAATGTTCAGCGGTTGTTTCAACCAGGCTGTGTGTATCTTCAGTGGTATTACGACCAGATACATCTTCGTAAAAGTAATGCGATCCGACAAAACTGGTGCGTTTATCACCGGCAGAAATACGTTTAACCAAATCCAAACCAGGTAGATACAACCAGCGATCATCATCTGTTTCAACGTGTTTGGCGACCATAAAAACGGTGTTACGCACATCTGCCGGGCGACTGAAAGCCACCAGGAAATCCTGATCGCCTCCATCAGCTTTATCATGACGCAAAATAGTGAACTGCCGGGTTTGTGAGCGACCCTGGGCATCGGTAATCACCATACGGGCATCCGAACGCCCATCTTCACCACGATAGTAAGAGGCCAGGTTTGCCTGAGCGACAATTTCATTAACGTCCGTCAGGTCTGCAGCCTGGGCTGCTGGCACTACCGCTAAAGCAAGTGCTGCAATCAGGGAACGGGTAAAATTCAGCATTTTATTTCTCCTTCTTGAGACCAAACAACGCATTTTTGTTAGCAATGTTATTCATAACCGCAGGTAACAGCACCACTGTCACAACAGCCGAGACCGCCATAATGGTTGCCAGGAAAAAGCCCACCGTAATATAAGGTACCAACGGGGCCAGCAGCAGCGGTGTAAAACCTACCGCAACCACCACCGCATTGCGGCTGATCGCCCGCGCAGGGCCGCGGTACACCTCCTGAACGGTTGCCTGCCAGTCACCCGTTTCCTGATAAATTGCCCGGGCACGCTCCAGGAAGTGAATAGCAAAATCCACCGATAAACCTAATGTCAGTGCACTGAGCACGGCAATTGGCATATCATAATCTTTGCCTATCCAGCCAATCAGGCCGTAAATAAAGAGTATAGTCACCGTTAAGGGCAGCATGGACAACAGACCAATTTTGATTGATCTGAACAGGAAGACCATCATCAGCAGCACCATCACAAAAGCGCTTAACAGGCTGTCCAACATGCCATTAACCATCTGTTCCTGCCAGACCACATTGATGTAGGTCAGGCCCGCCCAGTTTAATTCCACACCCTCAGGCAAAGGGTTCTGCTGCACATAGTCATCAACCAGCGCAATAACTTTGCTCATTTCCTGGTTATCACCACTTTTAAGTTGCAACCAGAGGGTTGTTGAACGGTAATCCGGCGTCACCATATGCCAGAGATCGTTCGGGCGATGGGAAGACTGAAAACTAAGAATGGTTTGAGCTGCCGCATTAGCAGTCTCTGGCAATTTGTATTGTGAGTCATCGCCACCGTTCAGTTCACGGTAAACCGTTTTAAGTAGTGTTGGCAGACCGTTAGATTTGCCTACCAGCTCAGAGGCATTCAGGTGGGCCTGAAGATCCTGCAGGTAGGACAAGGCACCCGGCGTCAGAAAGTATTTAGCATCAACTTGTGCTTTTTCCGCAGTCTCGATCAGGGACAACCACACCGCCTCTTCAACGGCTGGCCGGTTATAACTGGCGTCATCAAAGGCATTAATCAGGTTATCGGTGTAAGTCTGAAACTTGTCGTCTTGCGCCTGAGCCATCAGGGCTTGAACCGCAGTCTTCAGATCGTCACCAGCACTCTCTGCCTGCGTTAATAAGCGCTCACCTAACGCTGCCCGATCCTGGGAAATATCTGATTTTTCCAGTACCAGATAAGCTTCATAGGTGCCTGAAAAATGTGAGTTCATAACCTTATCGGCCACACGTAAACGATGATCATCTTTGAACCAGCGGATCGGGTTGTCGTTAATCTGTATCTGGCTGACACCATAAATCGAAACCGCAACCACAGCGATAAAACCAATCACCAGTGTTTTTGCCCGTGCCAGCGAGAATCGACCCGTGGCAGACAATAAACGTCCCAGCAGCGAGTTATCATCTTCTTCAATATTATGATCTTTAAGGGCTGCCAGACGTTTATCGGATAAGCTCATGATATAGGCGGGCACAAAAACCACTGTCAGGAAGAACGCCAGTAAAATACCAAAGGCCACGTGCAAACCAAAAATCTGTACCGGTGGAATCGGTGTAAAAGCCAGGGAGGCAAAACCCACTGCCGAGGTAACAGAGGTAAAGAACATCGGTGTAAACAAGTGGCTTAATACTTCCACCAGAGCTTCACGGGGTTTTTCACCCGGGCGGTAACGGTCTGAAAATTCAGACAGAATATGCACCGAGTCCACAACC
>JBMYOX010000030.1:0-40711 GCA_049599735.1 Pontibacterium sp. | reverse complement strand
GCAGCGGCCTAAGAAGTTGGAAGCCTCGCCCGATAAGGGCGGGGAGCAGTCACAGTACACTGGCTTAAAGCACACTATTACTAACCCCGGCCGAATCCAACAGAAAACAGCCCATGCATGTACTTGTTGCTGACGATGATACCGATATTCTGACCACGCTTGCCGACCAGCTTGAACTGCATGGTATTGCAGCCGACTGTGCCACCAGCGGCAACCAGGTGCTCAGCCTCTTTGAGACAAATGCCTACGATGTCATTTTACTGGATGTGATGATGCCCGGCGGTGATGGCCTCTCTGCCTGCCGCCGGTTACGGGATTTGGGCTGTACAACTCCTGTTCTGTTCTTGTCTGCCCGCGACACCCTTGACGATAAAATCGCGGGGTTCCAGGTAGGTGCAGATGACTATCTGGTTAAACCCTTTGCCATGAAAGAGCTGATTTGCCGGGTGCAGGCGCTGGGCCAACGCATTTCCCGCCAGCAGGCGCGACTTTTAGTATTTGGTGAACTGGTGATGGACCTGGAACGGGCGACCGTCACCCGATCAGGAACAGCCCTGAAACTCAATCAACTACAATTCAGGCTATTGCGCTACCTGATGACACAAGCGCCTAAAGTATTGACTCGCGAACAGCTGGAATACGAACTCTGGAAAGGCGACCTACCGGACAGCGATGCCTTGCGCAGTCATTTGTATCAACTACGCAAAATTATCGATAAACCCTTTGAACGCCCAATGCTGGAAACCGTGCGGGGCATGGGTTATCGACTGTCCGATACGTTATCTCCAACCTCACCCCATACAGAACCAGGGGCCTGAGCATGCGTATTAATTACGCCCAGCGCCTGATGCTGGAAGTTGGCAACTACACCCTGATCCTGATTTTTGTATTACTGTCCATTATCTGGCTGTTTTCAGGCTCAACCCGCACAGATACCCGACAGGAGATCGCAGAACACCTGCAACAAGCCTTTTCCATGACCCTGACAGACACCCAACCTCAGGGCACGGTACTAAGCCGTACTGATTTTGATTTATACCTGCCGCCTGCTCCTGTGCCTGCTCCGTACCTCGCCATCTCGCAACCAGGCTACCATCTGCTGGATAATGGCCAGTCCCTGCTCGTGGATACACACCCTGTCAGTGGCGAACTTTATTATGTTGTATTCCACAATGATGAGATCACAGACAATACAGAATCGGAGTTTGATGACATTCTGTTTGTAATGTCCGCCATCGTACTCGCCACCGGTGCCGCAATTATGATT
The DNA here is from genome assembly GCA_049599735.1 of Pontibacterium sp. Lineage (GTDB taxonomy): Bacteria > Pseudomonadota > Gammaproteobacteria > Pseudomonadales > Balneatricaceae > Pontibacterium. The sequence continues at coordinate 39,444 of JBMYOX010000030.1, read as the reverse complement.
GTCTGGCTGATGGCAAAGCGCCTCGCATCCCCGATTCTACTGCTAAAACAACAAGTGGAAGAAGTCACTGAAGGTTCAAAGTCATTACCCACACTGGACAGGGACGATGAGGTCGGCCAGCTAAGCCAGGCCTTCAGTGTGCTGATTGAACGTATGAGGGACGCCACACACCGGGAGCAGGAGTTTACCCGCTTTGCCAGCCATGAGCTGCGCAGCCCCGTCACGGTCATTCGTGGCAATCTGGACCTTTTACAGGAAAGCTTGCCCGACAGCGCCCTGAATCAGCGTATTTTATCCCGCATGAACGCGGCCACTCAGCGCATTTCATTGCTAATCGAAGGCTTTCTCTGGCTGGGCCGCGAAAACAAAGACAATATTGCCGCCGTGACACTCAGACACGCTGAGCTTCAGCACTTAATTGATGAACTATTAGAAGCCGTATCCTGCACGGACAAACAACGCCTTCAGGTCAGCATAAGTGAACTGGAATGGCAGGCTAAACCCCTTATGTTATCCATTTTAATGGATAACCTGATCCGCAATGCCTTGCAGCACAGCAGCCAGCCGATCTGCATCACCGCCTCACACGCCTCGCTTGAGGTACAGAACCCCATTGACGAGGCCGAAAAAGACCAGGCCCGCGCGGAACAACAGGGATTCGGCCTGCAAATTGTTAAACGCATCTGCGAGGCCAACCAATGGCAATGTGACATCCAAAGCGACAACAGCCGCTTTTCCGTTTGTATCCGCTTAAAACCTTAAGTCAGGCGACTAAACAGAATCAAAATCCAGGTCAGACCTGCCAGCAGCAGGCTGATCAGCACAGCCGCTGAGCCTATATCTTTAGCTGCCCCACTAAGCTTATGGTATTCAGGCCCGATACGATCCACACAAGCTTCCACTGCTGAGTTAAGCAACTCAACAACAATTACCATACCAACACTCAGGATCAGCAGCACCCGCTCAACCGTGCTGACATCCAGGGCAAAAGCAGCAACTAAAGCCAGTATAAAAAGCACCACTTCCTGACGGAAAGCAGCTTCAGATTTCCACGCAAAAGCCAGCCCCTTCATAGAATACTGACTGGCTTTCATAATACGCTTAATGCCTGTGTGAGCAGGCGGCACTTCCTGATTATCCATAAGGCTCATTCTTAACTCAAAAAAAGGGACTTTAGTGTATGAGCGCAAACGTGAAAAGCAAGTGAAGTACAGCCCGGATTCCCTACCTTCTCAGTATCTTTTCACCCCCTGATCAACTCGTTACAGCCAGCCACCTCCCTGCCCTTTATTCGTTCACCGCATAACATTAAACGATCCAGTTATTATTCAAACACTCAAATACCAAAACATAATTTGATACATTGAGCAAAATATAGGCATAATAAGGCCTTATGGTGATTCCCCGGAGGCCAATGGTGAAACATTCAAACAAATTATCCGGCATTACAGCGATAATCCTGCTGTTGATCAGCACACAGGCCTCCGCGATGAACGTCACTTTTATCAACCCTGGCAAACCAGGCGAGCGTTTCTGGGCCATGGTCACTGAAACCATGCAGGCCGCCGCGGAAGATCTGGATATTGAACTTGAAGTGCTCTACGCCCTGCGCAATCGCATGCGCATGACAAGACTCGGTATTGATGTTACGGCACGCAAAGTTCCACCCGATTACCTGATTCTGGTAAACGAGGAGCAGGCAGCAGAGCAGATTATTAATGCGGCAAATCAAAAAAGCATTCACACCCTCATGCTGCTCAACGACTTCCTGCCGGAACAATATTCGCGTATCGGTCGTCCCGGCGATCAAGGTTCATACATACTCGGTGCAGTTACTCCGGACAACTACAGCACCGGAAAACGCATGATGAACACACTGATAAACTGTGCAAAAAAAATAAATCCGGATACGCCTGTGCATATACTGGCCCTGGGCGGTGACCAGCTCACCCCCGCTTCACTGGATCGCAATGCCGGTGCTATCGCCGCATTAAAAGCACACCCGTCCATCGTACTGGATCGTTTTCTATATGCTGACTGGCGCCAGGAAGCCGCTGAACGGCTGACAAAAAACTACCTGATCTGGGCACAAAAAAACCACGTAAAACCAACCGCTATCTGGTCAGCCAATGACCCTATCGCTGCAGGTGCCAGAGATGCCTTGTTGAAACACAATATTAAACCCGGACAGGATGTCTGCCTGGTTGGTCTTAACTGGTCGGCCCAGGGCCTTAAAATGGTAAAGCATGGTGAAATGCTAGCAACAGAAGGCGGACACTTTCTGGCTGGTGCATGGTCCATGGTGCTGCTACAGGCCTACCATAAAAACCAACAACAAGGCGCCAATAAACCCATAGGCCACGTGCAGATTCAGATGCAGAGCATCGATAAAAATAATATCAACCGTTATCTCTCGCACCTGGGCAATGAAAACTGGGGAAAAATAGATTTCAGCCGGTTCAGCACACCTGAACAGGCAGGCTATGATCATTATGATTTTTCATTGGATGCCGTCTTCACAAACCTTACTGAGAAATCTCAGGTGGCCCGATGATATCAAGTTTCCGGTCACTACAAATTAAACTCTTACTGGTACTCATTTCCAGCGTATTCGCGGCGCTGCTGGTCTCCTATATTTACTCAGCACAAAGTGCATCAGAGCAGTTTGACCATAAGCTAAATGAGATACGCAAAAACCTGCAACGTTACCCACCTATCCTGGCGGGCCCGGTGTGGAACTTCGATAAGTCCACCGTTATGAGCATCACTCATGCTATCATGGTCGACCCGGATATACTGCGCGTCGAGATACTGGATGAAGGCACCAACCTGATTCATAGCGAACGCTCAGAACAACTGGGCTTGGTTAATAATGCTTTCACGCTGAATTTGCCGCTCATTTACAGTAATGCCCATTTCTCCCAACGTACCGGCACACTCAAGGTCATCGTAGGCAATAGCACCTTACTGGCAGATCAGGCCAGGTTCTTTAAAGAAACTCTGCTCTCCCTTTTACTGGTGATTTCAACCCTGCTAGCCAGCCTGTCCATCGCTTACTACCGCCTGCTAGATCGCCCCATCAAATCCCTGATGAGCGCTATTAACAGCAGTAAAAAAAGAATGGTTTTTGCCCGGGTACAACAGCACTCCCAGGATGAATTAGGCGAAATCGCCAGTGCTTTTAACGATATGCAAGAAGAGTTAGAGCAGCAGCATACCGAATTAATAAACAGCGAACAGCGAATGCGTACGCTCTATCACAGCACTCCTTCTCTGTTGTTTAGTTTTAACAAAGCAGGAATGATTCTCGATGCCAGCGACTATTTCCTGAACTTCCTGGGCTATGCAAGGCAGCAACTTCAAGGTCGCCCTCTGCACTGGCTGACACCCGCCGATCAGGGTGCCTCCGAGGCAGATACCCTGGTTAAACTACTCTGGCAGGAGGGCTCAGTTACAGGTTATGCCCTGAAAATCAAAACCGCTGATAATCAAATATTGGATGTACTGATAGATGCCACCGAGTCAGGCAATATAACCGGCACAAGTGCGCTGGCAGTAATGACCGATGTAACTTGCCTGCGACAGGCGCATCGGGAGTTAAATCGACAAGCTAATACGGATATGCTGTCCGGCCTGCCTAACCGCAACCAGTTTCAGCGTTACCTTGAGCAACTGACCCGCAAGAAAGCCCTCACACAATCCCCCTTTGCCCTGCTGTTTATCGACTTGGATCGCTTTAAATCAGTAAATGATACGTTTGGCCACCAGGTCGGTGATGAGCTTATCCGTGCGACCGCCAGACGTATCAATGCCGAGTTAAGGAAAGAAGACTGCCTTGCCCGTTTGGGCGGTGATGAATTTGCAGTGGTGCTGGAAGATCTACCATCAAACGAGCAGGCTGAAGAAGTCGCCCGGCGTATTCTGGAAAAAATCGAAGCGGGTTTTAATCTTGCCGACAGTAATATTTACGCCTCAGCCTCCATCGGTATTTCCCTGTATCCCCACGATGCTGACAACCCTACCAGCCTGTTACAGCATGCCGATACTGCTATGTACCGGGCCAAGGAGGAAGGGCGATCCCGTTATGCCTTTTATCGACCAGAACATAATGGTAACCCTCTTCGGCGCCTCCGTATTGAAAATTTACTCAGGCGCGCCCTTGAGGATCAGATTCTGGAGCTTTATTACCAGCCTATTATTAATATCAGCGAAGGAAAAATTACAGGCGCAGAGGCGCTCTTGCGGCTATGGGATGGTAATGAACTTATCTCCCCTGATGATTTTATCCCCATCGCAGAAGAAACCGGCCTGATTGTTCCTATAGGTGCCTGGTGCATTGAGCAAACGGCTGAAAAACTGGCCAGGTGGCGGACGCATTTTTCACCGGATTTCTATTTATCCGTGAATGTTTCAACCCGGCAATTCCAGTCCAGCCGTTTTTTCACCTCGGTTCAGGACTCCATCCACAAACACCAGGTACCTGCCGACCAGTTACTTATCGAGATTACAGAAAGCTTGTTGCTGCTGGATAATCACAACAATCAACTGGTCATTGAGCAACTGGACAAACTCGGCTGCCGCATTGTCATTGACGATTTTGGCACAGGTTATTCTGCCCTGAGCTACCTGATGAAGTTCCCTCTGGACACCCTGAAAATCGATCGATCTTTTATCACAAACTGCACAGATAACCAGGCACACCAGGGCCTGGTAGAAGCGATTATCCAAATGAGTCAGAGTATGAATCTGCGAGTGATTACTGAAGGCATAGAAAGCCAGGCACAACTGGCGTTAATCCAGTCGCTCGGTGGGCACTGTGCTCAGGGTTATTATTTTGCCAAACCCATGCCCGCCGATGATTTTGAAGCACAATGGCCTCAATTATGCTTTGAAGTGAAACAAAAAACACAAACCCAGGCACGGCCTGTGGCCGCCCTGGCAAGTGCCGCCAATAACGCTTAGAGGCGGGTCAGGTAGACTCCACACTCCAGATGGTGGGTATAAGGAAACTGATCAAAAATCGCAAATTTCTCGATTTTATGGGTTTGTGTCAGCGTTTTCAGATTTTCGTTCAGGGTATCAGGATTACAAGACACATAAATAATATTGTTATATGCCTGTACCTGCTTCACCGTATCCTCATCCAGCCCGGCCCGGGGTGGGTCAACCAGCACGGTTGTGAAATCACAGCTTTCCAGATCCAGGTCCTTAGTACGGCGCTTTTTAACCTGGCCGCTTAGCACCTGAGAAAATTCTTCTGAGCTGATACGCACCACATCCACATTATCAATCTGGTTCGCTTCAATATTGTATTGCGCTGCGTAGACAGACGTTTTAGATATTTCAGTAGCCACCACACGGCGGAAATTCTGCGCCAGCGGCAAGGTGAAATTACCATTACCACAGTACAGCTCCACCATATCACCCCCGGCATTCTCACTCGCTGCCAGAGCCCACTGTATCATCTCACGGCAGACTTCACCGTTCGGCTGACTAAAGGCGTTTTCAACCTGCTTGTAGATATAATCACGACCATTAATCGGCATCGTCTCGATCACAAAATCCCGATCCAGAATGATTTTTTTCTTCCGGGAACGCCCGACAATATCGATGTTAAATTTGTCTTTCAGCTTACGGGCTTCAACTTCCCAGGCTTCATCAATCGGACGATGGTAAAGCAGGCTGACCAGCAATTCACCACTGAGGCTGCTCAGAAAATCAACCTGAAACAAACGGCGGCGCAGAGTTTCATTCGGGCGAATTTCATCCAGCAGTTTGAACATCACGTTATGGATGGTTTCCGAAACCATCGGGCAGCTTTCCAGCTTTGTGTGCTGTCGCTTGTTACCCGGTTCAAACATGACATAATTCAAATCGTCATCATCGTGCCAGGTCCGGAACTCAGCCCGCAAACGGTAATGTTCTTTTGGCGAAGCAAAAAGCTCGATGTCCGGCAATTCAAACGCTGAGAATGTATCCTCAACCCAGGCTTTTTTTTCTGCCAGTAATACGTCGTACTTTTCAGGTTCCACCTTGGGAAGCGCCATTTTTACCTCACTAAAAAAACACAGTATTCAAACGTGACGGGATTCTATCAGGCTCTCTGGCAGCCGAATAGAAAAGCCGGGCATACAACTGGTGCTATTTTACTGTAATCCCCCGGTACTTACTGTTCATAAACGCGCCTAAACAGCGTAAAATCGCGGCTTCTTAAGCGAATCATCCAATTTTCAGGTTTTCATTGCCAACATGACTGACCATAAGCGTAAGATTCTCGTTACCAGCGCCCTGCCCTATGCGAATGGCCCTATCCATCTGGGTCACCTTGTCGAATATATTCAGACGGATATCTGGGTACGTTTCCAGAAACAGCGGGGCCACAGCTGTACTTATGTCTGTGCCGATGACGCACACGGCACACCGATTATGCTGAAAGCTGATCAGATGGGTATTGAGCCTCAGGCCCTGATTAATCAGGTCAGCACGGAGCATCAGCGGGATTTCAGCGGCTTCATGGTAGGTTTTGATAACTACTACTCCACCCATTCAGACGAAAATCAGCACTTTGCCTCACTGATTTATACCCGCCTGCGCGATGGTGGCCATATTGCTAAAAAAACTATTACCCAGGCTTACGACCCTGAAAAAGAAATGTTTCTGCCCGACCGCTTTGTGAAGGGTGACTGCCCTAAATGTGGCGCTGAAGACCAGTACGGCGACTCCTGCGAGAAATGTGGTGCAACCTACAGCCCGGTTGAGCTGAAAAACGCTTACTCTGCGGTATCCGGTGCCAAGCCTATCGAAAAAGAATCCGAGCACTATTTCTTTAAACTGGGTGATTTTGAAGATTTCCTGCGCAATTGGGTGGATAACCACGTTCAGGCACAGATGATCCACAAGCTGAACGAGTGGTTTGAGTCGGGCCTGCAAAACTGGGATATATCCCGTGATGCGCCTTACTGGGGCTTCGAAATTCCGGATGCACCGGGCAAATACTTCTACGTTTGGCTGGATGCCCCGATTGGCTACATGGCCAGTTTCAAAAACTGGTGTGAAAAGAATAACGTTGATTTTGATGAATACTGGGGTGAGTCCTCAGATGCCGAGCTGTATCACTTTATCGGTAAAGATATTGCTTACTTCCACACCCTGTTCTGGCCTGCCATGCTGGAAGGTGCCGGTTTCCGTAAACCTAACGGCGTATTTTGTCACGGTTTCCTGACGGTTGATGGACAAAAAATGTCCAAATCCCGTGGCACTTTTATTATGGCGGAAAGCTACCTCAAGCATCTGCGCCCTGAATACCTGCGTTATTACTTCGCCGCTAAACTGGGTTCCGGCATTGATGATATCGACCTGAATCTTGAAGATTTCCGGATGCGGGTTAATGCCGATCTGGTTAACAAAGTTGTTAATATCGCCTCGCGCTGCGCCGGTTTTATCAAGAAAAAGTTTGCCGGTGAATTATCTGCCGAATTAGCAGCCCCTGCTCTTTATAAAGAAGCGGTACAGGCGGGCAAAGACATCGCCCACGCTTATGAGAACCGTGAATTCAGCCGTGCCATGCGTGAAATTATGGCGCTGGCCGACAAAGCAAACCAGTATATTGATGCCGCAGAGCCCTGGGTACTGGCCAGGCAGGAAGGCAAAGAACAGGAAGTGCAGGACTGCTGCTCTATGGGCATCAACCTGTTCCGTGTGATTGTGACTTACCTGGCACCGGTATTACCGCAGGTAGCGGAAGACGTTAAAGCCTTCCTGAACCTTGAAGATCTGGCCTGGGACGGTATTCATGAGCCACTGCTTTCTCATCAGATCAACAAGTTCAAACCCCTGATGCAGCGGGTTGAACCTGAAAAAATTGAAGCACTGATCGAAGAAAGCAAACAGACAATGGCTGCAGCAGCTCCCGCGCCAGCCAGTCAGGCAGTAAAAGCCGAGAAAAGCCCGCTGGAAGAAGAGCCCATTGCAGATACCATCAGCTTTGATGACTTTATAAAAGTAGACCTGCGTGTGGCACGTATTTCAAAAGCCGAACACGTTGACGGGGCTAAAAAACTGTTACAGCTGACCCTGGATCTCGGCGGTGAAACCCGCAATGTGTTTGCCGGAATAAAATCAGCCTACGCACCGGAAGATCTGGAAGGCAAACTCACCGTCATGGTGGCCAACCTGGCACCCCGTAAAATGAAATTTGGCATGTCAGAAGGCATGGTGCTGGCAGCAGGCCCTGGCGGTGAAGACCTGTGGATTCTGGAACCTCATGAAGGTGCCCAGCCTGGTATGCGGATTAAATAAATCTGTAAACCGGCTCCACAAAAAACCCGGCTGATGCCGGGTTTTCAATTTATAAACAACACCAGCAGGCATCCCGGTTTATTTCTGAGATGCTTTAGCGGCATCCCGCTTTGCCTGCTGAGCGGTAATGTATTGACGATCCATCTCACCATACTGGCGCTCATAACCTTCAGGGTCCGAGCGCCACAGACGGTAAAGCTTACGGTCATGCTTCGCCATAGGAGGTGGCGGTATACGGTAACGGCGAATTGCATTCCAGGTAACCGGTGCAAACGCCAATACAACAAACAGCATAACCCAAAGAAATTTGTACCCTTCAGTCATTTAATACAGTCCCGATAGTAGGTGCATAAAAGTTCCAACACGCAGCTCACCGTATGGTCTTTGCCATAAGAAAAAATCCATACGCAATTTGTGAGGTACAGGATAGACTTTTTACACCGGAACTTTAAGCTGAGCGTTCATTAAATTATGCATACTGAAAAAGAAAAAATGCAGGCCACTGCGTATTTCAATGCTCTGGATCCTGCACTGGTGAATGAGCGTAAGCGCGCCAAAGCACTGTGTTTTGAATATAACCAGTTGCACCCCGATCAGAAAGGCAAACGACAGCAACAACTCAGCAAACTACTGGGAAAAAGCAGTAAATCGGTTATCGAAGCGCCTTTTTTCTGTGATTACGGCTATAACATACAAGTCGGCAAAAATTTTTACGCCAATCACCAGTGTATTATTCTGGATGCTGCTGAAGTCATCATCGGTGATAATGTCATGCTCGGCCCGGGTGTGCAGATCAGCACTACAGAGCACCCGCTTAACACCGAGCAGCGCCTGCAAGGCCTGACCATCGCAAGGCCTGTACATATCGGTGATAATGTCTGGATTGGTATGGGCGCTCAGATTCTGTCCGGTGTCAGCATTGGCACAAACAGTGTCATCGCCGCCGGAGCCGTTGTGACCAAAGATATTGCTGAAAATGTGCTGGCTGCCGGTGTACCCGCCTGCGTTGTACGCCACCTTAACAATCCATAAAGCCAAAGACTCACCCGCGCCTGCCCGGACAGAGCAAACAGGAAAATGAATAATGGAAGACGTATTACAGCAACTGCAAGAAAACAGCGTACAGGTGGTATTACCCCTGGAACTCCCTACGGATGATCAGCTTGTTGAAGTGGAAGAAGCGCTGCTGATCTCCCTGCCAATGGAGCTACGCGAATTTATGCTACTTACCGGTGATGTAATCTACGGCTCCATCGAGCCTGTTACCGGTGCAGACCCTCAGTCACATACCTTTTTACCCGAAGTAGCAGCTAATGCCTGGTCTGAAGGTGTACCCAGGGAATACATCCCCATCTGCTACACAGACGGACAGTATTATGTCATATCCGAAGAAGGGGAAGTGCTGCTCTGGTCCCTTGAAGACAATGCAGCAACCGACGACTGGAGCTCCATCTGGCACTGGGCCAAAGATGTCTGGCTGGAAAGCTGAAGAGCTTATCCCGTATTTATTCTTCAAAACCTGTAAGGGTGCTTAATAACTTGCCAGCACCCGCTTATCCAGTACTTCCCTTCGGTCAGGCTCTGCGAATGAATAGGCCTTATGCTCTGAGAATAGCCATTGATGCAGCTGCTCAATACGGGTGACTCTGGCGCTGCGCTGTAAAAATTGTTCAAGACTTTGTTGTTCTCTCAAGCGACGCTGCTGCAAAACAGATTCATCCAGACCCTTATCCGAGACCGTCTCAAAGCTCAGTTCACAGGGCTGATCGGTAAAACAAGGCCCGAAGATAAATTCAAAAATAGCCCGGGTTCGGGGCATATGGAATTCCGAAGTAATGATCTTAATGCGCTTAAGTTTTAAGGGGTCTATATGGATCACTTTTAAAAAATAGGCATTGCCAAGCGTGTCATAAGACGCCGTTTCATATAACAGCTTATCAGCGGCCACACCTTTCTTCTGTAAATACCGACTTGCCAGTACCGACTCAAACAACGTATGGCCATGCTCATCAAGGGGAAGTGGCTTATGGGTTGTGCCTGCGCTGAGGGCTATAAAATAACGGCTGTTTTGATAGGCCAGCGCACACTCCAGACGCCGCACTGTCCATTCAGGCAACTCACCCTGCCCCGCTACACCACCGCCGGGAATAATGACCGCATCCAATACCTGCTCCGCAATTTCCATTCACCCACCTCTTTTACCCTTCATTATTAAGCTGATTGAAGTGAAAGACATCTACAACCACAGACTTTACCGGCAATATCTGCAGCAACACCTGATTCAGGCTGGCACTTTAAGCGCAGACCCTTAATAATCCACTCACTGATTTTATCCGACAGGTCTGATTATGCGATTTTTAAGCGTTACAGGCACTTACTAACAGGAAGCATCATGACACTTAATGATTTTCTAAGCCGCATCGGCACCGACAGCACACTGGACTTCGAAGACAGCATGCAGGTTATTGCTGATAATTACAGCTATACGGCCACTGCTTTTGATAACGGCGATGTGCATAATGCGGCGGGTCAAAATGAAGGCAGCTGCAAAATTTTTGCCTTTGCACAGCTGAACAAACTGGATCAGGCTCAAACTTTAGCCTGTTTTGGGCGTTTTTATCAGGATGTCTTAAACACACCTGAAGGCAATGACCACGGCAATATCCGTGCATTTATGCAACACAGCTGGCAAGGCATTCACTTTGAAGGTACAGCACTGAGCTGATCAGAGCTATAAACCTTGCCGATATAAAAAAGCCGGGACTTCTTTAAGCCCCGGCTTTTTATTCAGATCTGTGTAACTTGTTTGGCTTAAGCCAGCTTATCTGTTGCCACTTTATATTGTGGATCTTCAATCACGTTCACTTCCACCAGGTTACCGGCTTTTCGCAGAAGATCACGACATTCGGGGCTCAAATGACGGAAATGCAGTTCTTTACCTGCTTTAAGGTAACGATCCGCCAGAGAATCAATCGCTTCAAGGCCAGAATGATCCATTACCCTGGAGTTAGCAAAATCTACAATCACTTCCTGGGGGTCATTATGGGGATCGAAGTTATCCCGAAATGTCTGAATCGAGCCAAAGAATAAAGGACCATCCGGAAAATAGACCTTAACGCCATCGCTTTCTTCAATTCTGAAATCCATGTGTTTTGCGTGTTTCCAGGCAAAAACCAGCGCAGAAATAATCACACCCACAATCACGGCAATCGCCAGATCCGTCAGCACAGTAACAACCGCAACGGTAATACCAACCAGCGTATCAGACAGCGGAATACGGCCCAGCAGACGGAAGCTGGCAAACTCAAAGGTGCCCAGCACCACAATAAACATCACACCAACCAGCGCAGCAACCGGAATCATTTCGATTAACGTTGAGCCTACCAGAATAAAGGCCAGCAAAAACAGCGCTGCCGAGATGCCTGATGCACGGGTGCGACCACCGGAATTAATATTTATCATACTCTGGCCAATCATCGCACAACCGCCCATACCACCAAAGAAGCCGGTTGCAACGTTAGCAACACCCTGACCGATACATTCTTTATTACCCCGTCCGCGCGTCTCGGTAATTTCATCAATCAGCGTCAGTGTCAGCAAAGATTCAATCAAACCGATTGCAGCAAGAATCAGTGCATAAGGCACTATAATCTGAAGAGTTTCAAAATTAATAGGCACCATCGGAATATGGAACTGAGGAAAACCACCTGCAATCGTTGCCAGCGGGTCACCCGTCATATCACGTAACACATCCTGTACGTTACGGGCATCCAGATCCAGGCCGATAACCAGCGCAGCAACTGTCACAATCGCCACCAGGGAAGACGGCAGGGCCTTAGTGAACTTAGGCAGGAAGTGAATAATCGCCATCGTCAGTGCCACCAGCCCCAGCATCATGTACATCTGAGAGCCCTGCAGCCAGGCCAGCTCGCCTGTATCCGGATCCAGAAACTGAAACTGTTTCATCTGTGCCAGGAAAATAACAATCGCCAGACCATTCACAAAACCCAGCATAACAGGATGGGGAACCAAACGAATAAACTTACCCAACCGGAAGATACCGGCAAGGATCTGGAAAATACCCATTAGCACCACAGTGGCAAAGAGATACTCAACACCATGCATTGCCACCAGGCTCACCATCACAACCGCCAGTGCGCCTGTTGCGCCGGAAATCATACCCGGACGACCACCAATAGCAGCGGTAATCAAACCCACCATAAAGGCAGCATACAGCCCGACCAGCGGCTCAACACCGGCAACAAAGGCGAATGCAACCGCCTCAGGCACCAGGGCCAGAGCCACCGTCAAACCGGAAAGAATATCACTCTTCATACTTTGGGTGCGCGAAGCTATCAATTGGAACATCGGGACTCTCTGTGCAAATTTCATACAGACGGAAAAGGGCGCGATTATAACAGAAGCCCTTTGCACCCGCAGCAAGTCAACCGCGTATCTGCGTAATTAGCCACTTTCGGTGGTCCGACTGGTCATATTTTGCCAGGTCTGCGGCAAATGACCGCAATTCAGGGCTCACATCCGCTTCGCTAATATGAACCAGGCTGGACAGATCCCGCCAGGCAGCGGGTAAATGATATATGCGATGTGCCATACCACCCTCAGGGTCGGCACAGAGGTAGCGAACCCGGCCAATGCCCGTCAGTAAAATACGGCACAAACACATAGGGCAAGGCTCAAGAGAGACAACCAGAGTAAGCTCACTGCGATCACCATAATCAGGGTAACGGGCTTCAAACGTATCCAGGGTTTCCATTTCAGCATGGGCCGCTGGCTGGAAAGCACCGTCAAAAACACGGTTATAAGCTTCTGCCAGGATAGCGCCTTCCGCGTCCAGCAACACCGCACCCACACCATAACTCCGGTGCCCGATGGCTTCTATCGCCAACTGGCAACAACGCCTGCCTGCCTGCTCTTCCCGGTGACTCAGATCAACCGGAAGGTTTTGATAACGGCTATAGAAATTATGTTTATCCATAAATAACAGTGTGGTGTACAACCTCACTTTAAGCAATTCAGATCAGGCGCAATTGTTCACCCTGTTGTAGCTTCACCGGGCCCAGCCGATAACCCACTCCCATCAGCCGGACCGGCTTAGCCCCGCGCTCATAAGCTTCACAGAGTAAACGTTCGAAAAAAACCGGGCTTAGTTGTTCAGTGGCGTGTTCTGCCGTGGTTTGTGTGAAATCCAGAAACTTCAGCTTAACCACCGCGCCTTTTATGCTGTACTTTCCATGATACTTTTCAAAACGGGTCTCCAGGTTATCCAGCAAGCCGGGGAGCTGGTGCAGGCAACTTTCCAGATCCGGTAAATCACTGGAAAAGGTATTTTCCACACTGATTGATTTACGCACCCGACTTACCCGTACAGGGCGTTCATCAATGCCCCGACAAAGTTCATATAAACACTGCCCAAAGCGCCCAAACGCTTTCACCAACTGAGGCAGCGGCACTTTTTTGAGATCACCACAAGTCATCAGGCCGTGCTGATGCAGGCGGGCGGCCGTTTTCTCGCCGACCCCAAATAATTTTTTTACCGCCAGGGTTTCCACAAATGCCTGCACCTCACTAGGGCGAATTAAGAAAAGGCCATCAGGTTTATTCCAGTCACTGGCGATTTTTGCCAGAAACTTACAAGGTGCAACACCGGCAGATACCGTGATGCCCACCTCAGCCTTAACTCTGGCCCGAATCTCTTCTGCCATCAGCGTTGCACTGCCCCGGCAAAACATCGACTCAGTCACATCCAGATAAGCCTCATCCAGCGAAAGCGGCTCAATCACCTCGGTATAATCCCGGTAGATTGACATAATTTGTGCAGAGGCCTGACGGTATTTCTCCATATGACCTGGAATCACCGTCAACTGAGGACAGAGTTGCAGCGCTTTTGCAGTTGGCATCGCAGAGTGGATACCATATTCACGTGCGACATAATTACAAGTTGCAATCACTCCCCTGCGCTGAGAGCTTCCACCCACTGCAAGCGGAACAGCACCCCATTCAGGATTATCCCGTATTTCCACTGCTGCGAAGAAGCAGTCACAGTCAAGGTGGATAATTTTACGTTGCACGACCCGCCCTCAAAAGCTGTATGTTTATACAGATTTTAAGCTCAGACAACCTGACCGGCAAGATCTGCTGAAATCATCACCTCATGCATTTCCAGGCCTCCTTTCTGGCTAAAAGCTTCAGGGGGCATCGGGTTCGCGTGTGAATGCTTAAAGTCAGGACTACCCACCCAGTTATCAAAGCTTGCCTTATCCGCCCAGTGAGTTTGCACAATATAAGGTGTGCCTTCTTTCACCGGCTTCATAACCTCCATACGCACAAAACCAGGTTGTTTATCTATTTCACCGGCACGTTTTCTAAAACGCTCCTCAAAGGTTTCCCGCCAGTCATTTGCCACATAAATACGGTTCGCAACCACAAATTGCATGGATTTACTCCTTAAACTTACTCAGGCCCGTCTGGTTCTACACAGGAAAAGCCGGGCTATTAAAAATAATAATGGGATTAACCGGGTTAGCTAACAGCACAAATTTCCGCCTTAACCATGATACTATGCAGACCTCAGCCCGTGGTTTTTATTAATGGAGGAAAAGCATGCATCCACTTGGCCTGGTTTTGCTTGGTACTGTCACTATTGCGGGTATGCTCTGGATAAAATCCAAACCTGCAAAACAGCGTCGTCTCGCCCTGTTAAAATTATCTCTGCTGCTGATTACTTTATCACTGCTTTATCTGGCCATTACCGGTCGTCTGCACTGGTTGGGGGCTTTAGTGGCAATTGGTCTTCCCTTTATTCGCAAGTTACTGCCGCTATTACTGCGTTTTTTTCCTTTATTACAATCCGTTTACCGTCAAAAACAGAGCAGCCAACAACCCGCAGCTAATCATTCCGAGGTGAAAACGGCTATTATCAAAATGACTTTGGATCATGACTCAGGCGTGATGTATGGCACGGTACTGACAGGCCCCCTTAAAGGCCAGGAACTGGGTGATCTGAGCGAACAGGCTTTTATGCAATTACTCACCTATTGTCGCCAGGAAGATACCGATTCAGCCCGGCTACTTGAGACTTATCTGGATAAACGCTTTGGCGATCGCTGGCGTGAAGATGATCCTGGTGAACATAATGGTCAATCGAAGCCTAAGTCAGGTGGCTCGATGGATCGCAAGGAAGCTTATCGTATTCTGGGATTAAAACCTGATGCGGATAAACAGGCTGTTATTGATGCTCACCGCCGACTGATGCAGCGCGTTCACCCTGACCGGGGTGGCAGTGACTATCTGGCCGCCAAAATTAATCAGGCGAAAGAGGTTCTGTTAAAATGCTAAAATCGGCTCAGTTCTGATATTCCCGGTGTAATGTCAGACCCGTCCGGTGATTTGCCTGTCCTCTGCGCATAAGGGCCAGCGAACCATCCCGTACTCGCGAAAAAAGCCAGACACGCCTGGTTTTATTTTCACCATCGAGCACCAGCCGAACCTGTCCGGGTTCTGCCAGGGTCCAGCGGCCTTTTGTATGACTGACAATGGTATTTCCCTGCTCCTGAACCCCTTCACTCAGCAGCGCCCCGCCATCAGGCTGTAGCTGCAAACGCATTAATTGCTGAGGATTCTGCGGCAAATAAACACCGGGCAACGTTCTCTGCCCCAGGTTGCCATCACGTGCACAGCCTTTAAAGGATTCTTTGTTTAACAAAAGGTCAGCCTGATAACGATAACGCATTCCATAAGCGTCATAACAGGGTTTTTCCGTCAGTGTCAGTTTAAGCCTATAAACCTTCTGAGCCGTTAGCTGACTGCGCCACACCCGGTCATTTCCCTGCTGCCCGGGATCTGCCACCGGAAATAACAGACGATTAAGCCCTTTATAGCCCTGAACCCGAATTCCCTCCCTGCGAATATCTGCAATCCAGAATGGCTCTACACCCGCCGCACGAAAACGGTTTCCATTTAATTCAAACTCACAGGCTCTGGGTTGAAAGCCAGCCATCAGGACCTTTTGGATATGAAGCGAATCCTGCTTTGCTTCAGCAGGCCTGGCCATCAACTCAACATAAACCTGCTGTACCACCTGAGGCGCTTTCGCAAACCAGTCTCTGAGATCACCCGTATCATCATAAATACGGTATTTTTCGGTCGAGAAACAGGGCCTGAGAAATAACTCGCCCGACTCCCGCACCACAATACCCCGCTGAAAATTCAGCGGGTTTGTTCTGGCAGGCAAGGTCTGACAGGCAGACAGGTAACTGACCAAAATAACGACTACAAAAAACCGCAGATTCTTGCCCATGATAACCAAATTTACTAAATATATATAAAAAGCGTACAGGTCCTTTATTGATCGTTCCACTATGAATACACATAATGGTGGAATCATTCAAGGAGGGAAGTAAGATGGCCAGACCTGCCGAATTTGATCGCAATGAAGTTCTCGATAAAGCCATGGAAGTATTCTGGCGCACC
This sequence comes from Pontibacterium sp., assembly GCA_049599735.1. Taxonomy (GTDB): domain Bacteria; phylum Pseudomonadota; class Gammaproteobacteria; order Pseudomonadales; family Balneatricaceae; genus Pontibacterium. The sequence continues at coordinate 22,656 of JBMYOX010000030.1, read as the reverse complement.
GGCTTTACCGGCACCTCGGTAACCGATCTGGTAAAGGCAACCAGCCTGAAGCCCGGTTCGCTTTATGGTGCCTTCCAAAGCAAACGTGCGTTGTTTATGGAGGTCGTAGATACTTACGCTCAATACAGCCTTACCCGGGTAGAAAAATGCCTCAAGGAGAGTAACACACCCATTCAGGCAATCCACTCATTCTTCTCGCGCCTTCACGACGACATTACCCAGGACGAAATCGGCCGGGGCTGTCTTATGGTCAATACCATGTTGGAACTCGCGACTGAAGATGATGAGATCCGTGAAAAAATCACAGAATACCTTTCAGAAGTAGAAAAGATCTTTGCTGACACGCTGACACACGCACAGGAATTAGGTGAACTGGAAGCAGATCGTGATCCCGCATCCATCGCAAAATTTCTGATGACCGGCGTCTGGGGTTTACGTGTATTAAGCAGCACACGCCCATCGCCTGAGGTGTATCAAAACGTGATCAATAATATGCTGACCATCCTGCCGCCGGTTATGAAGCACTAAACCGAATCGACAACGGTTCAGCAAAGAAACCGCATTATAGGGCCCTCAAGCAGGGCCCTTTCATGTTTACAATACAGATTACACCCCTACCGTTACTGATTAAGTCTGTTATAAACCCCATTTCCTCTGCGCTTAATTCAAGCCATAATCCAGACAACACTCTTACCAGAAGGTTTTAAGTATGAAACTGTGCCGATTTCTTTATCAGGATCAGATTCAGATTGGAGTCGTTCAGGGAGATCAGGTTATTTCTGCTCTGCATGACCCGGATTTACCCCGCACGATGCCCACCCTGCTGGCAGCGGGGAAACCCGCTCTGGACAGACTTAAAAAACTGACTGAACAAGAACCGGGCATTGCCCTTAATCAGGTTCAGTTGCTGGCCCCTGTTCCCAAACCCGATAAGTTTTTGGGAGTCGGTCTGAACTATGCCGATCATATCGAAGAAACCGGACTGGAAACCCCGTCTTTTCCAACCCTTTTTAACAAACAAAATAGCTGCGTGATTGGACCCGGCGAGGCCATTCACCGCCCCCGTGTTTCAGAAAAGCTCGACTATGAAGGTGAACTCGCGCTGGTTATCGGCAAACGCTGCCGCCATGTACCTTATGACCAGGCCCACAAGGTTATTGCCGGTTATACCATTGTAAACGATATCTCTGTGCGCGATTGGCAAATCAAATCACCTACCTGGACGCTGGGCAAATCCTTTGATACCCACGGTCCGATGGGACCCTGGATTGTTACAGCTGATGAGGTTGATCCCCATAACCTGGAGTTAAAGACCTGGGTGAATAAAGAACTACGACAGCACTCCAGCACCCGTCACCTTATTTTTGATTGTTATAAACTGGTAGAAACCCTATCTGCCGTTTGCACGCTGGAGCCAGGAGATGTTATAGCCACAGGCACCTGCTCAGGTGTAGGCGTAAAAATGAAACCCAGGGGTTATATGAAGCCGGGGGATCAGGTCACCATTGAAATCGAAAGCATCGGGCAACTGAGCAACCCCGTTATAGACGAGCCTGAAAATAACAGCCTCTACTGAACTGCTGAATAGGTTGTTTTTAGAGACGCCCTACCGGTGCCACTACAGCACCGGTTAACTTCACCAAATCTGCCGCCGCCAGTTCAATATCAAGCCCCCGCCTGCCTGCACTTATAAAAATACTGGCAAACTTTTGTGCGCTCTGATCCAACACCAGTGGCAAACGTTTTTTCTGCCCCAGCGGACTGATACCACCCACCACATAACCGGTGGCCCTCTCGGCGTCCACCGGATTTGCCATAGCCACCTTTTTTGCTTTAAGCGCTACCGCCATCAACTTCAAATCCAGCTGGCCTGAAACAGGCACCACCGCAACGGCCAGCTTCCTGTTATCGCCATTAATTTCAACCAACAGTGTTTTGAACACCCGCGCATACTCTATGCCCAGGGCTTCTGCGGCTTCTTCACCATAAGAGAGACTCGAAGGATCATGGTTGTATTCATGCAACTGAAAATTAACCTTACCCCGTTTTGCGGCATTGACTGCAGGTGTCACTATAAACTCCGTAATAACAGGCTTAACGGGCAATCGGACTTATTTTTGCCCCCTCAATGGATAGGTTATACATCAACCCTTTGTTTGAAAAAATAAAGCCGATAATCGGCTGTTGAGCAGTATGGGTATCAATCTCACCACCAACACCGAGTGTTGCAACCGCCACACTGCCATCTACACCGGCCTCCCAGCCATCACTGTTGATAAACTGATTTAACGCCGCCTGCGTCATAAATAAAATCACTTCAGACTTTACTTGGGCACCTAACTGAAAACCGATAGAAGCCGAGACCAGATTATAATAACCCTGCGTACGCCCACCCCTCAGCAAAGCACCTTCCCCGTATTCGCCACCAATCCCAAAACCGGCTTTATAAACCTCAGGAAAAACCAGCATACCCACTGCTTGTTGCGCCAGTTTTTTTCCGGGCAGAGACGCTCGGTAGAAAGAAGAAACCGCGGCCTGAACTTTAACGTCAATTTCCTGCCGGGAGGCGGCCTGCACATTGGGCAATAGCACACCCATACCAGCCAAAAATAGAATAAAAATCCGACATAGCTTAAACATAACTAATCCCTCACATAGCCTGTTTAAAGCCTAGATCTCTATCACTGATCCCGCAAAGGCTCGAGCAGGGATTCAAGCCCGTTAATACGAATTTCAAGTAGCAGCCCCAACAGCAATCCCAACTCACCGCTGGGGAATCCTTTTCGGGCAAACCAGAGCAGATAAGGCTCAGGCAGATCCATCAATACTCGGCCTTTGTATTTTCCAAAAGGCATTCGCATGGAGGCCAGTTTTTTAAGTGACCGGGGATTAAAAGACATAGCATCCTGCCCTGACAGCGATATTTTTAGTTAAGAGGTTAGCGGTTACCAGGCAGCCGACCCGCTCAGGATGCAGTATCAGGCTTTTGATATTTAGCTAAAAAACGATCCAGCTTATTGGCAAATTGCTGGCGATCACTGTGACTAAAAGCACCGGGGCCGCCGGTATCAATACCCGAGCTGCGTAAGCTATCCATAAAATCACGCATGGACAGACGCTGACGAATGTTCTCCTTTGAGTACATTTCCCCCCGGGGGTTAAGCGCATGCCCTCCTTTTTCAATTACCTCTGCCGCCAGGGGAATATCCGCCGTAATCACCAAATCCCCCGCCGCCAACTTTTCGACAATGGCATTATCAGCCACATCAAAACCAGCAGCAACTTGCACCGAGGTAATCAACGCTGAAGGCGGTGTCTGCATATACTGATTCGCCACCAGCACCATTTCGGTCTGAGTCCGCTCAGCCGCCCTGAAAAGTATCTCTTTAATCACCCGCGGACAGGCATCTGCATCAACCCAAATACGCACTATTTTTCCTCAAGAATTTCATGATCGAAAAAACCAGAAAATTATTATAACTGATGAAAGTTTCAGAAAAACTCAAATAAGCAAATAGCAAAAGCTAATAACCCCAGGATCTTAGCCATGCTGCCCAGAGTCTGTACAATCGGCATAAATCTTTTACCTTCAAAGCATTAAAGGCTATGCTATTTCCCGGGAATGATTCCAGCAAAGCATTGAAGCTGATCCGGCAAGGGTTACCCTGTTAACCTGATATCCGGCAATAGCGTTTTACTCTAACCCGATGTATCAGAGAAAATTCAATGAGCAATGCAAACAAGCTATCCATCTTGCTTGTCAGTGAACACAAAGATCACCTGGAATCACTGATACGGCTGGTCAAACGTCACTTTCATAGCTTTTATCAGGCAAAAACGCCCGAACAAGCCGTTGAGATTATTGCCAGCAAGAATATTAATGTCGTCCTATTCGGCTTCGACTCGGTACAAGATGCCGAAGTCTTCTATTTACATATGATTCGCGCCGATCGTAGTGTTGAAGACCGCATTGACTTCACCATGCTGCTTTGTGGGAAAGACCAGGTACAAAATGCATTTAACATCTGCAACAAAGACATTTTTAACGATTATTTCATTGTTAAACCCATGTACGACCCGCACCATATTTTATTGCGTCTAAGAACAATCCGTCGCCTGAATGCCAACCAAAGCCTGAAGAAAACTCAGGCATTATCCGTAGAAGAGCTATGTTCCTATTTTGATCAGGTAGCCTCATCAGGCAAGAATCTGCTGGATTTAAATCATGATACCTTTGATAAGCTGATGACCACCGTCGCGTTCTCTATGGAAACGATGAAAGAACGCATCCGCAATGAGCATCCGCACACGACCGCCGTGACACCGGACTCAGTGACTCATATCATCGATGACCACGCTCAGAATCAGCTGCTGCCTCAGCTGGCGGAAGAAAAACAACATGCAGAGCAGGATATAGACTCTTTAGTCTCCGACCTGGTAACAAGCAGCAAAAACCACAAGTCGAGTGTGCAGCGTGAACAGAACCAAAATGCACCTGGCGCCATCAGCATCATGCTGCTGGAAGACGAGGCAACTGAAATGGCGCATATGACCACTATCCTGACCGCTGCTGGCTTTCAGCCTCATACAGCAACACGCGCAACACAAGCATTAAAAATGCTGGATCAATGGCGACCCCGCATTGCCATAGTGGATCTTACCCTTCCGGATATGAGTGCATTACACGTTATTTCACGTATCAAGCAGCACCCAAGCCTGCAGAATACCAAAATTATGGCCCTGGCAAAAAAAGGCGATAAGGACAAAGTTATGGAGGCAGTCAAAATGGGTATCAGCGAAGTCATGGTGAAACCTGTCGATAAAGACTTACTGATGTATAAAATCAATTACAATCTGAACAGATAAAGACAGGCAATTCAGGCGCCCCTGTAAGCGATACACCTGCACCGGCGACTTTTGGCTGCCGCTACCGATATAAACACCGCTTTTCACAATCTGCTTTAAAATCACTATAGAGCGGACAGAAAAATGCCCGCTCAAGGCGGGCTAAAATCTAAGGTTTAGAACACTGTACAGACCCAAGGGGGGGAGTCTGTACAAATCTACCCGATCGAAGGGGGGAGAGACCGGGTAAAGCAAATCAGTTGCACTGTTAAGTTAGTGGCTAAAGCGCCCGATAAGTTCAACAGAAAATAAAAAAAAATTATATTTTTTAATAATCAGCCCCCTAAAGCCGCCCCTAAAGCCGCCCCTGACGCTCGGCCCGCTCAACCAGCTTCTTTAAAACCCGGGATACGGCAACAAAACCAAAGGTGGCCGTCACACAAGTGGCGGCACCAAAGCCCCCCGCACAATCCAGCCGGGTATTGCCATCCACAAGAATTTTCTGCTGACATACAGAACCATCCGGCTGAGGATAAACCAGCTGTTCTGAAGAATAGACACATTCCACCGCAAAGCGACGTCCACTTTTACTAAAACCATAATGGCGACGCAGATAAGAACGTACTTTTGCCGCCAGAGGATCCTGGGCGGTTTTTGACAGATCAGTGACATCCACGCGGGTCGGATCGGTCTGCCCACCTGCCCCACCTACCGTAATCACCGGGATTTTCCGGCGATTACAATGGGCGATTAAAGCCGCTTTTTCTTTCACACTGTCGATTGCATCCACAACGTAATCAAATTCATCGGTAATCAGCTCGGGGATGTTATCGCGGGTAATAAAATCCTCAATCTCATTCACCTGACAAGCCGGATTAATCAAGCGGACTCGTTGCGCCATTACATCAACCTTAGACTGGCCAATATTGCCATCCAGCGCATGAATCTGACGATTAGTATTGGTAATGCAGATATCATCCAGATCAATCAGGGTGATCTGACCAATGGCCGTACGCGCCAGCGCCTCAGCTACCCAGGAGCCAACACCGCCAATACCTATTACACAGACATGGGATTTTTGGTACAGCGATACCGCATCATGACCATAAAGCCTGCGGCTACCCCCAAAGCGGTTTTCAAAATCAGTGGACACTATTTAGTCTCTCGATTGGATCAAAAAGCTTCGTCTGTCAGCTCGGTCAGGACAACCTCACCACAGCATTGACAGTTGCCTTCGATATAAATAATACCTTTGTGCTCATACTCAACAGGATCGACCATACCCAGGTTTTCTTTCTGGCAATGATCACACCAGGTTTGCTCCAGAAAAGCGACCTGCTCCTCGGCATCCCGTGCATAAAAATCCCGCTCGATGCGCTCACTCATTGCCCTAATCCTGTCATTAATTTAAAGCGCCATCATACGTCGATCTTTTCAGGCCCGCCAGAGGTGCCTACGGCCTTGGGTTGGCGCTTAATTTTCGGCCATGCAAGCGCCCAGGGTTCAGCAAACTGCTGCTCAATCAGCTCAGAGCAAGCCTGATCAAAAAGCTCACCCACCTGAGGCAAAGCGACATAGCGATAATGCTGACCTCTGAAGGGGAAGCGCAGGCTATAAGCATGCAGATAAGTGCGATCAGGCTGGTTCTCTTCTTTTTCGTGATAAAGCGGATCACCCAGCACCGGTGCACCGATACTTTTAAGGGCCACTCGAATCTGATGGGTTTTACCGGTTAGAGGTTTCAACAGAAAAAGTCGTTTTCCGGGTGAAGCTGAAGCACTAAAGAACTGTGTTACAGCAGGGTTTTTCTGCGTCTGACTTAAACGCCAGCTACCCCGGCGGGCACGTATCATATCACCCGTAACAGTCCCTTGTTTTTTCTTCGGTTTTTTATCCGACAGCGCCAGGTAATATTTTTCCACCTGATGTTCGCTGAATGCTTTTGAAAGCTCAGAGGCCGCCGAATGGTTTTTGGCGAACAACATCAAACCCGAAGTGACCTTATCCAGACGATGAACAGGCATAAGCTCTGAATAACCACGGTCTGCTTTAATCTGCATGGCCAACCCTGCTTCCTCCTGATCCTTATGCACGGCATAACCAGGCATTTTATCAATCAGCAAAAAGTCATCAGTTTCAGCAACAATGGTATACATGGATAAACGAACCCCAACAATGGATAGAGACGTACAGAAAATAGGAGAGAGACTAGTCGATGTTAAACCTGCACAGCCTGTCAGCCATACAGATTCAACGGTATCAGAAGCCGGTAACTTCTTTTACAAAAGGAATAGTGACTTTGCGTTTGGCGCTGAGTGATGCCTGATCCAGTTTGTCTAACAACCGGAATAAATCGCTCATATCCCGGCTGGCATGGGACAGTAAATACTTAGTGACGTCTTCACCCAGTTCAATGCCTCGGGCAGCAGCTCGCTTAATCAGCAATTCTGCTTTAAATTCATCGTCCAGTGCATGAACCTGAAACACGATACCCCAGCTCATACGAGACGATAAATCAGGCAAATCAATAGCCAGCTGACGGGGCGCACCATTGCCTGCAATAATCAGGTTGTTGTTGTTCTGCCGAACCCGGTTAAAAAAATGGAACAACGCTTCTTCCCAGCGGGCATCCCCGGCAACCGCCTGTAAATTATCGACACAGACCAGGTTAACGTGCTCCATACCCACCAGGCTTTCCGGGCCAAATAACCGCAGTTCATCCAGCGGCAAATACGCCGCCTGCCGCTGGTACAGGGGCGCTTCATGGCAAGCTGCCTGCAACAAATGTGTGCAACCGACACCGGCAGAGCCCCAGATAAACAAAAACTGTTCGCCTTCACCGGCCGAGGCGGCTTTCAGCGTTGCGCAGACAAGCTCATTACCCTGCGCAGAGAAATTTTCAAAACGAGCATCATCCCGAAGGCCAACACTTAAGGGAATCTGGAAAGGTATATGACTGTTCATTTAAGAGATCGAGCTATCCTCAGGCTTTTCACGCGCATACAGGCTACTGCCTTTATAACCTTCATGCAGATGGCGCAACAGCACCATAATAACGGCCGCCACCGGCAGGGCCAGCAATATTCCTACAAATCCGAATAACTGCCCGCCTGCCATAATGGCAAAGATTACAGCAACCGGATGCAGGCCGATTTTATCACCAACCAGCAGCGGTGTAAGCAACATACCTTCAAGCATCTGCCCGATCGCGAACACCAGACTCACCCAAAGCAATATCATCGGGTCATTAAACTGAATAAGCGCGGCAACCGCAGCGGCGGCAATGCCAATCACAAAACCCATATAAGGCACGATACTGGCAAGGCCCGCCAGCATACCAATAAGCAGCGCGAGATCAAGCCCCACCATCGATAAGCCAAGCGCATAAACCACACCCAGGGCAAACATCACCAGCAACTGGCCTTTCATAAAAGCGCCCAGCACTTCATCACATTCAGTCGCCCAGAGCGACACCCGCGGCTCAACGTTTCGTGGCAGCAGCCGCTGAATACGCTCCATCATCAAATCCCAGTCACGCAACAGATAAAAAGTCACCACGGGAATCAGCACCATATTGGCCACCCAACCTGCCAGCGCGATACCCGAGCGCGTAATGCCTGCGGCTATCTGTGCCATCAGGTCACCGGTCTTTTGCCAGTCTTTAAGCACCAGCTGCTTAACCACATCCAGATCAAACACATTCGGATCTATGCCCAGCGTACGGTGCATCCAGGGCAACAAATCCGTCTCAACCATTTGGATAGCAACAGGCACCTGCTGCAAAACAACCTGTATCTGACGCCCTAAACTGGGCAAAAACAGCAGCAATACCAGCGTAAACAGAATGGTCAGAAAAACAAATACAATCACCACGGACGTTGTGCGCGAACAACCTGCCGCTTCCAGCCGGTCTGCAGCAGGATCACTCAGATAAGCCAGCAATGCACCGGCCAGAAAGGGGCTCAGAATGGGAGCCAGCAAATAGATAAAACCGCTGAGCACTAACAGCAGTGCCAGAAAAAACCAGCGCTGTGACCCGGTTATCATCGCGTTCATTTCTGCCAGCGGTAGTTAAGTGTCAGACCCATCAGACTCTCTCCCGCTGCCTCAGTCAGGGTAAGGTGCGGCTGCAAACTCAGCGCATGCTCAAACTGCTCCAGATTACCTTCCAGTTCAATCGTCAGCAATAAAACTGACCCGGATACCGACCCGGTATGCACCGCCGTCACCGCCGGTATCGACTGCAAATAATCAACGATATCTATATAATCTGACAAACTACTCACATTGCTGATCCGTACTTCCAAACCTTCCATACGGTAACTGAAGCCTGTGCCCTGAAGAGCTGCAAAAAGTTTATCCGCAGTTTTTTCTATCATTTCAGGAATCTGACTTTTTAATGCGCCCCTGGCCGAGTAGCGCTGCTGCTGATCACCCTCAATCAACAGCCACTCATAATGCCAGCTGCCAGAAGCTGTCTGGATCAGACGACCCGCCAGCAATGCATCAGCCCCATAACGGGCCGATGCAGCCCGAACAGAGCCATCAAAGAGCCCCCACAAATCACTTAATGGCAAGGCACGCTGATCGGTCAGATCCAGTAACGGAGTACGGATCGGCAGCCCCCGTTTATTCGCCGCCGTTTTCACCTGCTCATAAATATAACCATCAGGCAGTGAGTAATCACGTGCACCCTGGCGCTGCTCCGCCAGCCAAACAACCAGCGAAGGGCGCAACTCACCCAGCGGACGCTTACCGGCTTCAGCCAATAACTGGTTCACCGCCTGAGGATCAAAATCAAGCGTCAGTATGTAGGCTTCTTCAGCACCCCCGCCCTCAGGCAAAACAGCCTGCGCTGCCGCCCGGTAGCCAAATTGTTGCAACATGTGTTTAGCATTGCGTGTGCGCTCAAGCACCACCGGCAAGGACAATATGCTTCGATTGCCCGCCACCTTCACCAGAACATCCGACAAACCCTGACGGATTTGCTGTGTGCCCGGCTGGCCGTGCTGTTCGGCAACCCGTTGTTCACTGCTATACAAATTTTCTGCGACGCCGGCACTGCTCAGCGTGCTGAACAGGCCTAAAAAAACCAAAAGAGTAACGCGAATACTATCCATGAACCGGCTCAATTTAAGGAGAATCGACTAAAATCGGTTTTAAACTTTATCACAACATGGCCCGTCTACCATCAAGCTGATAGAATACAGGCACATTTTTTATCCTCAATTATCCTCACGCAGGTGAAAGGTTTACTACTCCATGTCTACCGGTTCTGACAATACTTCTCTGAGCTATAAAGATGCTGGCGTTGATATCGACGCAGGCAACGCCCTTGTTGACCGTATTAAAGGTGTTGCAAAAAGCACCGCACGCCCCGAGGTGATGGGCGGATTAGGTGGTTTTGGTGCGCTTTGCCGCATTCCACAGGGTTACAAGAAACCGGTACTGGTTTCGGGTACCGACGGTGTCGGAACCAAACTTCGCCTGGCAATGGATCTGAAAAAACACGACACCATCGGCATTGACCTGGTCGCGATGTGTGTTAATGACCTGGTTGTCGCAGGCGCTGAACCTCTGTTCTTCCTCGACTACTACGCAACCGGCGCACTGAATATCGATACCGCTGCTGATGTTGTAACCGGCATCGGTGAAGGCTGCAAGCTCGCCGGTGCTGCACTGGTGGGCGGCGAAACCGCTGAAATGCCAGGCATGTATGAAGGCGAAGATTACGATCTGGCCGGCTTCTGCACGGGTGTTGTCGAAGAAGATGACATTATCGATGGCAGCAACGTTAAAGTGGGCGACACACTGATTGGTCTGGCATCCTCCGGCCCCCACTCCAACGGCTATTCCCTGATTCGCAAAATCATCGAAGTCCGTGGTGCAGACCTTAATGAAACCATTGATGGCAAATCGCTCTCCGATGCCCTGATGGCACCGACACGTATTTACGTTAAATCCGTGCTGAAGCTGATCAAAGAAAGCCAGGTTAATGCGTTATCTCACATTACCGGCGGCGGCCTGCTGGAAAATATTCCGCGTGTCTTGCCTGCCAGTGCCAAAGCCGTTATCGATCTGAATTCCTGGCAACTGCCCGGCGTTTTCCAGTGGCTGCAGCAACAGGGCAACGTTGAAGAAACCGAAATGTACCGCACCTTTAACTGCGGTGTTGGCATGGTGATCGCTGTACCGGCTGAAAGCGCTGAAAAAGCACTGCAACTGCTGAATGACGCCGGTGAAGAGGCCTGGACTATCGGTAGCATTGAAGTTGCTGCTGAAGGTGAAGAACAGGTAGAACTGCGCAATTCAGAGGGCTAACCGATGCCAAAACGGATTGTAGTACTGATATCCGGCAGTGGCTCTAACCTCCAGGCAATCATTGATGCGACCCGGAAGGGTCGCATCAATGGCCAGATCGTCGCAGTCATCAGCAACAAAGACAATGTATTCGGGCTTGAACGTGCCGCCAATGCCAGCATACCCGCTCGGGTACTGGACCATAAAAGCTTTGATTCCCGTGAAAGCTTTGATGCTGAAATGATGGCACTGATTGACAGCTACGATGCCGACCTGGTGGTACTGGCAGGCTTTATGCGCATCCTGACCGCCGGATTTGTACGCCACTACGAGGGGCGTATGTTTAACATCCACCCCTCCCTGCTACCAAAATACAAAGGCCTGAACACACACCAGCGCGCATTAGATGCCGGTGATGATGAGCATGGCTGCACCGTACACTTTGTAACCGCAGAACTGGACGGCGGCCCCCCGGTTGTTCAGGGAAGAGTCAGCATTAACCCGGATGATAGTCACGACAGCCTGCAACAGAAAGTGCATGTGCGTGAACACCAGATCTACCCCCTGGCCGTCGAGTGGTTCTGTGCAGACAGAATCCAATGGACACCAGACGGTATTCACTTTGACGGACAACTTGCACCTGCTGAAGGCGTTCAACTCACTCAGTAACAGGTCTGAACCTATGCATAAGACGATCAGGTATTTATCTGCCTTTATTATAACGGCGCTGATCGTCTCCCCCTTCCAGGGTGCCCATGCCCAAAGCAACAAAACACTCAGTGCATTCCATGCCATTTACCAGGTTATTTCAGAAGGCACACTTTCTCTTGAAGGTGAAAGCGAACGCAGCCTGAGCCTTACTCAGGATAATCAGTGGCAGTTTCAATCTAAAGCCTCTGCTTTCTTTGCCAGCCTTGAAGAATCCAGCCGCTTTAGCTGGGTCAACGGCCATATTCAGCCCCGGCAATACCTTTACACCCGCAAAGTACTGGGCAAAGCCCGCAAAGCCAACCTGAGTTTCAACTGGAAAAACCAGACCGTCATTAACGATGTTCAGAACAAACCCTGGCGTATGAAAATAAAGACCGGCGTACTGGACAAGCTCAGCTACCAACTGCAACTACAGGCCGATATCGCAGCAGGAAAACAAGATTTAAGTTATGAAGTTGCCGATGGCGGCCGATTAAAACACTACCAATTCGCCGTTAAAGGCCACGAAAACATCAGCACACCTGCCGGAACCTATAATGCCATTCGTGTCGAGCGGGTTTACGAGAAGCCAAGCGCACGAAAGACCCTGATCTGGTTTGCACCTTCACTCAACTACCAGCTTATTAAGCTCTATCGCCAGGAAAAGAAAGACAAAACCTATTCGCTGCTGCTTAAAGCGGTTACTAAATAGAGATCAATCAAACACACAACAGAAGGGAGCAATGCCTTATAAAAGCAGAAAATCAGGCTGATAAGCTGAACTTTAAAAAATGAGGATAATGCCGTAGAAATGGCGTCCCATAGGGGGTTCGAACCCCTGTTACCGCCGTGAAAGGGCGGTGTCCTGGACCACTAGACGAATGGGACGCAACAAACTAATTTAGAAATCAGTTGTTTTTTCGCCTTCATAACCGACTTTAAAAGCCTGTCGCTGAAGACGGGTGTATCATACTTTCTGTGGTTTTGATGTCAATACCTCAGAGCTATCTTTTTGATTTTTTTACGGTATTTGTCTAATAAGCAGACAGGCGTTCACTCCAGCACCGCAACCGACTTCACCTGAACCCAAACAGCCTTATCGACAGACAAAGCCAACGCATGCACCGAACGAGACGTCAAACGGGCAATTAACGATACATCACCCACAATCACACGTACCAGCGAAACTCCCGGGCGGCCACTCTCTGCAATTTCAGCAACCTGTGCGGGTAACAGGTTTAACGTACTTTGATCCTCATGCTTATCAAGCGCCAGACTTACATCACGCGCCAAAATACGTAACCTGACCTGCTGGCCCAACGCAATGCCACTATCGGGCACCCACAAACTACCCTGAGAAAAATCTGCACGCACTAACGACCAGCGTTCGTCGCGCTCTGCAATCACAGCTTTTAATACCACACCTGCATCATCTTCCAGCTGAATGGGCAGATCCAGTCGGGCCAGGGTTTCCGTCAGAGACCCCGAAGCCAGCACTTTTCCGCGCTCAAGCACCACCAGATGATCTGCCAGACGCGCTACCTCGTCCGGTGCATGGGTCACATAAAGAATGGGGATCGAAAGTTTTTCGTGTAATAGCTCCAGATAGGGCAGTATTTCGCGTTTGCTTTTAGAATCCAGCGCAGCAAGCGGCTCATCCATCAGCAGCAACTGAGGACTGGTCAGAATCGCCCTTGCAATCGCCACACGCTGACGCTCACCACCCGAAAGACTGGATGGCATCCGCTCCAGAAAATCCCCAACACCTAACCACTCAACAGCCTGATCAAAACTGATTTTTCGCTCAGCACCAGGGATGCGCTTATAACCATAATTCAGATTGTTTCTGACTGTCAGATGAGGGAATAAGCTCGCCTCCTGAAACACATACGCCAAGGGGCGACGATGCACAGGCAAAAACTGCTGCTTATCCTGCCAGACAACCTGTCTGAAACTTAACTCACCTACCATGCGCTCCAGCCCCGCAATACAACGCAGTAAAGTCGTTTTTCCAGAACCTGAATGCCCAAACAGCACCGTAATGCCCTGAGCGGGCAAATCCAGATCAACATTCAGGGAAAAATCGTCCAGGCGGTCGTTAAAACACAGCTTAATCCGCCCACCTGCCCCGGCTTCAGTTACTAAACCCTCGTGCACTTCCGGAAACAGGCTCATGCTTTATCACCCCGGCTAAGCCGCCCGTTCACCTGATAAAGCACCACCAGCACAATAAAAGCAAACACCAACATACCCGCCGCCAACAGATGTGCCTGGTCGTACTCCAGGGTTTCAACATGATCATAAATAGCCACCGACAGCACTTTAGTCTCACCGGGTATATTGCCGCCAATCATCAGCACCACACCAAACTCACCCACCGTATGGGCAAAGGCCAGTACCGCCGCTGTCAGAAAGCCTGGACGTGCCATAGGCACCGCCACCGTCATAAAACGATCCCAGGGGGATGCCCGCAAAGTCGCCGCGACTTCCAACATACGATCACCCAGGGATTCAAAGGCATTCTGTAGCGGCTGAACAGCAAAAGGCAGGGAATAAATCACCGACGCCACCACCAGCCCGGCAAAAGTAAAAGGCAGCGTACCCAGCCCCAGTGCTTCAGTAAACTGCCCCACCGGCCCTTTAGGCCCCAGCAGCAGTAGCAAATAAAAACCCAGCACTGTAGGCGGCAGCACCAATGGCAATGCCACCACCGCCGCCACCGGCTGTTTTAACCAGTGGCGGGTATGCGCCAGCCACCAGGCAATCGGCGTGCTAACCACCAGCAGAATCAACGTTGTTAAGCCCGCCAGTCTGAGTGTCAACCACACCGGTTGCCAGTCAAAATCCAATATCTACTTCCTCACGTCAGGGGCCAAAGGCACCCGCCCGTAGCCATAATCGGCAATCAGCGCTCTTGCAGCAGGGCTTTGCAGAAAAACCATAAAGGCCAAAGCAGCGGCGTTATCTTTGCCTTTTTTAAGCAACACAACCTGCTGACGAATCGGCTGATAATACGTCTGAGGAATAAACCAAAGACTGCCCGGCTCAGCCTGCCAGCTTTTTAGCTGAGAAAAGGATACAAAACCCAGATTTGCATTAGCCGTAGCCGTAAACTGAAACGCCTGAGCAATAGAGTCACCTCGCACCAGCATTCTGCTATACCGGGACCAAAGCCCCATAGACTCCAGAACCTGCTGGGCCGCTACCCCGTAAGGCGCCGTTTTAGGATTCGCCACTGCTAAGCGAGAAAAATCACCCGCTTGCAGATAAGCCTTAGTCTCAGATTCACTGTTAAACAAATTTTCTTTCGGGCTCCAGAGCACCAACTGACCCAGCCCATAAGTAAAACGCGACCCGGTTACGGCCAGGCCCTGAGCCTCAGCCCGTGCAGGGCGCTGCTCATCGGCCGCCATAAACACCTCAAATGGCGCGCCGTTTTCAATTTGAGAGTAAAGCCTGCCTGTTGAGCCAAAACTAACTTTAAGCTGATGCCCTGTTTTTTCCTCGAACAGTGGCGCCAGATCACGCAATGTAGACAAAAAATTGGACGCCACCGCAACAGATACCTGACCTGCCTGAGCCATAGAGACACCGGCGCAAAGCAACATAATTCCCAGGCAGGAATACAGCATTTTGATAGTCAAAAAGCGTCCTTCAGATCACACATAAAAAGAAAATTCCTGACCTTCCGACAGCACCGTTGCCGGTATGTTTCATACCGAAACCGGCCAGACCTGACCCACTCAGAACCCGCAGCCTCTCTGACTGAGCAGGCCGGATTTTGATAAGGCACCATACCTCTTAACGATCAGCCTGTCATCCCGGACCTGAAACGCGCTTAAGATCAGCCCCCGGTCATGCGCCTCAATACCTGATAAGAAACACACGAAGCCTGTGACCAGGACTCATCCGTCAACATCTTCAGTAACCGCCCCCGCCCGTCATCGCCAAGTGCCAGACAAGGCGCAAGCACCCCAAAGGCGTTCCAGTTGATTGCATACTGCACCCGGTTGCCGCCATCCTGCCCGGCTTTTTGGCCGCTCACACTCAGCTGTGTGTTGTAATCAATCGCTCCCTCTCCCAGGTGACAGCCTAGCCACACCCAGCGTTCAGGCGGCCTGATCAAGCCAAGAGGCTCAACTTCAGCATGCCACCCGGGGTTAACCAAAATCACGATAAACGAACAAACGTTCCGCTCTTTAAAATAACGTACCATATGGCAGTGCGGCCTTTCATCCAGCCCGTAAACCTTCCAGCCACGCGAGGGATATTTACGCTTAAATTCGATGTAGTTCAATTGCCCGGCAGGATTAAGGTACATCGCATCCAGGTCTGAAGGCTGACCACGCAACCAGGGACGAAGATAACCGTTAATCAGGCGGCGCTGCACAGACAACTTACGCTTAACCCCGGCAAACCGGGTTGCACTCAGGGCCTGCATCGCTCGTCGCTTACGTGCCAGGTGGTCTGCGGCGTACCTGCAGGCGTACACCGGCCCCCTGCCCTTAAAGTAAGCCTTCCGCAACGGCAGCAGCGCAAGCGCATCATCCAGCGGAAGTTCTGCACCGGTTCTGATATTCGTTGCGCTAAAATGATGTCCCTGAAGGGTTATACAAAAAACCTGGTTCACCTTTTCCTGAAGAAACACCCGGCTCACCCGGTTATCACAGTCATTCCAGCAATCATCCTGTCCGGTGACCAGACGGAACCCATAGCGGGCCTCCTTCGGCCCGTAACCAACAAGCCAG
The DNA here is from genome assembly GCA_049599735.1 of Pontibacterium sp. GTDB lineage: Bacteria > Pseudomonadota > Gammaproteobacteria > Pseudomonadales > Balneatricaceae > Pontibacterium. Next base: position 6,073 of record JBMYOX010000030.1, on the reverse strand, counting down.
CCAAAAGACAGATGACCGGTATGCCCTGCTGCACTGCGTAACTGCAATTCAAAGAGTTGTTCAAAATAAAAAGCTTCGAGGCGTTTGTAATCTTCAGACATCAACTGATTACAAACATCAGCCTCATTATCGTGGCTTAGCCAGCCCTGTGCGAATCCCTCGCAAAGCACCGACATTTCAATCGGTAAATGTTCCATATTAAACTCCGGCTCAGATGTGTTGCTTTTCTGTTCCTCTACCGCTGCGGCACATGATCACCGGCAATATTGAAATTCCCTTTTCCAAACCGCAACCACTGCTCAACGGCCCGGAGCAACTGCGCCTCCGGCAACCGCTGTCGACCCTTAAGTGCACACTCCCATACGGTCAGCACCCGCCAGCCAAGTTCATTAAGCTGAGTGACCACGCGTGCATCACGCGCCTTGTTACTGCCCAGTTTTTCTGCCCAGAAAGCGGTTCTGGTTTTTGGCAACTTAAACAGATGACAGTTATGTTGATGCCAAAAACAGCCGTGTACAAGTATGACCGCCTTATACTTTGGAAAGACAATATCCGGTTTGGCAGGCAGTGTTTTAACATGAAGACGATACCGGAAGCCCCGCGCAAAAAGCTTTTTCCGCAACCAGACTTCCGGTTGTGTATTGTCAGCGCGCACCGCCGCCATATTTTTGCTGCGAACTTCCCGGCTGTGAACATCAACCATAATGTTATGTAGTCAGACGATCATCAAACAACGTTTGTTGCACCTGAACACCTTTAGCCTGCATCACACGGGGTTTTATAAGCTGAGCGACGGCCTCAAATACCGGCACTATCACACTGTTTCCGAACTGTTTGTAAGCCTGAGTATCAGACACGGGAATTCTGAATTCCGGCAGGCCCGGCTGATCAAATCCCATCAGTCTTGCGCACTCTCTGGGCATAAGCCGTCGCGGACGATTTTCCATATTTTCAGCGTCATCAAGCCCTTTAGACTCATCCCAGCCACGATCAATCAAAATCTCAGATCCGTCTTTATAATAACGCGCAGAAAGTGTACGGGTTGTCATGCCATCCCTGACAAGACCAAATCCAAAACCGTTGCCTTTGGCTTTATGCTTCGCCGCATAATTATACAGGTATGCCCAGAGCTTAGGCGTGAGGGTGTATTTCTCATCAACCTCTTCCGGAACTGCCAGGATATCAGCCAGCGTCGGCCTTGTTTGCGGATACTGTGTCTTAACATCACGCAGGCTGAAACCTTCATGCACACCTAAATCTTTACGAAAACCCACCAGCACAATACGCTCACGATGCTGCGGCAGGAAATGCGCCCCGTCAATAATCTTGGGATCATCGGCACCGGCGGCGTCCAGATCAGCAACAACATAACCCAACTCCTCCAGTGTTTCAGAAATAATGCGGAAGGTTTTTCCTTTATCATGACTGCGCAGATTTTTTACATTCTCCAGCACAAAGGCGGTCGGCTGCCTGGCTTTGATAATCTGAGCTACATCAAAAAACAACGTGCCCTGCGTTTCGCACTCAAAGCCATGCGCCCGACCCAGCGCATTTTTCTTAGAAACCCCGGCAAGCGAAAACGGCTGACAAGGGAAACCCGCCAGCAGCACGTCATGGCAGGGCACAGACTGCCGGATATGCGTCAGCGCATCCTGCGGTGCGCCATCCTGATCTGAAAGGGTAATTTTCCGGATATCGTCATTAAAGCGGTGGGACTCAGGATCACAATAGTGGTTTGCCTTATACGTTTTCACCGCAAATTTATTCCACTCACTGGTAAATAAACACTTACCACCGGCAGCCTCAAAGCCTTTACGAATCCCACCAATGCCCGCAAACAGGTCGATAAACGTGAAATCATGATCATCCGTTTCAGGCGGTAAGGGCAACAAAGCACTCAGAACCTCAAACTCATGCGCGGTTAGCTGATAAGACACACTGCCTTTTACCCAGCGATTGATTGTTTCACGCTTCAGCGTACAACCCGCCTCTGCCAACAGATCCGCCAGAGGTTTCTGATCGTAAATTTCGAGCACTCTGTTAAGCAGATCTATATCTTCTTCATGACGCACATTCATAACATTTATTCCTGGGTCAAATCTGTGATGAAGTCTCACATATTTGACCCGGCGTTACAATGTAGGTGGCCTTAAGATTAGCAGGGTTATTGAGTTCTTAAAGCGACTGAAGGTGTGGTCTGCTTAGATGACGATTAGTAATAACTGATTTCACCCCAGCAGAGTATCTCCAAGCGCTTGGCTGGGTTCATTTTGACACTCTCGCCAACGTTTAATGAGTGCGGCAACACAAGTGGTAATACCCGAAACTGGGAGTTGCCGGAAAAAGTGCACCTTAATCCAGAGAAAAATGATCTCGAGATTAAGCGGGTATCATAGGTAAACGCGACAATTAGTTTGACAATCACCGATCAGGTTTCGCTTCAAAGAGCTATTGGCTGACAAATCATTCAAAGAAAACCGCAGGGTCACTATTGAAGAAGTTGCCCGGGAAACGGGTATTCACAGAACAACCCTGCCCAAAATCGCAAACAAAAATGGTTACAGTACAACTACCGAAGTGCTCGATGCTCTGTGTGAATATTTTGGCTGTAAAATTGGCGAGAAGACACCATGCGTAAGGTTTGGGATGGCATCTGCAAACTTGGAGGCTTGAAAAGCAAGATCAATCTGTACGCCCTTCGTCATAGCTTTGCGAGCCAACTGATTGCAAATGGCTGCGACATGATGACGGTTTCAAAACTACTGGGACATACCGACATCAAAACCACTTACAAGCACTACGGCCACCTGATTCCAGACAAAGCGCAGGAAGCGCTGGATAAATTTGCAGCATCAGTTCCATTTACACATGAGGGTCTTAGTTCTGCAGCATAGGTCAAGCCTAGAGTAAGTGAAGGGGAACTCATTTACTCCCCTTCAACCTCAGCCTAAAACCGTCCGTCAAACGTGTCATGCTTCATACACACATAAGGGCCTTCTCTTAATCGGTTTGATTCAACGACCATCCGGTATTTGGGCGTGATTTCAAAACGAAGCACTCCTCTACGTTTCTTTATCTTCTTCCACCCGCTCTCTAAGCACCCGCCGTCATGAATCCGGTCTATCTCCTGTTCAGCCTTTTCTAAAACTGCGACAGGGATAGCATCCAACATCTTAATGTTGTGTTCCATGTTCCACCTCCCATTACGATTCAGTAATGTTGTGAAGTGGAATAGACTGGTAACGTTTAATGAACGCATCTCCGTCAAATGGCACCTGACTTAATGCTGTCTCAACACCAACTAACAGAATGGGATCACTCAACAGATAACCGTCACCGGCATCGCCGTTCTGATAAAAGCAACCAGCCGGATTCACCATCAGATATGAGTGCTGCATCGAATTGTTATCTTCTTCAGATATAATGCCTTTGAATTGAGCATGACGCTCTACATAACAGTGATACTGCTCTAACGTGATCGCAGAAGACGGATCATAAACAGGCAGAACCCGTAACAACTTCCACTTATCTGGTTGGATGGTGCCGATTACATCAGAAAGGTCATCCGCATAATTAACAGCGTTCACCACAGTATTCAGTTTCAAGATGCCTTCACTATTCAGCAAGCGATACTGATTACAAATACCTACTAATTGCTGTGGGCTTATCCAGCGTTTTTTACGATCTAAACGACCTATCTGAGCAGCAAGATTTTGATCAGCAGTATCGTAGCTGATACCGAGCATTGAGAGACTTGGTGCCAAACTATGTAGCAGAGAAGGCTCAAGAAAATGGCCGTTAGTGATCAGAGATGTTGTAAATCCTAAATGGTTCGCAAACTGAACCGCCTCCAAGAAACGGGAACCCAATAACATTGGCTCCCCACCGGCGAAGTTGATTCGCACCTGCTTATAATTCAGTTGCTGTTTTAACTGGGGACTTGCGAAAAAATATTCCGCCAGTGTGCTTAAAAGCGCTTTAACCTCACCCTCTTTTCGATGAAGCTCAGAAGCGGCAGGCATATCCTGCCATGAAGCGTAACAATAGCTGCAACGGTAGTTACAGCTTTCTGTCATGTGGAAATTGATAACTAACTCTTCGATAGTGTACATGGTTGTTCTCCGTTCATGGTTGATGAGCAGAGATTCGGCCAGTGCATTGCACTACCTAGAGTTATTACCAATATTTTTGAATTTTTACATTTCCCTGAACTGATCCAACAGTGAATCGAATTCTTCAGCTTCTCTTAACTTTGATTCAACACTGTTTTTCAATGCGGTCAGTTCCGGCGTATCGTGCTCGATTAGCTGTGCTAACCGGTTTGCCTCAACTATGTCACCATTGAGATAGCTCAGTAGTAACCCATCAGCTAGTGATAACGATGCAGACTGGGCCAACAGTGCATGGAGAAGAGAGATGTTGTCCTCCAAAGCGACTTGGGGCAAAATCTGAAAAGGGTTAGGGAGCCTTCCACTGAACAGGTCAAAGGAACTTTCCAAACAACTTATTAGCTCAAGTGATTTCGGATTGGAAACCGCTACACCTATAACAGACTGAGTATCCAGCAACACCGACTTAACAATTGCAGCAGCCTGTAATCGATAATCGTCATCATGGAAAACTTTCTTCACATCCTTTGGATCGGGAAAAAACGCATTCAATACCAGAGCGTTGAAAAGCACCGTGTCCTGACCTTCAGCAAGATAAACTGCCTTTCTGTGAACAATCAGTTCAGTCTCAGTTTGAATAAGCCCATTACGCACCATTGAATTCGCTTTGGTTTTCAGCAGCGGGCTCTCTTTCGCCACATCAATCCCGAACAGCTTGCGTATCGATTCCGGTATAGTTAATCGATCAGCGCTCACAGTAAGCCTCTTTCAGCAAACGATCTGTACTGGCTCTGGCTAATTTTTCTTCCGGTATTGAGATTCCTGCAATTACCTTTGCCATTTGAAACCAGTTACTGCGACTGTAACTACAATAGCTGGCCGTCTTACTGTATTGCTGAAGAACGCCTATACAGTAACCAGCACGCATCCCTTCAGAGAGAGAGGTTCGTTGAGCGGCAAGAAAGCTGGTTTCGTCCCGCTTTTTAAAAATTTCAACGACCTCTCGACATGACGCTACCAAAAACTGAGCGTCATTCTTACCAAATGGCGCTTCCTTCGCCTGAACTGACAGACTCAAGAAAGCGGCCAACAATGCGAATTTTTTTACCTTTTTCATATACAGTCCTTTGCCATTTATCCTTTCTGAGATCCACTCTGAACAGACCATGGATCAACAATCTCATCGGCTATGTTGCCTACTTTCTCGTTGGAGACTTCATCTTCAGCCTTTGGTTCAGAATCCTCTAGGGCCGACTTAGGCCTAAAGAGTGAAGGCAGCGGAGCGGCAGCATACAAGGCTAGTACCAAAACGCCCCCTAATACAAGAAACTGGGCATCCTGATATTGATACAACGTCCCAGCCATCACCTTGCCCTTTTCATACAGCATAATCGTGACAACCAAACCAAAGATAAAGAAATCGATCAGAATGACGACTGCTGTTACGAAACAAAAACGCTTTATCAAACACCAAAAGCTCCACCCCAGTTTCCGCCCCCGATAAAACAGGCGATAGCTTGTCAGTAACACTAAGCTGATGAGGAGAAACTCCAGACGATCCAGATCACTCAACCCAATCTCGTATTCGAAGATGCCTATGCCAATGACAAACAACATGAATGCTGAAAGGGCAGCAAAGCAGAGATAGAGAATCGGTAACATAAAGGCGGTAACGATCCGTCCCAACCACAGGTCAACCTGACCTATTAATGATTTCATCGTGAGAATATCCTTATTCATTAAGTGTTATTTAGGTGGCATTTTCCGCCTTTTAGGGTGAATTCTGAAACCTTCAGGTACAGGCTTAAAAGGATCACCACTGTTGGCCCAGCGTTTAGACCTACTCTGGAACGCCCGCAACTTAACCAAATCGAGTTTCACTGTGGTTTTACCCCGTTTTCACGGACAGCCCTCTCTGTCAGGATAGTTGTCGCGCTTACTTTTTAACCAATCATCATCGAGTA
>JBMYOX010000029.1:0-40874 GCA_049599735.1 Pontibacterium sp. | reverse complement strand
AGCATCCTTCGGATCAATGGAGCCGAAGTCTTTGAGCCAGTAATACTTGCGAGACTTTTTTGCCACCGCCAGCAACGGCTTAATGTCTTTGGTCGCTGTTAATTTAAGACCCTGGCGCTTGTATTGCGTACTGATAATGTGTTTGCCTGTAATGCAGGCGGAGCAACCCTCGAAACACTGAAAGCGTATGTGCAGAGCCAGGCAACACCAGAATAGAGACGCTGCGAATCAATTGTTGGTACTCGCCAGCTTCACACCAAAACCAATCAGCAATGCACCGGTGATACTGTCCTGTACCCTGGCAACACATGGCGTTTGCAACCACAACCGCGCACGCCCAACCATCAGTACCAAGGATCCCTGCCACACCATGCCGATAGTAAAATGCACTGCGGCCATCATCAGTGCCTGCGGCAATGCGGAATAAGCAGGATCGATAAACTGTGGCAGAAACGCCATGTAAAAGATGATCGGTTTCGGATTCAGGACATTCGATAGCAAGCCCTCACGCAGTGATGTGGTTGCCGGCACTGAACTGACATATGCGGGCTGGTCGAGATGTAACTGCTTACGATTGATCGCTGAGCGCAGACTTTGCACACCCAACCAGATCAGATACGCCGCGCCTGCCAGTTTAAGTATGATGAACAGTTGCGCAGATCCCAGCAGGATAACCGACAGACCGGCGGCGGAAATGCTGGCATGAATAAACAACCCCAAGCAGATCCCCAGACTGGTCAGCAGACCGTCACGCTGCCCACCACGTGCGGCATTGCGCATCACCAGCAACGTATCCACACCAGGCGTCAGCGTCAGTGCGGTGATAGCGATCAAAAAGGGTAACCAAAGGAAATTATCAAACATCATCGGCATCACGAGTCTCGTTAACTGGCCCGCCAGTTTAATTTAAATGCCCTCCGCGATCCAATGGCGAACCTTGCTCTGAGACGCGCGATGAAGGCCGTCATAATAGCAACGCATTCCGTGGCTTCTGCCCCCCTACTATCGGCAATAGACCCACAGATTAAGCGCAGGATCACCCTCCGGACAGGCACAGCCCCAAGACAGCAAGGTTCTCGCCGTTTAGCCAGTGACAGACTCGGGCAATGACTTAACACTCGATGACGTTGACCGCTAAACCACCGCGAGACGTTTCTTTGTATTTGTCCTGCATATCCATACCCGTATCAAGCATGATTTTGATCACCTTATCCAGCGAGATAAAGTGCTCACCATCTCCGCGCAAAGCCATCTGATTTGCATTCATTGATTTCATCGCACCGATGGCGTTACGTTCAATGCACGGCACCTGCACCAAACCACCGACCGGATCGCAGGTCAGACCCAGGTTATGCTCCAGTCCGATCTCCGCTGCACTCCCAACCTGCGCGGGCGTGCCACCCAATACCTCACACAAACCCGCAGCCGATTGAGTAATAAGTATGTACGTACAGCAACTCATCGTTTGCACCAAAGGCCATCAGACGCATCGCGTTGGGGTGTTATGACAGGTTTTCTTCGAGCAAACGCATATCCCGCTCCCAGATAAACTCCACCGGTGTAGACCGTGGAGTTGCTATTCCTGTTCATGCTGGCTCTATGACATGTATCAGCCTGCTGCACCAACATACTATTTTCATAACAACTCAGGATTTAATACGATAGCCGGTACGGAAGATCCACCAGATCCCCGTCAGGCAAAGTACCAAAAAGAACAAGGTCATGCCAAAGCTGACAGCAATATGCACATCGGCCACACCGTAGAATGCCCAGCGGAAGCCACTGATCAGATACACTACCGGATTAAACAGGGTGATCGACTGCCAGGGTTCCGGCAGCATATTAATCGAGTAAAACGCACCGCCCAGAAACGTCAGCGGTGTAATCACCATCAACGGGATTATCTGCAATTTCTGGAAATCATCCGCCCAGATACCAATCATAAAACCGAACAGACTAAAAGTGATGGCGGTTAACGCCAGGAAGCAAAGCATCCAGATAGGGTGTTCAATTTGATAATCCACAAAAATACGGGCGGTGGCCAGAATCAATAAACCCAGCAACATGGATTTGCTGGCCGCTGCACCTACATAACCCGCCACTATTTCAAACGGTGATACCGGTGCCGACAGCACTTCGTATATGGTGCCGGAAAATTTCGGGAAGAAGATACCAAAAGACGCATTGGAGATACTTTCACTTAACAACGACAGCATTACCAGCCCCGGAATGATAAAGGCACCATAGCTGACACCATCGATCTCGCCCATGCGTGAGCCAATCGCGGTGCCAAACACCACAAAGTACAGCGTTGTAGAAAGCACCGGCGATGCGATACTTTGCATCAGGGTACGCCAGGTCCGGGCCATTTCGAATTTATAGATTGCAAGGATTGCGTATAGATTCATCTCAGTGCTCCTTCACCAAATTCACGAAGATATCTTCCAGCGAGCTTTCGGTAGAATGCAGGTCTTTCACATTAATACCCTGTGCGCTGAGATTGCTTAATAGATTCGCCACACCTGCGCTATCATCATGGCTGTCGTAGCTATAAATCAAGGTATGCCCGCCCTCGCCCAGAGTCAGTGAAGCGCCGTTAAGACCGGCGGGGATGTCCACCAGCGGTGCGTCCAGCGTCAGGTGTAATTGCTTCTGACCGAGCTTGTCCATCAGGGCGGTTTTCTCTTCAACCAGGATAATCTCACCTTTGTTGATCACGCCGATACGGTCGGCCATCTCTTCCGCTTCTTCGATGTAATGGGTAGTGAGGATAATAGTCACACCACGCTCACGTAATTCACGCACCATTTCCCACATATCACGCCGCAGCTCTACATCAACACCGGCGGTAGGCTCATCAAGGAACAGAATATCAGGTTCATGGGAGAGTGCTTTGGCGATCATGACACGGCGCTTCATACCATCGGAGAGTTCGCGAATTTTGGCGTCTTTTTTCTCCCATAAAGAGAGCTGGCGCAGTACTTGTTCCAGATAAGCGGGGTTCGGGGCTTTACCGAATAAACCGCGACTAAAGCTCACGGTCGCCCAGACACTTTCAAACGCATCCGTAGACAGCTCCTGAGGCACCAGGCCGATTTTACTGCGCGCTTTGCGGTAGTCCTGCACGATATCGTGGCCATCTGCTTTCACCGTACCGGTGGTCGGGCTAACAATGCCACAAATGATGCTGATCAGCGTGGTTTTACCCGCCCCGTTAGGGCCAAGCAGTGCAAAAATCTCACCTTTTTGAATATCGAGATTTATATTTCGTAACGCAGAAAAACCCGAATCGTAGGTTTTATCCAGCGCCTGTACAGAGATAACACTTTCCACGCAAACTCCTTGCTGCCGCTTATGCAGAGAGACAGGACATATTGGTCGTAGCATTGATGACTGAGCTTTTTGCGATGCGGGGCTGCCGCGCAAGTCAGCCTCAATTGATTAAAAACAATCGGGTAATTTACCATTATTCGGGAGGATGGAGGCAGACAGTCGTTGTTAAATTCGGCAACACATTATGTTAGATTTCGCGGAACTCAAGTCAACCGACTTAACCCCTTCATGTCACTGTAGGCCAGGGTGAGTGAAACGACTCCAGACAAGTGCAGATTTTATTCAAGAACATAGCCAGGTAACGTGTTGCTCGACTCAACCGCTTAAACTTCAAACACCGTTCATACCCTATCCGGTTAATGAGACGGTATATTGCCGTTAATTATATCGTCCAGCACATGATCCATTCCGTAAAGCTTTTCATTTACAATTGAGTAAAGCTCTCTGGAAGAGTCTATGGCCTCTTTAGCAGCAAGGTCTTTGGTGTTATAAACAACTGAATTAGGCGAGAGTTCCTGCCAGCTTTCATCAGGAATACTTGCCAGTGAATTTAAATTTGGCTGGTCGGGAAAATAATTAAGAAAATAGTGTTTATCATTAGTTTCAAGAATTGACCAGTGGTGCTTTTCATCGTATCTGAAAAAACACTCTGTCTCATGCTGACCCTTCACTGCGCCAGTAATTTTTTCCGGGTTTGAAACCATCACTTTGATTGCTTTGATAATTTTATTCATTATTCACTCCAGCCAACTTGTCGGCACTTTGAGCATGGCCTGTGCCGGATCCTTTCAAATCCGCTTTCCGCAGATATTTTTACTTTCCTTTTCTCTGTTAAGCTACAGCTGTTTGCCTAAAGTGTTCAGAGTGTTGCATTCAAAAGTGTTTTCAGCTTGTCATAACCCGGCCTTCAGGTCCGGTATTGTATTGTTATGGAACCTATGACAAAAAAGATGTGAAAACAGCCTTTTCCATCCCTGAAAAATCAAGCGGTCTCGTTTTGAGAAAATAACCAAGGACTTACATCTGTCCTGATGTTTATCCGTTTACCTTACCTGGTTTTTTAACATACTACCGATTAAAAAACGAACGTTTTATTAAATATCAAAAGCAACACTCTGTGCCCACCTGGAACAGTTAAAAGTGGCCAGGCGCTCATCTGGCAGGTGAAAAGGATGACGCAGACATGCCATGTGTTGAAAAAGAAACCTGAGTTCGTTGCAAAACAACTTTGACCAACCTGCAGCCAAACTCACTCTATAAATATTTTTGCCCTGCAATTAATAAACCCGGAAGCAGGCAGCCTCTGGTAGCCGCCTGCTCATGCAGAGTGCTTACTCAGACTCAGCTTGTTCTTCCGATTCCTGTGCAGTATCTGCTACTGGCTGTTCTGCCGCTGCGGTTCTTTCTTCACGCAATTTTGCTTTGCGCTTGTTACGCTCGGCAAGGCTCTGTACGAACAACGCTAACTGGCTTTCGCCCCAGGCTTTAGCTTCAGCCTCAGTAGCAAAACCATCCTGACGTTTTGAAACCATTTTTTTTCTGGATGTCACTTGTCGGACTATTTCAGCCGTCCATAAAGCATCAGCTTGTACTACCCGGTAATCGTATTTCTGACCTTTCGCCATTCTTCTTTAATTCCTACAGATGTTTTCATCAAATTGGGCGCGCCGCGGCCGTCGTTCTGCTCGAAACAGAGCCGCCAAACTCCTGCCTTTGTGCAAGGCGTTGAGCATAGCTTATTCATCACTCAATACCTAACAAAGATCGGCCTGCACAGCACTTTAGATGAAACATTTAACAGCCACCGTGAAGTCGGTTAATTTTCAAAGTACAAACTGATAAGTAGCCCGTTGCCTACAGCACCATTACGGGTATAGAAAGTGGCTGACCTGTTACCTGCGTTTCGGCATCCGGCAATATATCCAAACTTGGCCAGCATCCGCTTAACAACGCCTCAGCATAACCGGTATTCAAGCCAGCACTTTGCATTGTCTGGTGACTTTCAGCAGCGGCATAGCTCAGGCGATGCCAGGTTACCCTGATACTGACATTTTCCTGATCAGGTTCTGAAGCCTGCTCTGGTGTTAGCAGCATATACCAGCCGTCCTCAGTGCCATCATTTGCGGGCATACCAATCACACCGGCATTTAACCAGGCCCCTTCGGACAAAAGCTGCCCAAAAGGCAGACCACAATGACCACCGATAATTACATCAACATTTGCGACTTGTTGCTGATGGACTTTGCCAGATAGCGGGCCGCTGGCAAAAACAAATTCATTAATTTGTTTTACGCCACCGTGTATCACCTGGAAACTACGATTTTGCAGATTAAAACGAATCGCCCGGGGTAAGGTTGCCATCCATTGTTTCTGCAGGTCGCTAACCTGCTGGCTGGCATAGGCATACCAGTCAGCAGACAGTAACGAGCAAGCCGAGTTTTCATCAAAACCACAACCACAATCCGGCGCATTATTGGCTAAAGACTCTTCACAGTTGCCCATCACCACCCGAATACCCCAGTCACGGATCAGTTCAACTGTCTGCCGGGGCTCGGCACAATAGGCAACTAAATCACCGGTGCAAATAATATTTTCCGGTTTAATGCCCAGGCGGGTCGCTTCAGTCTGCACGGCGCGGGTTGCGGCCAGATTGCTATAAGGACCACCAAACAACAAAACAGTGCCTTGCAGATCACCTAAGTCATAAACTTTATTCATACCATAATCCAGATGGTAACCTGAGAGAAAATCAGTGTGATCAAACCCGGCGCCGAAGGCTATAAGAAATTAGCGTATTTAGAGGGTTAGTCGTGATGAGGCTGTTTTTCTTACAGTCGCTTCGAACATTTTTTCTGATTTTTTAGGATAATGTCAGAATGCGCACGCTTAGCCCGACCAGTGGCAGGTATCCCTTTCTGATACAAAGTGAAGATCGGCAAACAACGCCCGCGCCGAACCTCCGGTATTGTCACTGTCTGCGGTCACTGCCAACTGCACTGCCTGCGCACCGGGCACATTAAATAAACGCATAAAATCCTTCATCACGTTACGGCGCTCAGACACCCATTGACCTGCCTGCTGATTGCCCGAACGCTGCACACGCATCATCGCCCTGTTGGTATAAGCGTTCGCCTGCTCGGTACCTACTGGATATTGATTGTCCCATACATAGTTTAAAGCAGCCTCAGGTACATCTTGTCCAAACAAGCCCCGGGCGAGCGCCAGCTTTAATCGGGTGCCAAAACCCAGTGCCTGATCCGGCAGATCAAAGGTGACATACACTCGCGCGGCATAGTCATCACCCTGTTTGCTGTTCATATCCGCCTGCTCAACCGTCTGATCAATCCACCAGCGCCAACACAAAACCGGTGTCTGTTTAAGATTAACGTCCAGCGGGCGCGCCAGCAGGGCCATACTCTTTTCTGATACCGCTTCCAGTGCAGATACACCTTGCCAGGAAATCACACGAAACACCGTGGCAGGTACAGCTTCATCAAAACGTAATAACTGCCAGGGAGCGGGTGCCTGGACATCAGCGTTATCAACAAAAAAGCGCCCTACTTCTACGGTTTGTCCATAGATCAGGCTGCTGGCAAATACACTCAAGCAGCACAAGCTTTTTATCACCGTTGCTACACTGCACGAAGCCTTAAGATGATAGTTTGCCGTGCTTTTCAGCTTTAGGACATCAGACAAATTCAGCAGCATAACGTCACGACCCCTGATCGTTGATCGGCCTGTAAACGCCTCAGGTCATCAGCTTCGTCAATATCGTATAAAGATTCACCTTGCCACAGCGACCAGTTTAACCGGGCTATATTCCGGCGCGTCAGAGCCGCAACCTGATCCGTACTCCAGGGAATATCACTAAAGACAGCTTCATCAAACTGATTTAACGCCAGTGCCACATAACCGCCGTCATCAACCGGATACAAAGCACAGTCATGATTACTCAGCGCAGCCGCCATTAAACGCAATCGTTCGGCGTTGAGTAAGGGGCAATCAGTCCCAACTAACAATACCGACTGGCCTTCATCGATTACACGCTTCATTGCCTGCCCCATACGCTGACCTAAATCCCCTTCCGTTTGCACGGTCAGAGTAAACGCATCGCCAGTTTCATCTGCTAACTGCTGCCAGACAGGATCTTGTGTATCCGGTGTTACACAAAGTTCAACCGGCCCTATATCCGCCGCCACCGCCTGTAAAACGGTATGCTTTAATAACTGACGCGCCAGATCAGCCGCACCGACCTCACCCAGTGCCGGTATCAGCCGGGTTTTTGCAAACCCCGGCAAGGGGGCTTTTGCAAAAACAATAAGACGCACCGTTTTCATCGGTAAGACTCCGCAATTTTTTCCGCGCTTACACCTCGCCAGTATTGCCAGCGCAGACGCCACATCAGAAAAATCGTCTTCCAGATGCCCCGGCTTTCCCAGCGCCGCCCTGAGGTTTTAACTTTGTCCGGCAAACAGACTGGCTGTACAATTTTTTTAAGCCGGGCTGAAATTTCAATATCTTCCATTAAGGCCTGATCAGGAAAACCACCCACCCGTTCAAATAATGTCCGGGTGAAAAACAACGCCTGATCACCCGTGGCAATGCCGGTTAAGCGGGATCGCAGGTTAATCATGCGGGCGATAACAAGCAGCATCGGGGCTTTCCCTGTAATACATACATCAAAACGTCCCCAGCCTTGCTCAGTATTGTTAAGCGCCCTCACAACTATTGCATCCGCGTTATCCGGCAGACGGGTATCTGCATGCAGAAACAGCAATAGATCGGCTTTTGTATGCTGCGCCCCCGTATTCATTTGCCGGGCACGACCACTGGCCGAGGACACCACCTTAAAACCCGCTGCCTGAATTAATTCAACCGAATAATCCGTACTGCCACCGTCCACCAGCACAATCTCACAACCCTGTTGCTGCCAGTGTGATAAAGCATTTAGTAAGTCGGGCAACGTTTGTGCTTCGTTAAGCACAGGCACAACAATCGCCAGCCGGGATTGCTTCATATCAGTTCCCACGTCGCCACTGATGGTAGCGTTCAAGCCAGGCCAGTACTTTTTGAGGGGCATGAGCCCGTTTCCATTCACCCGCTGCATATTTATTGGCTTCAGCCCAGGTCGGATAAGCATGAATAGTGCCCAGGATTTTATTCAAGCCCAGGTTATATTTCATCGCCAGTACAAACTCCGCTAATAAGTCACCGGCATGTTCACCCACAATAGTGACACCCAGAATGGTGTCTTTGCCTGGCACGGTCAGCACTTTAACAAAGCCCTTAGCCGCCCCGTCACAAATCGCCCGATCCAGATCATCCAGGCCGTAACGGGTCACCTCCACCTTAATACCCTGTTCACGGGCGTCCTGTTCACTTAACCCTACACGAGCCACCTCAGGGTCAATAAAGGTGGTCCAGGGAATCACTCGATAATCCACCCGAAATTTCTTCAGATTGCCGAACAAAGCGTTCACCGCCGCATACCAGGCCTGATGCGCCGCTGTATGGGTAAACTGATAAGGCCCCGCCACATCTCCCACTGCGTAGATATTGGGATACAGTGTTTCAAGGTATTGGTTTGTTGTAATAGTGCGGTTAGTTTCTATGCCCAGGTTTTCCAGGCCATAACCCGCCAGACGAGGCTGTCGGCCCACCGCGCATAAAAGATCATCAAACTCGATAGCTCGCTCAACGCCTTCGTGCTGCACAATCAATGTTTTTAGACCGGCATTCAGCTCACAACGCAGCGCGGTGTGGCCCGTCAGTATCTCCACACCATCGGCACGCATGGAAGCTTCGGCCAGTTCAGAGACATCTTCATCTTCACGGCCCAGCAAACGGCTGCCCCGTTCAATCTGAATAACCGATGAGCCTAATCGCGCAAAACTTTGTGCCAGCTCACAACCAATCGGCCCGCCACCGAGCACAACCAGACGTTTGGGCGCTTCATCACGCTCAGCAAAAGTGTGCCATAAGGTATCGCTGGTGACATAACCGGTCTCTTCAATGCCCGGTAATGGCGGCACAAAAGGTCGCGCTCCGGTTGCGATCACAATGCTGCGTGTGGTTAAACGTTCAGTATTGCCATCGTGTAACTTTATTTCCACGGTCCAGGGATCGATTATTTTTGCATAACCCTGCTTCACCTCAACGCCTAAGCCGGTATAACGCTCAACGCTATCATGAGGCTCTATCGCGCTGATAATCTGATGTACCCGCGTCATAACCTGCTTAAAGGAGAAATCGGGTTCTGTGCTTTCCAGACCATAATGATTCGCCTGGCGCATTTGATGGGCCAGTTTGGCGCTTTTAATTAACGCTTTACTAGGTACACAGCCATAGTTAAGACAGTCTCCGCCCATTTTATTTGCTTCGATCAGGGTCACTTTAGCTTTCACAGCCGCCGCAATATAGGAAGACACCAGACCACCGGCCCCGGCACCAATCACCACTAAATTACGGTCATAAGTTTCCGGGCGTTGCCACCGGGCATAAACCCGGCGCTGTTGAATAAGATCCAGAATTTTTTTAGCGACCAGCGGGAAAATACCCAACAAAACAAAGGAGAATAATAAACCCGGAGAAAGAATGCCCGAGAGACTTTCAAGCTGAGCAAGTTGTGTACCTGCATTTACAAAAACCAGCGTACCGGCCAGCATGCCCAACTGGCTAACCCAGTAAAAGGTACGCGCCTTTATATCAACCAACCCCATCAGCAGGTTAATCAGAAAGAAAGGGAAAACCGGTACAAGACGCAGGGTGAAAAGATAAAAAGCGCCGTCTTTAGCCACACCTTCATTAATGACCTGAAGACGATTACCAAAGCGTTGTTGCACCAGATCACGAAGCAGGTAGCGAGACACTAAAAACGCTGATAATGCGCCTAAGCTTGATGCAAAAGAGACAATGATAAAACCCTGGAACAGGCCAAACAAAGCGCCTGCTGCCAGTGTCATTACCGCAGCCCCCGGTAAAGACAAAGCCGCTACTAAAACATAAAGTGTAAAAAACAAACCACTTACCAGTAACGGCTCATCCGCACGCCAGATCTCAAACTGACCAAGACCCGATTTCAAGCCCTCCAGGGTGAGCAGCAAATGTAAATCAAATATAAAAAACATCGCCACCAGGATGGCTATGCCTGCAATCAAACCGGACTTTTTCATCGTATCCACCCCTTAAAAAGCGCCACCACAACTACTGCCCTGCCCCGCCGTGCAGCCATAACAATGATCAGCCACACTGATGGGCTGGCCGTTCATATCAGCCGCTAGCAAGTCACGCAGATGTTGTTTTTTTCCTGCCAAAGGTAATTCCAGTTGCTGGTTAAAATCGCAGTCATATAAGTAACCCTGCCAGTCAACACTGATCGTCGAGCGGCACATCACACCTTCCAGGTTACTATCCAGGTGATTGGCTTTAAGCAAATCCATATAAGGTACAAACTGGCCTTTTGAAATCAACATCGAGCCAAAACGTTTAACCGGCATATTCGCCAGGGTATAAAGCTGATTAAATACAATGCCAAAATGGTTCATCAGTTCACGTTTATAATCCTGCTCCAGCGCCTGCTGAGGCGGGGGTAAAACCGGCCCCTGCGGGTTATAAACCAGGTTTAGCTGCAAGCCGGAGTCTGGCTGACCGTAACCCAGCGCGTTTAATTTTTGCAGCCCGGCAATGCTTTTATCAAATACACCCTCACCCCGTTGTTTATCTACGTTTTCCAGTGAATAGCAGGGCATCGAGGCAACCACTTCAACACCCTGTTCAGCCAGAAATTCAGCTAAACCCTCTTGCCCTGGCTCGAATAAAATTGTGAGATTACAGCGATCTATCACTTTCACACCCAACTCACGGGCTTTTTGTACCAGATAACGAAAGTTTTCATGCATCTCCGGCGCGCCACCCGTTAAATCCAGGGTGCCTATAGCCCGTTTCTTTAATACCTCAATAACAAGATCAATCTGATCTTCAGCCATCATTTCTGTACGGTGAGGACCGGCGTTTACATGACAATGCAGGCAGATCTGATTACAGCGATAACCCAGATTCACCTGTAATACATCGGTTTGTTTACGCTCAATAGCGGGAAAATCGGTAGCTTCTAATAAAGGCAAAGTGGCCAGCATACATAACTCCTGAGACCGGATGATGAGGGTCGATAGATCGGCTTTAAATACTAAGTCGCCAAAGCACGAAGATGCTTACAAAGAAAAGAAAAATTTTCCAGCAAAGGCCTGCCAAAAGCAGCCTCGCAAGGACCGGCCCGGATTTGAAGGTCCCGGACCAGATAAAATGATGAATTAATGCCAGGGCCTGACCGGCACCGTTGAAATACTGTTTTTAGGCGAGCCATCAACCAGACGATCTGAATAGACAAGATAGATAAAGGTGTTACGTTTTTCATCAAAAAAGCGCACCACTTGCATGCTCTTGAAAAGAATGGACGTTTTTTTGGTGAAAACTTTTTCCCCGTCTTTGAGTTTTTCCAGCACCTTTATTTCACCTACCTGGCGACAGGCGATCGAGGCATCGGACGTATCCGTGGCCAGCCCCAGGCTGCCACTCACACCACCCGTTTTAGCCCGGCTTAAATGACAAGTAACACCGGCAATTTTAGGATCATCAAAGGCTTCAACAATAATTTTGTGGTTGCTGCCAATCAGTTTAAACGCCGTATCAACGCTGCCGATGACTTCAGCGTTTACAGAACCGGACAGTGCCAGCAGGCTTATCAGGCTGGCAGTCAGCTTTTTCATAGAGAGTCTTCCATTCTTAAATAGTGTGTCGGGCCTTTAAACCGCTCAGATACCGGCATCGTTTTTGCCTCCGGGTGCCTTTATCATGGCATACATCTTTTAACTATAGTACCAAAAGTCCGGGTACTTCATTAGCTTCGTTAAACGCTGTTATTTATGTATCAAAGTGTCTGCACTCAGTAAAATAATCTCTATCTCTTCGATAATTTCTTCCTGCCGTACCCGGTTTTCCTGAGCCGCCAGCCGTATCAGCTTTTCATCCAGTTTCTCAACTGCATTTTCAAGATGTGCCAACCTGCTGTGATTTTCTGCCATCAATGAAAGATAAAGAATTTTGTACAGCGATGAAAACAGGTAATACTCACTCAAGTCCGGCAACAGATCATTTGCCGGCATATTGATAAGCGGCGCATCACCAGACTTTTCTGTCCCTGACCGGAAAGCTTCAAAAGGCGGCAGCAATTTTTGAACCCGTAATTCAGAGCCGCTATGATAAAACACAAGTAGTGACATCAGTTCAGAGCTTTTCTGTATCCTGGCCAGCGTATTAATAATATTCTCCAGGGTATTATCAACTTCTTCAACCACGCTGGCACCGTCAATGCATAACACCTCAGGCCAGATATCAGACAAGCCTGAGTATAACTTCCGACCGACCGCAATTTGCATCCCCTCGGCAGGATTAAAATCCCCCTGTTCACAGCAACTGAGTACCGCCGCATTAAAATCCCCACAAAACCCCCGTTCCGAACCCACCAGAAGGCAGACCTGAAACAGGCTACTGTAAGATGGCATAACATCAGGATAGTGGTTGATAAAGTCACGGGCTGCATATTCTATCGATGCTACAGCATCTTTCTGAGCATCCATAAAACGGGACAGTTTTCGCGTTTCCATATAAGCCATGGTTTTCATGGCATCCATGATTTCCCGGATCTCTCCCAGCTTCTGCCTGTGTATTTCAAGCTCCCGGCGATGACTCATAAAGGTTCATCTTTTTGGCTTTGCTTAAGCCAGCCGGACAGCGCTGCAACCCAACGTTCCCGACCTGCATCCAGAGTCAGTCTGCTCTGCGTCACCTTTTTTTCCAATTGCAGCAGAATTTCGGAAACCCCGGCGGGCTCACAGGCATCGAAGTAGCCTTCGTTAAAGGCAATTAACCAGGCAAGCTGAAACTCAACGGGCAACGGACTAAAGCGATCTTGTTTAAAGATTTCACGCAATAACCGGCCTTTCCTGATCGCCATTTCCATTGAGGCTTCCAGGCGGGCACCAAAACGTGTAAACACTTCAAGTTCAAGAAACTGAAGGTAATCCAGTTTCATACGTTCAGTTTCCGCTTTAATCGCACTGTGTTGGGCTTTGCCACCGATTCGGGACACCGAGCGACCAATATCAATAGCCGGTTTAAAGCCCCCTGAAAAAAGTGTTCGATCCAGATAAATCTGCCCATCAGTAATGGAAATCAGGTTAGTGGGTATGTAGGCGGCAATTTCACCCATCTGAGTCTCAATGATTGGCAGAGCCGTCATCGAGCCACCGCCACAAGCTGCATTTAACACAGTAGCACGTTCCAGCAAACGCGCGTGCACGGAAAAAATATCCCCGGGATAAGCTTCGCGGCCGGGTGGGCGCCTTAACAGCAGGGAAAGTTCACGGTAAATTTTTGCATGGGTCGACAGGTCATCGTACACAATCAACGTATCACGCCCCTGATGCATCCAGTGTCCGGCAATAGCACAGCCTGCAAAAGGTGCCAGGTGCTGCAGCCCCGGCAGTGCACTGGCTTCTGCCGCTACCACTGTTGTGTAGGCAAGCGCACCATGGCGACGCAAAATGTCCAGGGTATTCACAACAGTTGAGCGTTTTTGTCCAATCAGCACATAGACACAGAGCACGTCTTTTCCCGCTTGGTTGATGACCGTATCCAGCGCCAGGGCGCTTCTCCCCACGCCCTCGTCACCTATGAGAAGTTGTCTCTGCCCTTTACCAATGGGTATCAGTGTATCAACCAGCTTGCTGCCGCTGTAAAGTGGCTGATGTACAAAATCACGCTGCGTAATAGGAGGTGAACCCTGCTCCATTAAACGCCAGCTGCTATGTCGATAAGGTGCTTTTCCATCCAGAGGCACCCCCAGCGGATCCACTACCCGCCCCAGCAAAGCATCACCAACCGCAATGCTTAATTCCCTTCCCGTTCTGTATACAATAGTACCCGCTGTCAGGGCTTCAGTTTCATGCAGTAAAATAGCTCCAATCCGATCCTCAGACAGATCAAAGACCATCGCCTGACTGCCGTCTTCAAAGCTGAGGATATCATCCATGACGGCAGAAGGCAGTCCGGTAATCCATGCAATACCATCACCTACGGAAACAACACAACCGCACTCATCAAACCGTAATGCCGGACGGTAATCTCTGATCCATTGTGACTGCCTGTCCAAATAGTCACTGCTTTTGCGTATATCAGGCACCTTTAGTCAACTCCACATAACCGCGTAGTTCATCACGCAGGTTCAACCCCAATACCTGGCCGTCGACAGTCATACGAAGCCCTGAGAGCAACGAGGTATCCTGACTGAATTCAATGGAAGCACGGGGGCCGGTTATCTCATTAACAAGCCTGATCAGCTGTTGCTGTTGATCCGGCTTCAACGAATAAGCCGTTGCCAGTCTCACTTTAACCTCAGCATTCCCCCAGCGCGGCCTCAGACTTTCAATCCGTCCCGGAGGCAGTTGCTCAAACTCTTTAAGAAAAAGCCTGATCAGGCGCTCTTCCATATCCTCAGAGGCCGTTTGCTCCAGCAAACGCGTCACAAACACGGAACCGTTATACAGGGCCTGTTCTACTGCCTTGTTCATTTGTTCCTGTATACGGCGCGCCTCCCCGATACGCGCTTTTTCACGGGCCTGTTCGAGGGAGGCATTCAGCTTTGCCATCAGCCGGACACGCTCTTCCTCAACCTCGGCCTGAAGCCCGTCTCTGGCATGCAGGCGTTCTTTCTCCCAGTTTTCCAGTCGCGCTTCATAGTGTGTTTTTAATTCGACACCGCTGAGATGCAACGCCTCAGCCCCGGCCAGTTTCTCCTCAATAACCAGGCGCCGCTTTTCTATCACATCTAAAACCGGTTTATAAAAAAAATGCTTCATAATCCAGATAAGAACCAGGAAATTGATAATCTCCAGTACAAAAGTAGATCCGTTAAATTCCAAGGTATTTCTCCCTGAACGTCTTTGCGTCCGGTGTTTATGACTGCAAAAAATACTCCAGCAACGGATTACGAAATAACACGATCAGCACAATCACCAGCACATAAATTGCCAGCGATTCAATCATTGCAAGACCAATAAACAAGGTCCGGGTAATCGCCTTTTCCGCTTCCGGCTGCCTGGCCAGGGCATCAAGCGCACTGCTGATCGCCCGCCCCATTGCATAAGCTGGCAAAAGTACACCCAGTGCTATCCCCGCAACTGCTGCAACGGTGGAGATGAGCGAAAACATGCTTAAATCAATCATAAGTACCTCCTAAGATGCCTGATGGTGGCGTAATTGCCGGGACTGTAACCCTCCCGCCACATAAATAAGTGCCAAAGTGCCAAAGATGTAGGCCTGGACCAGTGCCTCTATAATATGCAACATCAGAATCGGCACCGGCACCAGAAAACCCGCAACCATTAAAATGAGCAATGCAGCCATCTCAAGGCTCATAATATTGCCAAATAAGCGCACAGCCAGTGCGATAGTGCGGGTCACTTCACTGATCAGATTAAAAGGCAGAAGTATCGGGCTTGGTGTGAGATAGTGTTGTAAATAAACCTTCAGGCCCAGAGTACGAATTCCAAACCAGTGCACAGATAAAAAAACCACAAGGGCGAGGGCTGCGGTTGCTGACAAATCACGGGTAGGTGAATGCATGCCCGGAATCAGGCCGGTCAGGTTAGCAACCACCAGAAAGAGCCATAATGTTGAAATAAAAGGCAGTAGTAATTTTGTCTGCTCCGGCGCAACCGCACGAATAGCCTCTTCAATACTGCTGATAACCGCTTCAAGTGCGGCCTGTAAAGGTGACGGAGACTGATGTAAGTGCCGGGAAAACAGCCAGCCGCTTAACGCAAAAAACAACATAATCACCCAGGTGGTTAACACCGTATCTGAGATAACACAGCCACCCCAGTTAAAGGCCACCCCGGACTCAAACGACAGATTATCCATCAGTGCTGCCTCACAAACAGGTAAACATTAACGGCACCAAGCGTTATGCCGAGGCAGAGCAGGCTGATGCTCCAGCGCACGGAGTATCCCTCCATCAGCCCGTCAATCCATCGCCCGAAATAGATGCCCCCGACAACAGGCAGAACAAACAGAAGTCCCAGGGTACCCGCGTAGACGGTTTGTGAAATCAGCGTGGGTTGATCCTTCTCAGCCTGACGCATACGCCTCGCCTGACGTTCTACCTGTTTTTTGAGTTTATCGTCCTGTTCCATATGACTGACTCCCTGCCCGCCGCACAGCCCACATACGCCTGAGCATTTCTTCTTCCATTGAGTGCAGACTGCTTTTAATCGTCTGCATTTTTTTCTCCTGCGCGACCAGTTTCTCCTGCAAAGCATGACTGATGCGTTCGTAATCACTGTCTGTCAGATAACTGCGTGTGGTAATTGTCAGCCGGTTATCGGAAAAGTAAAGCAGCCCGCCCGGCAACGCCAGATAACACCAGGGCTGATCACCCCTGCAAAAACGTGCCAGCCCAAAGGTCAGCGAACTGATCATGCGGGCATGATTAGCGCGAATACCGAAGCTACCTGAGCTATCCACACCTACGAAGCGGGTCACGCCTTCAATGGTTTCAGCGCCCGTGGCACTTTGAAGTAACAGCGTAAAAGCCTTCACAGGGGTAGCCCTTTCATCGTGCCACGCATATAACACTGCTCCTCGGGCACGTCATCAAAATCTCCACGCAAAAAAGCATCACAGTCATCCAGCGTATCCTGCAACGGCACAGACACACCCGGAATACCCGTGTGGGTGGTTGTAATGGAAAAAGGCTGGGTAAGGTAACGCTGTAGCTTGCGGGCACGCATCACAATTTTCTGATCGTTAACACTCAACTCCTCAATGCCCAGCATGGAAATAATATCCTCCAGTTCCGCATAACGTGCCAGGTGCTCTCTGACGTTCTCCGCGACCTGGTAATGCTCTTCTCCCAGGGTATGACGATCCATCATTTTGCTGCCGGATTGTAATGGATCAACGGCCGGGTAAATGCCCTTGCCCGCCTGTGTCCGGCTTAAAATAACCGTGGTATCCAGGTGACTCAGTATGCTGTTGACCGCCGGGTCACTCATATCATCAGCCGGAACATAAACCGCCTGCACCGAGGTAATATCACCGTTTTCAGTAGACATTATCCGTTCCTGCATCTCCGCAACTTCAGAGGTCAGTGTCGGCTGATAACCCACAGTGGCAGGCATACGACCCAGCAGGCTGGAAATTTCGCTGCCTGCCTGTACAAAACGAAAAACATTATCCATCACAAAAAGCACTTCTTTCTGCATCGTGTCACGAAGATATTCAGCATAGGTCAGCGCCGACAAACCGATACGAAAACGCACGCCGGGTGACTCATCCATTTGTCCGAACAACATAACCGTTTGAGGCATAATGCCGGCGCTTCGCATCTCATGCCAGAGTTCATGACCCTCCCGGATACGCTCACCTACCCCGGAAAATACCGACACCCCGCCATACAATTTGGCAACCGCATGCATGAATTCCATAATCAATACAGTTTTACCTACACCGGCCCCGCCAAAAAGGCCCGTTTTACCGCCCTTTACAAAAGGACAAAGCAAATCAACAACTTTGATCCCCGTTTGTAAAATGTGCCCCGTTGCCACCGCATTAGCCAGCGCTTCAGGTGCCCGGTGAATATTACGAAAATCATCTTCAGGCAAAGGCTCACCGCCATCCAGTGGTTCACCAAATATATTTATTAAACGCCCAAGCACTGCGGGTGAAACCGGCACATGCAGAGGGGCACCGGTATCGTAAACAGCCATACCGCGGGATAAACTGCTGGTACGGTGCAGACAGATAGCACGCAAATGGTGATTATCCAGGTGAAGGTGTGCTTCAAAAATGTAGTCCTCATTATTAACAGTCGCATAGAGCGCCTGCCGCAGCGGCGGTAACTGTTCACAACGAATCACAACGACCGGCCCGTGAATTTCCGTAATAACCCCCACCGGGGCCAAATTATTCTTAACTGCCGCTGCCTGGATCATCTGATTACCAGCCTGATGAGTCTCTGTTGTACTTACTAAGCCTGTTTATAAGCATAGTACGGATTCGGCATGTTTCAGATCGCAATTACGATGCCAGCATTATTTCAGGCACAAAAAAACCGGATAACAACGATGCTGTTATCCGGTTTTTTATGAGCCATTAAAACTTACAAATTAGCCACACGGTTAAGCCCTGCAATTGCAGCAACCCGGTAAGCTTCTGCCATTGTCGGGTAATTGAAGGTGGTTGTGATGAAATACTTAATGGTATTCGCCTCACCTTCCTGACGCATGATGGCCTGCCCGATATGCACGATTTCGGACGCCTGATCACCAAAGCAATGAATACCCAGGATAGCCAGAGTTTCACGGTGAAACAGGATCTTAAGCATACCCACAGGCTGCCCTGAAATCTGTGCCCTTGCGGTATCTTTAAAGAACGCCTGGCCTGCTTCGTAAGGCACACATTCAGCCGTCAGTTCTTCTTCCGTTTTACCCAAAGAGCTGATTTCAGGAATTGTATAAATACCTGTTGGCACTTCATTGATATAACGGAAGTCATCGGCATTGAGCATATCGGCAGCCGCAGAGCGACCCTGATCAAGCGCAGCAGAGGCAAGGCTTGGCCAGCCCACCACATCACCCGCAGCATAGATACCTTCAACTGTTGTGCTGTAATGCTCATCAATCTCCAGCTGACCGCGGCTGTTCGCCTCAAGACCGATGTTTTCAATGCCCATTTTATCGGTATTACCGGTACGACCATTACACCAGAGGAAGGCATCTGCCTGGATTTTTTTGCCCGACTTTAAGGTCAGTACAACACCACTGCCCACGGCTTCCACGGATTCATATTCTTCATTGTGGCGAATTTTCACTGCATTATTTCGCAGGTGATAGCTCAATGCATCTGAAATTTCACCATCAAGGAAAGACAGCAAACGATCCCGGTTATCAATCAAATCAACCTTCACACCCAAGCCGCTGAAGATCGATGCGTATTCACAACCGATAACACCCGCCCCATAGATAATCAGCGTACGCGGTGTATGGCTTAATTTAAGAATGGTATCTGAATTGTAAATACGCGGGTGTTCAAAGTCGATGTTTGCCGGACAATAAGGGCGGGAACCACTGGCTATCACGATATTTTTTGCGCGCAGCGTCTCAACACCCTTAACAGTACCGGTCACTGTTATCGTATTTTTGTCTTCAAAATAAGCGCGGCCAAAAAAAACATCAACACGGTTGCGGGCATAAAAATTGGTACGCAGCACAACCTGATGAGAAATCACCTTTTCAGCGCGGGTCAGTACTTTGGGAAAAGAGAACCAGCGCGGCTCACCAATGTCCCGGAACATCGGGTTTGTATTAAATTCGATGATCTGCTTTACGGAGTGACGTAACGCTTTAGACGGAATTGTTCCTTTATGTGTGCAGTTACCGCCCACCAGATCCTGCTCTTCTACTACAGCAACCCGGCGACCATGTTTGGCGGCGTTCATCGCTGCGCCTTCGCCCGCCGGGCCAGAGCCGATCACAATGACATCGTAGTCATAAACAGCCATCACTTTCCCCTTAGATAATCGTCGTTATCCTGTTGTTTTAATTAGTAGATTCAGATCACGCCCTGCCTGCTAAAGCTTAACGCGCTGCACTGACGTATCAGTATTAGCCTTTAGCCTTAACCTCGTAAGCGAGATCGCTATCAGCCGCTGTGGAGGCTTGCTGTGCTTGCTGTGCTTCTTGTTCTTCATCACACTTTTTAGGATCGCCACCACAAATATCACAAGCCGTATCCAGGCCCAGGGATGCCATGCCACCACAAGAGCCCTTAATTGGCGTACGTCCCATCAGTACACCCACAGACATAGCAATGATAACTGTAGCCAGCACAACAAACGTCAAAACCATAACTTCCATAACACACCTCAGTTCACCAGGTATTTACGAAAACCCGGTGTAATAATTTCTTCAAAACCTGTTTCTGTCTTGCGGATAAAAAGCGCATGAACGCCGTTTTTCTGAGCGTAATTCAAACCACGATCAGCACCCATCACCATAAACGCCGTTGCTAATGCATCTGCCTCTGCACAGGACGCCGCAAGCACAGTTACCGATGCCAGACGATGGGTAATTGGCTTACCCGTCATTGGATCTATGGTATGAGAAAAGCGCACACCGTTTTCTTCAAAATAATTTCTATAATCACCCGATGTCGCAATAGCCACATCTTTTACGTTAATAATGCGCTGAATTGCCCGTGTCCCCGAATCAGGACTTTCAATAGCAATACGCCAATGCTTAGCCGCTGGCTTTAAACCATTCGCCCTTAGCTCACCGCCAATCTCAACGAGGTAACGCTCTATACCTCGGGACTCAAGCAGTGACGCTATCCTATCTACGGCATAACCTTTAGCGACCGCAGATAAATCAATATATAAATTAGCAGTTGTTTTTCGAACCTGCTGATCAGCTTTAAGCGTTATATTTTCATAGCCAATGCGCTGACGCTCTGAAAGCACCGCTGCTTCATCAGGCGCTTTTAATACCTGCCCTTCAGGACCAAAACCCCAGAGGTTGACCAAGGGCCCCACCGTCACATCAAAGGCACCGCCGGTTTTTTCACTCAGATGTGTCGACAGTCGAAGCACATCAAAGAGTGAGCGAGAAACAGGCATCCAGTCCAGGCTGGCTGACTGGTTCAAGCGCGAAAGCTCTGATGTTTTAATATAGGTGGACATACTATTATTGATATCCACGAGTGTTTTGTCGATCAGCTTATGAAGCTGCTCTGTTTCTGCATCTTTAGATACCCACTTTACTGAATAGCTGGTACCCATTGTCAGTCCCTGAACGGTTCTGACTTCATCCCTGAGCTGTTGGCAGCCCACAAGAACAAAAATGGCCGACAGCAACGCTGCCGGCCATTTTATATGCATCAACTGTTTTAACAGTTTTAACATAAGTGCTTAGCCACCGAAGTCATCCAGGAAGATGTTCTCACGCTCAACACCCAGATCCAATAACATCTGGATAACAGCAGAGTTCATCATTGGAGGTCCACACATGTAGTACTCACAATCTTCAGGCGCATCATGATCCTTCAGATAGTTTTCATACAGCACGTTATGAATAAATCCGGTCATACCCGTCCAGTTATCTTCCGGCATGGGATCAGACAAGGCTAAATGCCAGTCAAAATTCTCATTTTCGGCTGCTAACTTATCATATTCATCGTCATAGAAAGATTCACGCATTGAGCGTGCACCATACCAGAACGAAATCTTACGGGTTGCATTCAGACGCTTCAGCTGGTCAAAGATATGAGACCGCATAGGTGCCATACCTGCACCACCACCAATGAAGACCATTTCAGATTCGTTTTCAGAGGCGAAGAACTCACCAAACGGACCATAAACATCAATGGTATCACCTGGTTTCAGGCCGAAGACATAAGAAGACATCTGACCCGGCGGGAAGTCAGTTCCCGGCGGTGGTGATGCGATACGGATGTTGAACTTAACAACACCACGCTCTTCAGGATAGTTCGCCATAGAGTACGCACGGATAACCGGTTCGGTTACCTTAGAAGTGTACTGCCACAGGTTAAACTTATCCCAGTCACCACGGTACTCTTCTTCAATATCGAAGTCTTTGTAGTGAACTTCATGCGCAGGCGCTTCCAGCTGAACATAACCACCCGCCCGGAAATCAACGTTTTCACCTTCAGGCAGACGCAGGGTCAGCTCTTTGATAAATGTTGCCAGGTTGGGGTTAGACTCAACGGTACAAGTCCACTTCTTAACACCGAAGATTTCTTCTTCAAGCTCAACTTCCATGTCCTGTTTAACAGCAACCTGACAGGAAAGACGCCAGCCTTCTTTTCCTTCACGCATAGTGAAGTGTGACTCTTCCGTTGGCAGCATAGAGCCACCACCATCGAGTACCTGACACTTACACTGCGCACAAGTACCACCACCGCCACAGGCAGAAGGCACAAAGATGCCCGCTTCCGCAAGCGTCTGCAGCAACTTACCACCCGCAGGTACAGTGATGGATTTTTCCGGATCATGGTTGATATTAATCGTAACATCACCGGAACTAACCAATTTTGAGCGGGCTGCCAGAATAACCGCGACCAGTGCAAGCACGACTACGGTAAACATAACAACGCCGAGAACGATTTCAGCATTCATAGGCTTATTCCATTCCTCTTCTTATCGTTCCAGCTATTACAGCTGTACACCGGAGAAAGACATGAAACCCAGAGACATCAAACCTACAGTTACGAAGGTGATACCCAGGCCACGCAAACCTTCAGGCACATCGCTGTATTTCAGCTTTTCACGAATACCCGCCAACGCAGTGATAGCCAACGCCCAGCCAACACCTGCACCAACACCATAAACTACGGACTCACTGAAGTTGTAATCACGCTCAACCATGAACAGGGCTGCACCCATAATTGCACAGTTAACCGTGATCAGCGGCAGAAATACGCCCAGAGAGTTGTAAAGCGCGGGCACGTACTTATCCAGGAACATCTCCAGGATCTGTACCATAGCTGCGATTACACCGATGTAGGAGATGTAACCCAGGAAGCTCAGATCAACGTCCGGGTAACCCGCCCACGCCAGTGCGCCTTCTTTAAGAAGCAGATTATAAAGCAGGTTGTTTACCGGCGTAGTAATCGCCAGAACGACCACAACTGCAATGCCCAATCCAAAAGCAGTCTGTACCTTCTTGGAGATTGCCAGGAACGTACACATACCCAGGAAAAAGGCCAGTGCCATGTTTTCAACGAAAATCGCCTTAATGGCAAGGCTAATATACTGTTCCATTACACAGCCTCCTTCTTACTGTTTTTCGCCAGTATGAATTCCGGCTTCTCAACCTGAGACTTATCCCAGGTACGCAGAATCCAGATGAAACCACCAATAATAAAGAATGCACTTGGTGGCAACAGCATCATACCGTTCGCTTGGTACCAGCCACCGTTAGTCACCAGCGGCAGGAGCTCAACACCGAACAGGCTACCGGAGCCAAACAGTTCACGGAAGAACGCAACAAACAGCAGCACAACACCATAACCTGCACCATTGCCCAGGCCATCAAGGAAGCTGACGCCCGGTGGGTTCTGCATAGCAAATGCTTCTGCACGGCCCATTACGATACAGTTAGTGATAATCAGACCCACGAATACAGACAACTGTTTCGCTACATCATAGGCATAAGCCTTAAGAATCTGATCAACAACAATTACCAGTGATGCAATAATCGTCATCTGACAGATGATACGAATACTGCTTGGCATATAGTTACGGATAAGCGAGACGAACATGTTCGAAAACGCTGTTACGGCCATTACCGCTAAGGTCATTACCAGAGCGGTATTCATGTTGGTAGTTACCGCCAGCGCAGAGCAGACACCAAGGATCTGCAGTGCAATCGGGTTATTCTTCGCAAGCGGATTTAACAGTATTTCTTTAGATGCAGACATGGTTTACACCTCCCCTGCTTTCAGGTTGGCCAGGAAGGTCGCATAACCATTCTTGCCCATCCAGAACTTAACCAGATTAGTCACACCGTTACTGGTCAGCGTTGCCCCCGCCAGGCCGTCGATCTGGTGCTCAGCACCTGCAACCGCCGGATTCACTGCACCTTTGATCAGGCCCAGTTCAGGTTCGATAGAGCCTTCCGGATACACTTTCTTGCCCGGCCACTGCGCTTTCCATTTAGGGTTATCAACCTCGCCACCCAGTCCAGGTGTTTCTGCGTGCGCATAGAAACCCAGACCAACAACGGTATTCAGATCGCCTTCTACTGCCAGGAAACCGTACAGTGTCGACCAAAGGCCATAACCGTGCACTGGCAGCACCACCTTCTCGAGCTGACCGTCTGTCTCTACCAGGTAAACAGGCATGTATTTCGCCTGACGCTTGATAGAAGCAATATCGGTCGAACGATCCAGCTTCACCGACAATGCAGGATCTTTAGACGCTTTATTAGCATCATAAGTCTCAGCGTCAACCGCATCTGTGTACTTGCCGGTTTCTATATCGATGATTTTGGTTGTGATGCGTTCATCGAATAGCTGGATAACATCCTGGCCTGCGTAATCGATATTCGCAGCTGCCAGAATGTTGCTTTTACGGTCAAGTTCTTTGTTTGCAACCTGGATAGGTTTCAGTAGTACTGCCGCCGCGGATACGATCACAGAACAAACCACACACAGCAGGACGGTAACGGTAATTGTTTTACCGATTGTGTCTTTATTAGCCGACATTACGTGCCATCCTCCGTTTGATGTTTGCCTGAACAACAAAGTTATCAATCAGCGGAGCAAACAGGTTCGCGAACAGAATCGCCAGCATCATACCCTCAGGGAATGCCGGGTTAACCACACGAATCAGTACCACCATTACGCCGATCAGAGCACCGAAGTACCACTTACCTTTGTTTGTCATGGATGCAGATACCGGATCGGTTGCCATAAAGAACATACCGAAGGCAAAACCACCCAATACCAGATGCCAGTAAAACGGCAGAGCAAACATTGGATTAGTATCAGAGCCAATCAGATTCAGCAGGAGAGTCGTAGCAATCATGCCAATCATCACACCGGCTACAATTCGCCATGCGGCTACTTTGGCTATCAGAAGCACCGCACCACCGATGGCAATCGCCAGCGTTGATACTTCACCGATAGACCCCTGAACAGTACCGATAAAGGCATCAAACCAGGTAATGTTCTGCGCAAGGATAGCGTCTACGCCACCCATAGCCGCCAGGCCTAATGGAGTCGCGCCGGAAAAACCATCTACCGCTGTCCAGATTGCATCACCTGACATCTGAGCCGGATAAGCAAAGAACAGGAAAGCACGTCCGGTCAGGGCCGGGTTAAGGAAGTTTTTACCGGTACCGCCAAACACTTCTTTACCGACAACCACACCAAAGCTGATACCCAGGGCAACCTGCCACAAAGGAATCGACGGTGGAAGAATCAGCGTGAAAAGAATAGAGGTAACAAAGAAACCTTCATTTACTTCATGGCCACGCTTCATGGCAAAAAGCACTTCCCAGAAACCACCGACTACAAAAGTAACCAGGTAAATTGGCAACCAGTAAGATGCACCATGAATAACATTGTCCCAGAGGGAATTGGGATCAAAGCCACCCAATGCAGCAGCGATAGAGCCCTGCCAGGAGGACGCTTCCGTGATGCCCATTGTAGCCATTGCAGTATTTGCCTGCAGGCCTACGTTGTACAAACCCATAAAAACAGCAGGGAAAGTACATGCCCATACCAGAATCATCATGCGCTTCAAATCGACAGCATCACGCACGTGAGCGCCGGTTTTTGTCACATGGCCCGGTGTAAAGAAAATAGTATCCGCTGCTTCGTACAGCGCGTACCAGTTTTCGTATTTGCCGCCTTTATGGAAATGCGGCTCCATCTTATCAAGAATATTTCTTAGGCTCTTCATACGCTCAGGCCTCCTTCTCGATACGTGCCAGGTTATCACGGAGGATAGGACCGTATTCGTACTTACCCGGGCATGCAAAGGTACACAACGCCAGGTCTTCCTCATCCAGTTCCAGACAGCCAAGCTGCATCGCAGTGACAATGTCTCCGGTTACCAAAGCCCGTAACAGCTGCGTTGGCAGGATATCCATCGGCATCAGTTCTTCGAACTGACCAACAGGCACCATTGCACGCTCAGAGCCATTCGTTGTTGTGGTGAAATCAAACTTCTTACCCTTGCTCAGGAAAGAAGTGAATATATTCAGTACTGAATACTTTTCAGACCCCGGTAACAACCAGCCAATAAACTCACGTTCATTGCCTTCTTCCAGCACTGAAACCTGATTCGCGTAACGGCCAAGATAGGCAAACGGACCACCCGCTTCACGACCATTCCAAACGGAACCACTGATCACACGGTTGTTATCACCTTTAGTGATACCCACCAGCAGATCATCCAGGCTGGCACCCAGACGCGTACGCAGCAAGCCTGTGCTACACGCCACAGGGCCGCCCAGAGCAACAACGCGATCTGTAAAGAGTCGACCAGAAGTAAATAGATGACCTACCGCGATCACATCCTGATAACCAATCGTCCACACAGTTTTAGACTGTGATACCGGCTCAAGGAAATGAATATGCGTTCCCGCATTACCCGCCGGGTGAGGACCGTCAAACTCTTCTACAGTCACACCGTCAGTGGCTGGAATATTTGCACCAGGCGCCTTACACAGATAAACGTTTTTATCTGCCAGCTTACGCAGCACTTTTAAACCATTAACAAACGCTTCGCTCTGCTCAGCGATAAAAATCGCCGGATCGCCTGCCAGTGGATTGGTATCCATTGCAGTAACAAATACAGAATGCGCGGTTGTACCCGGCTGTGGTACCCGGCTAAAGGGACGTGTCCGCAATGCGGTCCACATGCCTGATTCAACCAGGTTATCCTGGACTTGCTCAGTCGTCAGCGAATCTAACTGCGCTGCATCGTACTTCGCGAATTCTACAGCGTCTTCATTGTCATCCAGCTCGATGACAACAGACTGCAGCACACGACGATCACCACGGTTAATTTCTTTGACAACACCTGCGCCAGGTGCGGTGTATTTAACACCTTCTGTTTTTTTATCGGAAAAGATCACTTGACCGAGTTTTACCCGGTCACCTACCTTGACGGCCATTGTCGGCTTCATACCAACGTAATCGAAGCCTATCACGGCGACCGAACGCACTTCCGGAGAGTTCGTTATTTTCTGCTCCGGTGCACCCGTAATCGGTAGATCCAGACCCTGCTTGATCCTGATCATTCGCCCCACCCAATCATGTTATAGTCCTCAGGCTCTTCATTTCACTTCGCGTGACCGCCAGGCAACTGTCCCCACATGCCCTTCAATCTGTTTAAAGTTATTATTGAAACAAAGCAAACCCAACCCAAAAATCCGGATAAGTATACCTGAGCGCCCTGTAGTTTTTCTACAAAACCCCTTTTTTATCCGTGCTTTTTAACGCATCAAACACACCATCGAGATAGATAAATATCTCATATGGATATAATTAAACTGAATATAAAAAAAGAGCACAAAAAAAGGCCGCCATATAGACGACCTTTTGCTGATATTAAGAAGAAATCAGCCTGCCGCTTTAGGGAATGCGGGCAGCGTACAGTTAGCCATTTTCTGAACCATACGAATTACCTGGCAGCTATAACCAAACTCGTTATCGTACCAAACATAAAGAACACAACGCTTGTCGTTACCGATAGTCGCCAGCGAATCAACAATACCTGCAGCGCGGGAACCCACAAAATCACTGGATACAGCTTCAGGTGAGTTGCTGTAATCAATCTGCTTCTGCAGAGCACCATGAAGTGCCGCTTCACGCAATACAGCGTTCAGCTCTTCCTTATTGGTTTCCGCTGACAGATTCAGGTTCAGAATTGCCATAGAGACGTTAGGCGTAGGCACACGGATTGCATTACCTGTCAGCTTGCCTTCCATCTCTGGCAATGCTTTAGACACGGCTTTAGCAGCGCCTGTTTCAGTAATAACCATGTTCAGACCAGCCGCACGACCACGACGATCACCTTTATGATAGTTATCAATCAGGTTCTGGTCATTGGTGTAAGCGTGTACGGTTTCAACGTGGCCATTTTCGATGCCATACTTATCACTCAGTACTTTCAGTACCGGCGTGATTGCATTGGTTGTGCAGGACGCAGCCGACAGAATAGTATCTTCTGCAGCGATATCGCAGTCGTTCACACCCATTACGATATTTTTAATGCCTTTACCCGGCGCTGTCAGCACAACACGGGAAACACCTTTAGATTTCAGATGAAGAGACAGGCCTGCTTCATCACGCCATTTACCTGTATTATCAATAACCAGCGCATTGTTGATACCATACGCGGTGTAATCGATTGTATCCGGACCGTCAGCCATGATCACTTTGATCACGTTACCGTTAGCAACCAGCGCCTGATTCTCTTCGTCAACCTGGATAGTACCTTTAAAAGGACCATGCACAGAGTCACGGCGTAGCAGGCTGGCACGCTTTTCCAGATCGTTATCAGCATTACCCTTACGCACAACAATTGCACGCAGACGCATCGCCTGACCACCACCGGTACGCTCAATCAAAAGACGCGCCAACAGACGACCGATACGGCCAAAGCCATATAGTACGATGTCTGTAGACTCACGTTCCTGCGCACCGATCACATCCGCAAGCTCTTCTTTAAGGAAAGCTTCCAGATCACGGCCATTGCCTTCTTCGCGGAACTTAACCGCCAGCTTGCCCGCATCAATGTGTGCACTTTTGATATTCATGCCCTGCACTGCTTTCAGTACCGGATAAGTATCGTGAACAGTCAGCTCCTGCTCTTCAACCTGACGCACAAAACGGTGTGCTTTCAGGATATCAATGACGGAACGCTTGATAATCAGGCGACCAAATACAGAGGTTTCAACGTTACAATCGCGGTAAAGACCACCAATTAATGGCACCATCTCTTCAGCTTTAGCTTCGCGTTCTTTCCAGTCAGCGAAAACGTTTTCTTGGCTCACGGGCAACTCCAGTTATCGTCAAGGCTCAAAATTTTCTGCGCGCATTATCCCCTTTTCCTTACCCGTGATCAAACCCCCAAATAATATACTTTCGAACAACCCCAAGGCCGTATTTCGGTATATCAGCCAAACAGGTACACTTAGCCGCCTCAAAATCACCGCACAGGAGCCGGCCCGTTGTTTGAATTAGCTTTCCCTCTTCCGCAGCAGACGGGAGATATAAAACGGATCGGGCAGGTGACCGGCGCTGCGCGTGGTTTATTAATTACCCAGGCGGCTCAGCGCAGCGGTGCATTAACACTGGTGATTACCGATAACAGTGATGAAGCTGAACGCCTGCAACATGAACTGCGGTTTTTTACCGATACCCCTGGTCAGATTTATGGGTTTCCCGACTGGGAAACTTTACCTTACGATGTTTTTTCACCGCATCAGGACATCATTTCAGAGCGGATTTCAACACTTAACAGATTGCCGGGGTTATCAAGTGGCATTCTGGTTGTGCCTGCCAGCACCCTGATGCACCGCCTGGCACCGCCCGCATTCCTGACAGGTAACAGCCTTTTACTTGATACAGGACAACATCTGGACCTCATTCAGTTCAGGCAAGCACTGATTAATGCGGGTTATCGCGCTGTAGAAACCGTTTTTGAGCACGGCGAGTTTACAGTGCGCGGTGCTATTATCGATATTTTTCCGATGGGCAGTGACACCCCTTTCAGAATTGAACTCTTCGACAATGAAGTGGAAACGCTGCGCACTTTCGACCCTGAAAACCAGCGCTCCATAGAATCCGTTTCACACATCCGGTTACTGCCCGCCAAAGAATTTCCTTTTGATACAGCAGCCATCAAAGCATTTAAACTGCGCTGGCGGGAACAGTTTGATGTTGATTACCGCGCCTGTCCGGTTTATCAGGATATCAGCAACGGCCTGACACCCCCTGGCATCGAATACTATTCACCGCTATTTTTTGACAGCAGCAGTACACTATTTGATTACCTGCCAAACAATGCCCAGGTTATTGTCGATCCGGGACTGGAAAGCGCCAGCAGCCAGTTCTGGCAGGATACACAGCAGCGCTACGAACAGCGCCGCCACGATATCACCCACCCGGTACTCAGCCCGGAGCAACTATTTCTTAGTCATGACGAACTTTTTAGCAACCTGAAACGCTTCGGGCGACTTCAGATGAATGAAGCGGCCCTGGAGGCAAAGGCAGGACGCACTAACCTGCCTTGCGCACCCGCCCCTCAATTACCGGTTGATGCTCAGGCAACCCGCCCGCTTAAAGCGCTGGAAGCTTTTTTACCGGAGCGCGATGGCGCTATCTTATTTTGTGCTGAGTCTGCAGGTCGCCGAGAAGCCCTACTGGAACTGCTACAAAAAATTAATCTTAAGCCTGAACAAGTCGACAATTGGCAGGCCTTTGCAGACAGTGATGCCGACATTGCCATCACAACCGCGCCACTGGAGCGTGGCCTGTCGATACCAGGACAACTGCACCTCATTACTGAAACACAGCTCTTTGGCCACCAGGTCTTCCAACGCCGGCGCCGCTCCCGGGAAAAGGAGCATGCCGACCAGGTTATTAAAAACCTGTCTGAACTCAGCATTGGCTCCCCCGTTGTACATATCGATCATGGTGTCGGGCGCTACCTGGGCCTGCAAACCATTGAACTGGAAGGTCAGACCAACGAATTTCTGACCCTGGAATACGCCAACAACGCCAAGCTTTACGTTCCGGTTTCATCCCTGCACCTGATCAGCCGCTACACCGGTGCCAGCGATGAATCAGCTCCGCTACATCGTCTGGGCACCGAGCAATGGAGCAAAGCCAAACAGAAAGCGGCTGAAAAGGCCCGGGATGCCGCTGCTGAATTACTCGACATTTATGCGCGTCGCGCGGCCAGAAAAGGCTTTCGTTTCAGCAAGCCCGATCAGGAATATTTTCAGTTTGCATCGGCTTTTCCTTTTGAAGAAACCCCGGATCAGGCTAATGCCATCGCTGCTGTGATACGTGACATGACCGCCCTGCAGCCTATGGATCGCCTGGTGTGCGGTGATGTGGGCTTTGGCAAAACCGAAGTCGCTATGCGCGCGGCCTTTATGGCCTGCCAGAGCGGCAAACAGGTCGCCATCCTGGTACCAACCACCCTGCTCGCCCAGCAGCACTATCAGAATTTTGCCGACCGCTTCGCCGACTGGCCGGTTAATGTTGCTTTGATCTCCCGCTTCCGTACTACAAAACAGCAAAACGCCATTATCGAGCAACTGGAAAGCGGACAGACAGATATTGTGATCGGCACCCACAAACTACTTCAAAGCAATATTAATTTTAAAGACTTAGGCTTGTTGATTATCGACGAAGAACACCGTTTTGGCGTCCAGCAGAAAGAACGCCTGAAATCCATTCGTTCTGAAGTCGATATACTGACACTCACCGCAACACCGATTCCCCGCACGTTGAATATGGCCATGTCAGGTATGCGGGATTTATCGATCATCGCCACCCCTCCGGCCCGGCGCCTGTCGGTAAAAACTTTTATCAGCCAAAGCGAGCCCGCCATAACCAAAGAAGCCATTTTGCGTGAACTGCTGCGCGGTGGGCAGGTGTACTACCTGCACAATGAAGTCAGCACGATAGAAAAAATCGCCGAAGAACTGGGTGAAATAATTCCCGAGGCACGTATTGGCGTAGGCCATGGCCAAATGCGCGAGCGCGAACTGGAACAGGTCATGTCTGACTTTTACCATAAGCGCTACAATGTGCTGGTTTGTACAACGATCATCGAAACCGGTATCGACATTCCCAATGCCAACACCATCATTATCAACCGTGCCGACAAATTTGGCCTTGCTCAGCTTCATCAATTGCGCGGTCGTGTAGGACGCTCCCATCACCAGGCATACGCTTATCTGCTGACTCCGCACCCCAAAGCTATAAGCAAGGACGCGACTAAACGCCTGGAGGCCTTATCTTCAGCCAACGAACTAGGCGCAGGCTTTACCCTGGCAACCCATGATCTGGAGATACGGGGTGCAGGTGAGCTTCTCGGGGAAGACCAGAGCGGTCAGATGCAAACTGTCGGCTTCTCTTTGTTTATGGAAATGCTGGAACAAGCCGTCGAAGCTATCAAAGATGGCAAAACCCCTAATCTGGATCAACCGCTGAAACAAGGGGCTGAGATTAATCTGCGTATTCCGGCACTGATTCCGGATGACTATCTGCCCGACGTACATAACCGCCTGATTATGTACAAACGCATTTCCAACGCAAAAAGTGACCCAGAGCTTAAAACACTGCAGATAGAAATGATCGATCGCTTTGGTTTACTACCGGAACCTGCACAAAATTTGCTGCGCCTGACTAAACTGAAATTAGTGGCTGAGGTCATGGGCATCAAGAAAATAGATGCCCATGAACAAGGGGGACGCATCGAATTCGGATCTGAACCTAAAATTGATCCGCTGACCCTGGTGAAAATGGTTCAAAATCAACCACAAAAGTATAAACTTGAAGGCGCGGACAAACTCCGTTTTCATATCGACTCTGTTAAAACGGAGCAACGTTTTCAATCCATTGAAAAACTGCTTAAGGACCTGGCGGTCAAATAATTATGAATATGATTCTAAGAACAGTTTTTAGCCTCTGGCTCTGCATCCTGCCTTTTAGTGCCAGCGCAGAAAAAACACCCTGGTACCAGATTGAAATGCTGGTATTTGCCAATAAAGACCCCGGCGTACTGGATGATGAATTTTGGCCTCGCAAGGTGGATATTGCCCACCAGTCTAATGCCGTCAGACTTCGCCCGCCGATGCAAAATGCTGCAGCTTATGATGCCTATGAACTGCTGCCCACCTCATCACTGCTGTTAAACGAGGAAAAACAGCGCATCACCCGGCACCACCGCTACCGCGTGCTCTATCATGCAGGCTGGCTACAGCCGGTAGAACAACAAAAACGCGCCCGACCGATTCATATTCAGGCAGGCAATGTGCTGGACAACGGTATGTACGAACTTGAAGGCTATGTCACCGTTGACCGGGGACGTTATCTGCATTTTAAACCGGACCTTTATCACAGCCGCAAGCTATCAGCCGGTGAGTCCAGCCTGCTGCAGGAATTTCTTAACGCCGGTGACCAGCCCGCTATAGTCGTACCCGCTGATGCAGCTCAGGGCACAGACACACTCCGCCCCCTGCCCGCCACTCAGGTAAGCAACAGCTTTATCGAGGTGCCTGAATTCCTGACAGTTAACTTAAAACAAGGGCGCCGTATGCGTTCAGAAGAAATACACTACCTGGATCACCCGCTGATGGGTGTAATGGTATTAATGCTCCCTGTAAACCCGGACAAAAAATTCTGAATCAGCCCGCCTTAACCGGCGAGGCTTCAGGTGCTACTTCGGCAAGATGAACCGTTGTTGTGGGAAAAGCAAATTCAGCACCCTCAGCTTCAATAATCGTCATAATCCGGATCATCACATCCTGCTTGATTGAGTGGTACGCCACCCAATCGGTTGTTTTAGTAAAAGCATAGATAAAGAAGTCCAGTGATGAAGGCCCGAACCGGTCAAGATTTACAATCAGGATCTGCTCCGTATCTATATCCGGGTGCCCACTAAGCATCAACCGTACTGATTCAATAATCGCAGCCACCTGACCTGCATCCCCATAACGCACACCGATATACTCATAGATACGCCTGTTACTCATACGTGATGGGTTTTCTACCGATATATGGGTAAACGTAGCATTAGGCACATACAAAGGGCGTTTACTGAAAGTCCGTATACGGGTCTGGCGCCAGCCGATATCTTCCACGACGCCTTCAATATTCTGATCCGGTGAACGAATCCAGTCACCCACTTTAAAGGGGCGATCCAGATAGATCATCAGGCCACCAAAAAAATTGGCCAACAGATCTTTAGCCGCAAAACCAACCGCCAGGCCGCCGATTCCACCAAAGGCCAGCACCCCGGAAATACTGATACCCAGGTTCTGAAGCACTACCAGAAACGCCAGCACCAGCACAGCCAGCCGAGTCAGGCGACCTAAGGCTCTGACCGTTGTTGTATCCATTGCCGCACGCCCGGCCGCAGGCGTTACCAACAAGCCTTCAATACCCGCGACAAAGCGCACAACAAACCAGGTCAGCGTAAATACCAGTGCCAGCTTACGCACCAGCCCCACTGAGGCCAGCAACTCAATACCGCCCTGTGTACCGGCTACTTCAAGCCCGGTTACCAGACCAACAACCCAAACCAGTAAGACTAAGGGCCTGCGAGCCGCTGCGATAAGTGCATCATCCCAAAGCAACGCAGTTTTGGTGGCCTGCACCTGTAAATGATGCATCACACGGGTCACTAAAAGATGAGCAAAGGCAGAAAGCAGCAGCACTATCACCACCTGGAGCACCCAGCTATACTGCGGATCTAACCATCCGAGTTCTGAGGTCCAGTGTTTTAAATAATCAGGCATCCGTCCACTCCGACCCCAGGTACTCCGCTAAAATGCGGGCCGCATCAAGGCGCTCAGCGTCAAAGCTTTTGGTCTGTCCCCGCATTTTTTCTAATGCTGATACAGGCTGATAATTGTTTTCACGCAGATAATCTAATACCTCTAATGCCCCCTCCCGATTATTACAGGGCAACAACGCATCACAACCCGCTGCCAATGCCATTCTGGCCCTTGCCGTATAGCCACCGGCAGCATGGGCAGCCTTCATGGACAGATCATCGCTAAAAATAACACCCTTAAATCCCAACCTGTCACGCAACACAGCCTGCAACCAGAATTCTGAATAACCCGCCGGCTGGGGCGCACAAGCCGGATAAAGCACGTGGGCCGGCATAATGCCCTCTAAACCCGCCCTAACCAAGGTCTTAAAAGGCACAAGGTCTTCCGCCCAGATCTGCTCAAATTTTCGCTCATCAACGGCATCTGCATGATGTGTATCCGCATTTGCCCAGCCATGGCCCGGAAAATGCTTGCCTGTAGCCGCCATGCCTGCTTCACGCATACCTTCAACAAACCGCCCTGCCAGCAAAGTGATTTCTTCTGGCCGAAGCGCAAAAGCCCGGTCACCTATAACGGTATTACGGTTACAATCCACATCCAGCACAGGCGCAAAGCTGAGATCCACATCCAAAGAACGCAGCTCCGCAGCCATCAGGTAACCCAGCTCACAGGCCGCATGCAGCGCCTGCCCGGCATCTGCCTGATAAAGACGCCCCAGCGCAGCCATTGGCGGTAAACGTGTCACTCCCTGGCGCAGGCGCTGAACACGCCCGCCTTCCTGGTCAATACCAATCACCAGCTCATCACGCAGGGACCGGATCTCTGACACTAATTCAGCAAGCTGTGCAGCGCTCTCGGTATTACGCCCAAAGAGAATAATGCCACCCACCTGCGGCAGTGTTATCAGCTTTCGCTCTTCAGCCGTCAGGCAAATGCCATCCAGATCAAGAATTAAGGTACCTTGGGCCATAAATCACTCTTCGATCATTAAACGAGTGCCCGCAGACACTTTATCAAAAAGCTCCACTAAGGCCTGATTACGCATACGGATACAACCATGAGAAAGAGGGACGCCCATAGGTTCGCTATCCGGTGTGCCGTGGATATAGATATAACGCTGCATAGTATCAACGTTATTAAGACGGTTCTTCCCGGGCTCTAACCCGGATAACCAAAGAATACGGGTGAGAATCCAGTCCCGTTCAGGAAAAGCACTGGCGAGCGTCTCCGAATAAAGCTCTCCGGTAAACCGCCGCCCGACAAAAACAGCATTTAAGGGCTGACCCCCACCAATGCAGGCCCGAATATAGTGCAAACCCCGCGGGGTGCAGCCACTGTTTTTTGCTTCACCCACACCATTTTTAGCCGTGGAAACAGAGTATCGAGATACGACACCCTGAGCATCAAGCACTGTCAGTTGTTGTTTGCTGATAGAAAGATGTAAGTGAAAAGCCATCACAATCAAAGGCGACAGAAATAAGTCTTCTCAGCGCGCGCCTGCAGGCCCGAAGCCAAAACAGGGATCATACGATGCAGCACTTCTTCCACAGCTGCATCGTCCCGATGAAACTCACGCTTTTCCATCGCACTGATGGTCTGATAGTTGGACAACGTAAAAGTGATAGAACCCAGCAAAAAGTGCAGACGCCAGAAAAATTCGTCATTTTCCATAGGCGCAGCATCTGTCCTTACAATACGAATCAAACCCTGGAAACGAGGCCCATAACGCTCCACCATAAAGTCACGAAGTTCTTTCTGGTTTGGCATATAAGCCAGATCAAGCAGGCGCATAAAAACAGCCAGCGCCTGATCATTTTCCCGATTAACCGTTAGCAAGCCCCGCATCAAAATTTCCAGCGATTCCTCAAGTGCAACCTGCTGTTCACCCATTGCCAAGCGATCCGAGAGCGCCTGCTCTATGTAATCACACAAGGGCACCAAAAACTTTTCGGCCACCGCCAGTACTAACCCTTTTTTTGAACCAAAGTGATAGTTTATAGCCGCGAGGTTAACGCCGGCCTTTGCTGTGATTTGCCTCACTGTAGTTTCAGCGAATCCATGCTCTGCGAACAGCGTTTCTGCCGCGCGAATGATGCTTTGTGATGTATCCAAATGGGACATCCTGACTCCCGAACCCGCGTTTAAAACAAAACTCTATAACTACATATTGCCTTAGACACCGTACATATCAAGTTTTAATTCGCGTTTTAAAACGAAATAAAACGGTTTTTAACCAGACGGCTGTACCACTTGCTAAGGATCCCGTCCCCAGACTCCACTGCAAATGCAGAAAGCTTATCCTGTAACGTCTTTTTCTCTTCGTAACGTACAATATAAACATCGGCCTCTGCACAGGCCTCGGTCAAGTATTCATCAGATGTTATTAACTCATCGACCAGCCTGGCATCTATAGCACGCTTGCCAAACCAGACTTCACCCGTTGCCACTTTATCTATATCCAGCTGAGGGCGGTACTCTGATACATACTCTTTAAACAAAACGTGAGTGTCTTCCAGCTCTTCCATAAATTTTTGGCGACCCTTGTCGGTATTCTGACCAAACATCGTCAAAGTACGCTTATACTCACCGGCCGTCAGGACTTCGTAGTCAATATCATGTTTTTCAAGCAGGCGATGAAAATTAGGCAGCTGCGCAATAACGCCAATAGAGCCCAAAATTGCAAAAGGTGCCGCCAGAACACGATCACCCAAACAAGCCATCATATAACCACCGCTGGCCGCAACCTGGTCGACACAAACCGTCAACGGTATATTTTTACGCTTTAAACGCTCCAGCTGGGAAGACGCAAGACCGTAAGAATGCACCATGCCACCACCACTTTCCAGACGAAGCACTACTTCATCTTCCGGCTCAGCCAATGTCAGAATGGCCGAAATTTCTTCGCGCAACGGCTCTACATCAGAAGCCCTGATATCACCATCAAAATCAAGCACATAGATGCGTTTACGTGATTCTTCAGTCACTTTTCCGGTTTTACGCGCCTGCTTCTCTGCCTTTTTATCGGCCTTTTCCTTTTTCTTTTCTT
Source organism: Pontibacterium sp. (assembly GCA_049599735.1). Classification (GTDB taxonomy): domain Bacteria; phylum Pseudomonadota; class Gammaproteobacteria; order Pseudomonadales; family Balneatricaceae; genus Pontibacterium. The sequence goes on along the minus strand of JBMYOX010000029.1, from coordinate 3,329 downwards.
CTTTCAACTGTGCCTTCAGCTCACCCTCATCCAGAATAGAAGCCTCCAGCGAGTGCTTCATCTCTTCCAGTTCTTCATTCAGGTGCGTAACGTCTATGCTGCCGTGGTGTGCGTCTTTACGCCCACGCGCTGCAATAGCAACAATGCCGCCAACAACCGCAATCACCGCCAGTACAATGGTGACAGACTTAGCCAGAAACAGACCATAATCACTTAAAAATTCTATCACTGTGCTTTTCTCCGCAACCTTTCTGGTATCAACAAAATGGCGGCTAGGGTAACATAAGTGCAGTAAATACACGTCACTAATCGACCTAATCGGGCCTGCTTCTTTCAGGTTCTCGCGGGCAGAAGTTGGAAGCCTCCCAATCATGAGCAATATCACCGTCAACCGTGTTATCGAAAAACTCCCCACTCGCTTTGTTGCTGAAAATGCCGAAGACTTAAATGCCGTCTTTCAATTTATGCTCGAAGACGACAGTGATTTTTTCATTCAGATTCAGGCGGGCAGCTGCCTGGTTGAAAAGGGAGAACATCCCGACCCAAGTATCTCTTTGTTTATGGATGCTGAGACGGTTATTGAAGTGGTTACCGGCGTTACTGACGGCATGAGCGCCTTTATGAAAGGCCGGTTGCGGGCAGAAGGCAATGTGATTCTTGCAACCCGCCTGGGCAAACTTTTTGCTAAAGACAAGCAGGATTAACCAACCACCCCTATACCGTTCTTGTGTTGCTGCGCAAAAAAATGATCCATCAGCTTGCGGGCAATCGTAAAAGGCGGCGGAATTAAGGGTAAAGCCTCTACAGAAAACCATTGTGCATCCAGGATTTCCTTGCCATCGGGCATAACTTCTCCGCTTTCGTAATCGGCAAAGTATCCCAACATTAGCGCATGGGGAAACGGCCATGACTGGCTGCAGTGGTAGCTGATATTTTTCACAGCAATGCCTACTTCTTCCATTATCTCACGGGCAACGGCCGCCTCTGCAGTTTCTCCCGCCTCTATAAATCCCGCCAGGGTGCTGTAACGCCCTTCATCAAAATGCGCGGCATGAGCCAGCAAGCATTGCTCGCCGCGCCTGACCAGCACAATGATACAAGGTGATATACGCGGATATTGCGCTAAACCACATCCTTTACAATGCAGCGCCAGGTCTTCACGGTGCTTAACTAAAGGGCTCGCACAACGGGAACAGAAACGATGATTATTATGCCAGGTTGCAATTTGAGCAGCACGAGACAACAAGCCATAATGCTCTTCATCTTCTGCCGCGGCCAGCAACGCCCGCAGCCCCCAGCGCTCCGAATCATCGGCCAATTCAAGCTCCTGCCCGCTTTTTAGTATCAGCAACCGCTGTATAACACCCCGGAAATCACCCAGATCATACTCAGCCTCAGCAGCTTCTCGCAGAGCTTCCGCGTCTCCTTCTTCCAGTCGCAGCACTCCTTTTTCACTTCCAACCAGCCTGCCGCCTTCTACCAATAAATATTCAGCCTTCACAAACCACCCCCCATAAATACCCACTTATGCAGCAACCTGTTACAAAGTCCCTGAGCCCCCCTGCCTGACCGTATCCTATTCTATATTTAGCTGACTGACATCAGCAAAAAAGGGCCGTTTCACGGTTCAAACTCCCTTTTGATTTTAAACGGCACCTGATAGTCTATCCGCGATTTGCCGTTAGCAGATTAAAACAACCGAATATCCTGTTTAAGGAAGAGTAATAAATGACCAATACGCTAACTCAAGCTTTGGTTCGCAATTTCCTCGGAAGTTCACCTATGTGGTACAAGCAGGCGATTATAGGGTTTCTGATCCTTAATCCAATTCTGCTTTATACAGCAGGCCCTGTTGTCACCGGATGGCTGTTGATTTTCGAATTTATTTTCACGCTGGCACTGGCGCTTAAGTGCTACCCTCTTCAGCCGGGCGGGCTTCTGGCAATAGAAGCCGTCGTTATAGGCTTAACCAGCCCCTACACTGTTTCCCATGAGATTGAAGCCAACCTTGAAGTAATTCTGCTACTGATGTTTATGGTAGCGGGTATTTACTTCATGAAAAGCATGCTGCTCTGGGGATTTACAAAGATTCTGTTAAAGGTTCGCTCTAAAGTTTTCCTTTCTTTACTCTTTTCTTTTGCCGCTGCATTCCTTTCTGCTTTCCTGGATGCCCTGACTGTCACCGCAGTACTGATCAGTGTCGGTGTCGGTTTTTATGCGGTTTATCATAAGGTCGCCTCTGGCAAACCCTCTACCTTCCTTAATCACGATCACTCAACCGATGCAGAAGTGCGCACTACTCATCAGGAAGATTTGAGCCAGTTCCGTAAATTTTTACGCAGTCTGTTAATGCATGGGGCTGTAGGCACAGCGCTTGGTGGTGTTTGTACGCTGGTAGGCGAACCTCAGAATCTGCTGATTGCACAGAAAGCGGGCTGGGATTTTATTGAGTTCTTCCTGCTGATGGCACCTATTACTATGCCTGTATTAGTTTCCGGGCTACTGACTTGTGCTTTGCTCGAAAAGGCCAAAATCTTTGGCTATGGTGCTGAACTGCCAAATAATGTGCGTACCGTACTCGAAGAGTTTGCAGCTGATGAGGACAAGAAACGTACCTTACGTGACAAAAGCGCGTTGATGGTTCAGGGTATTGTTGCAATTTTCCTGATCTTTGCGCTGGCGTTCCACCTGGCCGAAGTTGGCTTGATCGGCCTGACAATCATTGTATTGCTCACCGCCTTTAACGGTATCATTGAAGAACATCAGATAGGCAAAGCCTTTGAAGAGGCCCTGCCTTTCACCGCCTTACTGGTTGTTTTCTTTGCGATTGTATCCGTGATTCATGATCAACATCTGTTCCAACCGATTATCAAAGCCGTTCTGGACATGGACCCTGAGATTCAGCCCGCTATTTTCTTTGCTGCCAATGGCTTCTTGTCAGCCATCAGTGACAATGTCTTCGTAGCAACGGTGTATATCAATGAAGTTGTTGCGGCTTTAAACGCCGGCACAATTACACGTGAGCACTTCAACTCTCTGGCAATCGCAATTAACACAGGCACCAACATCCCAAGTGTCGCGACACCTAACGGTCAGGCGGCCTTCCTGTTCCTGCTGACATCCGCACTGGCACCCCTTATCCGCCTTTCGTACGGAACTATGGTTCTCATGGCACTGCCATACACCATTGTTATGAGTACAGTCGGATTTATTGCAGTTTATATCACCTTGTAATATTTCCTGACCAAAAAATAAAAAAGCAGGCACCTAAGCCTAATGCCGATCAGTTAAGGGCTTTAACTAACTGATTATCTGAGAGAAAATCCGGG
>JBMYOX010000028.1:0-41384 GCA_049599735.1 Pontibacterium sp. | reverse complement strand
GCGACAATAACGGAAGTGTTAGCCCAGGAAATTGCACCAAAAGCCTTGGATTTCCTGAAAATAAACCTACCCCTTTTAAAGATGGTACGATCCAACGTTACCGCAACTACACCTACTATATCGCCAACAATAACTTTGGTACTCAGTCACAACCGGCGTTATTTCGCTCAGCCATTAGCGTGAGCAGTGGCACGGCCGGTTTAGAAGCCCAGGAGCTGGTTGAAGGGGTCGAAGATATGCAGCTCACCTACGGCATTGATACAGATGATGACGGTGATGCAGATACTTATATTTCAGCTGCAACGGCCATTGATGTGACTGAAGTGGTGGCGATTCGTATTAACCTGTTGATGCGCAGCCTGTCCGATAATGTGGTGAACACAGCACAAACTTACAGTTATAACGGGGTTTCTGTAACGGCAACGGATCGCCGTCTGCGTAAGGTTTTTACGTCGACGATCACGCTGCGCAACCGGGTGATCTGAGGTTGCTATGAAACAGCAACGGGGCTCTTTATTAATTGTCACTTTATTGCTGCTGCTGATTATGACGCTGATTGGCATGGCAGGTATTGAAGTGACGGGCCTTGAAGAAAAAATGGCGGCCAGTATGCGGGATCGCCAGATGGCTTTTGAGGCGGCAGAAACCGCATTGCTGGACGGCGAAGCTTATCTGGAGTCGGTCATTATTATGCCCGCCTTTGACAATAGCAACGGACTTTATCAGCCCAAAACCGACGGTACTAATCACTGGGATGACTGGGCGGTTTTAGGCAGTAATGTACGCACCATGCGCTCACAAATTACTGAAGCTGATGACAAAGGCTTCGGGCAATTGTCGGTGTATGCGACTTATATCATCGAAGAGATTGCGGCAACAGCACAAGACGACAGTAAGGAAGCAGGCAAAGCGGTGGAAGATCGTCGTTATTACCGTATTACAGCCCGTGCACAGGGATTAACGTCATCCACAAAGGTGACTCTGCAGTCAATTTATAAACGTTAACCTGCTAACACCCGGAGTGTTGGGTTATGAATAAATTGCATAATAAGCAGCTGAAACAGCTGCTCTTTTTCCTGTTGCTCACCCTGCCTGCTCAGGGTTTTTCTGAAGTCGCACAAAGCCCCCTGTATCTGACCACCTCGGTTAAACCCAATATTTTTTTCCTGGTGGATGACTCCGGCAGCATGGATTGGGAAGTACTGCGCTCTACCGGAGCAGAGCTGATTTCTGCTTACAATAGTTATCCCAATAGCGGTAACCTGGATATTACGCCCACCCGGGAAGACTCCGATGAAATGCTGGAGTCCTGTGCGGGTTATAACGTCCTTTATTATGATCCGGCTAAACTCTACGTACCCTGGGAAGGGGTGGATGAAAACGGTGACCCTTATGTCAGTCAGACCATTACCGCTGCTTTACGTAACCCTTATGATGCCAATGGCTCCACCCGTGATCTGACCGATGATGAGGGCTACGGTGATCCGCCGGGTTATATGATCTGGACGGATGACGGTGACGGCATTTTTGAGATTGACGAGTGCCCCGACCCTAACCGCACGGGTTATGATTATGTGAACCAGTTTGTTGCAACCTCTGCGGACTTTGACGTGGTCAACGTGATGACTGCGGATCAGCAGACAAATTTTGCCAACTGGTATAGCTACTACCGTAAACGCGAGTATGTGATTAAAGCGGCACTGCTGAGTATTGTTAACAGCTCTGAAGCACGGCTGGGTTTAGGCACCTTACACCGTAATAACAGCGTTAATTTCCCGGTTGCCGATATTGAGGTGGCTGCTAACCAGACGGCACTGATGACCCAGGTTGCCAGCATTAACTCCAGTGGTGGTACCCCGTTACGTTCCAAGCTGGCGCAGGTGGGGGAATATTTTAAAGGCACCAGTTCGACATCGCTGTTGGGCAGTACCCAGGCGACCCCTATACTGAATGAAGCCTCGGGCGGTGAGTGTCAGCAAAATTTCTCGGTGGTGATGTCGGACGGTTATTGGAATGGCGGTTCGCCAAATGTGGGTAATGCCGACCGGGGCGCGACCAGTGACGGTGACCGGAGTGATACGGATTATGACGGCGGTGTTTATCGTGATCAACATAACGGGGTGTCCAACACCCTGGCCGATGTAGCCATGCATTATTATGAAACCGATTTAAGTACGCTGGATAATAATGTACCGGGTTCCCCGGAAGATGATAATCCACAGCAGCATCTGGTGACTTATACGGTGGCTTTTGGGGTGAACGGGACTTTAAACGCCAACCCGGTTGACGGGGCCACCAGCTTTAACTGGCCCACCCCGGTCAGTAACCAGCAAACCACCATTGATGATATGCGCCATGCGGCCTGGAATGGCCGGGGTGAATTCCTGAATGCGGATGATCCGCAGGGCCTGATCGAGGCTTTTTCAGCGGCGATTGCCAGCATTGAAGCACGCACCTCCAGTGCGGCATCCGTGGCGACTAACTCAACCCGTCTGGATGCCAACTCTAAAATTTATCAGGCCCGTTTTAACAGCGGTGAGTGGAGTGGGCAGTTTCGCGCTTATACGCTGAACGCGGTGACCGGTGATGTCGGTGCCGTACAGTGGGATGCGGCGGATTTAATCCCTTCAGCGGATTTTCGTCATATCTTCAGCTATAACAGCGGGGGCTTCGAATTTAACCTGACCTCATGGGATGCCGGGCTTTTTGGGGCAGACCAGATGAGTGCACTTAATACCGTGAACGGTATAGTCGATAGCCGGGGGCGTGACCGGGTCAACTATCTGCGCGGTGATAGCACTTATGAAGGCACCGACTTCCGGGTGCGTGCCGGGCGTCTGGGGGATATTGTTAACTCAGATCCCGTTTACGCAGCCACTGAAAATTTTGATTATTATGGCCTGGCCCCCGCAGCCACCTCCGGGGGGCTTGAGGTCGACAGCTATTATCAGTATCTGACCGATAGCAGCACGGCAACCCATAAAGCGGTACGCGAAGCCATGATTTACGTCGGTGCTAACGATGGCATGTTACACGCCATGCGGGCATCGGGCAGCATCGGCAGCAGTATCACTAATCCCTGCAGTGTGGACTTTGCCGACTGTGAGGGTGAGGAAGTTTTTGCTTATATTCCCAAAGCGCTCTACAGCAAGCTCAGCAACCTGAGTGACCCCAACTATAGCCATAGCTATTATGTGGATGGCTCTGTACGTGTCGCTGATGCTTATCTTGATTTTAAGGATTACGGTGTTGCAGGCACAAGCCGCTGGGGCTCGGTGCTGATTGGTCTGCTGGGCGGCGGTGGTGCGGGTGTTTATGCGCTGGATGTGTCTGATCCTTTTAACTTTTCGGCTAATGATGTGCTCTGGGATCTGGACAGTGCGGATCTGCCGGAGCTGGGGTATACCTTTGGTAATGCCTCGGTGGTGAAACTGCCTGACGGCACCTGGGCGGCGATTTTTGGTAACGGCTACGAAAGTGCTAATCATAAAGCCGGTTTATATATTGTGAATCTGGTGGATCCTACCGATGTGATTTTTATAGATACCGGTGCCGATGGTTCTGCGGGCAATTCTAATGGCCTTTCTTCTCCTATTCCGGTAGATACTGATAACGATAAAATCGCGGATGCCGTTTATGCCGGTGATTTGTACGGGAACTTGTGGAAGTTTGATCTGAGCAGCACAAACCGTAATGGCTGGGATGTGGCCTTTAAACAGGGTAATACAGCAAAACCGTTCTTCCGGGCCTGTACCACCAGCGCTTGCAGTAATCCCCAGCCCATTACATCACGGCCGGAAGTTGCTGAGCATTCCGGCGGCGGCTTGATGGTGCTTTTTGGTACCGGACGTTATTTGACCACCGGGGATACCTCAACGACCCGGATGCAAAGTTTCTACGGCATTCAGGATGACGGTGCCGCAGTGGATGACCGGGATGATCTGTTAGCGCAGTCCATCGTCTCAGAAATCTATGTGGCGGCCAGCGCAACGGATTACCGCATTACTACAGATTATGAAGTGGACTACAGTGTTAAAAAAGGCTGGTATCTGGACCTGAATTCCATCAGTTATCCGGGTGAGCGTGTGGTGGCCAACCCTCTGGTACGCGGCGGCCGTATTATATTTACAACCTTGTCCCCGGATGCCGATCCCTGCCAGTTTGGCGGGCGCGGCTGGCTGATGGAGCTGGATGCCGAAAGCGGTGGCCGACTGAGTGAATCGCCTTTTGATGTAAACGATGACGGGCTGATCAACGGGGATGATTTTTTGACCATCACGATTACCGATGATGACGGCAGCACGACTGATACAAAAGTACCGGTCTCGGGCCGTAAATCAACCGTGGGTGTGGTGAAAACCCCCGCAGTTATTTCGGCAGGTACTAAGGAAGTTAAGTATTTTTCCGGCTCCAGTGGCAACGTAGAAAAAGTCCTGGAATCCAGCGGCGATAACCTGGGCCGTCAGTCATGGATGCAGATAGATTAACTAAAGCGGTATATTAAATGCCGGATGGAAATAGTAAGTTAACAGGTGTTAATACGGCTATTTGTTATCTGTACAGGAAAATAAATTCTGCGGTATAGTAAACCTTGCTTTAATTAAATTATTGCCAGATTCTGAGTAAATGCTCATTAAATAAAGGCCATTGCATGGATGCATATTTAAAAGGGAGCCTTAACCTTTCCCACGAACATTTCTCCGCACGGTTTGTTTTTCCTGCCTTTCTGATGCTGGCAACTGCTCTTCAGAATTTCCCTGACGGGTTCTGCCTTCTTTCACACCCTCATTCACGGTTTTTATTGATAGCCACTGCGCTTGTCAGCGGAGGTTGCCTGTGAAAAAACAACAAGGTTCTTTACTGCTTGTTACCCTGATTATTCTGCTGATTATGACGCTGACCGGTATGGCGGGCATTGAAGTGACCGGCCTGGAAGAAAAAATGGCGGCAAATATGCGCGATCGCCAGGTGGCGTTTGAAACAGCAGAGGCAACGCTGTTGCAGGCTGAAAATTATCTTGAGTCCCTTGATGATAATGAGTTGCCGGTCTTTGATGCTGATGGCGGAACCGGAGGCTTTTATCTGCCATCTGCATCAGGGACACCCCATTGGGAAGATTGGGATAATCTAAGTACACGCCCTTTTACCGCCGGTGGCGGGGCTTATATTGTTGAAGAGCTGTTGGAAACAGCTGTGGAGGAATCTATAGAGGTCGGCAGGGTAAAAGAGAAACGCCACTATTATCGTATTACCGCCAGGGCGCAGGGTTTGATCTCATCCTCCCAGGTAGTATTGCAGTCCGTCTACAAGCGTTAGTGGTTAAATTTATTCTTAAGGCAGGTTTTTGTTATGGAAATTTCTTACACCGCAAAAAAATTAACGAGGCGGGTTCGCCCGGGGTTTTTGTTGCTGCTGTTTGTTATATCCGGTGTGCGGGCAGATGTTGCCCAGACCCCGCTTTTTATTGCCAATACACCTCAGCCGAATATTCTTTTTCTGCTGGAAAATTCAAACAACCTGGACGGAGAGCAGTTGTTTGTTGATTTTGAGTATGGGATATCACCCTCGTGGTATTTTATTTGGAATAAAGATACCCCGTTTTTACGGTATCAGATAGTGGGTAGTCGTGACCGTATACTGGCTCATTGTCATGGCTTTAATAAACTGGCTTATAACCCCCGTAAAATATATAAACCCTGGAAAGGTTACGACTCTGAGGGTAATCGGTTTGCGGACCAGACTGATCTGATAGTGCCTTTAGACCCCTATCTGCCGCGTACAGCAAAGGTTGACCCTATATTGGGTGGATCAGCCGCCTATCTTCCGCATCCGGAAAATAACAGGGTCAACCTTAACGGTGCTTATTATATACCCTGGGATGATAAGAATAACGATGGAAAATATAATGAGGGCGAGTGCCCTGAAAAAGCAGAATTTAACGGGGGCTTTATCAATCCTGGCTGCGGATCATATCCTGATTCACTTTGTGTACCTGCTGCAGGTATGTCGGATACCGAGAAAACCAATTTTGCCAACTGGTTTACCTATCATCGCAAGCGGGAATATGTCATTAAAAGTACGATGGCTGAAGTGATCGAAACGTCGAAGGCACGTATTGGTCTCGGCATCTCGCTTCCTGATCACGCTGACCGGGGTATAGAAATAAAAAATATTGATGATATCAGCGAGCCGGTTAACGCCCTGGCCGCTACGAATAAACGTGCGTTGCTGGATACTTTATTTTCACTGAATACGTCGGGTAATCTTTCCTATTCACACGTTCGTAGCGCGCTGGAGCGGGCGGGTAATTACTATGAGGTGGACTACACCGAAAACGTTAATAAGCTGTTTGGTCGCGCCGAGTCGGATCCGGTACCTGAATCGCCTATATTATCGGGTGATAGCAGCAGTGTGTGCCGGAAAAATGCAACCATACTGATAGAGTCTAAGTATCCCGATGGAAATGCGGCGGCACGCATGTTGTATGACCTCGGCAATGCTAATATAGACGGCGACAATGGCCCTTCGTATGCGGATGCTTATCATGGCAGCCTCGCTGATGTAGCAATGTTTTATTATGAGCGGGATCTGGCACCCCGGCTGGAAACTTCAGTACAGCGCATGTCGAGTTATATGGTGGCCCTGGGGGTTAAAGGGGAGCTGAATGAAGGACCTGCTAATGAGGAAGATGTATTTAACTGGCCACTGGCTCATTATAACGGGACACCCCAGGGCATTGATGATATGCGCCATGCGGCCTGGAATAGCCGGGCTGAATTTCACTATGCTGCTAATGAGGATGAGTTGTTACAGGCTTTCCGGGATATCCTCTCACATATTGATGAGCAGGCTACAGAGGATGCCGGTACTTCCAGTGCAGCTATGGTGGCGGTTAACTCACTGCGCCTGAGCAGCGACACAAAAATTTATCAGGCGCGTTATACGCCGGACACCTGGGAAGGGCAGTTACTGGCTTATCCGTTGAATGCAGATACCGGTGACCTGGAAGCTGTAAGCTGGGATGCGGCGGACCTGATCCCGGCACACCGCTCACGCTTAATCTACAGCTACAATAACAGCAGTAAAGGTTTTGCTTTTACGGATGTGTCCTGGGATGCAGGGCTTTTCAGTGCGGATCAGCAGGCAGCATTAAATGCAGTGAATGGAACAAGTGACGGGCTTGGGCGTGACCGGGTGAATTACCTGAGAGGTGCTCAGACGAATGAAGGCAGTGTATTCCGCAGCCGTAACCGTTTACTGGGTGATATTATCAATTCCGATCCGGCTTATAGCTCCAATGAAAACCATGACTATTATGGGCTGGAACCGACTACTCAGGAGGCAGGTGTTAGCATTGACAGTTATTATCATTACCTGAGGAACGAAGATACGCCGACCCATAAGGCGGTACGTCAGCCCATGCTTTATGTAGGTGCAAATGATGGCATGTTACATGCTCTGCGAGCTACCGGTACTCTGGGGACTGTAGCTATGCCCTGTAACCCGGCTGTTGAAGATTGCGAGGGAGAAGAGGTTTTTGCTTATGTTCCCAAAGGCTTATACAACAAACTGAGTAACCTGACGGATCCCGACTATAGCCATCAGTATTATGTAGACGGCTCTTCACGTGTATCGGATGCCTATTTCAATTTTGAAACTACAGGGCCGGCTCGCTGGGGTTCCGTGTTGGTGGGCTCGCTGGGTTTTGGAGGGGCAGGTATCTTTGCGCTGGATGTATCAGATCCACTGAATTTCAGCAGTAATGATGTGTTATGGGATCTGGATAACACTGACCTGGCAAACTTAGGCCTTATTTCCGGTTATGCCAGCATTGCAAAACTGTCAAACGGTTCCTGGTACGCTGTTTTTGGTAATGGCTATGAGAGCGCGGCTTATAAAGCCGGGCTTTATTTAGTGAATCTTGAAAACTCCGCCGATGTTGTCTTTATTGATACAGGCGCGGATGGCACTGCCGCTGCCCCGAACGGGCTGTCTGCACCGCTGGTGGTGGATACGGATAATGACAATATTGCAGATACTGCCTATGCCGGTGATCTTTACGGCAATATGTGGAAGTTTGATCTGAGTAGCGGCAACGGCAACGGCAACGGCAACGGCAACGGCAACGGCAACGGCAACGGCAACGGAAAGGGCAAGGGCAACGGTAATGGCGCTAACACTAGCGGCAGCAGTACTGACTGGACGGTGGCGTTTGACGGCGAACCACTTTTCAGGGCCTGCACCAGCCAGGATTGCAGCAGCCATCAGGCCATCACTTCACGGCCGGAGGTGACAGCCCACGAAGGCGGGGGAAGCATGGTATTGTTTGGAACAGGGCGCTATATGGAGGCTGCGGATATCAGGAGTACACAGATACAGAGCCTGTACGGTATTCGTGATAATGACTCCGGGGTCGCCGGTCGTGATGACCTGCAGGCGCAGACAATAGTATCGGAGGTTACTTCAGGGACAGCGGATCTGCGTATTACCAGCAATACGGCTGTGAACTATGCGGAGAAAGACGGCTGGTATCTGGATCTGGCGGTGGCAGGCAGTGAGGGCGAGCGGGTGATTGCAGATCCCCTGGTGCGTAACGGGCGTGTTATCTTTACCACGCTGGTCGTTGACAATAACCCTTGCAGCTACAGCGGAGGCAGTAGCTGGCTAATGGAGCTGGATTCTGAAACCGGCGCGCGCCTGGATGAATCACCTTTTGATGTAAATGGTGATGAGGTAATCAACGATGAAGATTATATTTCCTTAGACGGTACGGCCGCCGGGGTACCTGTTTCCGGGAAAAAACTGAGTGTTGGTATGGTGAAAACACCTAAAGTTGTTACTCATGCCAATAAAGAGATTAAATACTTTGCAGGTTCAGCGGGCAGTGTAGAAACTGTGCTTGAGTCTTCCGGTGATAAGCTGGGCAGGCATTCGTGGTTACAGATACGTTAAGAGGCATTGATATGAAGCAGAAAGGTTTTACGCTCATAGAGCTGATGATTACTGTGGCTATTATTGGCATTATAGCAGCGATTGCTTACCCCTCTTATACAGGGTATGTGCAGGACGCACGGCGCTCAGAGGCTCAGGGCAGTCTGGCAGAGGCCGCCCAGTGGATGGAACGGCAATTTACGGTTGATGGGCGTTACACGGCGAATAGCGATGGTGATAACCGTAGTATCAGTGCCTACAGCACAGATTCTTATACCCTGGCGGTTGAATCATCGACGACCTCAACTTACACCCTGACGGCTACGCCTGTTGCTGGCGGTGCCCAGGCGAGTGATCGCTGTAAAATTCTGACGCTGGATAATATTGGTGTGAAAGCAGCCAAGGACTCCTCAAACACCGCGATCAGTGATTGCTGGTAGGTTTTTATTGAGACACGAAGTATTTTTATGAGTACCAAAGCGCGACTGATCAGGATGATCATCGCTTTTTAACCCATTCACCTGCAACGGATTGCGGGGAGATTAAAATGAACAGGGATGCTGGTTTTTTTTCCACAGGCACATTCGTGCCTGCCGTCCGGGGTTTTACGCTGCTTGAGCTGATTATGACCCTCGGCATTATTTCCATTTTATTGCTGGTTGCCCTCCCTAATTTAGGCGTTTGGGTGCGGGAAAGCCGTGTACAAACTACGGCGAACCGTTTGCAGTCGGTGCTTTCGCTGGCACGGGCAGAGGCAGTTAATCGCGGATACCGTATAACACTGTGTGCCAGTGACACCGGTACCCGCTGTAACAGTAATAAACGTCAGGGTAAATATATCTGGCGCTTTGCACTGCTGTTTCAGGATACGGATGAAAACCGGCTTTATGACAGCGCGACTGATGAGCTGATTCGGCATATGATTTTGTCTGATAAAGTCGAAGTGCTCTGGAACCGGGGGGAATCCACGGTTTATCAGGGCGATGGCAGTCTGCTCGGTGGCTCTAATGGTTCTTTTTATGTGTTTGATGCTGCAGAGCCTGCCGACGGTCTTCGTCTGGTGGCACAGATGACCGGGCGGGTGCGGCGTCAGACGCTGGGCAATACTGAGCTGGCATACCTGTCAGAATATCTGGACAATAGGTAGCCGCGATAAATCTGATAAGTGAGGTAGAGCATGGCCGATTTTCTGGTAGCAGGTGGTGGTGTGATCGGCATGATGCTGGCCCGTGAGCTGGCGATCAGTGGTGCGGAAGTTACCCTGGTCGACAGACGTGCCTGCGCTGAAGAATCATCCTGGGCAGGCGGGGGCATTGTTTCACCTTTGTATCCCTGGCGTTATCAGGCACCGGTGACGGCACTGGCAAGCTGGTCGCAAAGCAGCTACGTGCACTTGGCTCAGGAACTGATAGAGGAAACAGGCTACGATCCAGAGTTACGCCAGAAAGGTATGTTTATGGTTTCCGTGGAGGATAAAGCGGAAGCGGTGCGCTGGGCTGAACAGCATCACCGGCCATTGGCGACGGTGGATGCAGATTTCCTCTACCGGAAAGAACCGCATCTGAAAGTGGGCTTTGAACAGGCCTTATGGATGCCGGAAGTGGCCAGTATCCGTAACCCCCGTTTAGGTCGCTCTTTGCGTGAGAATCTGTTGTCCCGTAAAAACATCACATTGCTGGAACAGCATGCGCTGGATAGCCTGATTATCGAAAGCGGACAGGTTCGGGGTATTAATACCGCGCAGGGGCCGTTGCGGGCCGATAAAACTATTATAGCGGCAGGGGCCTGGAGTGGTGAGTTGTTAAAACCACTGGGACTGGCTTTGCCGGTCGAGCCGGTACACGGGCAGATGATGCTGTTTAAAGCACCTGTAGGGCTGGTTAACCGGGTCATTCTGATGGATGGCCGTTATGTGATTCCGCGTAATGATGGCCGTGTGCTGGTGGGCAGCACGATGGAGCATATTGGTTTTGAAAAACGCACCACAGAAGAGGCCCGCGAAGTGCTTTATCAGGCGGCGGTGAATATAGTGCCGGAGCTGGCAAACTACCCGGTGGAGCATCACTGGTCTGGCCTGCGGCCCGGCTCACCGGAAGGTGTGCCTTATATTGGTGACGTACCGGGTTATCAAAACCTGTTTATTAATGCCGGACACTTTCGTAATGGTTTGGTGCTGGCCCCGGCGTCCACCCGTTTGTTGGCCGATCAGTTGCTGGGAAGAACGCCGATTATTGATCCGGCCCCTTATGCCCTTGAAGGGCGGGTGCTGGCGCTTTAGGCGATTAATTGACAGTGATTACAGGGATCACAAAAAAGCCCGGTTTCCCGGGCTTTTTTTTGGCTTCGGCTTAGGTTTAAAAGCGGCGGTTGTTTATTCGCCGAACAAGCCGAAGCTGAGACGGTTTAGCCAGGAACGTTCAGGCTGATCAGTGTTATTAATTGCCGGTGGCTGTGTCTGTGCTGAGGCACCGTGGAATAAGTCAAAGGTGGCCGCATCAAAGAGTGTCTTAGCCGGTGTTTTGACGGGCTGGTAGATATAATTGGGATAAGTGGCTTTCAGAACAGCCATCGTATCGTCCGCCAGATCCTGCATGCCCAGTAACGTATAAGACTCAATCATGGCAGAAAGTGCAGCCGGTATGGCCGGGGTTTTTTGCAGGTTTTCCACCACATAACGACCGCGGTTGGCGGCCGCCAGATAAGCACCACGCTGAATGTAATAGCGGGCCACATGCACTTCGTGGGTGGCCAGGCGGTTTTTCAGGTGCACCATACGTTTACGGGCATCAGGCGCATATTCACTTTCGGGATAGCGTTGTAACAGTGTGCGGAAGCTTTCAAAACCATCCAGAGCAGCCCCGGGATCACGCTGAGATTCATCCAGCGGTAAATATTTAATAAAGAACGCCTGATCCTGTTCGAAGGCAGTCAGCCCTTTTAAGTAGTAGGCGTAATCAATATTTTCATGGTTAGGATGCAGGCGGATAAAACGGTCGGCGGATGCGCGGGCGGCTTCCGGCTCGTAGTTTTTGAAGTAGGCGAATGTTAGCTCCAGCTGTGCCTGCTCAGAGTAACGCCCGAAAGGGTAACGTGCTTCCAGCAGTTGTAACTTTTCAACCGCCAGCATGTAGTTTTCGGTCTCGAGGGCCTCAAGCGCTTCTTCATACATTTTCTGCTCAGGAATATCCGGCAGGTCTTTTTTGTCCGTGGAAGAACAGGCGGTAGCCAGCATACAGAAAGCTACGATGGCGAAAATCTTAGTGATACGCATCCGGTTGAATCTCGATGTAGTCCTGAGCCGTAACCAGTTATACTGGTCGACAATATTGATAAACGCATTACGCGGTTGAATAACAGCCTATTTAAACACAACCCCTATCCAAGCCAAAGTGCATAACGTGCTTTATCTTGTGTTAAAGGGCAGAACAGACAAGGTTTAAATGTCAGAACATATTGAACTGGAAGCTCAGGTAAGTGATGACCTGATTGGTAAACGTCTGGATCAGGCTGTAGCTCAGCTATTTCCGGACTACTCCCGCTCACGTTTGCAGAGCTGGATTAAGGATGGCTCCCTGACCGTTGACGGTGAGGTTAAACGCCCCCGCGATAAACTGTTTGGGGGTGAGCAGGTAGTGATTAATGCCACCCTTGAAGTCATTACCCAGCATTCCGCACAGGCGATGCCACTGGATATTGTCTATGAAGATGACGATATCCTGGTGATTAATAAACCGGCAGGCCTGGTTGTGCATCCGGGGGCGGGCCATGCGGATAGCACTTTGCTGAACGCTTTGTTACATCATTTTCCTGATATTAACCAGGTGCCCCGTGCAGGTATTGTGCACCGGTTGGATATGGATACTACAGGCCTGATGGTTGTGGCTAAAACTATCCAGGCGCAGACTGAGCTGGTGGATCAGCTTCAGGAGCGCACGATGGGGCGGGAATATGAAGCGGTGACTAACCGGGTGATGACGGGCGGTGGCACGGTGGATGAGCCGATGGCACGTCACTCTAAAAATCGTCAGAAGATGGCTGTAGTAGGGCTTGGCAAGGAAGCAAGGACTCACTATCGTGTCCTGAAAAAATTCCGGGCGCATACCCATATTCGCCTGAAACTGGAAACCGGCCGCACCCATCAGATCCGTGTACATATGGCTTATATCAACTATCCGCTGGTGGGTGATCAGCTCTATGGCGGGCGTTTCCGTCTGCCTAAAGGTACCACTGATGTATTGCAGGATGCCCTGCGGGGTTTCAGGCGTCAGGCATTACACGCTAAAAAATTGGAACTATGGCACCCCCGTACCGGAGAGCTGATGTCCTGGGAAGTGGATTTACCCGAAGATATGCAGCAACTGCTTGCGGTACTGAAACAGGATGCTGATCAGCACGATACGGATCTATGAAACTGATTCAGGCAGACTGGCCCGCGCCCGCGAATGTACATGCGCTGGTGACCACGCGGCAGGGCGGTGTCAGTGAGGCACCTTATGAAAGCCTGAATCTGGGTGATCATGTGGGGGATGAGGTCACACGGGTTCAGGAAAACCGTCTGCGCCTGAAACAACAGTTGGGTCTGTCACAACCGGCCCAGTGGCTTTCTCAGGTGCATGGTACTGTGTGTGTTGAGGCTCAGCCCAACAAAAGAGTACTGGAAGCAGATGCCTGCTGGAGTGATCAACCGGGGCAGGCCTGTGTGGTTATGACGGCGGATTGCCTGCCGGTATTTTTTACGGATCGCCAGGGCTCAAAAGTCGCTGTAGCTCATGCGGGCTGGCGGGGACTGGCGGACGGTGTGCTGGAAAAAACTTTGCAGCAATTCTCAGACCCCTCACAAGTACTTTGCTGGCTGGGACCGGCGATTGGCCCTCAGGCCTTTGAAGTGGGTGGCGAAGTACGCAGCCGATTCTGTGACTTGCTACCTGAATCGGCACAGGCCTTTATACTGGCGGATGCCGAACAGGATAAATGGCTGGCGGATATTTATCAGTTAGCCACTTTACGCCTGAGGGCTGCTGGCGTGGCAAATATCACCGGGGGTGCTTATTGTACCTACCGTCAGTATGAGCTTTTTTTCTCTTATCGTCGTGAGGCCGTCACCGGTCGTATGGCCAGTGTAATCTGGTTGTCATAACCTCAGGAATCCATAAAGTGAAACTGACAGAACGCCCTGATTTATTTACAGATTTACTATCGGTGGTACCTGATATAACACTCGATCTGAAATACCTGGGCACCGATAATTTTATGGGTGATCCGGTGGAGGGTTATGAAAGCAATCGCTGCTGGATTACGCAACCGGCAGCCAGTGCACTGAAACGTGTGCAAAAAGCGCTGGCTTCATTTGGCTTAGGTTTGAAGGTCTTTGATGCTTATCGCCCGCAACGGTCAGTGAATCACTTTTTACGCTGGTCTGAGGTACACGAAGATGTACGACATAAAACCTGCTATTACCCGGATCTGACCAAGCCAGAGCTGTTTGAGAAAGGTTATTTGGTTAAGCACTCCAGCCATTCACGGGGCAGTACCGTCGATTTAACGGTCGTTTCTCTGACAACGGGCGAAGAGCTGGATATGGGCACCTGTTTTGACTTTTTTGGCCCGCTTAGCTGGATCGATTGTCAGAGCATTTCGGCACAGGCTCGGGCGAACCGGATGTTATTACAGTCTGTGATGGTTCAGCATGGTTTTGTGCCTTTTCATCACGAGTGGTGGCATTTCACGCTGCAAGATGAACCTTATCCTGATATCTGCTTTGATTTTCCTATTGTCTGAACAACTTCGAGCAGTTCTGAACCGCCATGAATGCTGTCACGGCTTTTCCGGATACAGCAGAAAACTTGTTTGATATTCGTCAAGACAGCAACGCTTACTCTATAAGATAATCATTCTCATTATCTTATAGAGCGGCGTAGATTATGACTCTGACGGATCTTTCTAAAAAACAGACGGGTCGCATTAACAAAATAAGTGGCCCGGTTGCTCTGCGCCAACGCCTGACCGCATTGGGTGTGTTGCGTGGACAACCGGTCCGGTTGAGTGCCTCGGCCCTCTGGGGCAACCCCCGTACCTATTACATTGGCCAGCAGCAAATCTGCCTGCGTAACGAAGATGCTGTGCAGGTGAAGGTCGAACTCTGCGATGGGTGAGAAAATTTATACCGTTGCCTTGTTGGGAAATCCGAATTGCGGAAAAACCTCCCTGTTTAACCTGCTGACCGGCGCGCGCCAGCGTACCGGTAATATGGCGGGTATAACGGTTGCCAGCCGCGAGGGTATCCGGACGCATCAAGGCGTTAAAATCCGCTTTATCGATCTGCCGGGTATTTATTCCCTGAGCCAAAACCGGGTTGAGGAAAGGGTCGCGCGGGATTACCTCTACCATACCCCTCCCGATCTGGTGCTTAACGTGCTGGATGCCGGTAATCTGGTGCGTAATTTGGCGCTGAGCACGCAGTTACTGGAGCAGCAGTTACCGGCTGTGCTGGCCCTGAATATGCTGGATGAAGTTCAGGCGCAGGGTATTGTTCCCGATTGTGAACAGCTTTCTCATCTGCTGGCTTGCCCGGTTTTACCCAGTGATGGTCGTAAACCTCGCTATCTTGAGTTGTTGCTCGATACGCTGGTTGAGCAGTTGTTGGTGAATCAGTCACCGGAAGCTTTGCAAATTGACTATGAAGCTCATGTAGAAACCGCGCTGGCGCAGTTAATGCAAAGCGGTCTGTGCCGCTGGCAGTCGGTGCAGGCACTGGAGTCGGGCGGTGATCTGGCCTTTGCGCTTAATGATGAACAAATCAGCCTGCTGCAATTACAAACTGAATCGCTGGAAAATTACCATGATGAAACGGCCGCCCAACTGATCGCCGAGGGGCGCTATGGCCTGATTCACGGTTTAATGCATAACAGTGGCAGTGCCCATGAATCACTTTCTTTTGCTGAGCACTGGCTTGACCGGCTGGCCTTAAATCGCTGGCTGGGTGTACCTGTATTTATCTGTCTTTTATGGCTGATGTTTGAAGCGACGTTTACGCTGGGCGCTTATCCGGCAGACTGGATTGAGCAGAGTGTTGGCTGGGTGGGTGGTTGGCTTTCGACCCTGTTGCCCGAAGGGCTGTTAAAAGCGGTAATAGTGGATGGGCTGATCGCCGGTGTGGGTGGTGTGCTGGTTTTCCTGCCTAATGTAGTGCTGCTATTTTTGTTTATCGCGATTATGGAGCAAAGTGGTTATATGGCCCGCGCTGCTTTTCTGACGGATCGTCTGATGAGCCGGGTGGGTTTGCATGGCAAAGCCTTTGTGCCGCTGGTAATGGGGTTTGGCTGTAACGTGCCTGCGATTATGGCGACCCGCACGATTGAAGAGCCCCGTGCGCGGCTGATTACCATTCTGGTGAATCCTTTTATGAGCTGCTCGGCACGTTTGCCGGTTTATGTGCTGCTGGCGGGCATTTTTTTTGCTGAGCAGGCGGGCACCGTACTGTTTATGATTTATATGTTGGGTATTCTGGTGGCTTTCCTGCTGGCGGCGTTGCTGTCCAGGCTGATACCCACTCAGCAGGATGAATCTTTTATTATGGAACTGCCCCCCTGGCGTTTCCCCTCACCCCGTTCTTTGTTTATGCATGTGTGGGATAAGGCCGGAGACTTCCTGTCTAAAATAGGCGGTGTGATTCTGGTGGGCTCTTTGCTTATCTGGCTGTTACAAACCTTTCCGCAAAATGCAGATCAGTCCTGGCTGGAACAAATGGGTCACTTTGTGTCGCCGCTTTTTGCGCCTATGGGTTTAGGCTGGCAGGAAACGGTGGCGCTGTTATCCGGTTTTATTGCTAAAGAAGTTATCGCCGCAACTCTGGTGGTTGTTTATCAGGCGGGTGATATGGGTACAGCGGGTTTGCAAGCGGCTCTGTTAGCGGGTTTATCACCGGCATCCGGTCTGGCGCTGATGGTCTTTACTCTGCTTTATATGCCTTGTCTGGCAACGATTGCCGCAATTCGTCGCGAGACAGGTAGCTGGCACTGGGCGCTGGTGTCTATTCTGACCGGTTTATGTCTGGCCTGGGTTGGTGGTTATTTAACCTATCAGCTGGGCAGTCTTTTCTTATGAGCGATCTGAGCGTGCCGGATGGATTAGTTGTGCTGGTGGTTGTGGCCGTGATTGTACTCTGGCTTATTCGTTTTCTGCGCCGCAGTCTGAAAGCGGGCTGCGGAAAACCTCAGGGCTGTGCTGGTTGCAAGGGCTGTGATCAGTCCGGTGACGTTGCTTCGGACCGGGCTCAACAGTGATTGCCCGGTATTTTTTGAAAACGGTACTCACTGGGCGATAGCATAGGGGATGATCTGGAAAGCAGCTTATTATATCGCTGAATTGAGCTACCTGATGGTTGACCATTCAGGAGACCGGGAAACCGGTCATCATACCTATAGTTATCAGTAAGTGCCTGCCGAAGGGCAAAGAAGTTGAGCGATACACCCGTTGAATATCTGTGTTCCTGCTACTGAAAATCAGCCGGATATAGCTATTTTATATGATTTATATAATCTTTAGGGGGCCTGGCTGTAGTGGCTGATCAGGAGGTGTGAGATTATAAGCCTGTCTGGTGATGTAATTGTGGATGTTTAAGATGATCTGTTTCTTCATGGCAGGAAGCGTGTCTCAGGTTTCTTTGATCTGTATGCAAAAATTCCCGTGACGTTACTCCTTTTGAGTAGAGTTTATTTAAGGTAAGGCAAACTGTTAAAAAGGATGGTGGCGCTTAAATGTTTGGTAAAAATGCAAGTAGTGTGTTGTGGAATTTTTTTAATGTATTAGGTCAAACTTTTTCGGGGATCGTTGTAGGCGTTATATTAGCCAGGTTGTTATCACCATCAGACTTTGGGATAATAACGCTGGCAATGATTTTTGTGGGTTTTTCGGAATATGTTGCAGCCTTTGGTGTCTCTTCTTCTATTGTTCAAAAGAAAGATTTAAATGAAAAACATATAAAAGCAGCGAATACTGTCGCATTTTTTATGGCGATGTTTTTATTCCTCACCTTCTTTTTTGCTGCTGAATATATTTCTTTATTTTTTGAAGAAGACGTTCTTCAAAAAATAATAATTGTAATGTCTGTTGGATTGTTTTTTAGTGCAATTGCATCGGTACCCAGAGGGTATTTAATGCGGAGCATGAAATTTAAATTGATAGCAAAGGTTGATTTGATTTGTGGTGTTGTTTTTAGAGGTGGTGTGAGCATTGCTCTGGCATACTCAGATTATGGTGTCTGGAGTATGGTTATTGGGAATGTACTTGCAATGATTATCTCGTCTGTATGGTTGTATTTCTCTTCCGAAATCAGCCATAAATTCAGTACTTCTTTTTGCGATATAAAAGATATTTTAAAATATAGTACCAGTGTAAGCATAAAAAACTCTATAAATTTTGCCAGCTCAAATTCAGATAACCTGGTTATAGGTAAATTTTTTGATGCGGCTACGTTAGGCTTGTATTCCCGGGCTTATCAGCTGGCTGCATTACCGATGCAAAAAATAGCAGTTTCAATTTCTTCTGTAATGTTTGCCGTTTATTCAGATGTTCAGGATGATAAAAACAAACTTAAAAGTGAATATTTAAAAACATTGTCCTCGGTTAGTATATTATCTATTCCTATACTAACAGGTGTTTTTATTGCAAGTGATTATTTGATTATTGGTTTATATGGAGAAAGCTGGTCTGGTGCTTCGTGGGTATTGAAAATATTATGTGTGGCGGCGGCTATGGATAATATATTGCATCTTGCCGGGGCGGTTGTTCAGGCAACTGATAACGTTTATAAAGAAGTTAAAAATCAAATTGTTTATCTTCTTATTCTGGTTCCCGGGTGTTTGATTGCTGCGCAATATAATATATATGCGGTAGCCGCTGCCCATACGGTTGCATCTCTGTGGTTATATATCTCTATGGGAAGCCTGGCTATAAGCATAGTAGGAGCTACCTGGTCTGAATATCTTTTAGCGCAACGTTCCGGGTTTATAATGTCAGCTTTGACCGGAGTGTTTGGGTACTGCCTGGTTGGCTATTTTGATCAGCTTCAGGGTTATAGCTATGAGTATAAACTATTTTTAATTATTGTATTTTTTGGTCTGTTTTATTGTGTCTCTATAGCGATTATCCCGTTTGATGATTTTAAAAAATTGAGAGGTGTTGTTTATGGGCGCTTACGTAGAAAGATGAATATAAGTTAATTTTAGCTGCAGAAGTCATTCGTCTTCTCTCTCTTGCGCTGGGAACTTTAGCGGGATCTATAGCAGATGACCGCAATGAGGAAGCCTGGCGATATGCAGAAATTTTCCTCCCTGAGCACCTCTGTTACGGAAATTCTGTTACGGAAATAATTTAGAAAAATAGAAGCGCTCTGGTTGGGTATGATTAATTGCACTCTGCGGTGAAAGAAAAAGGCGCTGGTCCTGATCGACAGCGCTTTTTTCATAGGGCTTAAGTCTGCCCTTGTTGTTGGGAGCTGCTGCGCTCGTCCCAACCTGTAAAAAAGCATTTTAAGACCGGCTATGCGCCTATAATGCCGCCATCGTTACGGCGCACCACCATGATGGTGGAACGTGGTTTGCTATCGCCACCTGCCGGGAAGTGAGACGGTTTGCCTTTTTCACCCGGATGCTGGACACCAACGAACATGGTGCGCTGATCAGGTGAGAAGGTCAGGCCGGTAATTTCACAAGCGATCGGGCCGGTTGCAAAGCGGCGAATTTCGCCCGATTCCGGGTCCGCACACAACATCTGGTTGTTCCCCATGCCGGCGAAGTCATCCTTGTTGGAGTACTTGCCGTCGGTCAGAATCCACAGACGACCGGCATCATCGAAGCCCAGGCCATCAGGGCTGTTGAACATGTTTTCGTTGCTGATGTTGCTGGAACCCGCGTACAGGTTGCCGGAGTGAACGTCCGGGTTACCGGCGATCACCATCAGGTACCAGTCAAATTCCGCGGCGGCGTGATCTTCATTGGCAGGCCACCAACGTACGATCTGACCGTACTTGTTGTTGATGCGTGGGTTAGGACCGCCCACCGGCTGGCCGTCTTTCTTGCCACGGTGTTTGTTGTTGGTCAGGGTGCAGAACACAGTCTTGTTGTTCGGGTGTACGGCCACCCATTCAGGACGATCCATGGTGGTTGCGCCCACCTGAGTGGCGGCTTCACGGGCAAAGATCATCACCGCTGCCTGATCTTCGAAGCCGTTCTCTTTGGTCAGGCCGTTTTTGCCGTGCGTCAGTTCAACCCACTCGCCTTTGCCTTTTAGCTCGCCTTCCGCTGCATTGAAGCGCGCCACGTACAAGGTGCCGTCTTCCAGCAGGTTGCGGTTCGCTTTCATATCATTCGCGTTGTAACGGTCTTTAGAGACGAACTTGTACAAGTGCTCGCCACGCTCGTCGTCACCCAGATAGACCACAACCTGACCGTCTTTGTTGATAGTCAGTGCTGCGTTCTCGTGCTTAAAGCGGCCCAATGCAGAACGTTTCTTCGGCGTTGAAGTGGGATCAAATGGATCGATCTCGACCACCCAACCGTGACGGTTGGCTTCCTGAGATTCTTTCGCCAGATCAAAACGCGCGTCGAACTTCGCCCACTGGTAACCGCGATCTTTTGCTTTGATCCCGTAACGCTTCTGCTGAGCGGTCAGTTTGATATCGGCATCGGAAGAGGAGAAGTAACCGTTGAAGTTCTCTTCACAGGTCAGGTAGGTGCCCCAAGGGGTTTGACCGTTGGCACAGTTGTTAAACGTACCCAGTACCTTGGTGCCGGTTGGGTCCGCTTTGGTTTTCACCAGATCATGACCTGCCGCCGGGCCGGTCAGTTCCATCTCAGTGTACGCGGTGATACGACGGTTATAGGCGGAATCATTCAGGTAATCCCAGGTGCCGTCAGCGTTCTGCTTCACTTCGAATACGGATACACCGTGGGCGGCCTGAGATTTACGCACATCATCCGCTGTCATGGCATCTCCTTGGTGTGCAAACAGCAGTTGGTAGTTGGTGTATTCGTTATTCACCGCCAGCAGCGCACGGTCTTCAGATAGCGGGAACAGGCTCATGCCATCGGTGTTGTCACCAAACTGAGCGGCCTGTGCTGCCGCGCTCTGAGTGCCGGACTGATCAAAGGCCGGTGCACCACGCAGGATTGGATCACCCCAGGAGATCAACGGCTGTGCGCTGTAACCTTCCGGAACGATAAATGTATCGGCTGTGCTGGCGCGTACCGCAGAGAAACCTAGCAGTGTACTGGTGACAGGTCTGGTTGCTGCTGCCATTGCCTGTGCGAGTGGGTTTGCGGCGAGAAAAAGGCCCAGAGTAGTGGCGCCCCCTCGCAGAAACCCACGGCGGCTAATGGCTTTGTCGACGATAGTTTCCAGATCAGAGCATTGTTTATTCAGGTGATCTGCACCACCGGGAAGTTGATTTTTATTCATCATGCAGGTCCTGTAAGGGGTGAGCGTTGAGCTGCATTTTTCTCGATTTATGTGACGGTATGACGGCCGAACGGTTAATTTTTTGTTTCAGTCTTAAAACGTCTGCCGATCAATAAGTGTACAGCGTTATCTTGAAAGCCGGTCTTAGTATCCCCATCAATGATAAGAGTAACAGAAAATAGGGTGTTCTCTTGCGTGGCAGCTGGAGACTCCGCACTTGCCTGATGAAGGGAGTGCATTGACCGCAGGCCGACAGGCTGCTTGATTGAAGGAGGCTCAAATGAGACCTGATAAATTTACTGCCAAACTACAGGAAGCGCTGGCTGATGCTCAGTCATTAGCGGTGGGTCGTGACCACAATTATATAGAGCCGGTGCATCTGTTGATTGCGCTGCTGGATCAGCAGCAGGGCTCGGCTAAACAACTGCTGACCCAGGCGGGTGCTGATCTGAATCGCTTACGCCAGGGGCTGGAACAAACACTGGAATCCTTACCCCGCGTTCAAAGCCCCGATGGTGAAATCCGTATTTCACCGGATACCGGGCGTATTTTTAACCTGACCGACAAACTGGCACAGCAGCGGAGTGATCAGTATATCGCCAGTGAACTGGTGCTGCTGGCTCTGGTGGATGATAAATCTGAAGCCGGTAAGTTGCTGCGAAAAGCCGGTATCAACAAACAACGCCTTGAGGCTGTTATTAATCAGATGCGCGGGGGTGAAACAGTGGCAGATGCGAATGCAGAAGAAAGCCGTCAGGCGCTGGATAAGTTTTGTGTAGATCTGACCTCTCAGGCAGAGGCAGGCAAGTTAGATCCGGTGATTGGCCGGGATGACGAGATTCGCCGTGCGATTCAGGTGCTACAACGGCGCACCAAAAATAACCCGGTGCTGATTGGTGAGCCGGGTGTGGGTAAAACCGCGATTGTGGAAGGGCTGGCCCAGCGCATTATTAACGGTGAAGTGCCGGAAGGATTAAAGCATAAACGGGTTTTATCACTGGATATGGGCGCACTCATTGCCGGTGCTAAGTTCCGGGGTGAATTTGAAGAACGCCTGAAAGCAGTACTCAATGAACTGTCGAAACAGGAAGGGCAGATTATCCTGTTTATCGATGAATTACATACCATGGTGGGTGCGGGTAAAGGTGATGGCGCTATGGATGCGGGTAACATGTTAAAACCTGCACTGGCGCGTGGTGAACTGCACTGTGTGGGTGCAACCACTCTGGATGAATATCGCCAGTATGTGGAAAAAGATGCGGCGCTGGAGCGCCGTTTCCAGAAGGTGCTGGTGGATGAGCCGAACGAAGAAGATACCGTGGCGATTTTGCGGGGCCTTAAGGAACGCTATGAAGTGCATCACGGGGTGGATATTACGGATTCTGCCATTATCGCGGCGGCAAAACTTTCCCAGCGTTATATCACCGATCGGCAGTTGCCTGATAAAGCGATTGACCTGATCGATGAAGCCGCCAGCCGTATTCGCATGGAGATTGATTCCAAACCCGAAGATCTGGATCGTCTGGAGCGTCGTTTAATTCAGTTAAAAATGGAACGTGAGGCGCTGAAAAAAGAGAAAGATGCTGCGGCGAAAAAACGCTTATCCGAGCTGGTTGAGCATATTACGCAGTTAGAAAAAGAATACGCTGATCTGGATGAAATCTGGAAAGCCGAGAAAATTGTTTTACAAGGCTCCCAAAAAGTCAAAGAAGCGCTGGATCAGGTGCGTGTGGAAATGGAAAAAGCCCGCCGTGAAGGTGATCTTTCCCGTATGTCTGAACTGCAATACGGCCGTATCCCTGAGCTGGAAAGGCAGTTGGAACAAGCCAATGAAGCCGAACAGCAGGAAGGCGAAAGTAAAAATAAACTGCTGCGTAACAAAGTGACCGAAGAAGAAGTAGCTGAAGTGGTTTCCCGCTGGACGGGTATTCCAATCAGTAAAATGCTCGAAGGTGAGCGGGAAAAACTGCTGCGCATGGAGACTGAGCTGCACAAGCGGGTCATGGGGCAGGAAGAAGCCGTGGTGGCTGTGTCTAATGCGGTGCGTCGTTCCCGTGCGGGGCTGTCTGATCCAAATCGTCCCCATGGCTCTTTCCTGTTTCTGGGGCCAACCGGGGTGGGTAAAACCGAACTTTGCAAAGCACTGGCGGGTTTTCTGTTTGATACCGAAGAGGCGATGGTGCGCATTGATATGTCTGAATTTATGGAGAAACATTCGGTTGCCCGTCTGATTGGTGCGCCGCCGGGCTATGTGGGTTACGAAGAAGGTGGTTACCTGACTGAAGCGGTACGCCGTAAACCTTATTCCGTATTGCTGCTGGATGAAGTGGAAAAAGCACACCCGGATGTGTTCAATATTCTCTTGCAGGTACTGGAAGATGGTCGTCTGACCGATGGTCAGGGTCGCACGGTGGATTTCCGTAATACTATTATTGTAATGACCTCTAACCTAGGCTCTGACCTGATCCAGAACTTCAGCGATGATGACGATTACAACCTGATGCGTGCCGCGGTGATGGAGGCTGTGGGTGGTCACTTCCGACCGGAGGTAATTAACCGTATCGATGAAGTGGTGGTATTCCATAGTCTGAAGAAAAATCAGGTGGCCGGTATTGCTGAAATCCAGCTTAACCGCCTGCGCGCCCGTTTAGCCGAGCGGGAGCTGACACTCACACTAACATCGACGGCGCTGGATAAGCTGGTGGACCTGGGCTTTGAACCGGTCTATGGCGCGCGGCCCCTGAAACGGGCGATTCAGCAATATATAGAAAACCCGCTGGCTCAGAAGTTACTGGCCGGTGACTTTGCGACTGGGGATGAGATTGCTGTGGATGTGGAGGCGGGAGCGTTTAGCTTTCGCTAATCGAGTGCTTAGCTGGGTAGAGGACCTTTAGTCCGTACCCAGCATTCGACCTGGTTATGTACTGTATGCAAAGAACGTTCAGTGTCCTGAGGGGTATAATCCCTTCTATGCCGTCTGGTATGTATGCCGTCTGGTATGACAGAAATAAAGCGTTAAAAACGAAACTTAATTGGATTTTTTTAACCCTTCACTACACTAACCAGATGGCTTGCGGCATGCTATCTCAAACGTATTGAGAGCGGCGTTAAGTTTGTAAGCCGTGTGCCTTGGGAAGGAATCCTCCCAAAATGGCGAACGCACTTCCACAAAACTGAGACAAGCGGATATCCTATGAAAAAATCACTTTTCCTTGTGTTGCCAATGGCAGCAATGGTTAGTCTTCAACCTGTAAGTGCAGCGGATAAGGCTATGAGCTTTTTTGTTACCAGTACAGGCGGCGGAGATGGCGCAAATTATGGTGGGTTGGCAGGCGCTGATGCACACTGCCAGAAGCTGGCTGTCGCTGCCGGGGCTGGCAGCAAAACCTGGCGTGCATACCTTAGTACCAGCGGTAAAATAGATTTTAAAAATCCCGAAAATAACGTGGCGGCCGTTCACGCGCGTGATCGTATCGGCAAAGGCCCCTGGCACAATGCAACAGGTGTGCTGATCGCCAGTGATGTTGAGCAACTGCACAGCGGCAATAATATTAGTAAAGAAACCGCCCTCAGCGAAAACGGAACCCTCATTAATGGCCGTGGTGACAAACCCAATCAGCATGACATTTTGACCGGATCGCGCTCTGACGGTACCGCATTTTCCCCGTTCACGGATACCACATGTAAAGGCTGGACCAGCAACGATCAGGGATCAGCTGTCGTGGGTCATCATGATAAAGTTGGGCTCAACGCAGACAGCTGGTCAAAGTCATGGAATTTTTCGCACCAGTCCAGAGGGTGCAGTCAGAAAAATCTTCAAGGCACCGGTGGCGCGGGTTTGCTGTATTGTTTTGCTGAGTAACATATCGCACCCATCGGCGGGCCGCATCCGCTGAAGCGGGCGATTCCGTATTAGATCGAAAACCCGTTAGCGCAGAGGTGGCTTATCGGTGGCCTTGCATCGGGCGATGAGATTGCCGTGGATATGGAATCGGGGCGTTTAGCGGTCGCCAAGTTTATCTATTGGTAACGAAACTGGGGTGAAGTGGTCAAGTAGAACTGGCTGCCACTTTGCAGTCATTCCAGTATTCAATCCGGGTTAAAGATGGCAAATAAATTTTCAGCTTTTTAAACACAGGTTAAAGTATCTAACCAACCCTTGATTCTATTCAGGTCGCCAAGATGGATGTATCCACTTTTATCGTCACCCACGAAACTACCATTCGCCTGAGCTGCTTCTTTGGAGTGCTGGCTTTGGTGGCCGGCTGGGAATTGCTCGCGCCTCGCCGTGAGTTGCGCATCTCCAAAGCAGTACGCTGGGTGAATAACATCGGCCTGGTGGTTTTGAATAGCCTGATATTACGTCTGTTATTCCCGGCTGCGGCGGTGGGGGTTGCTGTCTGGGCACAGTCACAACAGTGGGGGCTGTTTAATCTGGTTGAAATACCCGCAGTACTGAGTTTGATTATTTGTGTGCTGCTGCTGGATCTGGCGATTTATAGCCAGCATGTCATCTTTCACAAGATTCCGGTGCTGTGGCGCCTGCATCGGGTGCACCATGTGGATCTGGATTACGATGTCACTACCGGGGCCCGTTTTCATCCGATTGAAATCATACTCTCCATGTTGATTAAGTTTGTACTGGTTTGTGCGTTGGGTGTACCACCTCTGGCGGTGATTGTATTTGAGCTGATTCTGAATGCTGCGGCGATGTTTAATCATGGCAATATCCGTTTGCCAAAAACGCTGGATCGTTATATGAGGTGGGTGCTGGTGACGCCGGATATGCACCGGGTGCACCATTCATCAGAACGGGATGAAACGGACAGTAACTACGGGTTTAACCTGCCCTGGTGGGATCGCCTTTTTGGGACTTATAAGGCGCAGCCGCGTGCCGGGCACCAGGGCATGAGCATTGGTGTGAAAGGTTATGAGAACCCCAAAGACACCCAGTGGTTAATTGGTTTGTTAGTCATGCCTTTTCGGACAAAAAAATAGCCCGTATCCGTTAGATAGCGGGCTTTGAGTCTGTGCGATTGTGCCGCCCTGGCAGATAGCGCAGGTATCAGCGGGGTTTATGATTAATAAAGCGCCTGCTCGTCTTTAACCACATCTTTGAGAACCTGCAGGAACAGTTTGTCAGCATCACTGTGCTCTACCGGAATTTTGACGTTGGTGGCGGCAGACAGTGCGTCTGCAATCACAACATCTGCGTTAGGGTCATTCAAATGCTGGCGGGCGATCTCCAGCGCGGCTTCACAAATTTCGGGCTCTGATAAAACTTTACGGATAAAGAGCATTAGCTCGTTGATAACACGCTCTTTATTTTTAATTTCGGCAATGCTCATTTAACTATTCCTCGTATGAACTTGGGGCATGTTTTAACACAGCAGAGCCCGCTTAAATAGCGCCAAACGGCTGCTGTCACTATAACCCGAACAAATTAACTCTGCACCAGTCGTTTTTATTGCTTGTTGGTTGATCAATGTCCGGGTTAATGCGAGAATTGCAGCCAATTTTCTTCCGACCTTGGACTACTAGGCCACCCCGAATGTCCGACGGGGTTAAGCACTTGCAGCTTAACTTTCTGAAAGGTCTGCCAGCTGAGCGATCCTCAGCCCTGGCGAGCACCCGAACGTAAGCCCTTGTGTTTCGTTTATCAGGAACGGTTTTATAAGTTTACCTCATCAGGGCGTCACTATCGCTTGGTAGGCAGACTGCGTTCATTCGTTGCAGGAATTTGACCTTAAGAATTTTTTGTCGGTAGCCAGCCCGACGCAGTGAGAGGGTGAAACAGTGGAATTACTTTCAGGCGCAGAAATGATCGTGCGTGCCCTTAAAGATGAGGGTGTTGAAAACATCTATGGTTATCCGGGCGGCTCTGTGCTGCACCTGTATGATGCCTTATTCCAGCAGGAAGATGTTAAACACGTTTTAGTTCGCCATGAGCAGGCGGCAACGCATATGGCTGATGCCTATGCACGTGCGACTGGTAAAGCGGGTGTGGCCCTGGTGACTTCAGGCCCGGGCGCGACAAATGCGGTTACCGGTATTGCGACCGCTTATATGGATTCTATTCCAATGGTGGTGCTGACCGGCCAGGTTATGAGCCATCTGATCGGCGAAGATGCTTTCCAGGAAACCGATATGATCGGTATTTCCCGCCCGGTGGTTAAGCACAACTTCAGTGTGCAGCGCCCGGAAGATATTCCGATGATCATCAAAAAGGCGTTTCATATTGCCCAGACTGGTCGTCCGGGCCCTGTGGTTGTGGATATCCCTAAGGATATGACAACACCGACTGACCGCTTTCCGTATGAATACCCTAAAAGCGTTAAAATGCGCTCTTATAATCCGGTCAGCCGTGGTCACGGTGGTCAGATCAAAAAAGCGATGGAGTTATTCCTGAACGCCAAACGTCCGGTTATTCTGGCCGGGGGTGGTGTGGTTATCGGTCATGCCAGTGATGAACTCTGTGAGTTGATTCGCCTGACCAACGTACCTTGTACGAATACCCTGATGGCGCTGGGTGCACTGCCTGGCCGCGATCCGCAAAACGTGGGTATGCTGGGTATGCACGGCAGCTATGAAGCCAATATGGTAATGCACCATGCAGATGTGATTTTAAATATCGGTGCACGTTTTGATGACCGTGTAACTAACGGTGTTGATAAGTTCTGCCCGACGGCAAAAATCATCCATGTGGATATCGATCCGGCGACTATCTCTAAAACCATCAAAGCGGATATTCCGATTGTTGGGCCTGCAAAAAATGTGCTGGAAGAAATGCTGACGGTGGTTAAAGCTTCCGCGAAGCAGATTGATGCCGAAGCATTAAAATCCTGGTGGGAGCAGATTGAAGAGTGGCGTGGCCGTCACGGTGGTCGCTTCCTTACGGATGACTCTGAGCTGATGAAACCCCAGCAGGTTATCGAGATGCTGGATAAAGTGACCGGTGGTGATGCTTATGTCTGTTCTGATGTAGGTCAGCATCAGATGTATGCGGCGCAGTACTATAAGTTCAACAAGCCAAACCGTTGGATCAACTCGGGTGGTCTGGGCACGATGGGTTTTGGTCTGCCAGCCGCGATGGGTGTGAAAATGAACTTCCCGGATGCAGACGTGGCTTGTGTGACCGGTGAAGGCAGTATCCAGATGAATATTCAGGAGTTGTCGACTTGTAGCCAGTACGACATACCCGTAAAAATTATCTGCCTGAATAATCAGTCTTTGGGTATGGTGCGCCAGTGGCAGGATCTGAACTACGAGTCTCGCCATTCACAGTCATATATGAAGTCACTGCCTGACTTTGTGAAGCTGGCTGAGTCTTACGGCCATGTGGGCATAAAAGTAGACAGGTATGAAGATCTGGAAGCGGCAATGCGTGAAGCGTTTGCAATGAAAGATCGTCTGGTCTTTATGGATATTGCGGTAGATCCGTTTGAGCATGTTTATCCTATGCAGGTGCCACGTGGTGCCATGCGGGATATGTGGCTGAGCAAAACGGAGAGGACTTAATCATGCGTCACATTATTTCTGTTTTGATGGAAAACGAAGCGGGGGCTTTGTCCCGTGTAGTGGGCCTGTTTTCCCAGCGTAACTTCAATATTGAATCGCTGACGGTAGCGCCTACGGATGACGAAACTCTGTCCCGTCTGACTGTGACTACCCAGGGTGATGACCGTGTGGTTGAGCAGATCACCAAGCAGCTGAATAAGCTGATTGATGTGGTGAAAGTGGTTGACCTGACCGAGGGTGAGCACATCGAGCGCGAGCTGATGATGATTAAACTTAAGGCGAATAATGGCACTGTGCGAGCAGAAATCAAACGCACGGCCGATATTTTCCGGGGTCAGATCATAGACGCAACACCAAATACATTCACGGTGCAGTTGGTGGGTTCCAGCAGCAAACTGGATGCGTTTATCGAAGCGGTTTCAGTTGCGAGTATCCTTGAAGTAGTGCGCTCGGGTGTATCGGGTATTGCACGGGGAGAGAAGGTTTTAACTCTCTGATTATTTAGATATTTTTCAAACAAAGGCCGCTTATTTAAGCGGCCTTTTTTTATGCCTGAAGCAAAGAGGCTTAGGTATTTTTGAATTTTAGTTCTGTTTGGAAAATGTACACTAGTAGCGTTTTTTAAGTGTTTTTGTGGTTGATTTTTGACCGTTTTGCATGCGTCGATTTCACCTGGATTAACCACACATTTTATAGTGTTGAACTACTATTCAGATTATGAATTGGAGGTTGTTTAAAACAATGAGCAGTGACTAAATGGAGCGGGTTCCCGGTAGAGTGGACTCGCCGAGGGAATGACAATGGACAGATTAATAAAGAATAAATTAGCAATGGGTATTGCGCTGGCAGCGGCAATATCACTTGTGGGTTGTGGCGGTGAGAGTAGTACGGATTCTGCTTTGCCAGCTTCTACAGCTACAGCTACAACTGCAACGACAACTGTTACAGTTCCAGGACCACTTGAGGTTGGTACTTTTGTTGATTCACCCGTGGATGGCCTGACCTACCAGGGTACTTATAGTGGCATAACAAGCAGCGGTGGCCGGTATGATTATGCGCAGGGTGGACAGGTCTCCTTCCTGATTGGCGATCAGATTCGCTTAGGCCGTTTAACGGGGCGTCTTGATCGTGTTTCCCCGTTAGATTTTTTTGAAGGTGCCGATACCACCGATCAGCGTATCAAAAATATCCTGGTGTTATTACAGTCTCTGGATTCTGATGGCATCAGAAAGAATGGCATTACCATCACTGAAGAAGCGGTGGCCGCGCTGGAAGTCGCATTGGCTGATGCGGGTTTTGATCTGGATAACCTTGACCTGTCAGAGATGACGATACAGGAAGCGCAGGTATTGGCCGCTCAGTTGCCTGCGATTCTGGCCGCTGTGATTGCTGAGACAAGCTCACCTGATGATGTGGTGGTGACTGAAGAAGAAGCTGAAGTGCATTTCCAGGAAGTCATGAGCGGAGATATTACCGTTCATAAAAATATTTCCAGAACCCCGGGGGCAGGCAGTGGTGGCCAAAGTGTGACATCAATGATGATCCGGGTTGATTCTACAAGTGCTGCGGGTGAGGTTGACGATACGGTTCAGGTTCGTCCGCTGCTCATCAGTTATACCGATATTATGATGGGCGACTTCCTGATGGGAACCGGCAGCTCTGAAATCCCTGATATCGAACATATCGCCGATGTTTTTGTAGCCCTGTCTCTGGATAAAGGAGAGTCATGGAAGTCCGTGAATGTCTCCAGAACAGCAGAGAAGTCATCTATTGATGTTGATTTTCATGGTGACGGCAACAAAGTCGCCTATAACGGTCACTCTTTTAAACCGGTTATCAAAACAGAAGCAGACAAAGTATTACTGGCCTGGAATGATAAATACTGCCCCAGTGGTAATCCGCTGAACCTTGAAAATACCGGCGTTGATGGTGAAACACTTTATGCTGAAGACCTTTATCTGGTTAATGGTCCGCAAGGCACTATCGACTATAAAGGTGAAGAGACGTTTGCTGACGACATAGTACCGGCCCATGAGGTGCCTTTCAGCTGTATTATGACTGTGCGCGGTGTCTATAACGCAGATGCTCATACTATTGACTGGCACACACCGATGCAGCTGACCTCCGGTCGTCGTGACAGTAATAAACTTGCTATTGACTCAAGCGCCGAAGGTTTTGTGCTGACCTGGCAGGAAGACCCTGAAGGTTTACGTCCGGGCGGTGGTTCAGGTCCGGGGGATGGCTGGAGTGGTGCTTCTACAAACCATCAGGCAGACATCTGGTACAGCTACCTGCCCATGAGTGAGTTTGAAGCAACCGATGGTGTGGAAGTGGTTGATGATACAACTAAACCCAAATCGTTGAATAACCTGAGTTATCCCGTGCCGATTACGGATAATGCGGTTTGCCAGGCGGCCAATGTGGATACCGGTGCACAATATTGTGTTGCACTTTGTGAAGATAATGGTGCTTTCAGTGAAGCAGACCACAATGACGATGGTAAATGTTATAGCGGCCACATAGATCCAATATTGGGTGCCGTCGGCCACATGGATCCTATTGTAGGTATCTATGCGGAAGAAGATGACAATATAGATGTGGAGCCTCAGTTATTAAACGGGGATACCGGCGCAAGCCGCGCGATTATCGGCCTCTTTGGTCGTCAGGTAATTCTGGGTTATGAAGAAACTAAAGGTGAAGCGGATAACCTGCCCGGCGTGCCTAACAGCGGTACACAAGATAGTATTCCGCTTGAAAAGCAGGGCAAAATTGCCTACGTGCATACCTTTGATATGGAAGCACCTGCGAGTGAAATTGCCATTGCACCAGGCATGATTGTTAACCAGCTTAAACCCCGGGAAGATGATGGCAAGCCGGTGCTTGAAAATGCACGTCGTCTGACGCTGATTCGTCAGGTGGATGAGACAGAAGCGACCCCCGAGGATTATCTTTGGGGCATTTTGTATAAATCCGGTGCTGAAACTAAAGGAGGTTCTTCGGATATGTACCTCAGTCTGGCAGATGGTTTTGCGCTCAGTGATTTGAGTAAGAACAGCCTGAATATGAGTGCCAGAACCGCAGGGGCTGATGAAACCATCAAAGGCACCTGGGATCAGACCAATATGGATGATGCCAGTTGGGAAAACAGCTGGGAAAATACTTTTTCTCCCCGCGGTTTCCTGAGGGGCAGCTCAATCTACGTGGGTTATGAATATACACAATCCTGGCGTGTGACTTCGCAGGGCCATCTGCCAAATGATTTCCACCTGATCAGTTCGTTTGACCGGGGCCTGACCTGGAATGCGCCTATTAATATCTCAAATGTGCCTAATAACCTGATTTCAACGCTGGATCCACGATTGATCCCTACTTCAGAACCTATCGCGGGTGTTGAGACTCCCGCACCTGATACGCTGTTTATCAGTTATGGTACTTTTGAGATGGGCACTGGCATAGAGACAGATCTGTTTATGACCCGCTCGATTGATGCCGGACTGACCTGGGATAAAGTACCTGCAAACAGTGATGGTTCAGATACTAACGAGGCGATTGTGAACTCAGCAGCTGAGGAAAAAGAGGTGCAGAATATTGCATCACCGGATGGCAGGAGTTTGTACACCGTCTGGTTGCAGGAACTGGACCCTGAAGAAGCGGAAGAAGGTACTGCGTCTTACCTGTTGGGCAGTGATATCTGGGCACAACGTAAAGACTATCCGGCTGAAGAGGAAGTCGAAAATGACGAGTGATTTGCACAGGAGTATAGTGAGTTAGCTCACATCTGCTTAAGGCTTTTACAGGGATGTAAAAGCCTTTTTAATAACGGCTTAAATCAAGCCGTGTATGTACAGTTTGTCAGTCTTTAAGCTGTGACCAGAACGCCCTGATCAGAGGGCTTTTTAGTTTTTTCTCCAGGGCAAAGAGTCCTACATCATAAGCCTCCAGTTCCGGGGTCACATCCAGTACCCGGACCCGATCTGCGAGGGGGCTGTTATCCAGCACAATACGCGGCACAATACCCACACCAAAGCCCAAACTCACCATGCTGACAATCGCTTCATTACCCGCAACTTGTGCGTAAATTTCAGGCTTCAGGCCGATATTTTCAAACCAGGTGTCAACCCGTTCGCGGGCAAGGCCACCTTCGGAAAGAATCATCGGCATTTGTGACCATTGCTGTGCCGAGATAGGGGCTTTTAACAGTGCCTCAAGTGAAGGCTCGCTGGCTGGCGCTATAAATAACAAGGGAGAGACGGCAATCGGTTTAAAGGCTAAACCGGCAGGCAGGTGGGTTGGGCGTGCGGCAATCGAGATATCTTCCTGGCCGGATAAAACCCGGGCGATGGCGTGCTCGGGGTCACCCGTATGTAATTTTATTTCGATTTTGGGGTGGTTGCAGCGGAATTGACTGAGAATATCATAGAGAAAACTGTAACTGGCGGTGACGGAGCAGTACATGCTGATCTCGCCATGCAGTTCTTTGGCTTCCTCCATCAGGGAATCGCGAATAACATCCCACTGAATCAGGGCTTCGCGGGCATAATTTCTGAAAAGCTCACCTTCATGAGTCAGGCTGACAGTACGGTTATCCCGCTCAAACAAGCGTGCGCCTACCTCTGACTCAAGTTGTTTGATGGCCCGGGTAAGAGCAGACGCGCTGATATGGCTGACTTCACTGGCCCGGCCAAAATGCAGACAGTCAGCGAGGCAAAGAAAGAGCTTAAGGGAGCGATTATCCATGCAGAAAAGTTACATTTATAAAGGTTATCAATCAACGTCTGATGACTAAAAACCCCGCATAAAGCGGGGTTGGTGGTTTGCCTGAGGTGCAGTTTGTATCAGTGCTGCAAAATCTGACTCAGGAAGAGCTGTGTACGTTCATGTTCGGGATTATTAAAGAACTGGTTTGGTTCGTTTTCTTCAATAATTTGTCCGGCATCCATAAAGATAACCCGGTCAGCCACAGTTTTGGCAAAGCCCATCTCATGGGTCACACAGAGCATGGTCATACCTTCTTCGGCCAGCTCGATCATGACATCCAGCACTTCCTTGATCATTTCGGGATCCAGTGCAGAGGTCGGTTCATCAAAGAGCATAATATCCGGATTCATGCAGAGAGAGCGGGCAATCGCTACACGTTGCTGCTGTCCGCCGGATAACTGCCCCGGAAATTTGTTGGCTTGATCAGGAATTTTTACACGTTCCAGAAACTTCATAGCGGTTGCTTCAGCGTCCTTACGCGGAATTTTTCTTACCCAGATAGGGGCCAGCACACAGTTTTCCAGCACGGTCAGGTGCGGAAACAGGTTGAAGTGCTGGAAAACCATGCCTACCTCTTTACGGATGGACTCCGTATTTTTCAGATCTGCAGTCATGGGAATGCCATTAACAATAATGTCACCCTGTTGGTGCTCTTCCAGGCGGTTGATGCAACGGATCATCGTGGACTTGCCTGAGCCGGATGGGCCGCAGATTACAATACGTTCCCCTTTACGGACTTCAAGATTGATATTTTTTAATACGTGAAAGTCGCCGTACCATTTATTCAGATTGCGCAGCTCGACCATCAGGTTCTCTGAGATGTGTGGATCTTTTAGCATTTTTGTTGTCTCCAAATCAGGCACGGTTGCCATGGCCAGTGTGCAATTTTCGTTCAAGGTGCATGCTGTAACGTGACATGCTAAAACAGAATATCCAGAACATCAGGGCAACAAAGATATAACCTTCTGTTGCATAGCCAATCCAGAGTGGGTCGTTACTGGCCGCCTGCATAATGGCGAGCAAGTCAAAGAGGCCGATAATCACCACAAGGCTGGTGTCTTTGAACAGGGCGATAAAGG
Source organism: Pontibacterium sp. (assembly GCA_049599735.1). Classification (GTDB taxonomy): domain Bacteria; phylum Pseudomonadota; class Gammaproteobacteria; order Pseudomonadales; family Balneatricaceae; genus Pontibacterium. The sequence goes on along the minus strand of JBMYOX010000028.1, from coordinate 6,642 downwards.
TATTCACAATACCCGGAATCATCAGTTTCAGAGCCTGAGGAAGAATAATCAGCAGCATTTTTTTCCAGTAACTCAGGCCCAGCGCGTCTGCAGCTTCATACTGGCCTTTTGGAATGGCCTGTAACCCACCTCGGACAACTTCAGCCATATAGGCTGACTGGAATAACGTGATGCCGATTAAAGCACGCAGCAGTTTGTCAAAGGTCATATCTTCAGGGAAGAACAAGGGCAGCATCACGGATGCCATAAAGAGCACAGTGATCAGCGGCACACCACGCCAAACCTCGATGTAAATCACCGACATTGAACGTACTACGGGCATATCTGAGCTTCGCCCAAGCGCCAGCAACACACCAAACGGCAAAGAAGCCACAATACCAACAAAGGCGAGGACCAGCGTGAGACTGAATCCGCCCCATTTATGCGTATCTACCGAAGGCAGGCCAAACGAGCCGCCGGTTAACAGGTAGAAGGCAATAATAGGGTAGATAACAAGCACGAAGAAACCGACCAAACCTTTAAAAGGTGTCTTAGGCAGCAGCAGCCAGGCAATCGCAACGACCAGTATCAGGAAGCTATAGTTGAGCCGCCAGTACTCGCTATCCGGATAGAAACCATATAGGAACTGGTCCAGGCGGTTGCCGATAAAGACCCAGCAAGCGCCACCTGAGGTACAGGCATCACGACTGCTTCCGAACCAGTCCGCATCAATAAACAGCCAGTTCAGGCTGGGTATTGAGAGCGAAATAACCAGATAACCCAGCAGCAGTGTAAATATTGAATTGAACGGCCCGTTAAACAGATTCTTGCGAAGCCATCCGATCAGACCAACGGTGCTGGCAGGTGGAGCCAGTGTGGGTTGTATTTCATATTTCATATTACCAGCCTCCTATCGCTCAACCAGCGCCATGCGCTTGTTGTACCAGTTCATAAAGAGAGATGTCAGCAGGCTCAGTGCCAGGTAGACCGCCATTGTCATACTAATCACTTCGATGGCACGGCCGGTTTGGTTGAGTGTTGTACCGGCGAATACACTGACCAGGTCGGGGTAGCCAATCGCGGTTGCTAACGATGAGTTTTTTGCCAGGTTCAGATACTGACTGGTCAGCGGTGGAATAATAACGCGCATTGCCTGAGGGATAACGATCAGGCGAAGGGTGCGTACTTTTGGCAAGCCTAACGCAGAGGCTGCTTCAAGTTGGCCGCCCGGTACTGCCAGAATGCCACCCCTGACGGTTTCGGCAATAAAGGCGGCGGTATAAATAGTGAGTGCCAGCCAGAGTGCGACCAGTTCAGGAATAAGCGTCATGCCACCTTTGAAGTTAAAACCTTTTAACTCAGGGTGATCCAGTGTCATGGGCATACCGTTGACCAGGAAGACCAGCAGCGGCAAACCGATCAGTAAACCCAGGTTGATCCAGGTAACCGGCAGAGTCTGACCTGTGGCGTTTTGCATGTTTTTGGAGCGTTTGGCAACAAAAACGCACAAAATGATCGCAAGTACGAGTGCATAGATAACATAACTAAAGCCGTCCTGAGCCACAGGCGACGGCATGGACAAACCTCTGATATTCAGAAAGCTGCCCAGAAATTCAATGCTTTGCCGGGGGGAGGGTAGTGCCCGTAACACGGCAAAATACCAGAAAAAAATCTGTAACAGTAAAGGAATGTTACGGAAAATTTCGATATAGACGGTGGAAAGTCGTGATATCAGCCAGTTGTCAGACAGGCGTGCGATGCCGAGGGTGAACCCCAGGATAGTCGCGGAAATAATGCCCATCACTGAAATCAACACGGTATTCAGCAGGCCTACAAGAAAAGTCCTGCCGTAGGTGTGTGATTCGTCATATTCAACCAGGGATAAGGGAATGCCAAATCCGGCTTCTTCACCCAGGAACTCAAAACCGGTGGATATACCACGTTGTTCCAGGTTGTTGAGTGTATTGGTTACCATCACGTAGCCAACACCACAAATCGAAGCGATCAGCAGAAATTGAAACAACAAGGCGCGCTTGGCCGGGTCGTTCCAGAAGCGAGATTCAGGTGCTGAGGGTGGGGAGTCCGCCCCGCGCTTTTGTTTGGATGGATCGTCAGACATGGGTCGATCTCTAAAAAGGTAGCGCACTTAAGGGGGATAAAGCGACCGGGAAGACAATCCCGGTCGCAGGTGCTAAAACTCAGACGCTACGGTTGCAGTGAGAGTAAGTCTTAACGGATAGGTGGTGCGTACTGCAGACCACCGTTATTCCACAGCTTGTTGATACCACGATCGATTTGCAGAGGAGAGTCTTTACCTACGTTGCGATCAAAAGCTTCAGCGTAGTTGCCAACTTGTTTGATGATGCGGTAAGACCAGGCATTATCAAGCTTCATGCCTTTGCCTAAGGTATTGTCCACACCCAGAATACGCTTCACATTCGGGTTAGTGCTGGACTTCATTTTATCGACGTTAGCGGAGGTAATGCCTAATTCCTCAGCATTCAGCATGGCATTAAGTGACCACTTGACGATATTAAACCAGTTATCGTCACCCTGGCGCACAACCGGGCCCAGTGGCTCTTTAGAGATCACTTCAGGCAGCGAAACAACTGCGGCAGGGTTGCTCATGCGGGTACGCAGGCCATAAGCCTGGGACAAGTCAGTGGTGAACGCATCACAACGGCCGGTATCAAAGCTGGTAGCGGCTTGTTCGTTGGTGTCAAATACAACTGGCTTGTACTCCATGCCATTAGAGCGGAAGTAATCGGCCATGTTCAGTTCGGTGGTGGTACCAGATTGTACACACACGGTTGCGCCGCTTAATTCTTTAACACTTTTAAGGCCCAGGTCTTTCTTAACCAGGAAACCCTGACCGTCGTAGTAAGTCACGCCAGCAAAGTTGATACCCAGCTGAGTGTCACGGCTCAGTGTCCAGGTGGTTACACGGGATAACATATCAATTTCACCGGAAGCCAATGCGGTGAAACGTTCCTTGGCAGTTAGAGGGGTGTATTTGACTTTTGATGCATCGCCAAGAGTTGCAGCAGCAACGGCACGGCAGATGTCCACATCAAGCCCTTTCCAGTTACCTTTATCATCAGGCACCGAAAAACCAGGGACACCGCTTGTTACGCCACACTGAATGTAGCCACGTTCTTTTACTGCATCCAGTGTACCGGCTGCCATTGCGCCTGTTGATGCAACGGTAGCTAAAGCTGCCACTAAAAGTTTTTTCATTTGTAATTCCTCAACTGTTTAAGCTCGTATGTGTATTTATAGTTCAAGCACAAACTGTACCAACGTCCTTCATTTTTAATTGAAGGTTGTTATTTTTATTATTGCGTCTGGAAATACCAATTTTTCATGGTAATGGCCGCTGCAACCCGAATAGTAATAATACTTTGTGCGAACTTTTTCAAAGGAAAAATTTGATTTTTATTGAGTGAACGATCAGGTTTTGGAGTTGTCAACCTGAGATATTTTGGCATAACTGTTGATGTGCGTGGGCTTGGGGTGGTTGGCGAGTTTGCTCAATTGAGATCCCCGGGCTTATTTATTGATCTGAAAGCAGCAGCTAGTGATTTGTTATTTGAGGTTAAGGGCCTGTGCGCAGTAGAATGTCGGTTCTTTGTGATAACAGGATCTGAAAACAGTATGACTGATCAACAGGACAACACTAAGTCGGATGCCGACGTGGAGCATTCTAAGCCGCGCAGCCGGGGTATCTATCTGCTGCCTAACCTGTTCACGACAGGTGCACTGTTTGCGGGTTTTTATGCGGTAACCTCTGGCATGGCTGGCCAGTTTGAAAATGCAGCCATTGCTATCTTTGTTGCCATGGTTTTTGATGGTCTGGATGGTCGTGTCGCCCGTATGACAAATACCTCCAGTGCATTTGGGGCTGAATACGATTCGTTATCTGACATGGTGTCCTTTGGGGTTGCACCTTCGCTGGTGGCCTTTAACTGGGTGCTTGCGGATATGGGTAAGCTGGGCTGGTTTGCCGCCTTTATCTACGTGGCGGGTGCGGCTTTACGTTTAGCGCGTTTTAATACGCAGATTGGCTCTGTGGATAAACGTTATTTTATCGGTTTGCCTAGTCCGGCTGCCGCGGCGGCTGTTGCGGGTTTAGTCTGGGCGGCGGTCGAGTACGGGATAGATGCTTCTCAGTACAGCTACCTGATCGCGTTTTATCTGGCGGCTGCCGGGGTGCTGATGGTCAGTAATGTGCTTTATTACAGCTTTAAGGATGTGGATTTCAGGGGTAAGGTGCCTTTTATTATCCTGACGGCGATTGTGCTGGGGTTGGCAATTATCTCCATTAATCCACCGACCTTCCTCTGGTTATTGTTGCTGGCCTATGCGGTTTCAGGGCCTCTGCTGTGGATCTGGCGTAGGCGTAAGCGCACCGCTTGATTGGGCTGTAAATCAAAAAAAACCGGCATGTATTGATGGGAGTGCCGGTTTTTTTATGTCTGCAGACTATAGAAATAATGTGAAATTGTAATTTTTCAGGTGCTTTTCATCTTCAGGCGTTAGTCTTGTTGTATATCTGGCTGCCTGTGGATACCAATATGTTTATTAAAAAACCTGATTTGATACCTTCGTCTGAAATTACCTCTGAGACTGTTTATCTGGACCGCCGGCGCTTTATGCGTGCCGCTTTAGGTTCCTCTGCTCTGCTGGCCGCAGGCTCTGTCAATGCCATTCCTAAATATGAAACTGAGAAGGATTTGCCGATCTACAGAGGTCCCGGCTGGTTGCAGGCTAAAATCCGTGCCAGTCAGGCAAATAAGAAATTGTCAGTCACGGAAGCCATGACGCCTTATTTTCATGTGATGAGTTATAACAACTTTTACGAATTTGGAACGGATAAAAAAGATCCCGCACGGCATGCTCGAAATTTTAATACAGACCCCTGGAAGGTTGAGATTAGCGGTGAAGTGAGTAAGCCGGGTGTTTACAATCTGGAGGACCTGATTAGGCCTCATTTGCTGGAGGAGCGAATCTACCGTCTTCGTTGTGTGGAGGCCTGGTCGATGGTGGTACCTTGGGTCGGTTTATCACTGGCTGATTTGTTGAAGCGATTTGAGCCGACCTCAAAGGCAAAGTATGTAGAATTCACAACGCTGCACGATCCTGACCAGATGCCGGGGCAAAGGTCGCGTTTTAGTACGTTAGAGTGGCCTTATACAGAAGGCTTGCGGCTGGATGAGGCTATGCACCCGTTAACGATGCTGGCAGTGGGGGTCTATGGTAATGCACTGCCGCCCCAAAATGGTGCGCCTTTGCGTTTAGTAGTGCCCTGGAAATATGGTTTTAAGAGTATTAAATCGATTGTTCGGATTCGATTAACTGACAAAATGCCCAGAACTACCTGGCATCAAATGGCGCCCCATGAATACGGGTTCTACTCGAATGTAAATCCTCAGGTGGATCACCCGCGCTGGAGTCAGGCAACAGAGCGCCGCCTGCCGTCATCACTGTTTAGCCCAAATCGGGTGGATACTTTGCCTTTTAATGGTTATGCCAGTGAAGTGGCTGAGCTGTATAAGGGCATGGACCTGAAAAAGTGGTTTTGAGCAGGTATCAAAACGGGCTTGCGAGGCGATTATTGTGGTGGCTGGTTTTTTTATTGCCACTCGGCCCGCTTGGCTTGCTGACTTATGATGCCTATAGCTTCAATTTAGGCGCAGACCCCGCGTTGGAAATTGTGAAGCAAACGGGTCTGTGGGCGATAAATCTTTTGTGGATAACGCTATTAATCACGCCCTTGAAAAGGCTCTTTGGTCTGAAGGTGTTGCTGCGCTATCGGCGAATGATGGGGCTCTATAGTTTGTTTTATGCAGGGGTGCACCTGCTTGCTTTTGTGACGTTTATCCTGGGCTGGCAAATAGATCTGTTGATGAAGGAGTTGAGTGAGCGGCCTTATATCGTTGTGGGTTTCCTGGCATTCCTGATGTTAGTGCCATTAGGGATGACCTCAACAAAGGCGATGCAGCGGAGGTTGGGAAAACAATGGCAGAAGCTACATAAGCTGGTGTACATCATCGCGTTGCTGGTGATGGTGCATTTCATTTGGCAGATTCGTTCGGACTACTTTGAGCAATTTATTTATGGCTGTTTATTGATGGTATTGCTGGGTGTGCGTTTATACGGCTATGTGGCCAAGAAGATAAAGCAATCAGGCAAGATTAGGGTTTCCTGAAGGCAATAAGCGGGTGGTGTATCCACTTATTCGAATATAAGCATGCAAAATTGTTTGTTTTTTATACGATTCGGCTCGTTTTCAAATTAATTTCACTTTTATTGCATTGCGGTGTTGACGCTGTGGCTCAGGGCTGTAGAATGCGCCTCCTCGCTTGAGACAACAGCTTCTAACGACGCTGAAGAGGATAACGAGACTGCTTTTTAACTCCCTGATTTACAACGTAAATTCAGGTTGAGATAAGGCAGTGAAGACAACCGGCAAGGCTTCAAAAACTTTTGAAACTTTGCAAAATAAAAGGTTGACTTCAACATGGTGCGATGTAGAATACGCACCTCGCTTGAGACAGCGGAAGCGAACAGCTTCCCGGGCCGCTGAAGAGTTCAGCAGGCCTGTGTATCAAGCAACGCTCTTTAACAAATTGAACAGATAATTCGTGTGGGCGCTTGTCGGAA
>JBMYOX010000027.1:0-41538 GCA_049599735.1 Pontibacterium sp. | reverse complement strand
TTGTGGCGCATTTCGGCGCACCGTGTTTCAAAACTACGCTGTTGATGCGGTCGCTTTGAGCAACACGCCGGAAGAACAAGCGCCGACCCTGGTATTGTTTTGCCAGGTAATCATATGTGTGTTTGCACATTTCGGATGCGCCGCCGAATGGAGCGATGAAGTCCATAATCCACAAATTGCCATCGCGCTCTGTTGTCATCCAGTCTTCATCATTGATTAGACCTTTTCGGTCGATAAAGTTTATTTCTGAATCAGGCCTTAAAAACGTAAAGCTGATATAGCCAGCAAGGTCTTCTTCCTCGTCATAGTAAAGCCGCGCATTGCCTGTCAGCAGCGCGGGGAGAACGAGCCGTTCTATTTGCTCGATGGTGTAGTGCCGATATGTATCTGTGCAAGCCATCAGCTTAACCACTTCTCCTATTACTTGGTAGAGGCTCTTGTCCTCATCCGTCATCCACATTCCTTGCCGAACTTCCCACATTAAACAAACCTGATAATTCGTATGCGTTCTTACCACGGCGCTCCAGGTCAGCCTGGGTCGCAATACCTTCTGTAATTCCAGCAAACAGCATCCCTAGCGGGGAGAAAGCTGGTAACTTTGTAAGGTTTTCTGCACGGTTTTGAGCATTGGCAGCTGCCAGTGTTGGGTCAGCCAGGCTCTGGTTTTGTGTCAACAAGTCAGATTTTGCCGCGCCTACTGCGCTGCGTGATTGGTTTTCATACTGTGTAGCTTTGTCAGCAATAGCCCTAGCTTGCGTGTCATATTGCTTTTTAAGGTCACCAAACCGTCTTGCTTTGGCCGAGCTATTCAACAAGCCGCTACGCGCCAACGCCAAAGTCAAATCACGAGTAGCGTCCTTGAACTGGTCTTCAAGCTGCGGGTTAGCGTAGTCCAGATAAGATGTTCTGCGAGTGTCATAAAAGTCATCATCGAACCCAGCAAACTTGCTTTCGATAGCTGACTTGCCTTCACGAATACGCGCCTGACGGGCTTCTTCTTCCTGTCTTTGACGCTCGGCTGCTCCGCCGTCTCCACCACCGCCCATACACATTATTCAACCACTCCTGATTTACGCCACTGGATTGTGCCTGGTGCTTGGGTTTCGGAACGAACATACGCAAACGGTATAAAGTTTTCTCCGTTCTTCCCGTAACCTTCAATCATTGCTTCTCTCCGCAGCCCCAGAAACTCCAACCAACGATGTATTTCATCATAACCTTCTATGGAATGTGCCTCTACTCGATGCGCGTTGGCACTATCCAATGCTGGTATTATATCGCGTATGATGGTCTTTGTCAGAAATCTGCCGACTTTTTGGAAGTTGTCTGTCGCAAAAAGCCCCAGACTCCATACGCCTGGACGTAACGGTATGTACGCTAAAATGGCTATTGGCCCATCTTTTGTTGTGCCTACTGCATATACGTTCTGATGCTGCGCGTATGATTTAGCCAGGTATCCCGCAAGCTCCTCTCGGTTATTTGTAAATGTAAGACACGATATTTCTTCGTAGTCTCGCTCTCTCATGTTCTTCGCGACATGAAAAACGTCATCTTGTGTTGCGTAGCAGAATATCATCCAGACTCCGCTGCGTTGTAATGAATAGCAATATTACCAATTTTAGCCCTACCAGGCTTTGTGCAAGTCAATTTAGGTGCAACGTGTGTTGAATACCCAGTTATTGATGCTCGGCCCAGGCCATAAGTTGTTCGATACACAGTTACTACGTCTTCATGCAAAGTAATGTCCTGGGGGTCGGTCGCCAAAGCAACGTCCCAGACATTTTCGCAAGTAACGTCAATCGACATAAAGTCTTTGTGTGTTGCTGGGCTGCTGGCATCAAGAAACGGCATCTGCACAGTAACAGATGTGCTGTCGTAGATGTTTCCGTTTTCACCGCCCAGGCTGTATAGCTTATTCCCGCTGCGGCAGAGAACCTGGCGGCCATCATACGCCCATCGGTCTACAACAAACCCAGGCTTGTAAGTTGACCAGGCGCTGACCTGGGAGCTAGGGAAATACGAAAACACATAAACTGTATCGCCAATCGCCAGCATATATCTGCCATCACGCGGTTCAAGAATAGCCTTTGACACTTCAGCAAGCGCACGGTCATCCTGGATTGCTGGGACAATTAGCTGGTCAATCGGGTTGCCGATGTCGCCAACAAACGCCGCATTAGACGAGTCGCGTGAACGCAAACTGCGAACACCTGACAACGACAGGTAGAACACATCGTTATCTCCAAACTCAACAACGCTATCTGGTGCAATCGTTCCAGTGTTGTTCAGCACCTGGATTTGCTGGTTTAGGTCTTCGTCAGCATCAACAAACCATATCTGCACAGCTTGTTCCGCCAGGACAGCGATATTGTCAAAATAGTTAGCAATCGCTTTTAGGTCTTCTGAGCCTTTTGCGTTGTTTGCCAGGTTAATGAACCCAGCGCCCAGGCTGCCGTCATTCCATTCTGTAGGGTCATCGACAGCTGAAAAGTGCAACAACGAGTCAGACAAAGCATACATTTTGTTCTTAACAGGTCGAACAAACGGCCCAGGAGTATAGCCATTAACGCTGCTAGAGTTAGCACCGCCATCCAGGTAATTCTGCGTGGACGGGTCAAACGCTGTTGTCACGTTACCAGCAACAGTGACGGCAATAACAAAGTTGTTAAAAGACGAACCGCTTTCTTTCGCAATGATATTAACAAACTGATTTACAGCTGTTGCCTCATATTCTGGGGCAGAAGGAAAGTTGTTGATAGCATTAGCCAGGTCAAGAGCTGTGGCGCTATGAGATGTTTGCCATTCAACCTGTGCTCCAATTATCGACACGCCGTTTACTGTAATGTCCGTGATGGCATTGTCGATGCCACCGCTCATGTGGCTGATGTTACCAATCGTAAACGCACCATCCACACCAGATGTTACTTGGTATCCGTTAAATGAAATGCCAAAAGACGGCGCAGTGATTGTTACTGTCGCGCCACTTGCTGTTGCAGTGTAGTCGCTGCTGCCGTTTGTAATTGCTGTAGCTACATTAGACGCTGTAGTGTTATTGTCGCCAGTATGCGGAACAGGACTGTCTATAACATTTTCGTTATTGACGCGCAGGACGCGCAAGTTGTCGCCTGGGTTGCTTGTACCACCAGTAATATCGAATGTAGCTGTAGCGTTTGTGCCGCCATTCGTGCCACCAGTGATTTCAATCGTTGCCCTAGCTCTACCATCAAACCAATCGGTAATCCGTGTGCCATCAAAAAAATGATAAATGCGGCCATCAGAAAACTGAGCTGCTGCGTAGACCTGACCGTTGTAGAAATCTACAGACAAGATGTCGGTTAGCGCCTCACCAGAGGGGTGCTGTAGCCTAACGTAGTTAATGTTAGACGGTGTGCCTGGTGCAAACGTAACAGAGCTTGGTGCAGCATCTCCAAACACATATATCTGACCACCAGATGCAGCTAGACCTGTTGTGTTAGACGGCAAATCAGCCAGCTCAACAAAAGCTGGCCGCTTTTCAATTTCACCACCACGGGTAATATGCGCGTTTTCAAGCGTAACCAGTGTGCCAGGCGTTGCCGTCACATTCATACGCCTGGTGTCTAAGCCGCCTCTAAAATCTTCTACCAGGATGTACGGCATATTATGTTCCTGTCGTTGCGATTAGTGGTGGGCCTTTCGGACGGTACAGCCCTTCTGGTTCACCTCCGCCGATAACAAACGTGTCAGTCTTCGCCATACGGGCCTTGAGACGCTGATAGTGCGCTTGAGCCTGTGCCAGCTTGTTCTGAGCATCGCCTTGCTTTTGCCTGGTTAGCACCTCGGCAGCTGCATAAAGAACGATGAGCTGGTCATCCAGGTCAGCCGTGTCAGACGTTGATACAAACTGCGACAGGTTTTTGATGCCGTAGATACGCAAAGAGTCAGTCCCAGTGTCTGGGTCTGAGTTATTCTCTGGAATAGGCCAAACTTCTATCTGGTTATTCTCATAAGCATCGTATCTGCGAATAGGCGATGAGCGAACACCACGGTCGCTGTCATGCTGGTTGTACTGAGCCGCACCTATTCCATAATGCAGCTTTGTCCAGTAATCTCCGTGTTTGGTTTCAACACGCTCAACACGCTCAAACGTCACATCGCTAGGCAAGTCGTAATACCGCTGCCCAGCCTGTATTTCGATGTCACGGGTTACTTTAAGATGCGGCCAGCTATAATCTTCCCAGAGGCGCTTCTGCACACGTTGAATCATCCCGATAAGAACATCACGGGATGCTTTGCCCAGGTTGGGCTGCAATGAGTGTCCGACTTCTGCCCTTACATCATCGAGCAGCTGTCCTAATGTAACGCCTCTGGCCATATCCTATCACCCTTCTACATACGCCTCATTTTCTGGCGTTGCTGGGTCATCAGCTACAAACTTGCCGCCAGGTGTACGAGCGCGTGTCTTTTTAGTTGCTGCTTTCTTTTTAGCAGCTGGCTTTTTATTCCGTTGAGAGCGCCACACTGGTTCAAGCATTTCATCAGAAATACGAGCTGCTGCCAGGTTTTCTGGCAAATCTCCGAATTGGCTGAAAATGCTTACAACCTTGCCATCGCCATAAAGGTTGCCAAGACGGTCACGCTCTTGTTCGCTTGTTACGTCCTGTGTCTCAATAACTTTGATATTGGTGACGGCATCTTCGCCGTGAATAGATTGCAGCATCAGAATCTCTGGCACTGATACCACTGGTTTAGGCACAATAGCTCTGACATCTCCTCCGATGGCTACGGTGCAAGAACAATATTCAATCACATTTGCCTCCTGTGAAAAAGGAGAGGCGGTTTCCCGCCCCTCCTGGGTTGAGATTAAGCAATCTCGTAAACACCGTGGCAGTTCAGCTGAGTAGCTGACAGACACGCTGTTGTGGTGATTGCGCGATACATCACATACTGGTCTGCTGGACGAGCAGGGCTGTGACGCTTCATCTTTTCGCCGTCCATGTAGTACATACACAGCTTTGACGAGTCGATGATGTACGCACGTTTGGATGGGTCTTGGCCAGTGATGGTCAAGTCATCAAGCGCTGGGTCATACACAAACTGTAGACCGTTGTAGTTGATTTCGCCCATTGCGATGTTTTGGCCACGGGCAAAACCTGTCTGGCTGTAGTTACCATTACGGCGCAGCTCGTCCGCCAGGCGGTCGAGGAAGTCTGAGCCACAAACAGCAATGTTTGGCTTGCCGCCAAAACGCTTCAGCTGACGCATTTCGGAGTGCAGAGTTTCAATCAGCTCCTGACCAGTTGCTGTGTTAGCAATAGCCACGTTTGCGCGGTTTCTCCACCAGGTGTTTGATACAGTAGACAGACCGCCTACAGTTGTACCAGTTGCTGCTGGGTTATCCACGATGATTGAACGGATACCAGCAAGGGCATCCGCATCCGCAGTACCGTCACCATAGAGAAGGTCGTTCATGCCACGGGCATAACCTTCCATCATGTCGTCCAGCTTGTCCTCGAACAGATTGACGAGAACAGTTGCATCGCGACCGCTATGGTTAGAAGTGCTTGCTGAAGTTGTGCTATCGCTTACGCTGATGCCGTCCTTTTTCAGTTCGGTCAGAGTAAGTGAAATACCAGCATGGTGTTCTTTCCATGCGTAGTTAGCACGTTTGATGTTTGCTGGGTTTGCATAAGTCACTGTGTCGTTATGCGTGTAACCAGAAACAGAGGTTGTGTATGTGCCTTTTACGGCTACAGACAATTCACCTTTGCCACCAGGGAAAGTCTTTGCTGCTGAGTCCATAGCTTGCAGCAGAGGCTTATCGGCCAGGCTCTGAGAATATACATTGCCTTTGTCAATGTAGTAGTCCAGAGCTGCATTGGCGATATTGTCGAGTTCGGCTTGAGTAAATGCCATTTTCTCGCTCCTTTACGCGATTAGGAGTTTCCCCCCAGGGCATTTTGCACAGCTTCCATCAAGCTCGTGGGTTCAGCCTGGGGTGTCCCGCCTAGTTTACCACCAGATGCCGTTCTAATTTGTCGCTTGTTACCAAAACGGGCTTTGTATCGCTCATTAACTGAGTCATACGCCTCTTTCGCCATTGCAATCGCTTGTTCTGGCGTTGTAGGTCTGCCCCTTTCAGTTACCAAGACTCGAACACGGTCATCAATTTCATCTTGCTTGAGGTCATAATCTGGGTCAGATGCCCTGGTTCGTTCTTCCCAATCAGTAACTGTGGCGGCCAGATTATGTAACTGAGCTTGCGCCTGTTGCTGGTGCTGCTGTCCCTGCATCTGCTCCCGCAGTTGCCGCTCACGGGCTGCATCAGCCCTCAAGCGAGACAGTTCGCGTCCCGCGTCCTCGTCTAAATATCCATCTTCGACCTTAGACTGAATATCGCCAGGCATTGTGATGCCAGACTGTATTCCAAGTTGTTGAACAAACGGATTTAGTGCGTCCAACGCAGCAGCAGGGTCACTTTTCATCAATGCCATGATTTGAAAGCCCTGGGCTGCTTCTTCAGCTGACAGATTGTTTTGAGCCAGGAAGCTCGTAATCTGTTCGTACTGTTCCGCTCCTTCGCGATACTTGTTCCTTTGGTCTATGACTTCCTTAAATCGAGGATGCTTGTGGAAAGGTACATCTTCAAACGAGTCATCAGCATCACTTGCTGCTAATTCGTCTTCTGAATACTCACCATCGTCATCTTCGTCTTCATATTCCTCATCGGACTGCGAGTCCGCATCTTCGGAAGGTTGCATTGCGTCTTGAACGACACTCAACAAATCTTCTTCAGTTTCGCTTTCTGCGCTTGACGACTGCGCGTGTTCGTCCTGGTCTTTAACTTCAGAGTCAGGGGACGGGTCTAACTCCTTGACTTCTTCAGCCATATTATCGTCCTTTCTATTACAATATACCGTTGTTTGTCCTATCTATCAACAAAGCTGGCATGGTTACTGGTTGTTAGCCCCCATTGGCGCAAGTCCTCCGCCGCTAGGCAACTGTCTCGGCGCGTTATCCGCACCACCTCCTGGAGCACCCTGCAATGCAGGGTCACCAGTACCTGGCCCTTGCTGCTGATTCATAGCAACAATGGACGGGATTTGTTCTGCAAAGGCCGATGCCAAGTCCAGCTTGTCATCCAGGCGCTTCAGCAATTCTTTCGCCAGCCATCTTGGGTCAATACCTGGGATTTGCAGCAAGAACGGCATAATACGCTCGATGTTCGCCAGTTCGGCTGCACGGTTAGGTTTGCCAGTAGACCCAGCCTCAATCTCTAGGAAGACTTCTTCCATAATCTGGTCGCGGGTCATCTCTGGCCAGGCTGAACCTGGGCCAGCAATTTTTTTCACCTCATCAACAGACAGCTCTTGCAGCATTACCTGGCCAGCTGCACGGGCAATCTCTGACATAAAGCTGTCCAGCTCATCAACATTCGCACCCATGCTGGACATACGCGCAGATTCAGCGATGCTGGTTTCTGTGGCTGTAGCTTTCGACAATCCGCCAAACTGGGCCTCTTGTGCGCCAACAACAAGCTGAATGTCGTCAAATATGGTGCGAACCTCGTACAGATTAGGGTCAATGCCAATCTGTTGCACAGGCTGAATCACATCGTTTACCTTCTGGCCAGCTGCCAGGGCTTGTAGTTCGAGGACAGCGTTAGCTGGATGCGTAGCCAGCTTTTCCTTATCTTCCTCCTCCAACATACCAGCTGGCGCTGCATACTTCGGACGGTTTGCACGGCGATGTTCACGCAATCCCTGCCTCGCACGGTTATATTCGTGCTGCATCGGCAGTAGCAGAGATACGTCAGACGGTGGATACAAGTGGTCTTTATGCTCAACCTCGTTAAACACCAGGGGAAAGATAGGCCAAAAACACTCGACTTTGACATCGGGGGCCATTGGCTCACGCAAGAAGTCTTTGTGGCCGTCAGCAATACAGTATTGCAGACCAGTCTTGCGGTCGAACACCTCATACACTTTGACCAGGCCTTTTGCAGTCTGGTCGCCGCTAATTTCGTCATAAGATGTACGGTTACGGTATGGGTCGTTAGGGCCAGTCAATCGACCCTTCATGTCGTATGACCTGTATTCGTTCTTTACGTCTACACCATATATCTCTTTGACCTCATCGGCAGACAGGTACAGCTTGTGCGCTACCCAGGAAGCGCCAACAAACCCACGCAGCTGCCGACACATTGGGTCAATGATAATGCTGTCAGCTTCTGGGAAATCAAACACCAGACCTTCACGCAGGATAATCATAGGCTCATTCATCAAAGCCTGGAGAGACAGCATCAGCTCCTCAATCTGCGGGTCATCTTTGTCAATGTCACCTTCAGCAGCTTCTGAAGCAACGCGCCGTATGTAGTCGAGCTGCGCCTGGACATCGCTAATCTTTGCAGCAACCTCTGGAGAACGGTCTAAATCACGCTGAAATCCAACCTTTACATAACCAACACCAGTTGTAATTACGCGCCGCACCAGGGCTTTCATCTGTGATTTGAAGTTAGGCTGCTGTTCTTTCATGTAATAGTCGAACAGATACTCCAGGGTTTTAGCCACATTATCGAGCATCTTGTTCTGGCGCTCGGCTACTTGGTAATCCTGAATAATAGCGCTGGCTTCAGCTGGCACAGGCAAGTTTGCCTGGGCAGCTTGCTGAGATGCCTGGTAAGCAGTCATCAGTGTTTCTGGCTTGCCGTCCCAGATTTGATGTTCCATGCGCTGCCGCCGCTTGGCTACAGCTTTCGGGTTCTTTGCATACAAGGCAGCTGTCCGCTGCTGAACGTGGCGCTGTAGGATGTTGGCAACATACTGGTCTTCGCTCCAGGCTTTATCATCAAAGCCATTGAGCGCAGCATCCATGTCGCGCTTCATTTCCTTGAACGCTTTTTCGTGGAATCCTTCAGCTTGTTTCAGCTTTGCTTGCCATTCAGAGACAAGTTTGGTGCGCCGTTCAGTCGGTTCGGGCTTCTCGGTTGCGTCAGTCGCCACTATAAGCATTTCTTCGTGCATTAGAATCCACCAGTCGCACTATGCAACCGCTCCTCTTTTTTTCTCTGCGCTGCATCATATTTCACCCACGCTAGAGTACCGACTTTGGGTATGTTGTCCTGTTTTTCGCGGATTCCGCCTGGTGTAGCGAACCGCGCAAGACCCATACCTATCCAGGCTATTGTATCAACAAAATCATCGTGACGCGAGTTAGGGAACTTTAATAATTCGTCAACAGCTTTTTGTGTCCAGGGCGCTGCTTTAGGAAACATGACCTTTTTCATGGCCATTCTGCCCATAATAGACTGCGCCCGTTGCACCTTGTTATGGACTGGGGTTACTTCCTCGATGCGGCAGTAAACCTTTTCTTCTGCCATGCGCTTACGCAAAAACGGGCCGATAGATTTACTAATATGCCCCTTTTCAGCCCACCAGATGAGCGGCTTGTGCCTTTTCATAAGCTCCAGCATGGCGTTAATCGTCTTGTCGGTAGGTTGTTTTTCCCACCAGCAATCCAATAAATAAATGTCATCGTTCTTATCAACGCCGACAACAAGCAAACAAGTAGCATCGTTCCTGGTTTTATCTGTTCCTACCGCATGGTCTGATGCAGCATAGATGCGTAGGTCGTCTGGCACTTCTTTTCGGTTGTAGTACACCAGGGTATCGCGCTGAAACAGGTCGCCGTCCTCTGGTGTCGGCTTTCCCTGGTACAATGCAGCAAAACCACGGCCATCCAGGCGGCGCTGCGCTTCCATAAATTCTAGGTCAAATCGTTCTGGCCACAGCAGCTCCCCAGGCTCACGGCCTAACGGGTCATCTTCTTCAGCAAGGGCAGGGAGGTTAATAATCTTCCACTTTGCTGCTTCTTCATCGCTGTAATGCGGGTTTGTAGGGTCGGTTAGACGGCCAATTAGGTCATCTTCATGCCACCTGGTTTGCACAATGACGATAGATGCAGTCGCTGTCATCAATCGAGTCATCAATACCTGGGTAAACCATTGCCACAGTTGTTCACGCAGGGTAGGGCTGTTCGCCTCGATGCTGTCTTTAATAGGGTCATCCAGGATAACAAAGTCTCCGCCTCGACCAGTAATCGAGCCACCACGGCCCACAAACACTGACATACCGCCAGTATGTGTTTGGATTCGAGACTTCGATGCACCGCCTTTGCGAAACCCAAACTGGGGAAACACCTGGCGATATTGCGGGGTGGACATAATATTTCGGACATCTGCACCAAAGTCTTTTGCAAAGTCTTCGTTGTATGTCGCGAAAATGACGTTGCGATACGGGTCACGGCCTTGCAGCCAGGGTACGAAACGCCTGGATATTAGCTCTGATTTGCCATGCCTGGGCGGCATTGACACGATTAGCCTGGGAATATGCCCTTTTTCGACTTTCTCCAGGACTTTTGCCAGGGCGCGATGGTGTTTTGCGTCCTTAAACATAGACGATTCCAGGTCATCTGGGTCATCTGGCTCTGGCATTGAGAATTTTACGAACTTCAAAAAGTCATTGCGGCACTCAAGGGCCAGCTTTTGGCGCTTTGCTGCCGCAATCTTCTTGTCTAGCTCTGTAAGTTGCTTTTCTTTACTCATAAATTTCCCAATGCGGCCCGTCCAGAAACGGTCTTTTGTTGGCTGCGCGTCTAATGTCGATGTACTCATCCATCATTTGCTGACACGTTCCGTTAAACTGACGGGCATCTTTAATATGCCAGGCGCATCCCCAGCGCAGCGGAACGTCCAGCTCCTTTGCAGCTGCAATCATGGCATCGCCAATGTCGTCATAGAATTTCATTTCCCAGGTCGGGCGGCCTTGAAACCAACCCATAAGGTCTACAGCCTTGCCAGTCTGGTGATAGCTTAGTTTCTTATACCCATCACACTGGCTTGCACCGCGCTTATACAGCTCATGCTGTTCTTCTGCGGTACGGAGGCCCGATGTCACGCCAAAGTCGATTGTAGTGAGCTGTATGGCGCGTAAACATACATTTACGAGACGCTCATCTACGCCATCAAGGCGTTCCAGGCTTTTCTGTGATAATTTGAAAGTCATTTAGATGTTCCTTTTGCTTTGTCGAAACTCCTCATTCCAGCAATGCCCAGCAATCCAAACAACAAAGGCATCATAACCGACATATCGGCCTGGGGGACGACAACGCCAAAACCACCAGCAATAGGCGCGACCAAAAAGTTTACGGCTAAACCAATCACGCAGACCCAGCCAGTTGCTGGCCGCCACGATGATTGAAACCAGTTACCTTTGGCTTCTTCACGATTTACTGCAATTTGTGCCAGGGCTATTTCCTGGGCGTGTCGCTCGGCCATAGTCGCAATTTCATGCGCCAGCTCGGCCTGTTTATCTTTATCTGCAACAAATTTACCGATTAGCTCGGTTGCTGCGGGTATCAAAGCCTGTATCATTTCTTGCCCTCCGATGACATCCAGATTCCGAAAATTCCCGTGTAAACCCCCATTACAACAGATACGAAACTGGCGGCCTGTGTATTTTGAGCGTCAGGCGGCAATGCCATAAACCATTCCGCAGCTCTCCAGCTCATAACAGTTGAAACCAGCATCATTATGCGGCCAACCAGGTTATATGCAGCTAAGTCTTTAAGAAACGTCATTCAGCGCCTCCAGCGCAGCAAACCAGCTGCTGCTTTCGTTCTGAGGGATTTGATATTCTGATTGATAGTATCGAACAGTGACTGATGTGACTTGAGATGCCGCCAGGAACATACAGCGTCTGACATCGAGCGCGACAAACGCAAAGATGTCCACATCATCTTCTGTGTACTTCTTTTTAGCACTTGAGCCATGCGCTGACTTAAATGCGTACTGGCCGCGCTCACGCGGTGACGTACAGGCTTTGACCTGGACTCGCAAAAATCTATCGCCACAATCAACCAGTAAGTCATACTTTCTGCCCGTTACGGGTATTGCGTGGTAGCCAATTATCTCTAGGGCTGCTGCCGCTATGAGTTCGCCTGTTCTGCCTATGGACAGAGCAGAGCGCGTCACTTACGCCCCTTTTAGCCACCAAATATAAAAGAAAAAGCCAACTACTAAGCCTATCATTGCTAGGCCAAACGCTATCCAAGCTATCACTTCAAACAACTTTTCTCGCGCTTTCTCGGCTTCTTCTCTTGCCCGTATCCTGTCCTTTCTTGCTTGTGCTTGAAACCTCTGCCAATCGCCCCACAAGCCAGGACGGCCAGCATATATCATTATTTGTCTTAGCTGCTCGTCAGCCTCCCGCATCTTTTCGAGCGCCATAAATTCTTCCAGGTCATCAGCCGTTTGCCCTTTCAGCTTGGCCATAAAACCATTTTTGCGGCGGTTCGCCTTTTCGGTCAGCTCTTGCTTGGCATCCACCATCTGACCAATTTGTTTTACGCAGCTCGAAAGCTCCCGCCCGTGCGATATAGCTGTGCGGATGGTGGCATAGGCTGCATTGAACGCGGCTAATTCCGCTAACATTGGTCTTCCCCACTACTTCAGCCTCCCATGCCTCCACAGTTTGTCGTATCTCCCTACCTCCTCAACGCAATTATCAGGATAGCTACCAGCAGCGCGATAATCACAAAGTCTGCTGGTATGGAAATCATTAGCTCACCCCATCCTCATTAGGACGCTGACAAGCATCGCTATTACAGAACCAAGCCCAACCACCAGGAACATTTCCAAGCGCTTGAGCCTGTAAAAGATTTCTTTGAATTGAATATTGTTCTCGGTTTCCAATTTCGTGACTCTTGGTTCGAGATTGTCAATTCGTGAATGTGCTTCTGCTGTACTGCGCTGGGCCATCGCTTACCAACTTCCTAATGTTGTCGGGCGATACCAAAAATGTGCGGCAGTAAAGTTTTGGTCAGATGACACTAGAGTGCCGTTTGCCAGACGGCCATAAATACTACCAATGTCATTTGGGCCTCCAGAAGCGTTATGGATAATCCAACCTGAGTTTTGTCCGCCAAAAGGGCTTCCGTTATAGTAGAAGTTGTTGCCCGAAGTAGCTTGTGCAAAATGTAACGTCCAACCAGATGAGCTGTGGCCACTGTACCCGTTAGTCGACCAATTTACGCCATCTGCGGAACTGCCTACATTACTTTGGCTTGGCATAGACCCAACGTCACCTGTGCATATATCTTCTTCCAAAATCATATCTAGTCGAGCATTTCTGTAGATGCCACCAACAGGCATTACGTTGCCGCCGACAGGAGAAATTGTCATAGACCCCGTGCCTGTAAAGTTAGAATGTGTTGACGATACTCCAATAAACCACTCAAGGTCAGTACCGTTTGCATTGCCAGAGTGAAAAGCGGGATAGGCATAATAATGACTAGAATTTGACATCGGATTAGCTATAGAACCGCTATAGCCACTTACTGAAGTGCCAAAACTTCCGCCAGCACCTGCTACTCCATTAAAATACTCAGTGTTTTCTGCATTTAGACCTCTAGGCCAGTAAACCCCCATAATCCAGTTTCCGCCATAATCTGACGGGATAACCATAAACTGTTTGGCGTTTGTGTTGTTACCTCTGGAATCAGCTTTATTTATCCAGTAAATCCCATTTGTGGTAATCCCCAGAGATTTAATATACTGAACATTAGGCGCAGCAAGCGCAGATGTAGAACCGTCACGCCATTTACGAATGATGTTAAACGCCCTGGCAACAGTGTTTCCTGTCCCGTCATCCGCAGTAACGGTAAAGTTATGCGTCATACCAGAAGATGAATAATTACTTTCATCACTTACGTTTGGTGTGCCAGTAATTGCTCCAGATGTGCTTAACGAAACACCTGTCGGCAGCGCACCAGACGTTAAAGAGTACGAAACTGTTTGGCCTTCTGGGTCAACAGCTGTCAGCTGTATGCTGCTCATCGCTAAATCTTCTGTGACAGTACCTACATTACCAGCTGCGGTTGACCAGTTAGGCGTTTCATCTATGTTCAAAGCGTCTTCTAAAATGCCTGTTAGGCCAGAGCCGTTTGTAACCTTTACGTCAAAAGGCTCTCCAGTAGTCAACACATCACCACCAGTAAACGTAACTGTAATCTGGGAAGATGAGTTTCTAGTTGATGTCGTAGGGCTTATAACAACGCCACTGTTGTTGATAAGAGTAGCTGTTGCCGTAATATCAAAATTCTGACCAGTAACCACAACAGTTTGTGTTGTGGCTGTTTCGTCCACAGCTGTCGGGCTAATGCTCGAAATAGTAGGGGGCGCAGAAATGCCCTGCCATCCGTCCGAGTTATATTGCTCTAGCTGGTCAATGGTCGTGTTAAAACGCAGATAGCCAGTGTTCGGGCTGCTAGGGCGCTCTGCCGTAGTGCCAGCTGGAACATCAATATGGCTTGTGCTGCTTGAAGTGCTGCCCAAATCTGCAAGTGTTCTATTCCGCGTCATGCTCTGTTCCCCAAAACTTAGTTAGAGTAATCGTCTTGAGCTTCAGCCTGTGTTTGAAAAGCAGAAATAGCTGACCAAGTTACACCATCAGGTTTATCAACAGGAGAGCCAACCCCAGAACTATCTGGCAACCGCCACTCACACTGAGATTCCCAAGAGGATTCTGTGATTACATTGTCGTGATTTGTATCGCTAATCATTACACCTAAAGTAGCGTGGTCAGAATTAGCGGCTTTGAAAAGGTCAAAGCACTTTGTAAAAGTATTTATATCCATTTTTCTTTCCTACGCTACGTTAGTTACTGTTGCACAACCGCTGGCAAACTCAGTCAGACGAATTAGATGACCGACAGCCACTTCACCATTGTCTGTGTTAGGTGTGGTGGTGTTAGTGTCACTTCCTTCGTTGTTATACTGACCCCATCTTTTACCAGCACCGTTAGTATGCCCATTAACCACAACACGAACATAACAAGTGTTTGTTGTATTAGGGTTGAACATTCCCGAAATGCTAATCATGTTACCATGTCTATCACTGCCCGATGCCGCATCACCGTGTGATTGTGCGCCACCTGATAGGCCATAATATGTACTATTATTAGTAGACCATTGCATCCTTGCGTAGTTAGAGCGCCAAGTCACACCGTGGTCTACAGTTGAAAACCACTCAGCAAGAATAATATTCCCTGCCGTTGTAGGTGTTATTTGTGCGGTTCCATCAAAGGGGCTGGATAGTGCGGAATCGCTTGCTGAATTATTAACAATAGTGCTTAACTTTCGCCACTCTTTTACCTGTAGGATGTTATTTGGGTTAGACCATTGTGGGTTTGCAGATGCACCCTGTGTCTCCAAATAAGTACCGCCAGTTCCAGTTGCCAAACGAACCCAATCAGTACCATCATAGTAGGCTATGTCACCCTGACTAAGCCCAGCAAGGCTTCCTAAATCAGAACCTTGAGCCATCAAATTCCAGTAGGTTGCATTAGGTGGTGCATTACCTGTGGATGCTAAAATACAAACGTATGCGCTTCCGTCTAAGTAAACGACATCATCAGCTACATACGCTGTTGCGGCGTTATATGTGCCTTGCCAGACAAACTTGAGCCGCCCAATATTTACTGTTGCCATGTAATCTTCTCCATCATAGCGTTGTTGTCAAATTACCGTTAGAGTTGATGCTAAATGTGAAGCCACTTGAGGCAAATAAAACATCATCAAACGCATCGTATTGTGATGCGGTAATATCATCGACACCTTTGTTTGTTGTTGTGACTATGAGTTCACCATCACTATTTCTGTGAAATCCATATACTTCTGGAGCGGAGCCAGTACCAATTTCAAATCTACTATTTGCAGAACTGTAAACTAAAACTTTACCATCTGCTTTGTTTGTAAGGTCTACATCGTTAGCATCACCAACGCTAAAGTTTGATAACTCAAATGTTCCAAAAGCTATAATGTCTACGATATCACCAGAATTAACAGCGTTAGCAAAAGTTATATCTGTACCAGAAGTCGCTACGACATCTGTACCAATTCTCATTTTAACGCCATTAAGATACACATCTATAAAACCCGCGTCATAAGTCACAGGAAAAGTTGTCAAAGAAACGCCGTTATAGATACCTGACGCTGTACCAGCCACATACAATTCGCGTTGTGCTGTGCCGTTGACAGACGAGCCAGCGTTTACAAAACCGTTAGAAGCCTTAACCTTCATAACGTCATCAGTCGTGTCGAACCACAAATCGCCTAGTGTCGTGTTGGCGGGTTCTGTTGCGCTGATGTAATAGGTTTCAGCAAAATTGTTTACGTCCTGGACGTTTGTGGCCACAGTCGTAATATTCGAGGCAATGGCAGCCAGGTCACTAATTGCATTAGTCGCCGTAGTGCCATCCTGCAAGTCAGCAACAATGCGTATGTCAGCTGAGTCATCGGCTACCTGTTGGATGTCTGCTGAGTCATTTGCTACTGTTTGGATGTCGGCTGAGTCCCCAGCCACGGTCGCTATATTGTTTGTCGGGCTAATTTGCCCAGCAACCGTCACAACATCGTTAATATTTGGCCCAACCTGAGTAACATTCGTTGCAATGCTTGCAACATCCGTAATCGCATTTGTTGCTGTCGTGCCGTCCTGGATGTCCGCCAAAGTGCGAATATCGGCGGAATCGTCAGCCACTTGCTGAATATCGGCGCTGTCGCTTGCCACAGTCTGGATGTCAGCCGAGTCCCCAGCAACCGTAGCTATGTTATTTGTAGGTGAAATCTCGCCAGCAACAGTCTGAACATCGGTAATGTTAGACCCGACATTCGTTACATTGGTGTCTGTTGCCCAGTATTTTGCCGAATAATTCGTGCCATCAACCGTACCGCTGGTCTTCTGCGCCCAGTCTTTCGCGCTGCCGCCAGTGCCAGATTGCGTTCCCTGGGCATATTCCTTTGCTGAATACTCGCTAGTATTGCCAACCCCAGCGCTGGTTTTCGTTGCCCAGTCTTTCGCCGAACCGTCACCAGTATCAACGCCAGTACCGCCAATCGCATACGCTTTCGAGCTGTAATCCGTGCTTTCGACCTGGCCTGTAGTCTTCGTTGCCCAGTCTTCAGCCTCATCCGCAAAGCCAGACGCGTTTGACTCAGCTGCCTCGGCATCTTCCTTAGCAGCCTGGGCAACAACAGATGCGCCCCAGACAATCACGTTTTCGTTACCAGCAACAGAAGGTGTAGATGGAGCAGTCACAAACGTAATGGTGTTGCCAGAAATCGTGTAGTCGTCACCTGGATTACGCAGCGCCCCATTCACAAATACCAGAGCAGATGTGTCGCCAGCATAGTTGTACTGAAGTGTGAATACAGTTTGTGAGCCGTCACCCTCATATTTATCTACCGCTGATGCGGTAGTCGAAATCGCGGCATTTGCCAGCAAAATCCACTTATCAGCATCCTGGTCAGTACCAAAAGCAGCAGAAGACGTATGTGCAACAGTCGCCAGGTAAGTCGCGCCGTTGAAATCTACAATATCGTTGATTGCGTATGCACGGGCCGTCACCCAATCGCCACGCGGATTAAAGCTGTCAGCGTTTACTAGGGCCAACGCGCCAGCATCAAAAGCATCTTTGTGAACAGCCTGGTTTTTTAGCTTGCCGTCATCGCGCTGTATCTTCTCAATGTTTTCGTTAAGGTCATCGAGCGTCAGTTTTACAGCATTAAGCTCATTGTCTACCTGTGTGCCTGGCAGCGGGTCGCTGGGGCTGGTAGTCTGAAAATCGTTGAAGTTATACTGACGAGTATAATCGCGTGGTTGTGCCATTTATGCGTACCCCATGCTCTTGGCCATACGCTTCTTAGTCTTATTTTTGGCCTTGTTTTTCTTGCTATCAGGAAAACCAGCTTTCATGTTGGCGTATGCCTTGTCGCTGATAGTAGAGTTTTTCTTAGAACGGCTAGTGCCAGCCTTCTTGCGCTTGTTAATGTTTTCGTACAGGCTCATCCCAGGTTACATCGCCAGCGTTTTAGCGCAGCGCCTTTCCTCGTTAGCTTGCCATTCTTGCTCGTAGGGCCAGGCACTCCCTTCATTCGCGCACAGAACGACTTTTTTCGTTTCGCCCGTTTGCCCTTTGGAGACTTCTCCGTAACAGGCGCTTTTAGCTTTGAGCCAGTTTCGCGATTGTACTTGTCGCGACCCTTCTTCGTTAAACCAGCCCCGCGAGAGGCAGGAAGTTTCTCGCCACGGCCAACCGATAATGAGACACTTTTAGCCATCACTTACACCTCGCGTTGATTTGATTATACAGTTGTTTGTCGCGCCTATCAACAAAGTGGCGAGATTCAGTTTTCCGAAAAATTTGTAGCGCTTGGGTTATACAGTGTAGCCAGGGGTCGCGGACTACCCCAGGGGGCGGGGTCGGGGTCGGGCGTTCCATCATCTCGCGCAGCTGCCGCAGCCGTGCAATAGTTCTGCCGCGACCACTAAATGCCCTGGTTTTCCTGCTGTTTGTCTGCTGTTTGCGCTTTGTTCTGCGGTGTAATGTCCGTTGCCAGGCTGCTGCGCTCGTCTTCCCATCTATCTATCAGCCTGGCCAGCTCGTCTGGCGACATCTCGGCCAGGCTTTTGTTCGATGCCAGGTCATCCGCTGCCCTGCCCAGGTCGCCCGCCAACTCTAACGCCGTCCGCGCTGCCGATACTTTGGCCGCAGCTGGCGCATCCTGGTCAATCATCACGCCGCGCAGCGTGTCTGCTGCCAAACTGGCCAGCTCGCCCTGGTAGGTCGTTTGTCTGGCTTGCCGCATAGCAGCCAAAACAACGGGATTCCTGGTCAATACATAAGCCGATTGTTTCGGGTGGGCATATCCTGCCAGCCGTGCCGCTTCTGTGGCGTTCTTGTTCTCTTTGACCAGGTAATGGACAAACTCTGTCTGCTGGTCGGAGATGGTGCGCTGCCTGATGTTTGCCATGCCCTGATATTCCTTCTGTACTTACCTGGTAAAGCATAACAAAACGCCGCGCTTGACGTAATGCGGAAACTTTGGCAGGATAATTGTAGGGTGCTGCTGGTCGCAGCATCCGACAACCAAGACACTATAAAGGAGCTGAACAAATGCATAGAGTCTTACAACACGCAGCAAACGCAGCAGCGCTGCTGCTAGGTACTGCATCCGCTGGGCTGTCC
This sequence comes from Pontibacterium sp., assembly GCA_049599735.1. GTDB lineage: Bacteria > Pseudomonadota > Gammaproteobacteria > Pseudomonadales > Balneatricaceae > Pontibacterium. The sequence continues at coordinate 22,474 of JBMYOX010000027.1, read as the reverse complement.
GTCTGGGCTATCCTGGTATCTAGCCAGGGCGACAACCTGGCAGCCTTTGCCCTGGTCATGGGCGCAATGCTGGGCTTTAGCCTGGCAGCCGCAGCCTGGGCAATTTCCGATAACGCAAAACTGATTGCTGATTTTAAGGAGGCCATCCAATGACCGCAGAAGAAAAGCAGCACATTGAGCAGCGCAAATATGGCATCACTGTTGCCCAGGTGGCGCAGCTGGTGGCCAACCATGAGGGCGATGCAGCCCAATACGCAACCAACACGGCGCGGATTGCTTGCGACCGTCTTGCCCTGGCAGCAGCCAGGCACGGATTCAACGCGCAGCAGCTGACCGCCCTGGATGACATCCGCATCTATCTAAACCGCATCCAGCTGGCGCTGACCGAGCTGGACGGATACGACCAGGCAACACTGACAACCCTGGAGGCAGAGCAATGATTTATTATCACACTCAAAACTTTGCCAGCCAGATTGTCATCTGGTCACAAGCCAAAACGTTGCGCGATGCTGGGCAGCGCCTGGCACGGAATAACCAGGTATGGCCAGACAAATCCACGGACGGCCAGCTGGTGACAGTAGGCAAGCGGCAGCGCGGCAGCCGCGACATCATCCCGACCAGGCTTTACCGCCTGGACGGGGACAAGCTGAAACTTGAAACCAATCTTTATTTTTAGGGGGCAGAGCAATGAAACCCGTGAACGGTTGTGAAGAATGTGACTTTATTGTTGAGCTTGGCGGCGACCAGGCTTGCATCGAGTGCCGCATTTATAGCGAACCCCAGGAGGAGCTGACACCAGAAGGGGTGCAGCTTGTTATCCCTGGGGCGGAACGTGAAACAAAACCAACAGAGACAGAAAGGCAGGGCGCGTTATGGTAAAGCCAGAACTTGTGCAAACCTGGACAGATGCCGAGCTGGCAGCTGAACCGCAAAACACATTTATGACCTGGGCGGATGCCGTCCTGGTCGTAGGCGCAGCCGTCCAGGCTGATATCGACCAGGCAGAAACCCAGGGCGATACACTTAAAGCCAGGGCGCTGCGCGATGCCTGGTCAATCATTTTGACAGGAGCAGCACGATGAGCAGAGGCATGACACCAGCAATTCGCCAGGAGTTTGACGAGCTCGGCAGCTTCGAGGGCTTTCTTGATGCTGTCCAGGCTAACTGGATTTTTAACATTCGCCAGGATGCAGCGCTGATGCAAAAACTGTCTGCGCTGTGGTCTGACTATGAAAAACGTGTCGAGATATACGACCAACAATAGCCGAAACGCCAGGCAGCTGCGTTGCCTGGTGTCGTCTTGCTGTAGTGGGCAAGGCCTGACGATGGCAGCTAACACCATCAAGGAGCTGAATAAATGAAAGATGAAACATGGAACGATGAAGGCCTGGCCGAGCTGGACAGGATTGCGGAGCTAACAGCCCAGGAGCTGCGCGGCGATAACCTGGGGCTGCAAGAGACTATTGCGCGCCAGGCATTGCTGGCGGCTATTGATGAAATCAAAAAGGGCAGCGTCACGGTGTTTTACACAATGCAAGATGTGTCACGCAATGGCGGCTATTTTGTGATTCACAAAGACGACCACCCAAAGCACGTTATTGAACAGGCAAAAAAAGAGCTGCGCTATCACCAGGACGTTGTGAGCTGCGTAGTCACTGAGGAATCGCCAGGCTTTACCGCCCAGGGTTTGCAGATTGTACCGCAGGAGGCCGCGCAATGATTAGCAACTCAACACTGAGACGGCAGCACCACCAGGCAGCCGAGGAAAAGCACAGAGCTGGACGCGCCTGGCAACAGGCTGGCTATCAGCTGCTGGAAATTATGCAGCTGCACCGCGCACACTTAAACGCCGAGCGCAGCCAAGACCACCGCGCAGCGGACGAGATACGGGAACGCGCCCAGGATTTTGCAGCTGGTGGCGTTTCTGTCCGTTCTGGCTGGTCATCACTTGGTGCAGGGCTAGAGGCGGAACACTTCCGCATTGACCTGGCAGGAGGCGGCCCAGCTGTCCGCATTATTGGCAACCTGGCACGGTTTGGCCAGGCAGAAGACGCGCAGCTTGAATATCAAGACTGGGGAACGCCCTGGATTGAGTTTAGACTGATGAACGACCTGGAACGCGATGCGCTGGCCTGGTATTGCAACCAGTTTTATTGGCCAGGGGGTTGAACGATGGAAGAACTACGCGAGGCGCTGCGCTATTATATCAAGCATCCCTGGACGTTCCTGGCCGAGCTGCTGGGGCTTATATCGCTGTTCGGCCTGGGCTATGTCTTTTTGCTGTTCGGTCACGCCCTGGGATTAACTTAGACACCAGCAGCCTGGCGGCTGCTGGAACGCGCCCGACTCCTGCCTGGGATTCGGGCGCGTTTTTTTATTTCTGTTTTGGTGGCCGTCCGCGTTTCTTTGGCTGCTGCCCTTCGACTACTTCATAACCGATAGCTGCATATCCTGCCACATCGCGCCAGCTGTCCAACTTGTGCGGATTTTCCGCGAGTCTGCCCAGCTTCAATATGATTCCAAACGCCGCCACATCATCAGCACGGAACGCGCTGCCTGGACGGTCGCCCAGGTATGCGGCCATGATTGCCGCCGTCCTGGCCATGTTCTGGCGCGGTTCTCCGTACTCTTTGTTGCGCTGCTGGCTGACCAATTTCTGAACATCACCCAGCATCCTGGCTCTAACGGGTTGAGAATCCATTTTTGTCAGTTGAGAATCCATTTTGCTAGAACGGGATTTCGTCATCGTAGAACGGTTCTTTTTTGCCATCTTTGTCCTCCTTTGGCTTGATGGATGTCACTGTTGCACCTGGGAAGGTGTCCTTGACCTTGTTGACAAGCTCATTCTTTTCTTCCCAGAACTTGATGAATCTACACACCTCATCGAGTGTATAAATTCGGGTCACGGTGTCAGGCTCGATGCGCTTGTAGTCACCGCTATCTTCGACCAGGGCATACGGCTTGCCGTCCTGGTCATCTGGTGCGCGGAAGTACCAAACCTTCGGGTCGGCAGGAGAGAATCCATTTTTCTCTGCGGTTCGTTCCAGGGCTTTCCATCCTGCTATGAGGTTGTTTGCCTTTTGCACCATGTAATTGTGGTCGTCCTGGTTACAGGCTTCATTGAAGTTTTCGGTTGCCTGGGCGAATTTAACGGCCAGTTCGGGTGGCGCGATACGTTGCAGCCTACCAATGCCCCATCGTTGTTCGAGCGTCCGAGCCACCTCATCCACGGAATCCAATGCTGCTTTGACTATCGGGTAACGACTATCGCCCCACATTGGGGGCGCGAACCATTTATCCTCACCATCGTCCTTGCGCTTTGTCCGTCCCTTCGTTCTGCTATATCTACCTTTTGCCATACCTATCGCTCCACCTAACCATCGCTGCACCGTTCCCGCATTTCGTCCATACCCACGCCAACGCCTACTTTCCGCGTTGGCGGAAGTAGTGCGTAGGGGGTATGGGGTACTACTTCCGCTGCACTTCCGCCCTACTTCCGCCCTACTTCCGCAAATATGAAGCTGAGAACTATTTTACTTCCGCCTTTTTCGGGCGTTCCTCCTGCTTACTTCCGCCATTTTAGCTTGTTCACCCCGCTTACTTCCGCCAGCGGAAGTGACTTGCGTTTTATTCTAAACTCCCTGTTTTATTGATTTGCGCCTGGACAGCTGCCTCGAACTCGTCTTGCTCTGCATGGTAGTCAGTCCACACTTTGTTGCAGAACCGACAGACGTTGCCTGGCAGTGGTTCCCACACACATTCGCAGAACGGGCAGAGTCCGTTATCGAACCGCTTTTGCAGTGTCCCGTCACCTTCATGTATCATTGCTGCGCCCCCAGGTTGGTTCATCTGGCGCACGGATAACCCGTATGCCTTTGGTCTTTGTCTTGCTGTCGTGAACTGTGTTCTCGATGTACCCTTGCTCTGACCAGGCCATCATGTAGCCACGGGCTGCACGTTTCGGCATCCCGTACTCCGTGACCATCCAGGCTTGCAGTGACCTGGTTGTGTTTGTGGCCATCGCAAACGGCTCATCAGAACCCCAGCGCTTGTTAATCTCGTCAAAGATTGCCCTGGTCTGCATCTTGTCGAGCTTGGCTGAAGCCTCCAGGATGCTGTCCACCTCGAATGTCTTGTCAATCAGCAGCCCTGATTCACCTCGAACAAACGCCCTGGTGCTGTTGTCAGCTGCATCATTGACCTTGACGATGCCGCCCATCACGCAGTTGCCTACCCCAGACTCGAAACCCATTTTGCTGGCCACTACAAGCTCGTCAGACTCTGGCATCTGCCACAAGCCATACACCCACCGCGCACCGTCAACGAGCGCTGTCGTGCCTCTAATCGCTTCCCTGGCCTGGACAGACTTCTTGATGCTGAACGTACCTTCTTTCCTCATGTGATGAGCAATCAGCACGTTAGCGCCAGCTGCCACACACAATTCGGACATTAGCGACCACCAGAACTGAGCAGCAGCTGGGTCTGTGTTGATGTCAGCAGCTGCAAACGCCTGTAGCGGGTCGATGATAACCAGGGCAATGTCGCCCATATCCATCAGCTGCTGCCTGATATTGTCAAACTCTGGCGTGACGCTGTACTGCCCCATCACGTTCTGGATAAAGGGCATCGGGCCACCAGCGTCTGGCATCGGCACAACAAACAGATTCCCAGCTGCCCGTTCTCTGAGGTTCGGGCCACTGATATTCGCTATCCGTCTGTGCATACTGTTGGCGCTGTCTTCCGCCCCCAGGAACACCACCTTGCCATTGTGAACGATATGACCGCCCAGCGCTGTTTCCTGGTGCATACCCTGGTCGCCCCCAGCAACCTTCATTGCCAGGTCAAGCAGGATAAACGACTTGCCGAGTCCGCCGACCGCAGCAACGAGTCCAGGTACGCGCCTGGGCAGGATGTTCTCGATGAGCCATTCTTGTTCGGGCGCTTCGCCGCTGTAGCGATTCATGCCCCAATCGGAAATGCGGAGAGAGCGCTGTTCGGGTGGCGAACCAACGCTCTCTCCACTCGCCGCCTGGTCGAGACGCGGAGCTGATTGCGTCATTGACGGCTTTTCTGAGCCTGGTTCTACACCATGTAGAATCCGCAGCTCGTTATTCCTGGCACGTTTTAACTGATAATTTGCCTTATACCTAAATAATTCTATGCCCCGACCATCGGATGCCAGGTCACTGCCACGCGCTCTAGCCTTTGCCTCGAATGTCGGCCAGGCTTCGTTGACCAGCTCATCGACTGTCGGCAAAACGCCTTTCTGCGCCCAGAACGTCCTGATTGTACCGAGCAGCAGCTGCACCATGTAGCCCTCGCGCCCATCCACCAGGTCGCCCCACCTGTCTGTCGTCTTGCCTTGCATGACAGAACTGGACATACCATTGTGCGCTGCACCTATCTTTGACATCTCCAGCAACCAATCTGGGCTGGACTCAATGTCTGAACGATGCGGCGATACGATGTATTCACCACCAGATTTATGGTTGCTGGGCGCAACGACAACAAAACCACCTTCGCCGCGTGTGTCGATGCCATCGCCCAGGGTATTCTTGCCAGTGATGATTTCAATATCATCGGGCGCACGGAAAAAGTAATGCCGTCCGCCGCTGCCTGTAATCTGTTCTACTGTTTCGGGGAGGTCATCGTTTGCCATGCACAAGTCGTCCAGGGTATCTGGCCCTGGCTTGCCTGGCCCGATGTCAACATCGACCACGAATACATTTCCACTAATTTTACCAGTAACAACGCCCAGGTTGTAGTCTTTGAACCGACCATCGAACCACATTTCAAGCGTATGCTCGTCTGCTCTTGTCTCCTGGTACTTCTTCCAACGGCTTGGCGCTGGGTGCTTCCCAGGACTCGCACAAGCTGCACCTTGTGAGCAGCTGCACGACCCGTCAGGCTTAACGTAGTGAACGGGGACGACACTAAAGCCCTTGTCCGCCCAATACTTTGCCCATTCTGTTTTTGTTTTTTCCATTTGTACCACCCGAAAAAATGGGGCGACACATAGGCCGCCCCACAGTTGACCCCTAATCAGATTTCGTCAAAGTTGACATCATCTGACGCAGCTTGAGCAGTGTCCGAGGCAGCTGCTGACGGGGTTTCCAGGGAGGAACTGGATTCAGCGCCCATATCATCTGGCCGTGGCTTCCAGCCTTTGATTTCAAAATCGGGGATACGGCTGTTGCCCTTGCCGATTTTTACTTTCGTGCTGCCAGTGATGTGGACGACAGGAATTTCGCCCTTACCAAACTTGTCCTCACAGGCATTGTAGAGCTTCTTGATAAACTCAAGAGCGCCTACGCCGCTTGTGCAAAACTCTCTGGTTGGCTCATCGCCGAAAAGTTTTGTCGAATAGAAGTTTACCGAGATGCCCTGCTTGTGCATATCGGATGGCTTTGCAACGCCTTGCGGGTCGTTGTTCGGCCATTCAATCCAGTCACGGCCACCTGACAACTTCAGCCAGCCCTGTTGGATGTTTTCAATGTCGATAAGAACAGGCGCTGAAGTCATCTCAACAGTTGTCAAATCACCTTCTGGTGTTGAACGTACCCATTCGTTGTCTTCGACAGAGAAACGGATGAAAGGGCTACCGCCCCCACTTGATACAAAATTTAACGGCATTTCAGTCTCCTTGTGTTACCGCAGTTTAGCGCCCCCATTTCTACGGCGGGGGGCGAACACCGAGCCGAGGAGTTCGGCTGAATAACGCTGTTTCAACCATCGAACAGCGCGTTCTCTGAACCAGTCTGGGTCTTGCCTTGCGGCGAGACAGACCATCTCAAAGTCCTTTATGTCGCGCATCAGCCAGATGATGGCTTCTTTGGCCTGATTGCGCTTGGTGACATTTGTATTGTCCAGGTTGTCCGCATCGTTGATTGCCTGGTACAAAACGCGCCACCAAAGAAACTCGAAAATATCGAGTCCATATTCGGTTGCTGGGCCTTCAAATAAAGCATCCCTACCCGTAGAACTGCGCCGCGATTTCTGCTTCATCCGACCAGTAAAAAGAGTCAGGGTTGTACGGCAGGGCGCGTATGATGTCCCTGCTGTCTGTAGATAAATTCAATAATGCCTCCAGCTGCGTAACTGTGTTTTTGAATGACGATAAGTAAAATTCCGCATCTTCCATTTCGAGCCAAACGAAAGGGTCTTTTTTGCGCGTAAGGCAATAAAGGAACTTGACTGCTGGTTTTTCGCCAGTCATCGCCTGGACAGCTTTTTGATAGACGGCTGCCTGGATGCCATGCGACAGCGACCATTTGCTTGGTGCTTTGGCTGTCGTTTTCAAGTCCACAATGAGATTATGCTGCGGATACCAGAAATCCAGGTATCCAATCAGGTCGATTGTGCCGTTGTCGCCAGGCTTAAATCGAACTGGGATGCCGATGCTATGCTGGCGCTCACCAGGCGCTGGCTTTTCTGGTGGGCCAAGCGGCATCAGCTGCTCAAGCGCGTTCTCGACCATCTGCTTGACAATCGGCTTACGCTTCTCCAGCTCCTCCGCTCTGTTGCTGAAAAGCTGGCTGCGTTCTTTCAGCTGCTCGATTGCCTTTTCAACACATTCTGGTGTGTCAACGCCATTAAACACGCCCCATTCAACACCAGCCTCGACCGCGAATCCCTGGATGGCGGCCCAGCCAACACTGAACTTTGCTCCTCCCAGGTATTGGCAAGCCCACGCACTCGGGGACTCGCGGAACTTGTTAATCTGGCTGACCGAAACCCTGGACAGCCCGTGCTTCTCAAAACCGTTTTTTGTCGATTGTTTTGTCTGTTTGTCTGTCATATCACCCTACACCTAAGTCATGCGTAACGCCGTAAAAGGCGAGTAAAGCCGCATCTGCACGGCCATCATCCTTCTTTCGAGCGAACATTTGCGAGTATGCTGGCAGCAGCTCACAAGCCCTTGCTCGATGTCCGTCCTTACCTTGCGGCACTTTCAGAGTTTTTGTCCAGGTAGGCGGGGCAATCTCGACAATCGGCATATCGAGGCCAGCTGCCACGCCCAACAAGATGCCGTAGCCCTTGCCAAAGTTGAACATTGAAGACACGCCTTGTCCTGGCATCGCGCCAACGCGCTCGATGCAAACAGGGCCGTGATGTTCGGATAAGATGTTTTTGACCAGCTGCGGACTGATAGTCTTTTTGCCGCGCACTTCCATGATTGGCATATCATGGATGTCCAGCTGACCTTCCTCTACATGAAACGCTGCCAGCGCACCGTTGATGCCTGGGTCGATGCCCCAAATTACCATTAGCCCATAGCCTTTTTCATTTCTTCCACGGTATCTACGCCGTAAAAGTTGCCGATGGCTTGTGAAGCATCGCTGTGTTTGCACAATAGAAAGCAAGCCTTGTGACGCACACTGTCGGGGATAGCAGTGTTTTCGGTAATCATCGCCACCAAATGCAAGTAGTGATATTTCTCTGCTGACCATGCTGGTGACTTGACCAGCCATTCCTCTAATTCACAAAGCTCTTTTTCAAAATCAGATTCATTACCGATAAAAGGTATGATGTTCATGCTACCTCCTGGATGTAGTCGTATATATCGAAACGCTGCCCTCGCTCTCTTGCAATTACGGCCAGGTGCAGCAAATGTGGGGTAGGGATACGGTTAGCTCTGCGCCACTTATCAACAGCATCCCGTGTTATGGGGTTGCCATTTTCTGTCAGCAGCCTAGCTGTTTTAGTCATGCCTCCGAAATCGCGCACAACCTTCGTGGCATCAAGCCGTACATTCATTTTAATCTCCAAAACCGCTCCTTTTTGCGACATTCTGTCGGTCGCAATTCTATACAGCCAACACTAATGCAGAAACACTGTCGGGTGCAAGAAAAAATTGTCGCAACATGATACGAACATAATTTATGTAGACATTTCCTCTGTATAGTGTAAGTGTCGATAATGTAGGTCAACAAAAGGACACCCTATGTCGTCATATATAAGTAGCAGAAACGCGCCAGCAGCCGATAATACGGTCGATTTGACGCAAAAAGTCTTATCTAAACAGGAATTTGGCAAGCGTTTGTATGCTTTGATGATGCAAAAAGGTATGAATCAGTCTGACTTGGCGAGAGCATCCAAGCTCGGGCGTGATAGTATATCGACCTACGTTAGAGGTCGGTCAGTCCCGACACCGCAAAACCTCGAGAAGTTGTGTGCCGTTCTTTCCGTAGCACCAGATGAGCTGTATCCGAACTATGCTGCCAATGCGGCAGCTATTGAAGAACCAGTGTTACAGATTAAGCAAGTTGCGGACGACACAAATATGATGTGGCTGACAGTCAACATGAAAGTTGATGCAGCAACAGCTATCCAGGTTATGCAAATTTTGAACAACAAGAACTGAGCCATGCTGCTTACCCAGCAACAGGTTGCAGACTTGCTAAATGTGTCGATTGATACAGTCAAACGACTACGCAAGACAGGACAGTTGCCGACAATTAAGGTCGGGCGCTCGGTTCGCATCCCCCAGGGGGCTGCACATACATTGATGGAGGAACGACAATGGCAAAGAAAAAGATGCCACCGCGCCTGGGAACAGATGCCCAGGGAAACTACTATGTCTTTTACCACGCAAACGGACGTAGCCAGCGAAAGAGCCTACGGACAGACAATCTATTCCATGCAGAAGCTCGTTTCGCAGGGTGGCTTGAAGCGCACAACAAAGACTTCGTTGTAGAGGCCGACCCAAAGATTAACGATTGCCTGGACTGGTGGTTCGAGCAATGGATTGAAGGTCGGATGCTGTCAGAGGCTCGATACCCGTCTGTCATCAGCAACCTCAAGTCTTACTTCGGCAGGATGCGTGTTAGCCAGGTAACTAAGCTCGATAGCCAGGAATACACAAAGCTGCGCCGCAATGGGCAGATAGGCACAAGCTCGGCTGCCGACAGCACGATACGCCGCGAACTGCAATCCTTTCGTGCCTGTTTGAATTTTATGATCCAAAAGGTCGAGCCCAGGGAACGCAGGATTACCCAGGAGATTGTGCCTTACGTTGAGCTGCCTAACGCTAGTCCACCCAGGAACAGAGTATTATCGTCTGACGAGTTGACCAGGCTGTACGAGCATTGTCACAACCTGGTGCAGAACGGGGCAGGGATGAAGCCAACAAATCGCCTGGCTAAGATTGGCCGCTTTGTTGTCCTGGCTATGGAGACAGCCCAGCGCAAGTCAGCCATCCTCGAACTGAAGTGGCAACAGGTTAATCTCGACCGCAACATGATAAACTTTTTGCCAGAAGGTAAGCTGCAAACTACAAAACGCCGACCACCGCTGCCGATAAGCAAGAAGCTGCGCCCAGTCCTGGAACGCGCAAAGGCTGAAGCTGTGAACGATTACGTCTGCGACAACCCGTCTGACATACATTATCAGCTGAAGCTGGTTAGTGATGAGCTGGATGTGCCAGACCTATCGGCTCACGTTTTTCGCCATACCTGGGCAACCAGGGCTGTCGAGGATGGTGTGGACATTACAAAGGTCGCGGCTTTCCTGGGTGATTCCGTCAAGACGGTTGAAAAGAACTACATCCACCTGTCCCCAGGCTATCTGTCGGATGTGATTGACCGCTAGAACTTGCGCTTTATTTGCGTTTTTAGCGCAATTTGCGCTGTTGGCTGCACCCTACAGCACCCTACAAACCACTACGGTTTGTCATAAAACCCTTGTAGATAAGGAAAATCGACAAACCGAATTGTGGTCGGGCTAGAACTAAGTAGTTGTGTGCAACCCATTGATTCCACCCCTAAGTTTTTGTCGATTGCGCTTTTGTTGCGCTAATAGATTTTGTGCTTAGTAGCATCGACCAGCCTGGGAACGCAATCAATTATCCGTTCCTAGACCGCGTGACTGCTTGGCTCGACCGCCAGACCGTGTGCCTGGTCTGTATTCTTCGCCGTACAGCAGCTTGATGAACTGTCTAATAGTTGCGTGTTTTACGGTCGGCGATGTGGCGAAAGTCGCGAAACCTCCCAAAGCCGTGCCAGCAATAGGCCCAGGCCCAGGCATCGAGGTAAGGGCTGATACGCCAGTTGTTACAAACGTATCCCAGAATCCAACGGCTGCCTGGTATTCAGCTGCTACTGTGTTCGGGCTGTTTCGGAATCGGTTTGTGACACCCAGCATCCTGTCCAGGGCGCGGCTGTAAAACGACAGTGACGCACCGACCAGGATGGTTTTGGAGTCGGCTTCGTACCGCAGCGACTTATACATATTTACCCAGGGGTCAAACGCACCGTAAAAACCAGCCCTCATAAAGCCCAGCTCCATCAGATATGGCACAAGGTTGTCATCTTCCCGCTCTCGTTCCAGGCGGTCGCCGTTCAGCAGCGCTTCGCGCAGTGTGCTGACCAAGAGGTGGCCGCCGTACAGCAAGGCAAAGTTAGGTATCATTTGCAGCGCCAGCATTGAGGTTGCTGAAACCATGCCGTTGTCCTGGTATTCTCGGTTCACTTTTTTGGCGGAAGCAATTAGGACGTTACGAGTGTAAGCCCTCATAAACGACTGGATGCCAAACACCATACGGCCAACAGGATGCTCGGCATACATAGGACGGTCTACAGACTTCGGGTCTTGGATTGTCTGGTCGGTCAATCTGCCAACAGCTACTGCCAGCAAGTTGCCCATATCGGTCAGCTCCCCGCCTCGACCAATCAATTCGTCCAGGGCTGGTGATTTGAACTGCCCTTCTTTCGACTCCGACATCCATTTTGTGAACTGGTCTAGGTTTTCGCCGTAGATGCCAACGTCTTGCAGGATGTTTTCAATACGCTTTTTTGCCTTTGGCGTGATGTTTGCGTCCTGGTATTCAGCGGAAATCTCTGCCAGGAACTGCAACATGGTACGCATCGAGCTACGCCGCTGCGCGTTTGTCAGCCCTTGCAGCTTAGTGCGAACAAAGAACCTGGACAGCCTGGCGTTTAGCTTGGGGTCTTCGGCAAGCGTTCCGCCCAGGCGATTGGCAACCATTTGTCCTATAGACGGGTCATCGACTACGCCAATAATGTTTGCCAACTGCCTATAAAACAGTGTGCGCTCTTTTGCGCTTTCGCTTACGAGCCCCAGTGCTTCATCGAACACCTGGAAAAATGTTTGTGCGCCCTTCTTGACGCTGCCAGTCTGGATGCCAGCAGTCAGAGGTTCGGCAATCGAGGAAAGTACAGCACGGGGCAGCAGCGCCATCGTTCCGTAGGTGTGTAGATAGTCCAGGGCTTTTTTGCCGAATATGTCCTTTGTCGCACCATCGCGGCCTAGAATTTTGTTGATAACAATCCGCAGCTGCTGGGCATCGCCATTGTCCAGGCCGCGCAACTGCGCTTGCTGAATCTGGTATTCCAGGAAGTCGATGGTATCCATCGGGCCTTTGCCCAGGATTCCGCGCTTTTTACCTTTTGGCACAAGCCCTCTGCCGAAACGCTTTTCCATTTCAGTCTTACGAGCGACCGCTGGAATGTATAGGTTTAGCGACTCAACAGGGTCGAGGTAATAGTCCACCATGTAGCTGTCAGCTTCTGGTGGCAGCTTACGCTTTTGTGTAAATCTGTTTTGCGCTGCGTGTGCTTCTGGGTCAGCGCCAGCCTGGACAGATATGCGGGTGTACCAGTCCTGGGCAGACACTTCGGCAAACGGGTCACGCAATTCTTCATATACTGTTTCGTGCAGCTCATTGATTTCGTCTTGCAGCTGCCCGATTTGTGCCTCATTTCCGTCTGGGTCGTCCATCAGCTTACGCATTTCGTTAAGCATACGCCGCAGCTCACCCACGCTGTCGGCAGTTTCTTCATCGAGCGCCAGCTTGCGGCCCAGGTTCACCAGGTTTTGTGCTTGGTCAAGGTCGCCCTCTGTGTATTGGCCCAGCTCATTTTCATATATGACGTTGTAATACATGGCATACGCGCCACGCTTGCTCTCTGGGTTTTTTAATCCAGACTCGCCGTACAGGAACTGCGCTTCTTCTTGTTCGACCTTTGCCCCATCCAGCATACGCGGCATATAGCTGCCGTTTTGCAGATAAGTTATCTCAACACCACCGTTACGCATATAATCGTACATTGGGTTAAGCAGCTTGGTTCTGATTTCGCCAGCTGCCTGGAGAAGAACAGGCGATGCACCCCGCGCTGCTGCCGCCTGGGCTTCTGGGTCAGCTGTCAGTACCAGGCGCAGCTTGTTCAGCTCCTCTGTAGACAGCTCCGACAGGTTGTACTTGTCAATAATTGCTTTGTAAGTGTTAGCAAAGCGGCGGGATGCCAGGGTCGTTGCCTCCTCGAATGTGCCGCCCTCAAAAGTCTTACGGCGACCACCAGGGTCTGTTGCAACACGGCTAATCAGGTCATTGATGATGTTTTGTACTGGCTTGTTGTCGTTGTACCGACCCTCAATCGAGAACAAGATGCCGCGCTTGGCATACATAACTCGGCTAATTACTCTGTCTTCCACGTTGCGCGAGAACCTACGGAGATTAGCAATTTTGCCCGTGCCTAATTCAGCGTACCTAACGGGACGGTTCTTTTCGTTTTTAATCTGTTGGTCTCTGGCTCTCCATCCAGCCTTTTCCTGGGCAACTAATTCTTTGATTGCGCTTTTGCTCATGCCCTCTTTGATTTGAGCGGCAAATTCAACACGGGCATCGAGCAAGTCATAGTTACCTGGTGCGTCAGCAGCTGCTGCATCTGTCCACATTTCGGCTTGCAGCTCCTGCATCAGCCTGTCCATAGCCAGGAAGATGTTGTTTCGGTCTACGTCATTCGGATAAGTCAATGCCAGGCGAATGTCTGCGCCCTCTACCTGGTCGCGGGTCATCGAGTATGCTTCATCAGATTTTGTGATGAACTCGGTGTTACCACCGTTGTCCGTTACTTGCTTTGCGACATACGCCTCGAAAGCCCTGGCGAACATTTCTGTTGGGCGCGTCCAATAGTCCACATCTGATTTAGACGCGACCGCATATTCCTCCGCTTCTTTACGAAACAAAGTCTTACTAATCTTAGTGCGTGTGCTGCCCTCACGCAGTTTGCGTAGTTGTTCTTCCAGGGCTGCTGCTTTCTTGGTCGTTTTACCAGTCTTGGCTTCGTATGCGCGGGTTTTGGCAAGTTGTTGCTCCAGCTCCATGATTTTGTATGACAGCTCTGCCTTGTCAAAGAACATAGCGTTCATCAGGTCGCCCATAGCTTCCTGGACATTTCGCGGAGCGTTCTCTAGCCAGACCCGTTCATCTGCTTTTAGGTTTGTGCGGATACGGCCAGTGATGCCGCGACCCTCATCAGCGCCATACTTCTCGACAATATGGTAATCGAGCGCGTGCCCCCATTCATGGGCAAAGCTGTTCGAGCGCTTCGGCATGATGATAACTGGCGCTGGGACTCGGCCAACATCTGACATTGTTGCGGCTGCTGGCCCAGCTTTTGACTGGATAAATGCAGCCAGGTATCCGCCCCACTGGCGGCCTGGTAGTGCTAGGCCCAGGCTGTTATCGAGGCCGATAGCACTATACGGCAGCCCTATTGAATGGGTCATCCATTGTAGATTGCGGTAGGCATCAAGCAATGCCTGGTTCGCATCGTATGAGTTTGTTTCTGGACGAGCGATGTATTTAAATCCGAACTTGTCCATTACCAGGTCAGACAAAATCTTGAACTGACGTTCTGGTGTCATGTTCCTGGCAAGAGCTGGGTCAACGCCAGCATCTCTAAATGCCTGGTTGTAGACAGACTGTCTTAGGGTTTGGACTTCCTGGGTGAGTACACGACCTGATTTCGTGCCTCTTGTGTTCCCTTCTCCGTCTTCTCTAAGGACGACTTCTGCTGGGTCGAATGTTGAGTCGATGATATCCCGTGCAGCTGCATCCGCCTGTTCACCTGTTTCCAGGGTACTTTCCAGTCTGGAGTCATCTACTTGCCCTTCAGTCCTGTCGCGACTCTCGATTTGGCGTCTTCCAACGTCTTCGCTGCGTCTCGCGCTGCGGCCACCTTGTGCTTGTTCGCGGCTCGTTTCAATGCGGTCGCTAGGGCCGCTTTCGGGGAGGAGGCTCCCTTGCCCTTCCGTGCCATCTGCTTTCCTTTCGGCTCTTGACCGAGCTGCGCGTACAACATCGGTCGGTGTGGTGTCGTCCTCGAACAGAGCATTTGCCTGGCGGTTGCCAGACTCCTCAACGTAGAAGTCCAGAACGTCTTGCATAAACTTCTGTGACTTCGCCCTGGTCAGCTCCTCGTTATAGAACGCCTTTATAATAGCTTCTACGATAGGGTCGCTATCGCTGAACGCATCCTGCTGCGCGAAATAATCACGCGGCTTGATGCCCCTGTCACGCAAGCTGCTGATAGTTTTTGCAGCCTCTGCAATTTGCGGAGAAATGTCAAACTCAGGCTTTACAGTGCCAGCTTTGATGTCAGCCTTGAGCTGGCTAACACGGGGCGCTGTAGACATCATTGCATTGCTGATTGCCTTAATATTGTCGTCTGTGCTGTCGAGCATAATGGCTAGTGCGTCTGTATCTTCATACGCTGTCGCCAGGATTGCTGCTTGCATACGGCCAACGGCATCCTTTGTCAGCTTACCATCACGGCTAAACTGCCCTTGCTCTGTCGGTGAAAGCACCTGGCTAACAAACGCATCAACAAATGCGCGGTTATCCAGGCTAGTCAAATCACCGCCTGTATATAGGTTGACGACTTCTGGCGGCATACGCTGTGCATCGCGCTGCGCGGATTCGGTCGTTGACATACGAGCCTGGGCATCGGTGTTCGCCAGGTCGGCAAACGTCTTTAGGTCATCCACCGTCATGTTTGTGTCGGTCAAGCGCCGTACCAGGACAGGCTGGCTAAATCCTTCCAGGTTTACACCAGCTGTTTGCAGTGCCTGGGTATATGCAGCTCGGCTGCTGGGCTGGTTGCCGTACACTTCCTGCAAAGTCAGCACACGGCCATTGCCTGACATGATTGTGCCGTCACGCGCAATAATCGGCGCACCATCGCCCGTTGTCGGGCTATCGAGCAAGCGGTCTGGGTTAAACTGGTCTGGCGATGCGCGTCTTTGCGCCTCGACAGTAGACTCTGCCAGGCTGCGGTCACGCGGCTGCAAGATACCCTGGGCTTGTTTAAGGTCTGCCAGCTCGACAACAACAGTTTCGACTTCGTAGTTTGCCTGGCTGTCTGGTGTCTGGACAGTTTTGACGACAGGCTGTTCCTGGTTGACGGATGTGCCGACAGGCTCAGTAACTTGCTGCGGATTGTCGATAGCAATCGGTTCAGCTGGCTTTGGCGCTGGCGGCAGCTCAGTTGTCGCTGGGCGCACCTCAGTTGTTGCTGGCGGTATCTCGGTTGTAACTGGTGCTTCGACAGGCGCATTGGCAGCTGCGCGTCTGTCACGTTCTTCCTGGACGAGCTTTATGCGGTCTGCAAACTTGTCTTTAGCTGGGAACGTCACATTCGGGTCAAGGATGATGGCGATTTCTTCATCAGTTAGCTGCTCTAGCTTTTCTGGCGCTGTCAGCCATTCAACCAACGACTCGCTTACACGCCGCTTTTTGTACTCTTGAGCTACGTCTGTTTCGCCGAAATAGCTGTTGATAAAGTCAGGCTTCTTTTCACTAGCAACAAACTGGCTAACATCTTCCCCAGCGTTTCTCAGATTGTTAAGCATCGAGGCAGATGGTCTGCCTTGTGTGCCGCCAATCTCGCTATACATTTCGTCAATCGTTGCTTCCAGTTTGCTCTGGTCAGCGCGTTTATAGTCACGGGCAATGGATGTTGCCTGGTTGACAAGACGAGAAGAAAGTCCGCCCAGGGACATAATGATTGATTTCTTGGCGCGTAACTCTGGTGGGATGTTTGGCGCGTTTGTAATTTGCTCTACGGTATATCCAGCTTCGTTTATCTCAGCTGCCAGCTGATTTACTCGTTCACGGGCTGCCTCCAATGCACCGCTAACAAGTGGAACGGACTTGATGTCCTCCAGCTTCTTCATTTCTTTGGGGTCATCTTTGAACCAAACCATCCAATAGTCGCCGTCTGGCGTTATCGGAGATTCTGTTCCATCCGCTCTAGCCTTTATTTCTGCGATGCGCTGCGGGTAGAAGTCGCTGTTCAGTACATCGAGCATCGCTTCTTCTTCTGTCTTCGGCTCTCTAGGCACAAAATTAGGGTTAGTGCTAATGCCAGACATATCGGCAGTCTTCATCTGAACGCTGCCGCGCATACCTTTTGCCAGCGACATGGCTTCGTCAGTGCCAATCGCCTCAACACTAGCAATCAATGCGTCAAACTGTTCTTTGACAGAGCGTGTTTCGGTGACTGGCCCAGACGGGTCAACAAACTCAGGAGAAAACGTGGGGGTGTTTGTGCCAAGCAGATTAGTGACATGACGGTTAATAAAGTCAGCTTCAGCTTGTGACTGTGCGGCTTCTAGCTCGTTATTAAATGCGTTTTCCCTGGCAGCCTTAATGTTGCCAGGTGTACCGACAGCAATCTCTGCAATACCCAGCGGCCCTTCGGCCACTGCTTCCAGGGCAATCTCACCAGGCGTAAACGTATCGCGGAATCCGAAAGCCATCTCGGATGCCTGTCCAGCTGTTTCGCCAGCTGCGCCCAGGCCCATCTGCACACCTGTTTCAGTTACGGCTCGGCCAGTAATATTTAGTCCACTTTTGCCAGCCTGGACACCGCCAGCAACTAGCTTACCAGCTAGACCCATAGACAGGGCATCGAACACTGCAATCGGGACACCGTATGCCGTGCCACGTTTTCTTGCCCTGGCCCAGAACTCCTGGTCTGACATCAGTTCCATGATGGCGGCTTCATTGTTCATGTCTACGCCGCTTGAACGGATTTCGTCTGTAATAACGCTGGAGTATGTTGTGCCAAACGTCATTGTGCCAGCAACAGCTGTACCAGTTACGGGTGTGCCGACTACAGAGCCAGTGACAAACGCGGCCAGTGACGGCGCTGAAACGACTAGGCTTTCTGCAACAACCGACAATACAGCTTGCGGATTGTTAGCAATGGCAGACAGTGAATCGCTAAAGCCCTTTGCTTCAGTGATTTCTTGCAGTCCTTTTTGGATTTCTGGTGGCGCGTCAGGGTAGAGCCTGTCCAGCTCCATCATCCTGCGGACAAATTCTTCGGGCGACTTTAGACCTAGCTCTTGGCCAATGACATTAAACGCCTGGTTCAAACGACCAACGCCACGCACCAGGGCGTTGTTCGGCATCTCGAATGTGTTGCCTTTTGCAATTAGGGTCGTTGCCGTTTCATCGTCAATCGGCACATCACCCATCGGTGTGGTCAATATATATTTCCCAGGAACACCAGATACGCCAGATACAGACGGGTTGCGGTTGAGATTAGCCTTTTCGACTGTCGGCCCTGGCTTA
This sequence comes from Pontibacterium sp., assembly GCA_049599735.1. GTDB lineage: Bacteria > Pseudomonadota > Gammaproteobacteria > Pseudomonadales > Balneatricaceae > Pontibacterium. Next base: position 4,092 of record JBMYOX010000027.1, on the reverse strand, counting down.
TCCATTACGCGACCAACGCGGTCTTGTTCGCCAAACAGCTTAATCTCGTCAGCGCGTAACTCGCCAATCGCCTGGCTACGAGCCAGAGCAGCTGAACCAGCTTCTTCCTGGCTGTTGAACCGAGGAATGTCGTCTAGGTTAATCTCCCCAGCTGCAATCAGCTTACCTGTCAGCTGCGCTGCTGCCTCTGGCGACATAGGAACACCGTTAATTACGGTAGGAATGTTAAAAAACACACCTTCCATCGGCATCCCCAGGGCTGTGCCTGGTACGGTTGCCGTCATTTCGGTTGCGATATTACGGTTGTCACCTTCGCCGACCATGACAAGTGGACGGCTGGTATCAATCGGGTAGCCAGCTGGGTCAACAGGGCCACGGTAAACGTCAGCCCTGGCAGGGTCGTTGCGCCCACTAAGCCCTGCATCCTCTGGCGTTACATATTGAAAGGGATTTGGGTTTGGCTGCCGTCTGCGTTGAGCGTCAAAACCAGGTTGGGCATTTGCTCCAGACAAAACTGGGTCGAGCACCAGGTCTGTCGGGGAACTGGTATTTGGCGCTGGCGGGGAGGAGACACCACCGCCATCCACAACAGGAGGCTGCTGCGTACCAGCCCCCGACAGCTCGTATAAATCAGCTAAACTGGGTGTTAGTTGCGGCCCTGATGGGGACACCGTATCTTGCTCATACAGGTCTGCAAGACTGAACTTATCCATGTCCTCACCTCTTATTGACTACGCATCTGCTGGATTTCTTGCAGTAACCTGTTCACCTGGTTGTCGTTGTAATTCATGCGCTGCATAAATGTTGTTCTGAACGCAGACATTGTTCCTGCTGGTGCGTTAGCAGGAACGCTGTTTTCTCTCGCAAATTCGTCTGGCGAAAGGTTTACATAGTAATCAACAAAGTATTTAGGCACAAAGAAGTTGCTGCCTTTCGTAACTTCGTATGTGCCAGCTGCGATGATAGGCACAGCGATTGCGTCATACAGCTGGTTTACATCCATATTAGGGTTAGCTTTTGCAGCTGCTGTAATGAGCTGGCTGCTAAGAGTTTTCATACCGCCAATAGCGTGTTTTGGAAGGTCTGGGCTGCCAAGCTCCTCATAGGTTTTTGTCCATTGTGTCTGGTATCTAGTCATGTTTAGAACAGAACCAGTGCCTACACCGCCATCACCAGAACCGCTTGAGCCGCTGCCACTGGTTTTCTTTACAGCTGGGCCTTTTACCTCATGCACAACGTCATAACCAGTGCCGTCAGCTTTTGGTTTAACCAGCTGCACAGTTTCATTTGCGCCAGCCTCTAGGACTCGCGGCCCTTCAGCTGCTGTAATCGTTGTTTTCGTACCGTCAGCACGAACAACAACACCAGTTTGACCTGGGCTGAGTATAAGCGTTTGTGACTTGCCAGCGCCTTTAAGCATCTTGTAGCCAGTTTCAGAATCAGCATCAGGCACAAATGCAACTTGCCCTTCATTTAACTCAATAACGCCTGGGTCTTTCGGGTTAGCCGCAACTTCTTTGCCTGTTGAGTCAAAGGCAGTTTGGCCATCAGACAAGATAATTGGCCCTGCTGGAGCGCGGTTTTCTGCAATAAGCTGATTATTGCTGTCAAATGCTGCTTCGTTGTTTTTCAATACAAGCGGCCCAGGCTCTGCCGTGTCAGTAATTTGGCCGTCATACCCTGTTGTAGATTGCCCAGGGTTTAGTGTTTGCGGGGCCATATTGGTGTTTGTGCCAATATTTACAGCGCCATCGTCAGTCTGCATAAAGCCAGTCTGACCTGGGTTAAGTGTAATTGGATTTGCAATACGCGCCAGAGCCTCTGCTGAACCCTGGTCAAAGTATTGGCCAGGATTCATGCCCAGGCGAATAGCAGCTTGGCGGTCGGGTGACTGACCGCTGTTAGACAGCAAGTCATAAGCAGCTTGTTGGTTTACCATGTCTGCCAGTGTTTGTGCGCCAGCCGCAGATTGTTGCGGGTTGCCAGGAACGCCACCAAAAAACATCGAGCGCACCAATCCACGCATAGCATCTTCGCTGACGCCAGGAGACATAGATGTATTTGGGTCGTTACCTATAAATGGCCCTGGGCGACCTGTTGGGTTGGTTGCAGCATTGCCAGACTTTAAGCCCGTGGACGAAAACATACTGTTTAGCAAAGCGCTGTCGTTTAGGGCTGTATTGATAGCACTTGTCGCGTCATTCAAATATCCAGTAAGGCCATCCTGGTAAGCAGTTTGCGAGTCACGATAACGCGCTGTCGCGTCACTAGCCCTTGCTCTGGCTAATGCAGCATCGTCAGATGCGCTACCAATCAGCGCCCTGGTTAGGTTGCTGAAGCCTTGCATCAAGTTGGGGTCAAATGCGTATGGGTTTGCTCTGGACATATTATCTAACCCCTATGTTACTGGGCCTGTCGGGCTATATAGCCCGTAGCTTGTTGCTGTTCGTCCAGCGCCTGTTAGCAGCTGCGCCATTGGGCTGTATGCTTTGTCATTGGCAGCTTGCAGCTCGGATTGCAGCACACTCGAATTGCCGCGCATAAAGTTGCCCATCAGCGCTGTGTCAGCAGCAGACTGCGTTAGCGCTGGGTTGATTGTTTCTTTTAGGTACTGGCCAAAGGAATTAAGGTTTGCCAAGGCTTCGTTCTGCTGTGTGTTGTAAGCGTCAGCTGCGGCAAACTCTTGCGCCTGGGTATCTGCTACAATTTGCGGAACGCCAGCTTTTGAAGCTACATTTACTGGCATCGGCTTAGTGTTAGCGTTGTACTGAGATGCCAGCTCTGTCGCTGCGTTTTCTACACCAGGGTCAAAACTTTCAGTGCGGTCAAACTCATCACGGCTTTTCCCAATAGCCAGCGCAGCCTCTTGCTCAAGATTGCGGTTACGGGCAATGTTTGCGTCTACTGCTGCGTTTCGAGCATTTTGTGCGCGTTTTTCAGCTCTCATTTGCAGAGCTGTACCCAAACCTTGCATTGCCACACCAGCCATTAACGCTTGGCCAGCTGTAAGCCCTCCTGCTGCTCCTGCTAATGCTGCTACACACATGGCTAATCCCCTAATTCAAAACTTTAGTCGAGCTGCCCTGGAACGGGGAACGGATGCCGACCATCGAGGACGGAGCTGTATTTGCCCCCATTTGGACTACTGACGATGCTGAACCGCCATCATCGCCAACTTGTCCTGGCGCTGCGCTGGCTGTTACGTTTTCTTTTGCTGCTGCTGTTGGCGAAACTTTGTCGTAGTCCTTGAAGAACTCAACAGTGCTTTTTGCGCCAGGCTTCTTTAGTTTATCTACGCGCCCAGCAACATCGAACCCTTCGATAGACTCAATTTGTCTATCAACGTCTGCTGCTGTGGTCGCGCCACCCACCAATGCAGACAGCTCATCGCCAAACTTCTGACGGTTTTTGTCTACATCCTGGCGTTTTGCCTGTGAGTAATCATTTGCCAAAGTGTTCAAGCGATTCATCTCTTGCGCTTTTGCAGCATCTAGCCCTGCTACAGCAGCATCTACGTCCGCCTGGTTAAGTAAGCCTTTTGCCTTAAAGCCCTGGTAAATACCGCGCAATGAGTCGTCATAAGCTGAGTCGAGCGAACCCTGGGCAAAGTCTTTGTAAGACTGTCCCATGTCGTTGTAAAAGTCGTCATTGAAGAAGCCAAAGGCATCAGACAACTCTTTTTGCTTTTTCTTCAGCGCGGCTGCACGGCGGTCACGGGCATTGTTTAAGTCAATCTCTGCCTGACTTGGGCCGCTAACCGTATTGCCATTATCGTTTCCGCCGCTATCGCCGCCAAACGGGTCATCATAACCCATTTTTGCACGGCCAGATGCGTTAAGACTCATCCCGCCAGTAAACGGATTCGGGCTGTAATCTTCTGGGCCGAGGGTTGAGGCCCGTGCGTCATCTTCGCTTTCGCTACCTGTATCGCTGCTGCCCATCTTAGTCTCCTAATGCAGTGTGGCGTTTGTTGGAACGCTCTGTTTCAAAATTACGCTGTTAATACGGTCGTTTTGCGTCATACGCCGAAAGAACAAGCGCCGACCCTGGTAAAGTTTTGCCAGGTAATCATAAGTATGTTTGTACATTTCG
>JBMYOX010000026.1:0-42416 GCA_049599735.1 Pontibacterium sp. | reverse complement strand
CTCTGCGCCATTAAGGGTATCATCACCCTCACCGCCGTCTAAAACATCATCGCCGATACCACCGTAAAGCGAGTCCCGGCCATCGCCACCCAGCAACTCATCATTATCTTCCTCACCATACAAAGTATCGTTACCGCTGCCACCGTGCAGGCTGTCATTACCATAACCCCCATACAGGCTATCGTTATCACCTAAGCCATACAGGGTATTATCGGCATAATTGCCCTTCAGCGTATCCGCCTGGTCATCACCATATAACGTCTGGATCTGATGCAGATCCAGCTGGCTGCCATCGGAAAACTCCAGGAGTTCAAAAGGAGACTGATTACCATAGAAAAAATCATCTAAAGTAACTACAAAGCTACCCTCAGCATTTTCTATCTGCAGGTCATAAGAACCCACTTTTCTGAAGATAACCGTCCGGGCGGTAATAGCCTGATCACTCAGTACCAGCGTATCAAAGCCACCTTCAGCGCTGCTGTCTTCGCTGATGGTATCACCATGTCCCAGCAGGTAGCGGTCATTACCTTTGCCGCCATTGAGTGTGTCGGCACCGGCACCACCGTCCAGCAGGTCATCATCAGCATAACCGTAGAGCCTGTCGGCACCGGCTCCTCCGCTTAAGATATCGTTGCCATCATTGCCATACAGGGTGTCATTACCTTCTCCGCCTGACAGCGTATCATCACCTTCATTGCCGTTCAGGCTGTCATTGCCATCCAGCCCTGAAAGCACTTCATTACCGCTGTTGCCACTTAAATTATCAGCTTCATCCGTGCCTTCCAATGCAGTAATTTCACTCAGACTTAACTGACTGCCGTCAGCAAATTCCAGCCATTCAATATGGTGATTATTGCGGTAATAAAAGCTCTGTAACAAAACAATAAAGCTGCCATCAGCATTTTCTATTTGCAGGTCATAGCTGCTGGCCTTACGGAAGATAATGTTTTCCCGGGTGATCGCAGCATCACTCAGCACCAGGGTATCAACACCGGATTCATCACCCGTGCTTTCTATAACGGTATCACCATGAGCAACCAGGTAACGGTCGTTTCCGTTCCCCCCCTGAAGCCGGTCGGCACCGGCACCGCCTTCTAAAATATCATCCCCGGCATCCCCGTTAAGCGTGTCATTGCCTGCACCACCGGAGAGTGTATCCGCGCCTGTGCCACCATAAAGGAGGTCTGCCCCGTCGCCTCCGCTCAGGCTGTCATCACCCCCATAACCCTGCAGGGTGTCATTATCGCCAAGCCCCAACAGGACATCTGCAGTGGTGCCGCCATTCAGACTGTCGGCAAGAGCACTGCCGTGCAGTACAGGAATAGTTTTCAGGTTAAGCTGGCTACCATCCGCAAACTCCAGCAATTCAAACGGAGTTTCGCTACCGTTATAAAAATTTTCCAGCGTGACGATAAAGCTGCCGTCGCTGTTTTCTATTTGCAGGTTATAAGAACCGTCTTTTCTAAAAACAACGTTATCAGGTGTGATTGCAGCATCACTCAGTACCACCGTGTCATAACCCGATTCCGCGCTACTGCTTTCAGTGACACTGTCACCGTGACCGACCAGATAGCGGTCATGGCCATCACCGCCACTAAGCGTATCAGTGCCCGCACCGCCATCCAGTAAGTCATTGCCGGACTCACCTGTCAGGGTATCGTCACCCGCACCGCCATAAAGTGCATCATGCCCTGATCCGCCGGTTAACCGGTCATTGCCTGCGTCCCCGTGCAGAACATCATCACCACCATATCCATAGAGGTTGTCGTTACCGGCCAGGCCCGTCAGCTCATCATTCGCTTCATAACCCGATAAGCTATTATTACCGGTTGTGCCGGTTAACTGTTGAACCTGTAATTCTTCTTTAGCGATGCTGCTTAATACCACTTCACTGCCATCGGCGAAGCGCAGGGTTTCAATCTCGTTGTAGGTATTGTTGTTAAAGAAGTTGTTCAGCGTGATATTAAAACTGTTATCCGCCGTATGGATGATGAGATGGTTGTTATCCTGTGTTTGTATAAGGTCGGCAGCGACCAACGGGGCAGGAAGCTCAATCACATCCAGGCCATGGCTGTCATAAATCACATCGCCGTTATGTACCCGGTAAGTATCATTACCGTCACCCCCTTCAAGGCGGTTCAGGCCGTTACCACCATCCAGCACATCGTTGCCATCACCCCCGTAAAGGGTATCGTTCCCTTCACCCCCCCTCAGGGTGTCATTATCGGCACCACCGTACAGGCGATCATTGCCCGCACCGCCATCAAGCATATCGTTCGCCAGATAACCGTATAAGGCATCATCACCGCCCAGCCCTGAAAGGGTGTTGGCCAGATCATTACCCGATAAAGTATCGGTGCTATCGGTGCCAAGTAACGTGCGAAGTGCCGTTAATTCAACAACACTCTCATCTGCCAGTGTCAGGGTTTCTAACTGATTATCACCGTAAAAAAAGCTCGATAACGTAACCTGAAAACTGCCGCTGTTATTTTCCAGTAGCAAATCGTAAGAACTACTTTTTCTTAATACCAGATCAGCCAGATTATTAATATCACTGGTAATTAAGCTGTCGTGGCCCCCGGTATCTCTGACGGTATCTCCATTATGTAGTTGATAACGGTCATCACCGTTGCCACCTTCCAGACGGTTTAAGCCATCCCCGCCATCCAGCAGGTCATTACCCTCACCACCATACAACGTGTCGTTGCCATTGCCGCCAATTAACTGATCATTACCAGCCCCTCCGTCCAGGCGGTCATTACCACTGCCTCCGGTGAGCTGATCATCACCCAGATAGCCATATAGTGTGTCATCATCTTCTAAGCCGGATAAGTGATCGGCCAGTACGGAGCCCTTTAAAGTGTCAGCACTGTTAGTGCCGAGCAACTGAGTAACCGGCACGAGCGAGAGTGTGCTGCCATCACCCAGTTGTAACCATTCAATCTGCCAGGCCGCAGAGGAAAAGAACGTCTTCAGGGTCACCTGAATGGTGCCGCTGTTATTGCTAATCAGTAAATCATTCGATGACTGACTGAAGCGCAGATCAGCCTGGCTGTTAATGCCCACCACTTCAACGGTATCAACACCCTGGGTATCCGTAAGATGATCGCCGTTGTGCATGCGGTAATAGTCATTACCCGATCCACCCTGCAGATCATCCAGCCCGGAGCCACCGTCCAGATAATCATCCGAGGTGCCGCCATAAAGCGTATCATTACCGGCCCCCCCTTCCAGGGTGTCGGCACCGCTGTCACCATAAAGCGTATCGTTACCGGCCCCGCCTTCCAGTCGATCATCACCCAGGTAGCCATGCAGGGTATCGTCACCATCCATCGCCTGATAATGGTCATCCCGTGCTGAACCATTCAGGGTGTCATAACCGTCTGTACCCAGCAGGTCAGTGAGGGACAGCAGATCAATACGACTGCCATTCGTTAACTGTAACCACTCAACCTGAGAAGTCAGGGTACCGTTAAACATGCTTTTTACAGTGACAAGTATGTTTTCAGCACGGTCTTCAATCTGAAGGTCAGAGCCCTTACGGCGATAAATCAGATCAGCGGCTGTTAAGTTTTGTTGTAATACAAGGGTATCGGTACCGCCCCCCTCAGTAACCACGTCACCCGCATCAACCAGGTAGGTATCATGGCCATCCCCGCCTTTCAGGCTATCAGCGCCTGAACCACCATCCAGGACATCATGGCCATCGTATCCCGATAACGTATCGTCACCGCTGCCACCCACAAGGGTTTCGTTATGCCAGTCACCCGATAATGAGATACCGGGGTTGGTACGTTCAGTCGCGCTAATTGTGCTCAGATCCAGTTCACTGCCGTCATCCAGGCGCAGTGTTTCAATACGGTAAGCGTGGTTATTGGTTGGATAGAAATAAGAACTCACGGTAACCTGGTAATGACCTTCCTGGCTTTCAATCAGCAAGTCATAGCTCTCGCGATAAAAGGACAGATCATCAAACTGTGATATACCGGTTAGTAACAGGGTATCGTTGCCTTCTGAGTCCGAAATAACATCACCGTCACCGGCAATATACAAATCGTTACCCTCTGCGCCATTAAGGGTATCATCACCCTCACCGCCGTCTAAAACATCATCGCCGCTGCCGCCGTAGAGTGAATCCCGGCCATCGCCACCCAGTAATACGTCATCACCCCCTTCACCATAAAGGTAGTCTTTACCCTCACCACCCAGCAATCGGTCATCGCCATGCCCGGCATAAAGGGTATCGTCATCGGCCCCTGCTGCTATCTCATCAGCAAGGTAGCTCCCGTATAACGTGTCTCTATTTTCCGTACCATCCAGCTGAGTAATCAGCTTAAGGTCAATCTCCGTACCATCAGACAGCTCAAGTATTTCCACATGCTGCTGACCGCTGTAAAAAAAGTTGTCCAGCGTGACAACAAAACTCCCATCCGCATTTTCTATCTGAAGGTCATAATTGTTGATTTTACGCAGCACAACGGTGTCAGCCGTAACACCCGGGTCACTGATAACAATACGGTCGTTACCGCCTTCTGCACTACTATCTTCCTGTACCCTGTCACCATGCCCGACAAAGTAGCTGTCATTGCCTTTGCCACCGTAAAGCGTGTCAGCACCTTCTCCGCCGTCCAGCAGATCGTCATCACCGTCACCATACAAGCGGTCATTGCCCGCACCGCCCAGCAGCTGATCATTGCCATCCCCGCCATTGAGGCTGTCATTACCGTCACCACCCGCCAGGTGATCATTACCGGCATTTCCTTGCAGAGAGTCGTTATCCGCACCTGCGGACAGCACATCCTGTCCGTCACTACCCACCAGGCTATCGACCAGATCCGTGCCTGTCAGTTGGGGAAGCATAGTCAGATTAATCAGGCTGCCATCCAGCAATTCCAGCTGGTCAACCGGGGCTGTGTTTGTATAAAAATGGTTCTGCAATGTGACAACGATGCTGCCATCTGCACTTTCAATCTGAAGGTCGTAGTTAACTTTGCGATAGATGATATTGGCAGCTGTCAGTCCTGCCTCATTGATTAGCAGTGTGTCAAAGCCACTTTCACGCTGATCTCTATAGGTGCTTTCACTAATAATATCGCCATGGCCTGCAATATAACGGTCACTGCCGCTGCCCCCTGACAGGATATCAACACCGGCCCCCCCCTCCAGCACGTCATCACCGGCACCTCCGGTCAGCCGGTCGTTACCCGCACCACCGTGCAGAATGTCGTCACCGCCATCGCCAGAGAGGCTGTCATTGCCATCACCCCCGCTAAGCTGATCTGCACCACCACGGCCATATAACGTATCATTACCGCCAGCCCCTGATAGCTGATCCGCCGCCTGCTGGCCGTAGAGCGTATCATTGCTGTCTGTGCCACTGAGAATTTGGACCTGCTGCGTCAGTTTATCTGCACTGGCCAGCTCTAAGGTACTGCCATCAAAGAATTGTAAGGTTTCGATTTCATAGGATTCAGCGCTGTAAAAATACTGCACCCGCACTTCAAATGCGTGATCTGCCGTATGAATCAGCAGGTCATTGCCATCCTGTGTCAGCTGAATATCAGCTGCCGTAAAAGGCGCGGGCAGCTCAAGGGTATCCAGCCCTGAGAGTTCACGTAATGTCGCGCCATTGTGTGCCTGATAATGATCATCACCAGCGCCACCCTGCAGGGAATCCAGGCCACCCCCGCCATGCAGCAGATCATTGCCCTCACCACCGATTAAAGTATCGTTGCCCTCTCCGCCAAACAGCTGATCATTACCTTCACCGCCGTCTAACCGGTCATTACCCGCACCGCCTTCCAGCAGATCATCTCCGAGATAGCCGTATAAACTATCATCATCGTTTAAGGCCCGGAAATGGTCAGCAAACGCCGTACCGTATAAAGTGTCCTGGCCATCACTGCCTGACAATAAACTGATTTGTGCCAGATCCAGTTCACTGCCATCGGCAAAACGCAGCGTTTCTACCCGGTAATTGTCAGTGCTAAAGAAGCTAACCACTTTCGCCTGAAAGCTCTGATCACTGTTTTCAAGCCAGAGGTCACTGGAAATACGCCGTAGCTGTATATCGGCTGCCGTGTTGATTTCATTGATCACCAGCACATCGGTGCCGCCGGTTTCCCTGATGCTGTCGCCATTGCCAATAATATACGTATCGTTACCGGCACCACCGCGAAGCTGATCTAAACCGGTACCACCGGTTAATGTATCGTTACCACTGCCGCCATCGAGTAAATCATTGCCATCCCCCCCTGTCAGGGTATCAGCGCCCGCACCACCATAAAGGGCGTCATTACCCGCACCGCCATCGAGCTGATCATCCGCCAGATAACCATGCAGAGTGTCGTCACCGTCTAAGCCCTGATAATTATCGGATAAATCACTACCCTGCAGCTGATCCGACTCAGAACTGCCGATTAACTTATCTATATTTTCCAAAGAGAGTGAGGTGCCATCTGTAAAACGCAGAGCGTCCACATAATGAGATGGTCCGGAGAAAAATTCTGTTACCGTTGCAATAAAACTGCCATCGGGGTTTTCTAATTGCAGGTCGTTACTCAGTTTACGAAAAATAATATTTTCAGCTGTGATTTCAGCGGGCAGTAATATTTCATCAAAACCATGTCGGCTAATATCACTCTCTATAACACGGTCACCTGAACCAATAATATAAAGATCACTTCCGGCACCCCCATGCATATAATCAGTGCCCGCTGAAGACAATAACTCATCATCACCCTCATAAGCCTGCAGATGGTTGACAGTTGCGGTACCTGATAATTGCTCACCATCCGCAGTACCGTAAACATATTCAGTATCTGGTGTGTTAGGGGTAATATCGGTATAGCTGATTTCTTTAAAGCGGATAATAGTTTCTTCAGCGGTCACCGCATCTGAAAATACAACCTGATGATCACTGAATAACAACTTGCCAGAGTAAAAAAAGTTCGTGATAGTGACTTCAAAACTTTGCTCTTCACTACGAATAAGTAAGTCATTGCGGAGCTTAAGAAACGCCGTATTTTCAAGCGTCAGAGAATCCGGCAGTTCTATACGATCAATTGCACTACGTAATGTGGTTAAAATCTGAACGTCATCACCATCACCCACAATATAAGTATTAGCACCGCTGCCACCATTGAGCACATCAGCACCAGCCCCGCCGTCTAACTGATCATTTCCACCGCCACCATAAAGCGCATCCTGTCCTTGACCACCCAGTAGTCTATCCTGACCATCACCACCGTATAGGTAATCATTATCATCACCACCTATAAGGAGATCATCACCGTCGTAACCTTGCAGGCGGTCTTTATCCCCTCCTCCGGATAGCTCATCATTCAGTGATGAGCCGCTTAGATTGTCATCATTATCTGTACCATCAAGACGGGTAATCCGTTTAAGGTCAATCTCCGTACCATCAGACAACTCAAGTATTTCCACATGCTGCTGACCGCTGTAAAAAAAGCTGTCCAGCGTGACAACAAAACTCCCATCCGCATTTTCTATCTGAAGGTCATAATTGTTGATTTTACGCAGCACAACGGTGTCAGCCGTAACACCCGGGTCACTGATAACAATACGGTCGTTACCGCCTTCTGCACTACTATCTTCCTGTACCCTGTCACCATGCCCGACAAAGTAGCTGTCATTGCCTTTGCCACCGTAAAGCGTGTCAGCACCTTCTCCGCCGTCCAGCAGATCGTCATCACCGTCACCATACAAGCGGTCATTGCCCGCACCGCCCAGCAGCTGATCATTGCCATCCCCGCCATTGAGGCTGTCATTACCGTCACCACCCGCCAGGTGATCATTACCGGCATTTCCTTGCAGAGAGTCGTTATCCGCACCTGCGGACAGCACATCCTGTCCGTCACTACCCACCAGGCTATCGACCAGATCCGTGCCTGTCAGTTGGGGAAGCATAGTCAGATTAATCAGGCTGCCATCCAGCAATTCCAGCTGGTCAACCGGGGCTGTGTTTGTATAAAAATGGTTCTGCAATGTGACAACGATGCTGCCATCTGCACTTTCAATCTGAAGGTCGTAGTTAACTTTGCGATAGATGATATTGGCAGCTGTCAGTCCTGCCTCATTGATTAGCAGTGTGTCAAAGCCACTTTCACGCTGATCTCTATAGGTGCTTTCACTAATAATATCGCCATGGCCTGCAATATAACGGTCACTGCCGCTGCCCCCTGACAGGATATCAACACCGGCCCCCCCCTCCAGCACGTCATCACCGGCACCTCCGGTCAGCCGGTCGTTACCCGCACCACCGTGCAGAATGTCGTCACCGCCATCGCCAGAGAGGCTGTCATTGCCATCACCCCCGCTAAGCTGATCTGCACCACCACGGCCATATAACGTATCATTACCGCCAGCCCCTGATAGCTGATCCGCCGCCTGCTGGCCGTAGAGCGTATCATTGCTGTCTGTGCCACTGAGAATTTGGACCTGCTGCGTCAGTTTATCTGCACTGGCCAGCTCTAAGGTACTGCCATCAAAGAATTGTAAGGTTTCGATTTCATAGGATTCAGCGCTGTAAAAATACTGCACCCGCACTTCAAATGCGTGATCTGCCGTATGAATCAGCAGGTCATTGCCATCCTGTGTCAGCTGAATATCAGCTGCCGTAAAAGGCGCGGGCAGCTCAAGGGTATCCAGCCCTGAGAGTTCACGTAATGTCGCGCCATTGTGTGCCTGATAATGATCATCACCAGCGCCACCCTGCAGGGAATCCAGGCCACCCCCGCCATGCAGCAGATCATTGCCCTCACCACCGATTAAAGTATCGTTGCCCTCTCCGCCAAACAGCTGATCATTACCTTCACCGCCGTCTAACCGGTCATTACCCGCACCGCCTTCCAGCAGATCATCTCCGAGATAGCCGTATAAACTATCATCATCGTTTAAGGCCCGGAAATGGTCAGCAAACGCCGTACCGTATAAAGTGTCCTGGCCATCACTGCCTGACAATAAACTGATTTGTGCCAGATCCAGTTCACTGCCATCGGCAAAACGCAGCGTTTCTACCCGGTAATTGTCAGTGCTAAAGAAGCTAACCACTTTCGCCTGAAAGCTCTGATCACTGTTTTCAAGCCAGAGGTCACTGGAAATACGCCGTAGCTGTATATCGGCTGCCGTGTTGATTTCATTGATCACCAGCACATCGGTGCCGCCGGTTTCCCTGATGCTGTCGCCATTGCCAATAATATACGTATCGTTACCGGCACCACCGCGAAGCTGATCTAAACCGGTACCACCGGTTAATGTATCGTTACCACTGCCGCCATCGAGTAAATCATTGCCATCCCCCCCTGTCAGGGTATCAGCGCCCGCACCACCATAAAGGGCGTCATTACCCGCACCGCCATCGAGCTGATCATTACCCAGGTAGCCATATAAAGCATCGTCACCATCTTGCCCGGCTAAAACATTAGCTACATCACTACCATAGATATAATCATTACCCTGAGTGCCTTCGAGCTGATTAAGAGCCTCTAAGTTGAAACGACTGCCATCTTCAAATTCCAGGGTTTCGATTTTATAGTTGTCAGAAAGAAAGTAAGACTTAATAACGACACGGAAAGAACCCTCTGCAGACTCAATGGCAAGATCTTTACTTTCCTTAATAAAGTAAAGATCTGCCAAACTCAGGCCAGACGGCAGAAGAGCACTATCAATACCGGACTGTTCATGAATGGTATCCTGGTGAGAGAGCAGATAAGTATCATGGCCACTACCACCATATAGCTGATCAATACCCGCACCACCGGATAAGGTATCATCACCCTCAGCACCTTTCAGGACATCGTTGCCCTCTAAGCCTTGTAGCTGGTCATTTCCATCTTCGCCATACAAAGTGTCATTACCATTACCCCCGTCGACATGATCGTCACCCGCTCCGGCATAAACAGTATCATCATCATTATTGGCATCAATTTCATCCGCACTATAAGTGCCATAAATGGTATCTTCGAGTTCTGAGCCAACCCTATTGGTGATCAGGGTTAAATCAAATTCGTAACCATCCGCTAACTGTAATTTTTCAACACGGGGAATACTCCCCAGGAACTGATCCAGAACCTGAACACTAAAGCTTTGATCCTGATTTTGAATATAGAGATCGTTATTTTGCTGACGGAAAACAATATCAGAGGCAGTAAAAGGACGTGTGATTTTAAGGGTGTCGATGCTATCGGGAATTGCATCTTCCTGGATAATATCGCCATTACCAATAAGGTAGGTATCGTCACCTTCACCACCGATAAGACGGTCGGCACCCGGGCCTCCGTTCAATACATCATTGCCGGATAACCCCTGTAGCTGATCATCTCCGGTTAATTCATCATTTAGTTCAGTCGGTGTCAGCAGGTCGTTATTTTCTGTACCTTGTATATTTTTGTTCATGATCTTTTCTTCGCATCCAATCGATATTCAATCCATTCGAAAATCATTTACTGCTGTACATCCGACTTAATGAATATCTTAAAAATAAAATACTTCACCTAAAATAAGCCCCGCAAAAATGCAGGGCTCATTGGTTTTCCATAATGCTAATAATTATTACGCCGGTACATAATTATCGTTGATGACATCAAGTAACTCAGTCACCGTACTGCCCCCACTGAAAGTAATGTCAGTTTCAGAAAACGCAGCGCCATCCATAAACAAACTGATACTGCTGGCCGCAGTGCCTGAACCATCGGCCATTACTAACCCCGTCAGATCAATCGACCACTCATTACCATCATCAGTAATCAGCAACTCATTAAACTCAAGGGACTCGCCATTGCTATCACGTAACGTACTCAAATCCAGTGTATCCACTCCGGCTTCAAAGTCCGCAATCATTAATGTCAAATCCAGCAGCTCACCTGCCTGGTTAGACAGCACAAAGTCATCAGCGCCTACACCGCCCCGGGCAGAGAGCGTCGCCCCGTCGCTGTTAGCAATAACAATCACATCATCACCGGAACCGCCCTCAAGGTTATTTGGCCCCGCCAGTGATACCAGAATATCGTCACCGGATTCACCATCCAGGCTATCCCAACCCTGGTCAGCAACCAACAGGTCGTCACCCCGTCCGCCTTTAATGCTGTCGTTACCTTCACCACCACGCACCCAGTCATGACCAAAACCACCCTGGAAATTATCCACCTGGTCGCTCAGCGCCAGCTCATAACCGTTAACGCTGTAGCTCACATCAGCAAATTGCAGGGTTTCAACCTGAGTACGGTCAGAGCCATCTTCACCGGGTACGGTATCGTACACACTCAGCACCGCCTGACTGGTATCAAAGCTGGCACCGTCCATTTCGGCAAAACGATTAAAGAGGCTAACCTCACGATTACTGAGCAGGGAAATAACATACTCATCAGCATTACCGGTATAAACCGCTGTGTCATTGCCTTCCCCCCCCATCAGCAGGTCATTGTGTCGCCCGCCAATCAGCACGTTGTCGCCTGCATCACCGATCAGGGTATCATCGCCACCTTTACCCGACAGATTAGCATTGCCGCTTTCGGCCATCAGTACATCGTCTGTGACGGTCACTTCAGTCTCAGGCGTCACTGAAATAGTAAAATTTTCAGACGTTTCCAGATCACCGTCAGAAGCAATAACCGTCACAGATAAGTCATCACCACGGCTGAAAGCAGTCACGTCACCTTTCAGTTTCAGTACACCCTCAACAATCTCCAGCTTATCGGCATCAACACCACTCAAGCTGTAACTGATAGCATCGGATTCAGGGTCAAATGCAGACAAAGCCCCCACTTCAATACCCGTACGTCCACCGATAATACTGTTATTACTTAACGCCAGATCAGAAGGCGCATCGTTTGTACCATGAATGGTGATTGTTGCGCTCTGCTCAACACTGCCGCCATTGCCGTCTGTAATGCTGTAGTTAACCACCATAACACTGCTTTCGCCCGGTGCCAGGCTATCCAGGCCTGCATCCGCAGGATCTACCGTCAGGACATTACCCGGAAGATTCAGGTTCTCCCCCAGGGTTTCACCGTCAACGCTGAGCACCAGGTTAGAAATACTTAACGGGTCGCCGATGTCCGCATCAGAAGCACCTGCCAGTAAATCCAGTACATAACTGTCATCACCTTCATTAGCCTCTGAAGTCAGGGCTAAGGCCACCACCGGGGCATCATTAGTGCCGTTGATCGTAATGGTTTGTGTCTGTTCAACACGACCACCGTTACCGTCAACAATGCTATAACTGACCTCGATAACGCTCGATTGACCCACCGCCAGACTATTAAAAGCTGCATCATCCGGATTAACATTCAGGCTGTTATTAGCAAAAACTACACCTGCAGGCAGGTCAGCGCCTGCATTACCCGTTGCTACGCCATCAACCTTACAGGTCATTTCAGCAACGCCCAGCACATCTGTTGCGTCAACATCCGCAGCGCCGGTCAGCAGATCCAGGCTATAAGCTGCATCTGCCTCATCAGCCTCTGATGTCAGAGCCGCCGCAACCGTTGGTATATCGTTAGTGCCCGTCAGGGTAATTGTTTCAGTCTGATTAACACGGCCACCATTGCCATCGACAATGCTGTAACTGACCTGAATAATATTGGTTTCACCCACAGAAAGCGTATCAAACACGGCATTAGCGGGATCAACCGTCAGGGTATTACCTGCCAGGGTAAGGCCTGCGGGCAGGTCAGAACCGGCATTACCGGTAGCAGCGCCATCTACAGTGTAAGCCACGGCAGACACACTCAGTGCATCGCTGATATCTTCATCGGAAGCACCGGCCAGCAGATCCAGCGTATAAGCATCATCTGCTTCGCGGGTCGCCGATGTTAAAGCATCAGCAACAACAGGAGCATCATTCTGATCCGTCAGGCTAATAGTAAAGTGTTTGCTGAGCGTGTTCTGAATACTGCCCTGATCAGTTGCCGTTACAACCACTGATACAGAACCTGATTCACTTTCAAAGTCCAGTGGCTGATCTGCTTTCAGTTTCAACTGATTACCGATTACCTCGAAGCGCGCATCATCAACGCTGTACAGGTAAGCACCGCCGTCTGCATCTGTTACAGATAAAGCACCAATCACGGCACCCGCACTGTTCTCATCGACACTGCCGGCAGACAAGGTTATATCTGAAGGAGCATCATTAACAGCCTGTACAGCCAGTGAAGCAGAACCTGCCACCGGGTCACTGTTGCCATCCGTCACGGTATAACTCAGATTAGCCGTACCGTTAAAATCACCAGCCAGGGCCAGTGTATAAGTACCGTCGGCGTTATCTGTTAATGTGCCCGCTTCACTATTAACCAGAGTTACATCGGCAAGGCTCAAAGTATCATTTTCAGCATCACTGGCATTTGCCAGCAACTGCTCCGTTGTAATGATGACAGGCGCTGCATCTTCCTGTACAGCGGTTAGCACCACATCATCGGTAACCGGTGCTGTGTTTACATCGACACTCATCAGTGCTGCATCAGCAGCATCAACAGTCAAGATTTTTCCATCCGACTGTACTAAGCCAACACTCACATCTGTTAGGTTAATATCAAAAGCGTCAGGCACTGTTGTGCTGTCAAACTGCAGCGTAATAGCCTGATCAGAAGTTAAAGAACCCGCCCCTGAAATAGCAATTGCACCTGTTGAATAGTTAGCCGTAATCCCTAATGCACCACCTGTCTCCGTAATAAAAGGCAATGTACCCACAAAGTACTCAATCCACGATGTATTACCATCCATCGTTAACAGCGCATCAAGAGAGCCAACCTCATTGCCTTCGGGATGAATCACAAGGTCAACATAATAACCATTAGCCTGCGTTTGTACGTTCTCCAGGGTGATATAAGGAGTGGATGCCTCGCTAATAGCCTGCACCTCCAGTGAGGCAGACCCGGCTACCGGGTCGCTGTTGCCATCGGTAACCGTATAATTCAGGCTGGCTGTACCGTTAAAACCATCAGCCAGTGTCAATGTATAAGTACCGTCGGTGTTATCTGTTAATGTGCCCGCTTCACTATTAACCAGAGTTACATCGGCAAGGCTCAAAGTATCATTTTCAGCATCACTGGCATTTGCCAGCAACTGCTCCGTTGTAATGATGACAGGCGCTGCATCTTCCTGTACAGCGGTTAGCACCACATCATCGGTAACCGGTGCTGTGTTTACATCGACACTCATCAGTGCTGCATCAGCAGCATCAACAGTCAAGATTTTTCCATCCGACTGTACTAAGCCAACACTCACATCTGTTAGGTTAATATCAAAAGCGTCAGGCACTGTTGTGCTGTCAAACTGCAGCGTAATAGCCTGATCAGAAGTTAAAGAACCCGCCCCTGAAATAGCAATTGCACCTGTTGAATAGTTAGCCGTAATCCCTAATGCACCACCTGTCTCCGTAATAAAAGGCAATGTACCCACAAAGTACTCAATCCACGATGTATTACCATCCATCGTTAACAGCGCATCAAGAGAGCCAACCTCATTGCCTTCGGGATGAATCACAAGGTCAACATAATAACCATTAGCCTGCGTTTGTACGTTTTCTAATGTAATAAAAGGTGTCGTCATTTTTTTATCCTTAAATTTTTCTGTCGATATCCCTTAAACCAGGGCGTTCAGGTCATCCAGCAGGTTGGTCGCAGAACCATCGATATCCCCTAACAACACAGCAACATAGTTTTGTGAAGTATCTGCATTTAGCTGCAACGTATTATCCGGCAGCAGAGCATCATTAGCTCCGTGCCCGGTGTCTTGTGACAATGCATCCAGCCGGGCCGTACTCAATTCTGGCAATACAATCCAGCCATCAAGCTGAGCCAGCCCTACCGCCTGACGTGCAATCATGCTGGCATCAGCGGCACTGACCTGACCGTTTTGATCAACATCAGCTGCCATTTTTGCGTACTCACTAATATTGGCATTATCAATCAGACCCACTGCAAGGCGCGCTGCCGTTGAAGCTTCAGCGGCACTAACCACAGACTGGTACTCACTTGCAGCCGGATCTGTCAGCGACAACGAAAGTTGATACTCCCCCGAAGCGATCTGATCCAGGCTAAATTCGCCGTTATTATCAGTCACTGCCGTACCCAGCGTGGTATAACCATCAGTCTCATTACCCTGCTGCAAGACAACATCAGTCCCTGCTATCAGGGTTTGATCCGCCCAGAACGATACAACACCATCTAATGACAAACCTGTTGCAATATCCGCTACGTCATCAGCCACACTTAAAACATCCAATGTCTGATCGGCGTTCACAACACCTATCAATGCATCAGACAATGCAACTTGCACCCCCGATAAATCTGCACCATTAAGCTGATAAGTTACGGTCGTTAATAGCATTTCTGTATTCACTGAACCTGCGCCGGAAAAGCTGAAACTACTGGTTTCCAGATTAGTGGTTGCACCCAGGTTATAGGCATAAAGGTCAAAATTTGGTGTCGCTGATGCTGCAACCTGGCTGATTAAAGCACCACTGGAATCCTGCACCGAAAGATCCCACTCAAAAGAACCGATGGCATCCGTGTTCTGTGGGTTAAACCAAACTTCCACTGTCAGTTCATTACCTGTCAGTTGAGCGTTACGCAGATCGAGCAGATCCGGTAACGTCTGGCCGCCATTCAGATCCAATACCAGCGCATCGGAATAATCAGGCTGTGCAACCAGCGGGGGCTTCTTATCCAATACCATTTGTGAACTGCTGATTTCGGCATTCAACAGACTGATATCAAACTGAGTATCAGCATTAACCGGCACAAAATTAAGCATTGCAAAAGCTTGCATGGTATCGGCTGCAGCCACGCTGATGGCCGAGATCGCAATATCAGCACTGTTAACCGGATTATCACCATCATGACGATCTGTATACGAACCCGTCCAACCCGGCTGAAGCTGCATATCCGTCAGGTTAAAGTTGGTCTCATCGTACAAGAACTGCAGATCTGCCGCGTTAATATCAACCTCTGAGTTCAGAAAAACTTGCACCTGAACGCTGCCATCAGGCTGCTCTGTTGCATCCATAGAGTAAGAGGCTGTATCCAGAATTGTTCCGTTTAGCGCTGCGTAATACTGATCTGATGACAATGAAACCAGGCTGTAATCGCCAACGGAATCAGCAGCAATCTGATAATAAGTCTCCACTTGTTGACCAGTGTCGTAATCCCAGTAGTAGGACCCTACAAACAGATCCGTGCCATTATTTGAGAAAAACACGTCCTGTGCATCGGCGTTAATCTGCAAAGTGTCTAATAAAGTACCAGTAGCACTTTCCAGAATCGCGAGATGGCTGTACGCAATATCATCACCTGTTGATGGATTCCAGGCACCCACTGTCAATAATGAAATATCCTCAAAAGCGCTTATTTGTTCTATTTCAGAGACATAGCCCTCCTGTAAACTTGGGAATAACGACAGCATATTTACAGCGTTGCCACCAAACAGCACGGCGTCATCCATCGTAAAGCCGGTCTGGATATCATATGTGCCTTGTTTAACAAGCACCTCTCCTGCCTGGCCACCGTCAGCAGGTTCCAGATAAGTAAACTGGTTATTCCATGTATTAATAACAAAATGACCGGCGGGCACAAACTGTGTATAACTCACCTCATCAGAGGTACTGGCATCAGCCCCATACATTAATAGTAATGTCTGGTCTGTCAGCGTATCTGCTGAAAAAAGATCCAGCCTGACAAGCGTGCCTTCAAAGTCATTATTCCCATACAGCTCAGTCGTACGGATACCTTCAATCGTGTGAGTTAACCCCAGTTGAGCGCCATCAACCGGGAAATCTTCATAGTTAAAGATATAGCCGTTTACATAGACATCCCAGGCCGGATCCGAAACACCAAACGCATCGTTATAAGCAAATTCTGAGATTTGCATTAAGTTAATTGTATCCGCCGTCGAGGTCAGATCAGCTTTGTAATAATTGATGATGTCGGTTTGAAACTGCTCATCCCAACCAGCATTTACTCTAAAATAAACATCATCATTTAAAACCTGAGGCCACAAATTCCAGGGCTGTGTATTCTCAAATACCTGCGTGTCCAGCACGACACCGGTTTGATTATTAATAATCGCAATATAGCTGTTTGGCAAATCCTGACCGGCATCCTGATCTCTTGCACCGGATACAACCAGAGTAACATCGCCGACCTCTGTAATCTGGCCAACCTGAACCTCCAGGTTAGTGACTTCCGGATCAGGATACAGGTCTGTCAGGGTCAGACTGTTGCCACCAAACAACGTGCTTGCACTAAGATCAAAGCCATTTGTTGTATCATAAACCGCTTGCTGAACAACAACTTCACCCGGCTGGCCTTCTACGGGCTCGGCATACAGGAAGCTATTCTGCATACCTGACAGTAAGTTAGCACCTGCTGGCAGCGTGGCTTCATACAAGAAATCATCGGGCGAGGTGGCATCCGATCCATAAAGCAATAGCAGGGAACGATCAGCATCCAGATCATTGCTCCAGTATCGAATTTCCACAAAAGTCGCGTCGTTTGTGGAACTGTACCAACCACCTCTCTGTTCATCAGCAGCCGTTACCGGGAAATTTTCTGTTGAGAATCCGGTAAAATCAAAACTCTGATTATTGATGTAGTGCTCAAATATCTGGCCGCTGCTATCAATAGCAGCCCAAAAGATATTTTCGTTAACAGATTCAGGCCCGTCAGATGCATCGTTGACATTCAAGCGGTAATAGCTATCACCTTCATTACTGCTCTGACTGAAATAAATCCAGTTCTCCTCAGTCAATATCAGCTTATCTACCGAACCCGTTACCGGAACAGCCAGCTGCACAATACCCACTGTCTCATCAATAACCACCAGAGACGTTATATCCGCCTCTTCATCCGTTACCGGATTCCAGGCTTCAACGGCTAACAATATGCTGTAATCATTACCCGTACTTGAGTCTACAACACCTTTGTAGCCCTCCGGCATGTTCGGGTAAAGGCCGTTCATATCTAAATCAAAGCCAAACACATTCACCATATCTACAGCAGTTGGCAGGCTATCGCCTTCCAGATTCAGTTCCATAATCTGAAAGATGCCCTCTTCAGAAACCGGGCTTTGCAGATACAGACTATTGCCCGGCTCATCCACATCAATTGCCCAAAAACCCGCCGCCAGGGATTGCTCTTCAAGCACAGTGCCATCTGCAGAAAAACGCACCAAGTGCTCAAAGCTATTGTTAACCGGATCATTTTCGTCAAACACAAACAGGCGAGCGATCACAGAACCGTCTGTTTGCTGATAAACACCTTCAGCTTCAACACTCTGCGTTGCGGTCAGGGCGATACCGTTAGGCGGAAAATCAGAAAAATCAACCAACTCATCGTCAATCAACAGCTTGCTGTCGAAGCCATACATGTCCGATCGGTTATCATAAAATGCCTTCTGTGTAATGATCGAAACAACAGGGGCCGCGATGTTCAGATCAAGCTGTTGGAAGCTTTGAGTTTTAACCTGCCCGCCATTGCCATCATCAATATACTGATCCACTTCCAGATATAAATTTCCATCTGCACCCTGGAAACCTTTTTGTACCAAACCTTCCACCGGGGTTTTGGACAGCAGATTGCCCGCCGCATCTAACTTGAGACCTAGTACAACAGGATAAGTACCGCCATTACTCAGCATCTCAGCTTCGACCGCAACCAGATAACCCCCGTCAGCCGTATTCATCATCGCAACAACCTGGTAGTCCAGGGTCTCTTCAGCCGGGGCACCAAAATCATTGACTGAATCCAGCGCCGAAACAGCCGTCGCAATAACCGGAGCTGCACCAAATAAAGCCACCTCATTAAAAGCATCCGCTGATAAAGTCGCTTCAAATACAGCTGAATTAGCATTGTCAGGGTAAGTCCAGTAAAAGTGCCCCGTCTGAGCATCAGGTGCATTAATGACCTCGACACCGGGCAGTGATCCGATCACCTGTTCCGCAACCGGCTGACCGGTATAGTCGAACAAAACAGCCGCGGTCAATGGCATATCAATAGCAATCTCAACAATCGCTAAAATACCGCCCTGCTGCAGCTCAAGCTGCTGTACATAGACAGCTGCATCGGGGTCAATTCCGTACAGATCTCGGAAATAAGTTTGGTAATCAAAATTCCAGGCCGCGTCTTTTGCGTCCCAGGCCATGCTTTCTACATCAGCCATTGCCGTCTCCTTACTGTCCCTGCATAACCGGCTTGAATACCACGATGCCGATACAAAATTTTAAAATATATTAACGTTCACTAAATGCGTTGGCTTTTATCTTTAACATGGGCTTAACCATGTATTCCAACACAGTGCGTTTCCCTGAAATAAAATCAACCTGCGACTGCATACCCGGAATAATCGGGTAAGACTCGCCAAAAGCCTGCAAAGTTGAGGTTTGAGTTTCTATACGTGCTAAATAATAGGTGGTGCCATCCTGTTCGGTAATCGCATCCGGGCTGATAGTGACCACCTGCCCGTCAACCGCACCGTACTGGGAAAAATCATAGGCGGTAATTTTTACTTTCGCCGCCTGACCCGGCGCCACAAATGCCACATCTGCGGGTAAAACTTTCGCTTCTACCACCAGTTGATCGTCCACCGGCACCACTTCCATAACGGGCATCGCAGGCTGTACCACCCCCCCCAGCGTATTAATCATCACCTGGTTTACGATACCGTTAATCGGTGACACAATCGCTGCCCGGTTGACCTTCTCAGCCAGTGAGGGCAGCGTTTTTTCCACCAGTGCCAGGCGGTTAATCACATCACTCAGCTCTTTCAGCGACTGCACCTTAAAGCTCTGCTGGCGTGTCTCGATTTCCTGCTGCATCTCGCTGATCGCCTGCTGCGCTTTGTCGATGGTTAAATCGGCCAGGCGATAGTCGCTTTCCACGGCAGCCAGGTTCTGCTGCGCTTTAATCAGACTCAGACGAGGTTCAATGCCTTTTTTAACCAGTGGCCTGAGAATACCCAGTTCTGATTTTGCCAGCCCGATAAGCCGCTGATGCTTGTCTTTTTGTGCCCGCGCACTCACCAGTTCCTGCTGACGCTGACTTAATTTCGCCTGCAATACCCCCAGTGTCAGTGTCAGTTCTGAGCGCTGCGCATGGAACAAACGATACTGCTCCAGCTCAACCTGCGGATAAGCTTTTAGCACAGGACGGTCAAAATCAGGCTCGACATGCTGTGCCTGGGCTTCCAGCCGAAGGCGGGCAGCGGTCAGGCTGGCCTGCTCGTACCGGGCCTTATCCAGTTCGGCCTGGCTATCCAGGGTTTCGAGTTCAGCCAGAACCTGACCTTTTTTAACCAGGTCGCCTGCCTGAACATGGAGGGCGCGTAAAATGCCACCGTCAAAACTTTGCACCACTTTGGTCTGCGATGAAGGCACCACCGAGCCATCACTGCGGGTCACTTCATCTATCTCGGCATAAGATGCCCAGGTCATAATGACCAGCACAAAAATGATGATCGAATAAAAGATGCCGTTACTAATTGACTGCTTGCGCACGGGCCGCATTTCCTTCTTGCTTAATAGGGTTTAAAACCTGCTGTTTAGGGCCAAAGGCCACCAGCTGCCCGCGATCCAAAACCATGACTTTATCCACCAGGTTCATCATGCTGGTTCGGTGTGTGACGACCACCAGCGTATTTGCCTGTGCCTGCGTCAGGTTACCGATCACACTGGCCTCGGTTGCCATATCCATAGCACTGGTTGGCTCATCCAGCAGCAGCAAACCCGGCTGACCCACCAGCGCACGGGCAATCGCAACCGCCTGACGCTGTCCACCGGACAGGCTTTGTCCGCGCTCACGCACGTAAGTGTCATAACCCTGGGGCAATACACCGATAAAATCAGCAGCACCGGCCAACTGAGCCGCTCTCAGAATTTGTTCGTCTGTCGCATTACGACAGCCCACGGCAATGTTCTGGCGTAAAGAGCCACTGAATAAAAACGGCTCCTGCAGCACAACGCCCATATTGTCGAGCAAATCAGATTTATGCAGGTTACGCATATCCACACCATCAATCAGGATCTGGCCACCGCTAGGCTCCAGTAAGCCGGTAATCAGCTTTAAGACGGTTGATTTACCTGACCCTATTTTTCCGAGTACCGCAATTTTTTGCCCTGCTTCAATCACAAAAGACAGATCTTTCAGAATATATTCAGATTCTTCATCGTAACGAAAAGAGACGTTTTTAAACTCGATACGCCCTTTCAGATCCGGCTGAGAGATGCTGCTGGTATGGTGAACCGCATGGGTATCCTGAAATAAACCATTCAGTGCCCGGTACGATTCCAGTGCGTAGTTAATACGTGTCAGCAAATTAGAGATCTGGCTGAGCGGGGCCACAATACGGCCTGATAAAATCACACAGGCAATCAGGGCACCCATCGATAACACCCCGTCAGCCACCAGAAAAACACCGTAGAACACAATGGCAATCTGCATGACCTGCTGGGCAGAACCGGCCACGGTATTAGCGATTTGGGTGACAAACTTGGACTTAAGTCCTGTTGCGGCGTGATGGTCCACGCTATCAAGCCAACGCCGTTTCAAAAAACCAGTCGCCGGTACCGTGCGTACAGTTTCCAGCCCGGAAACACTTTCCACCAAAATAGCCTGTTTGCTCTGACCATCGGCGTAAGCTTCTTTGGTATATTTTGCCAGTAATGGCTGCACCATCAGGCCGGTTAACAGCACCAGCGGCACCAGCACCAACGGCACGGCAACAATCGCCCCGCCCACAAAATAAACCACCGCCATAAAGAACAGGATAAAGGGCAGATCCACCAACGCAACGACGGTTGCCGATGCAAACATATCCTTCAGGCTTTCAAATTCCCGCAGAATATTGGCAAAACCACCCGTTGACATGGAATCAGTGCGAAAACGCCCTTTAATCAGGTTTTCAAACATATCCCCGGCAACGCGGCGATCCACCCGGATACCGGCATTATCAATAAACGAAGAACGCAGCATTTTCAGGATAAAATCAAAAATGACCACCAGAGCCACACCGGCGGTCAGGGCCACCAGCGAATCAACCGCATTATTAGGAATAACCCGG
The DNA here is from genome assembly GCA_049599735.1 of Pontibacterium sp. GTDB lineage: Bacteria > Pseudomonadota > Gammaproteobacteria > Pseudomonadales > Balneatricaceae > Pontibacterium. Next base: position 20,345 of record JBMYOX010000026.1, on the reverse strand, counting down.
TCGTACACGGTCATAATGAACAGGGATGAGGCCAGCGCAAACAGATTAATAAAAACCGCTGCAACCGCCACCTGACCATAGGTCAGTTTGTTATCCAGTATCGCGCCCCAGAACCAATGATTACGGCGGCTTTTACGAATGGCACCATCCAGGTTGCGGCGGTTCTTTTTGCCCAGCGAAAAGGCCGTTTCACCTTTTGTCAGCCCGGGTGCATCATCACCCGCTGCATCCACCACACAGAACCTGACCTGACCCTCGGTGGACAGCAGCAGGTAAGCTCCATCCTGATCCAGACGGTGACGCTGACTCACATCAAAGTGCTGCTGAAGGCCGGTCAGGAAGTCAGCCTGATGATGGCCTTCAATGCCATCCAGCCGGATAAGATCGTAAAAACTGGTCGGGCTGAGCTCAAAATAATTGGCCGCTTCGTTCAGCGCCTGCTCAATACTGTCCTGATCCAGATACTCTTTAGTTTCGTTACTCACGTATTTAGTTACCTAATAACAGGCGCGCTTTGTACGCCTGGTAAACTGCATCAAGATAGGCGTGATTACGCTTAAGCGTTGCATCAATAGCGGCCTTTTGTGCATTGTAAATTTCCCGGAGATTACCCTGGGTACTGCGCATCCGCTCTGTCATCGTGCGATAGAGTTGTCGCTTGGACGTTGCGATCCGGTCGTAGATCCGGTAGCGGCGCTGCTGAATATCGTATTCTGTTAGCAATGCCTGCATCTGATCACGACTTTTTTGATACTGCGTCTGGAGCTGCAGCATAATCTCAGTGACTTTCAGTTCCTGCTCTGCCACGCCCAGACCGGCTTTACCCCCGTTATAAACTTCATAACTCATATCCAGGGTGGTGTACCATTTATATTGCAGGTCTACTTCTATGTACGAAGCACTGATTTTCAGGGTTGGAAAATAGTCGGCAAAACGCGCGTCTTTCATGCTGCGCGCTGCCTCCACCTGGGTTCTCAGTGCCTGCAGAGCCGGGCTGCGGCGTACCAGCTCGGCATCCCAGAGATTTCCCGTCAAAGGTTCTGGCAATGCCGTCCGGGGTAAAACCCATTTAAGCGGCATACTGCCATAATGATTTTCAAAAGCTTCAATAAACTTTTGACGTTCCAGCTGTCGGGCACTGATCTCCATTTCCAGTGAGAGTAATTCATCCGCCATGATTTCATGCTCCAGAGAGGAGGCCGACCCCCCCTCTGCGCGCTCAGTCATAGATAACAGGATATGCTGCAGATCACTCAATTGAGCACGCATATGGCTCAGGTCGAGATCTGCCTTCAGCACGTTAAAATAACGTTCGGCCAGCACTTCACTCAGTTCATTCCGGCGGCCCGCATTTTCAAAGACCCGGGCCTCCAGCTCCTGCTCTGCCGAAGTAACCCGGTTGTCCACCCGTCCCCAGTCATAGAGCGTTTTTTGTATGGATAAGTAACCGCCGACGTCACTGACCGTATTATTTTGCTCTCCCACAGGGCGGTGCTTTATCCCCCCCGTAATCTGCAGTGAATTAGCCGCATCCTCCTGTTCTATTTTGATCTGTGCCTGTCTGACCTGATTGTCCAGCAACTGATACTCAGCGTTGGTTCGGAGCCTGCTCAGCACAAACTCGTCAAAGGCCTGATCAGACGCCACCAGATTTTTTCCCAGCACATCAGACGCAACCGGCAGCGATGTGTTAGCCACACCACCAGCCGGACTCCCCTGTGCCTGGGACAAAGGGCTACCCAACAGCAGCCCGATCATTGCTATCACTGATTTATTCATTGAGTTAGCTAATGTAGTCCTTCAGGGGATCCAGTTCATCAAGCTGGTTCAGTGCAGAGTTACCCGGATTCAGCTCAAACAACATTGTGTTCATATTGCCCCCCACGACAACCAGCTCACCGCTGACACTCTGGCCTTCCGCTGTCTGGAAGTTATCCAGATCCAGCACCAGATCAACACCCTCAGCGGTGGCATTGGCCACTACGTCATCCAGTGTTAGCTGCTGTCCATCAGCCGCCAGCAACTGGCTCAGGTCAATACGATCACCTTCGGCCGCATCGTAGTCTGCAATTACCGCATTCACATGCAATGCTTGTTCGGCCTGAGCAACCAATACATAAGTATCCTGACCGGAACCACCTAGTAATGCGTGCTCTTCATCGTTGATAGCCGAGGACAGCATCGCTATCAGATCATTGCCCGAACCCGCATTGACGGTATAACCGCTGTCAATCAGGTAGATATTTTCATCCACCTCACTACCACGCACTTCTTTAGGGTCAAGTCCGTCAGCAATAATCGTATTGCCAAGCAGTGTCACCTGGGCGGCTTCACTAAACTCAACGCCATCAGACACACGGTAGGTAAAGCTGGCATCGCTGAAGTCACCGGTGGCCGGATCGTAGCTGTAGCTGTAGGCACCGGTGGCTGCATCCAGCGTCAGCGTACCTGCCGACACATCAGTCACAATCTCATAAGTCAGGTCATCACCATCCATATCCTGTCCTTCCAGCTGACCGGATACAACCAGCAGCCCTTCAGCATCCGGGCGCACAGTAGCAGACAAATCAGCCGCTTCAGGCGCATCATTCACACCCGTGACCGTCAGGGTAACGGTATTAGCACTGCTGGTAAGCCCTTCACCCGCTTTATCCGTCACGGTGTAATCAAAGCTAACCGTTGTCTGCTCACCTGTCGCCAGTGACTGGAAGTCGCGGCCCGGATTAAAGGTAAACGTGCCATCATCGTTGTTATTCAGAGAACCCTGACCGGCCCCTGGTGTGGTTGTTATGCTGTATACCAGATCGGTATCACCATCAATATCGGAGCCTGCAAAATTAAGGGTTACGGCACCCCCGTCTTCCTCTGCTGTACCCGCTACCGCTGCTGCCACCGGCGCATCATTCACGCCGGTCACAGTTACGGTTACCTGTGAGCTATTACTCTGTGCTCCCTGCTCATCCGTCGCACGATAGCTGAAACTGATGTCCTGAGTTTCACCTTCGGCCAGGTCCTGGAAGTTTGCACCCGGATCATAGTCAAAGGAACCATCGGTGTTCAGCGTTACCGTGCCCTGGTCGGCCGTCAGTGCTTCAACCAGTGAGTAGGTCAGCTGAGCTGAGTTATCTGCATCACTACCACTAAACCGGCCCTGAACGGCACCACCCTCTTCATGGGCGACAAGGTTCACCGCACTGACTACCGGGGCATCGTTCGCACCGGTCACTGTTACGGTTGCCTGTGCGATATTGCTCTGAGAACCCTGCTCATCAGTTGCACGGTAGCTGAAGCTGATATCGCGGGTCTCTCCTTCAGCCAGGTCCTGGAAGTTTTCACCCGGATCATAGTCAAAGGAACCATCGGTGTTCAGCGTTACAACGCCTTCACCGGTGGACAGATCGTCCACCAGCGCGTAAGTCAGCTGCGCGGTGTTATCCACATCGCTGCCCGTCAGGTTACCACTTACCTGACCACCGTCTTCGTCGGCATTCATATTCACCGCTGTCACCACCGGCGCATCGTTATTGCCCTGAATCGTAATAGTTGCCGTGACAGGTTCACTAACACTGTTATGCTCATCAACCGCACGGTAAGTGAAGGTCACCGTGGTTTCCTCGCCTTCAGCCAGTGCTTCAAACATACCATTGGCATCGTAGCTGAAGGAGCCATTATTATTATTGGTCAGCAGGCCCTGCTCGCTGCTGATACCCTCAACAATTTCAAAACTCAGTGCCGCATCAGTGTCCGGATCATTTCCAATAAAGGCAGCGGTAATAAGCGCACCATTTTCAGTGGTAAGCGTTTCAAGTGCCGAAGCCTCCGGTGCATCGTTCACACCCGTAATGGTCAGGGTGACTGTTTCTGCCGCACTGTCAAAGCCTTCACCCGCTTTATCCGTCACGATGTAATCGAAGCTGACCGTTGTCTGCTCACCTGCCGCCAGGGACTGGAAGTCGCTGCCCGGATTAAAGGTAAACGTGCCATCGTTATTGTTAACCACGGAGCCCTGATTTGCCGCCAGCGCGGTGGTGATGCTGTATACCAGATCGGTATCACCATCAATATCAGAGCCTGAAAAATTAAGGGTCACGGCAGTGCCGTCTTCTTCGGCAGTACCGGATACAGCCGCTGCCACCGGCGCATCATTCGCACCGGTCACGGTAATAGTGACGGAGGCAGGCAGTTCACTGACACCACCTTTGCTGTCTGTCGCTGTATAATCCACCGACAGCTCAAGTGTTTCACCGGCTTTCAAAGCCTGGAAATCAGTACCCGGCGCAAAGGTCAGGGTGCCATTTTCATTATTTACCAGTGTGCCCTGGCCCGCATCCAGGCTACCTGTCAGCTGGTAGCTGAGTGTATCGCCCGGGTCCACATCATTTCCGCTCAGGTCAATAATGACCGGGTTGCCATCTTCGATTACCGCCGCAACTACATCAGAAACAACTGGCAGATCGTTAATCGGGGTCACAGTGACTTTTAAGACATCAGCCGTGCTCACAACCGAGCCGCTATCCTGTGCGGCCTCTACACGCACATCTGCCCGGAATTCACCAAAGTAGTTTTCAGGCGCGAGCAGGCTCAAATCCTGCAATTCGGCCAGCGTCAGGTGGTAGCCCTCTGCCTGCAACGTACCCGCCGATAAAGTGACACCTTCCGGCAGGTTGCTGATAACCACGGTTAGCTGATCCTCCGGCAAAGGAGACATCACCATGATATCCAGCATCACCGGCGCATCTTCATTACCTTCTGCCGCAGCAATCTGCAGGCCAGGTACAACACTGAACTGGTCATTGACGACCAGGGTGACATTGCTTTCAGAAACTACTGTATTCCCGTTATTTTCGGTACTGGTTGCCTTCACTGTCAGCACAAATTCAGCACCGTCACCCTCAACCAAGGGTGCCTGCAGCTGCAGCCCCGCCATCATCGTATTAACGATTGCAAGTGAAGTTGACTGCAGGGTTGCAACCCCGTCAACAACTGACATCGGGATACCCCCGGCTGTCAGCAGTTGTGCACCGGCTGGTACGCCGCTGATTTCAAGGGCCACCAACTCGGCAGAGCCTTGTGGCAGGTTCAGGTCGATATCAAAAGGAACAAGTTCACCTTCAATCGCTGTCATCAGGTCGGGCGCGGTGATCACCGCCTGATCGGCAACCGCCTCAACCACAACCGGCAGAACTTCGCTACTGGAACTGGCGGAACCATTCACGGCCGTTTGTACTTCAATACCCAGGATAAAGCTGCCGGGATTAGAGGCTGTCAAACTCAGACCCTCAAGCTCATCAACCGTTAGCTGATAAACCCCTGCGGCATTCCGGTTACCTGCTGAAAGTTCTGCATCGTCAGGTACATTGCTCACCAGTACAGTGACAACTTCACCCGGTTCGGTTTGAACACTAATGGCCAGTGCAATGGCGCTGTCTTCATTGCCGGTAGCGGCAGAAACCGTTAAATCAGCGGCTTCCGCCACCTGGGACACATCAACCCGCAAAGTCTGTATCACTGAATTTGCTGTATCACCACTGGTACTTTCACGTGATACCGCACTAACCTGTAAATCAAACGAAGGCACATCATAATCGACCGTCAGGCTCAGGCCATTCAGGTCAGCCGGTTTTACAGCCACTGATCCGTCTGACAGCAGTTTACCTGCACTCAGTTGTGCTCCGGCGGGCAATCCGCTGATTCTGATCTCCAGCTGTTCCGAACCATCGGTATCTGTCAGCGATACCATCGCGCTGCTCAGGCCCAGATCTGCTGTACCCGCTTCAGCAACCTGTACGTCACTAACGGCTGCCAGCTGTGGCGCATCTGCTACGGCAATTACCTTAACCGACAAGCTGTCTGTCGCTCTGGTTTCCTGGTCATTCAGTACAGCCACCACTTCTGCATTAAGCTGTAGCTGACCGCTGAAATTAAGAGGCGGCAGAATCGAAACATCTGCCAACTGTGTCGGTGCCAGGCTGTACACACCCTGACTGTCTGGCAGAACAGCGCCATCTACCCGCAATTGTGCCCCGTCAGGCAAACCTGACAATAACACTGTCATGGTTTCACCCGCCTGAGCGTCTGATAGCTCAATCGTCAGGGCGATAGCAGCATCTTCGTCCACCTGTGCTGCAGCCGTCAGTTCCAGATCCGGGGTCTGCAGTGGCTGAGGCACGGTCACAGACAGGTTACCTATCACCTGCTCGGTATCACCATTCTCCACTTCAGAAGACATTGCAGTAATCGTGATCGTAAAATCTTCAGCATCCGCAAAAAGCACCAGCGAGGCATCAGCCAGCTGTGCAGGACTCAGATAATAAGTGCCACCAAATGGAATACCCTGTGTGAGCATCGCACTGGCAGGCAAACCGGATACCAGGATAGTTGCGTATTCAGAACCATCCAGATCCTGAAGTGCCAGGGAAGCACCCAGATCAATCGTCTGGCCCGGTAAAATTTCCAGTGCCGGATTATCCAGCGTCAGTACCGGTGCATCGGCATCTGCAATTACCTCAACTTCAACGGTTGCAGAACGGGAGGCAGAAGCATCTGAATCCAGATCCGATACCCTTGCCTCTAACTCCAGTGCAAAATCATCCGCACTATTAGCCACCGGTGTAACTGATAACTCATCTCCCGCTCGCAGGGCCGTCAGCAAATCATCGGTAATCACAGCCGTACCATTGTTGACCGTTACAGCTGCCTCACCCACTTTCAGGATTGCACCCTCAGGGATACCCGATACGGTTAACTGATCCAGTGCCTGAGCTGCAGTATCCTCATAAGTCAGCGTCAGAGGCAGAATAACCGCCTGATCTTCGGTAGTTTGAACATCATCAACCGTCAGTTCAGGGGCCGCAAATACTTCAATCACCAAAGACTGAACCGGGCTGAACTGCATACCACTGCCAGGCACGTAAGCCATTGAAGCCATGGATAAGTTCAGCTCACCGCTAAAGTCCGCATCAGGAATAAAGTTTAAGTTACTCAGGCTACTGATACCCGCGCCGTAGACCATGTACTGGCCTGTTGTACCTGGTACCTGCTGCGCGCTACCCTCCAAAACTCCGCCTTCCACACCGGAAATAAGGACAAAAGGAACTGTGTCTATGATTGTGTCGATAGCCAGGCCCAGACCAACAACCTCAGCGCCTTCGGGCACCGAAATTTGAGCCGCCGACAGGCTGATGACCGGTGCGCTGCTATTGCTGGCAGCATCACCACTTGGGTAGTAATTCAGGGCAACATCGGCGTAATTCTGCGTTTCACCGTTAATAACAAAGCTGCCTTCACCAACGATAGTGTTGCCGCTAACCGCACCACCACTAACCTGGGTATCCAGATTAATTTCGGTAATATTACGGTCAGTCAAAGAGGTCAGTTCACCACTGTCTGCCACAGCATTCTGGTTTGCATCAACCCAGACCTGCAACGCACTGAAATCAGTATCGGCGGTGGTAATCAGGCCATCATTATTAGTGTCCAGTGTCGCCAGCGCTGCACTGCCACTTTCATGATCGCCATTGTTATAACGCTCAGAGAAAAGCTCACTCACATCATCAATCTGATTGTTATTATTCAGATCATGTACCAGCAAACCATCCTGCGGGCCGACCCAGGCGGTGCTATCAGTGTCGCCGTCCAGATCCATATCAAAGGGCACAGCGCCGTTAGTCACGCTGGTCAGGTGATACTGGCCATCCCCATTCAGATCCAAAACCAGGGGATCCAAAGCCTGTACCGTTGCCACAGTTGCGGCAACAGGCGCAGCTACAGTGCTCAGATTGGCTTGAGCCGCGGGGTCTGCTTCACTGTTTGCAGTGACTGTGACGTTAATTGATGCACTCAACGTGGCGTTGCCAGGGCTGACCACCGTCAGACCATTAGCATCCAGCTCGCTATCATCCAGCACCCAGAGGCCAAGACCACCAGAACCCACCGTGGCACCTGCGCTGTTAATCACATACGCATCTAAAGGCAGGCTTGAAAGCAGTATATCCTCATCCAGCGTATTAGCACCGCGGACAATATCAATCACAAAGCTGCTATCACCCATAGACGGTGTCACCGTCACGACCGACGCCTCTGGCGCATGTAAAACATCCACAGCCAGCGGTGTTTCCACTACTGCAGACTGGCTGCTGCCCGCAGTGGTATAAGCATCTACCGCCAGAGAGAAGTCATCTGCACCCGAAGGTAATGTCATGGTCAAACCACTAAGGTCACCAGCCGCAAGCGTAACAAGTTCGTTGGCTAAACCCGCATTTGATACAGTGCCAGCATTAAATGTTGTGCCCGCCGGATAGCCTGAAAGCTCAACCGTCAGTGTGTCATTGGCACTGATCGTAGCGCTGATATCCAGCGCAACTTCCGTAGAAACCTCAGTAGCAACGGTGTTCACTGTGATAACAGGCACATCCGCAACAGGTGCCGCATTAATCGTAATGATCTGAGTGGTTGAAGTATCAGCAACAGCTACACCCTGCTCACTCACAACGGCTGTTGCTGTCAGGCTATAAGTTGCTGTTGCAGCTGAAGCATTTTCCGGCAATGTAATCTGCAGGGCAGCAGCCTGTGATACATCCAACAGATAAGTCGACTCGCCATTAGCTGTGGTTTGTAAAGTACCGCCATTCAGCGTGGCCGTCGCAGGCACACCACTTAACTGGTATACCAGGCTTTCAGAGCCGTCGGTATCAACTAAGCCAGCACTGATATCCAGAGACACGGTACTGCCTTCATCCACATCAAAGCTCGGGCCATTAACGACAGTAATCGCATCCACACCATCCACAACAGGGTTATAAGTCAGTGTCAGGCTTTGACTGGTTTCTGCCGTATCATGGGAGCCAGGCTCAGTTGCCTCAACAGTGAGGGTGATATCCACAGACTCAGCCATATGTCCAGGTGCAGACAACTCCAGGCCCGGTATCGTGCCTCCAACCAAATCCGTATTGGCAAAGGTTACCGCCCCATTCGTCACTGTAATGGGCCCCAGGTTTGTGGAGCTTAGCCCATAACCTGCGGGGATATCAGACAAAGTAATGGTAAACGTTTCTTCGCTGGCACCCGGGTTTGCTTCACCCGAAGCTACCTGAATATCCAGGCTGAGTGCATTATCTTCATCTACAGCTGTCGCCGTTACCGTTACATCAGGGGTGTCGGCCAGTTTACGGGCAGCTTCAGAAACCGTATCCGTTGCGGATACCGAGCTTACACCGTCCAGAACCGCATAAGCCTCAATCGTTAGCGCTACTACATCCGTTGCGTTGCTGGTTGTCAGTACCAGATTAGCCAGTTCAGTCGTATCCAGCAGATAACTACCCGCATCTAAAGTACCCGCAGACAGTGTCGCACCCACTGGGAGGTTTGAAATACGCACATAGGCCGCTTCACCAGGTGCCGGATTAGTTTCTGAAATACTGATCGCAAGACCAATTTCAGTCGGACTGATCACGTTGTGATCCACCGTTAGCACAGGAGTCGTGGCTAGTGGCGCCACTTCGATGGTCACCGTATGGGTATCGCTGTCGATATCACCATCGTTCACTTTATACTGAAAGCTAGCGGTGCCAAAGAAATTAGCATCGGGGGTAAACGTGAAAGCACCTGTATCCGTATTCAGGTCCACAGTGCCATTATTAGCCGGGGCAATCTGGCTGAAGGTAACTGCTGTATCATCCACATCGCTGAAAACAAGCTGACCTGTAAGCGCCTGGCCTTCATCCGTTGTCAGCGACAGGTCACTGCCTTCAGGTTTGTCATTCACTGGGGTTACTGTGATAGTGATCGTTTGTGGATCACTGTAATTCACCCCATCAAAAGCAACAAACTGGAAAGAGGCTTCACCCGCAAAGTCTGCTGTAGGGCTGAAGCTAAAACCACCAGTCATTTGTAGAACAACCGTGCCGCCCACGGGGTTGCCTACAACAGAGTAAGTCAGTTCAGCATTTTCAGCATCCGTTGCAGATACCGTACCGGTCAGGGCTGCTTCTGCATCCTCAGCCATGCTCAGTGTCTGCGCTATCCCTACAGGTGCCTCATCGACGGCAGCCAATTGCAGGCTCAGTGTTGCCGGCGTACTGGTATCTGTGCCATCAAACACCTGATAAGTAATATCCAGCCCCGTTTCCGGATCATAGCCGCTATCTGGTACAAAATTGTAGCTACCTGTTGTGAACAGGGTAAAGATTCCCTGAGTATCCGGTAACGTCAGAACTACACTATCTCCATCGACAACACGTGTTCCGACTTGATCATCCGTTAGCTGGAACATTAGATCACTGGTAATCGAGTCCACATCAGTCGCGAACAGCTGACCTATTTGGGTAATGTCTTCAACACCGGTAGCGATGACGTTCTGTACTACAGGTGCATCATTTGTACCCGTAATTGTAATAGTTTCAGTCTGAGATACCGTACCGCCATTGCTATCTGTAATGGTATAGCTGGCTACGATCACGGACGTTTCACCTGCCGCGAGACTATCAAAAGTCGCATCAGTTGGGTCGACGGATAAGGTGCTGCCGGAAAGTGTCAGGCCGGCGGGCAGGTCAGCACCGGCATTAGCCGTTGCAACCCCATCCACCGTATAAGTCATGCCTGTGACGCTGAGCTGATCACTGGCATCCACATCAGATGCAAGCTCCAGCAGTTCCAGGTCATAAGCTGAGTTACCTTCATTGGCCGCTGATGTAAGCGCCGCTGCAACGGTAGGTACATCATTAGTGCCGGTCAGTGTGATGGTCTCAGTCTGGAGGACTGTGCCGCCGTTACCGTCATCAACGCTGTAACTGGCCACAATCACTGTGGTTTCACCGACGGCCAGGCTATCAAAAACGGCATCAGTCGGGTCAACGTTCAGTGTGTTGCCAGTCAGCGTGACGCCTGCGGGTAAGTCTGCACCTGCATTAAGTGTTGCAACCCCATCCACCGTATAAGTCATGCCTGTGACGCTGAGCTGATCACTGGTATCCACATCAGCCACACCGGCCAGTAAATCCAGGTTATAAGCAGCATCAGCTTCGTTGGCCGCTGATGTCAGTGCCGCCGCAACGGTAGGCACATCGTTGGTACCGGTAATCGTGATAGTCTCGGTCTGTGACACCGTGTGACCCTGACCCTGACCCTGGCGATCAGAAATGGTGTAACTGACAACAATCACTGTCGTTTCACCCATTGCGAGGCTATTAAAAGCCGCATCGGTTGGGTCAACTGTTATAGTGCTGCCGGAAGAAAGCGTGATACCCGCAGGCAGATCAGCACCACTATTGCCGGTCGCAACGGCATCTACCGTATAGCTGATGTTCGAGACGTTTAGCTGATCGCTGGCATCAACATCAGCAGCCCCGTCCAGTAAATCCAGATCATAAGCAACATCGGCTTCATTAGTCGCTGACGTCAGCGCCGCCGCAACCGTGGGCGCATCGTTCGTGCCGGTAAGGGTGATCGTTGCAGTCTGTGGTGTAATGCCACCATTGCCATCATCGACGGTATAACTGGCAACAATTACCGTTGTTTCACCCGCAGCCAGGCTATTAAAGACATCATCCGTTGGGTCAACGCTAAGTGTATTAGTAGAAAGGGTAACACCCGCAGGTAAATCTACCCCCGCATTGCTCGTTGCCTGCCCATCGACCGTATAGGTAATACCTGTAACCGACAATGTCTGTTCTTCTGCATCGGTTGCGCCTGCCAGCAAGTCTAACGTGCCAGCGGCCTGGCCTTCATTGGCCGCTAGTGTCAGGGCCACCACGGCAGGTGCATCATTAACACCCGTAACCGTGACCGTTGCAGTCTGCGCAACAAAGCCGCCACTACCATCAGCAATCGTGTAGCTAACCTCAATTACAGCCGTTTCGTCGGTTGTGAGGCCATCAAAGGCGAGATCTGTCGGGTCAACACTGAGCGTGTTTCCGTTAAGGGTAATACCGCCTGGTAAGTCTGCACCCTCGTTACCTGTCGCTACCGTATCAAGCGTATAAGTAACATTAGAGACTCGTAGCGCAGCACCTTCAGGATCAGTTGCACCCGCTAACAGGTCGAGTGTATAAGCTGCATCCGCCTCATTTGTTGCCGAGGTCAGGGCAGCAGACACTGTAGGTGCCTGGTTGGTACTTTCAGGCACAGCGCTCTCATTGCCATCAAAGTTGCCCAGGTCAGCTTTGTAATCGTTAAACGCTTCACTACCTAAAATATCGTTATAGGTCGTACCCGCATCCGCCAGTGTCACATCACCGTTTTCAATGTTATCCAGCGTATCCAGTACAATCAGTTGGTGAGTCACTGCATTGGCCAGTGCTTCCGAGTCAGCCGTAGTAATCGTGCTAAAGCCGTCTAATACAGCTTCGGCAAAGTCACCAAAATTGTCCTCTGTGGCGGCGGCTGTAGCTGCAAAGTTGGCATCAGCACTGAACAAAGCAACCAGCGTCGGGTTTGCAGCGGCACTATTAAACAATGCCGCATAGTCAGCGGCATCATCCGTCTCATCCAGCGTAATTTCATCTGCCAGCAAGGCCTGACTGACGACATCAAAAGCAACCAACGACACCTGATTGCTTTGTGCATCCGTCAGAGTGCCGTTATAACTTTCAATCAGCATACGTGTCAGCTGTTCAACAACCGTTGCAACCGTCACAGCTGAAATCTGCGCATTAACCAAACTGGCGTTAGCCGTGCCATCATCAGCAATGGCATCACCTAACAGGTCGGTCTGCAAAATATCAACACCTGCATCCAGCCCAAAAACAGCGGCTACTTTAGCCAGTGCCTGCGCTTCGGTTTGACCATCTTCCATCATGCCTGCAACCAGGGTGGTCAGCGGGTTAACCTGAGTCGCGCCAGAAGGTGCTACATAAACCTGAGTCACCGCTTTGCCTGTCGAGGTATCAGTACCCCCGATAGACACTAAATCACCTTCACCATCAGCCAGAGTGAAATTACCGAATTGATCGGTCGTGGCACCTGCTTCATCGGCATCCTGTACCCGGTCACCGTCTTTATCCAGGAAGACCGTTGCACCCTGGATATAACCGTCGGTTACGGTACCGGATATAGGGTCTGCCTCGGTCGTTGGTGCAGTACCACTATCTGAATCTGAACCACCTCCGCCGCCAGCCGCAACCGCCGCAACACCCAGCGCACCGGCCAGCAAAGCACCCGCTCCCAGACCTTCGGCGACATTGACCACCTCAGCTGCAGCACCCCAATTACTCTCGGAAAGCAGTTCATAACTGCGGGTAAACTCAACCTGATACTGTTCACGGAAGGCGGACATATAAGCCTCACCCTGCGCCATAAAGTGGCCATAGATATCAAAAACGCTGTCCGTCCGAATTTCTGGCAGGTCATAATCAACGACGGTCTTAGCCGCCGCCATCAAATTCGTATATTGACCACCTTCTGAAAGCATTTCTAAGAATTGCGCCTGTGTAGTTTCAGCGCTCAGCTGACCGGCATCAATTAATGCATGATGCAGGGTGCTGCTGTAAGAAACAGCAATGGCGGCATCTGCAGAGGCCGACTGCAGCAAATAGGTAAATTCGGTACCATCACTGGCAATCACTTTAATAATCAGAGGCTGGTTTGCCTGAAGGCCCTGGCGCAGCAGTGCCAACTGGAAATTTTCTGCCGTAACACTCATCTCGGCGGCCTGGACAACCGTGTCACCTTGCAGCACCACAACCTTATCGACCACTTTGCCCGCTTCGGCAAGCTGACCCTGGATGTTTACCAGCTCACTATTTTCAGAAGCTTTTGAAGATGCACTGTACGCTGCCATAGAGAGCAGAATAGGAAGATGAAGCCAGTGCGTCTGGCCGCGCTGCTGTTTAATCCATTTGCCAAGAATTTTGTTGCGCAAAGCCATTTCCTGATTGTTTTTCATTCCATTCACCTGTGTCATTTCCGTACAGCACAAAAGCGCCTCACCCGAATAGATGAAAGCGCTCTGATCGCATTAATTTCTCTGAGTTATACAAAGATTTGTTCAAGGGTATCCAGCAAGTCGCCAGCACCACCCATAGAGGCACTGCCATTCACATCACCGGCCAATACACCGATATAATCTTTAGACATATGGTTGTTGTTAAAGCCGGTATCGTTTGTCTCATCCTCGGCAAACTGCCAGCCCGTCAGTGAAGCCTTGCCGGTGGCATGGTCAAGGATTGCAGCGATATCCACCGCATCAACCTGCTGGTCATTATTAGTATCTGCCGCTAAACGAGCACCCTGCGGAGCAGTGGCAGGACCCGCGCCCAGCAGCAAGGCCAGCAGAGCATCCTGTGCATTAATACCGTCGTAGAAGCTTTCTGAGCTTTTTGTAACAGATAAGTCCAATTCGGTCGTTGTTTCACTCTCTGAGTAATAAAAGCCATCCTGTCCCAGCTCAACTACCGCACCGGAATCGGCATCCGTTACCAGAACATCGTCCAGTGTTGCTTTTGTATGCCAGTGACGCACCTCTCCACTGGTATGGAAGCTGGTTGTTCTGACATTGGCTGCATCAGCAAACAGCAGAACATCTACATTGATCAGGCTATCCGTATCCCCGCTTTCAACGTGTTGCACGCTGATACCGGTCTCTGACTGAGTCACCTGGTAGTCGCTCTGATTACCTTCAAACAGGGCTGTGTTATAACCGCCCTGACCATCAAAACTGTCATTCCCGGCACGGCCTTTGAAGCTATTGTTAACTTCATTGCCAACAACCGCATCATCATGGAAAGAGCCATAAACCGCTTCGATACCCACCAGTTGATCAACATGACCACCGTAGGCCACTGCACTGTTTGCGGCCAGTTGCTCATCACCCAAAGTGGCCTCTGTATCACTCAGGTTAACACTCACACCCACCTGGCTTTCAAAGTAGCTGACCGCATCAAAACCAGCACCACCGACAACAATGTCATCACCCTGCTGAGTTTCAAACTTCTCATCCTCGCCACTGCCCAGAATTAAATCGTTATGACGCGATCCGGATACGGCTTCAACACTTACCAGCCGATCAAGCGAGCCCCAGCCATCAACAGCAAGGCCCTGGCTTAAATCAACAAAAACACCTTCCGGATCATTGTAATAGGCAACGCTATCCCGGCCTTCACCGCCATCGTAATAATCATTACCTGAGTTATTCCGGAGGGAGTCGTTACCTGCACCTGCAATAAAGATACTATCAACAGAAGAAGCATCCAGACGATCAGTAAGATCCGTGCCTTCTACCTCATCTTGGTTACGATGACGGGAACGCAGGAAGTCTGAAGCCAGAGGCTCAGTTTGATCAGCAATACGCACCAACAAGCCGTCATAGTCCACATTAGAGCCGGCACCGTTAACATAAATGTAACCATCAACTCCGTCAGTAAAAAACAGTACCTGGTTATTAAGCCCCGTATCTGCCTGGATGGCTGCGACGGTCTCGGTCAGCGTATTAGTGAAGGTATAAGCACTGGTTTCATCGTAGCTGTAACCGGCCATATTGATAAAATCCAGGCGGGCACCCGTAAATTCGCTCGAAGCAAACTGAACGGTATCAAAAGCGTTGATATTGGATTCGCTGGCATCGTAGTAACGCACGTTTGTCCAGCCAGCCGCAGAGGTGGTGATATTATCAGCCCCTTCGCCACCAATAATTGTTGCCCCGGCACCGCTGGCGATAATGGTATCGTCACCGCTTTTGCCATCCACAAAAGCTTCGACATCACCGCCTAGCAGGAAGCTATCAGCCTGCGAACTGCCTCTGACCGAATCAATCCCCTCCAAGGTATCTGTGGCGCCATTCTTGTTAACCGTATTATTGGCAACGCTAACGCCGTCCATCAACTGATCAGCGCCTGACAGGTTAACCCGCAGCCCCTGGTTCAGGTGACTATAATCCACCGTATCCCAGCCATCACGTCCTTCAAAGCGGTGATTACCCGTCTCTGACGCTTTGAAGTAATCACCATAGTCCGTGGCTTTAATATGCTCGATAGAAATCAGTGTGTCCGTTGTGCCATAAGCATTCTGATAAACCGTATTAGTGGTCATATCAACGAAAATAGAACCCGCATCTGTATGGTATTCTGCCCGGTCAAAACCGGCACCACCATCCAGCGTATCGTTACCGCCGTAACCCCGCAGATAATCCTTTTCAAGACCGCCAACCAGCGTATCATCACCCGAGGTACCCCGGAGATAATCCCGCATATCACTGCCTTCGAGGTCAGAGCCATCCTGACGGGTACGCAGCACCCAGGCAGGGATCGCCTCAGTCGCACCAATAAATTTAACCAGGGTATCGTTAAAATCTGAAGAATTTGCCTCGCCTGCACCTTTTACATACAAGTAACCATCAACACCATCGGTAAAAAATACAACCTGGTTAGCTACAGCTCCATCCGCTTGTATTGCACTCAGAGTGTCTGTAACGGTGCTTTGGAAAGCATAAGGTGTATCTTCATCGTAGGAATAGCCATCCATATTACGGAAACGCAGCAGCGTTGTTTCATCGTTGCCATCGCGCAGGTCAATTGTATCAAAGGCTTGAGAGTCTGATTCACCTGCCCGAATATCGATCATGACCTCGCTGTCAACGCCGGTCACCGTAATGGTATCCGCACCGCCCTGACCTCTTACAAACTGATCCACACCACTGACGGTAATATGGTCATCAAAACCGGAGCCGAAATAACCTTCAAAGCCGGTGATGTAGTCGGTACCACCACTAACATCAATGGCAGAAACGGCTGAACGGGCCTCCAGCGTCGCACCATTAATAAGTTGTGATTCATCAGTACCATTCACCAGCACCCCGCCATTTTGTGTGTGATAGAACAGCTCGTCCCAGCCATCTCCCGCCGCATAACGACCGCTAAGGCCCGCCCCGGAAAAGCCGTTCTCATGCAGGGAAAAGCTGTCATCGTACTGACTGCCTTTAATGTATTCGATGCTGGTTAGCGTATCTGTATTACCCCAGCCATCGATAACCGTGCCACTACCAGCAGATACCTGAATACCACCTGGCCCCCAGTGATATTCTGCGGTATCAAAACCATCCCCGCCGTTTATCTGATCATCACCTTGCTGACCTCGCAAACGGTCATCGCCGTCCAGGCCATTAAGTACATCAGCACCGTCACTACCGCGGAGCGCATCGCTCAGACCGGAACCGGTTAACGTATCGTCACTTGTACTGCCATTTTGAAGGGACTCAACCTGCCAACTATCAGGTGCTATAGTTACGGCTGCCAGTTTAATCAGGGTGCCATCAAAGTCCTGACTGCCCGAGCCGCTGCCATTAACGTAGACATAACCATCAAGCCCGTCGGTAAAGAAAGAAATACTGTTATTGAGGCTGCTATCCCCCTGAATGGCGGATAAGGTGGTGGGGATATCTGAAACGAACTGAACCGGAATACTTTCGTAGCTATAACCGTCCATATCACGGAAGGTCAGAACACCATCAAAGTTAATTATCGTATCGTAGCCGTCAGGTGTGGAGTCACCGGGATAATAATCATAACGATGGTTATTGCCAGGGACCGTCAAGATAGTATCAGCCCCCCGGCTGCCCACCATTACATTGCCACTTTCCAGCGACAGCAAAAAGTCATCGCCATTGCCTGCTAAGTAATAGCCGCCACGCATCAGGATTGTCTGTTCCGGAAGATATGACCCGGTGTTGGTATCAGCCTGGTAAGAAAAAGAACCATAGTCATACGTCAGAACATTGTCATCATTGACGACTTTAAACATGCCAAAACTCCCTGTTTCCCTGAGCAAATAGTCGTTATTTTATAAATGCCGGTCTTTAAAAACCGGCAGGCAGGGGTGATGAATCAACAACGGTCTCATCCATATATCAGGAGGGGCCAGTGCTTCCCTGCCGTGTAATTGCGTAACGACTAAAAATAGTTGGTATCTGTCAGGGCGCGATTAAATTTTTCACAAAAAATAAGGTACCAGCCCTGTGCACACAGAAAATAAAAACTAGTCTTTTTTTTAGTAAAATGAAAGTATCAATGACAGAATTAAACTAATTGTTAGAAAAAACATGCTGAAAGTATTAAAAAGACATTAATATATTTATGAGCAATCAATCACAAATATAGTAACGCTTTTTGTATAAGCGTCAGAATTTTTATGGTTGTTTTATTAAAACCCGGGACGCTACCAGTCAACCCGAATTATAAACAACTAACCTGGAAAATATTCATCAGGTGCTGCTAAATATGCATTCACAAAACTATTATTGATGTCGCCCAGGTATGCCCCATGGTAATCATGATCAGTGACGGCCACACCTGTGTATTGCAAACTCTTCTCAGGCATAAAATACAATCCCTCAGCATTCACACTACCGGATGCCATCGCTAAAATTGCCTGCACATCATCCATATTCAATTGCTGGTCCCTGTTTATATCTGCAGCATCGAGCTGATTGTCAGAGAGAATATCGTCGTCCAGTTGCAGCAGCGCCAACAAACCATCTTGCGCAGTAACAAAACCCGAGCCCACGTTATACTGATTAGTATCAGGTGTCAGTATCATCTGTTCCATATCAGCTGAAGACAGGCCGGTGATGATATATTGCGCATCATCGTTTAACGCCAGCGTTGTTAAGTCGCCCGTCTCAAATTGAGCCATCACTGACGCACTGTCCAGTACTTCGCCACCCAGAAAAACCTGCCCGGCCAGAATGCTTTCACCGTCAACTAACACCTGAGTATCTACACGGATATCACTAAATTCCAGCACCTCAATATTAATCAACTCATCAGCACCTTCCCCGACCACCCGCAAACCACCTTCAATCGCAGTAAATTCATAGCTATTGATAACACCGCTCAATAGCGCAGTATCCCACCCGTCTGCGCCATCGAGATAATCATTGCCCATCAGCCCTGAGAGAGTATTATTTGCCGGGTTACCAATGATAGTGTCATCGTAATTTGAACCAATCGCATTCTCAATCAGCGCACCAAAAGCAATCGCCAGATTATCAACCGCTGCGCTAAATTCATTGATACCAATCCGGGCATGACCCACAGAACTAAATTGCCCGTCCTGCAGATTAGCCTGCACACCTAACAACTGATTACTGAAATCAAAAGTATCTGTACCCCCTGCATCCCAAACAGTTTCAAATACGTACCCTGTTTCAAACTGATAGGTATTATCACCTGCCCGTGTTTCCATATTTGCACCGTAAAGATATTGCAGGGCATAAATATCATAAAGCATAGGGGTTTGTGGCTGGAGTGGATAATAGGAATAATACCCATCGCCCAGATCTTCATAAAGATAACCTGCACCTTCATAGCTGGTATATGACATAAGCGTAAATTGACTTGTATCCTGATCAGCAGGAAGGGTCTGCGGCCCCTCAAACGGATGATCCAGACCAAGTGCATGCCCTACTTCGTGTAATAAGGTCGCAAAACCATCACTACCCGTACCATCGCTAAGCGTAACATTAGGGTTAATCCAAATATCACCCGCAACTGATGAAGGCTGAATTTTTGTCAGGTCACCATTAAAATAAGTGCCGGTACCAAGTACATAAGCCCAGCCTGCGGCCTGCCCCGTCTCGACCAGATTGCTATACGCCAGGCGAATATCACCCTCTTCTTCAGACTCATCGACTTCTGAAAACCTAAGTCCGGCCACATCAGACCAGGCTTCAAAGACCTCCCGGGTAGCCGCCCTGTCATCGGCGGAAAAGCTCACCCAACCGGCAGCAGGTTCT
Organism: Pontibacterium sp.; assembly: GCA_049599735.1. GTDB lineage: Bacteria > Pseudomonadota > Gammaproteobacteria > Pseudomonadales > Balneatricaceae > Pontibacterium. The sequence continues at coordinate 625 of JBMYOX010000026.1, read as the reverse complement.
GCATAACCTTCAACAAAGTTGGCATTACCCTCTGGAAAGCTGTATGTGAGGGCTGCCGATTCGCCCTGTGTTGATTGCCATTTATAACCATCAAGCAAAGCATCAATCGCTATCACTCCCGAAGCAGCAACCTCATAATTCCACATAATATATTCATCCCTAAATTGAATTTAACTTCACCCGAAGCTCTGGAAGTAGTTATAGCACAGGTCTGTGCAAGCCATAGCTTTTGGCGCAGGTGGAGATAAGCTTATTGAATGACCGGTCTATCTGACCCTGTTATTTAGTTATAAAGTCCAAATTTTAGGATTTTTTCCTATTTTATAAACCAGCTGTATTGGATAGAGTTAATAGCGACAGAGTGGCAAAGGGATTTTGCCAATACCCCAGGGCGGGGGCTCTGTCCCTTCTTTCAGGATGAACGCGAGCTGCAGGGATGCAGCTGAACTTCTCTTGCTTTTTCTGGCTTTTCTTTATTACTTTTTACGTTTCTAAAACGTTGAGACTTCGGCTTCAGGCCGTTTAGCCTGCACCAGGCTTAAGGTATATTGTGGCCTACCAAATTTCAGGCATAAAAAAACCCCAGTCCGTAGGACTGGGGTTCTCTGTTAGGTGCTTGGTAATG
>JBMYOX010000025.1:0-42551 GCA_049599735.1 Pontibacterium sp. | reverse complement strand
CGAAGCTCAAATACCCCGCGCTCGACACCAGCACTCTTTGCGCTGCTTGCGTAGGCAGCCTTGCGCTTATTGTTAATTCCATTAACCAAAGTTCGAAGCTCAGGTGTGGGGCTCACAACGATGCCCAGATAACCATTGCTACGTTCACCAATAAGGCCCTGAGACCGGGCCTCGTCCTTAGAAATTGCCCAAGCCTGCGTGGCAATCAGTGTAAGTGCCAGTGTGATGGCGGTCAGTACTTTTTGAAATCGATGAGTCATACCAGAACCTCAAACCCTTAAAAAATGTCACTGTTTTCACTGAGTAATGTATCGATCTCTTTATCCACCTTAATAAGAATTTCATGCTCAATTTTCACATTAAGGTTTATCGTGATCGGCTCGTTGGGTACCGCTACCTCTACACGCGGGGAGCACCCGGATACACCCACGACAGCTACCAGTAGCAGTGTCGGTGAGAGGCAATGTTTTATTTTCATCATGATTACCTGCTAAAAAAGTTACCTTCTAAAAAATTTGCTAATCAGTTACCAGCAAAAATTACCGCTAAACAACAACCCGACTAAAACGAATCGATCAAACACTTTTAATATTATTCACGGTAACGTTTTTCAAGCTTCTCCGTCAATTCATCGGTAAATTGCAGGGTTTTTATTAAACTTGGTACGTCTTCTTCGATATTGATTGAAAAATCGACCGGATGGCCATTATTCCAATCTGGATTGTGCCCTTTAAGTCGTGTTCTTAGGTAAGCAATACCACTGGGCGTATAATCCAATTTGATATCCAGTGTGTCATATTTAAAATTCTCAAGGGCATTAAGCGCCATGGACAATCCCGCATTGCTTGCTGCGTACTGCTGTACCGCTGTATCCGGTTGAAAACGAATTTCTCCACCCGGCGCTAACCCATACAGGCTGCCATTCGCAATTTTCAGCCCTTGGGCATCGTAGTATAGGGGAAACTCACCTGACAGCTTCCCTTTCCCCGATAAGCCCTGTTGGCGCTCCAGGCTGACCAGTGCGTCTAAATCCAGGTCAGTAACAGAAACTGAAGTATCCACTTTTGGTGTGCCAATAGGTGTACTAAAACCTGCTATTTCGATAATACCTTCAAGGACACGCGCTTTGGTGGATGCCAGGCTAATCGTATTGACAGCCTCGCCTTTCGCGTCAGCATATTCATAGCGATAGGCAGACGTTATATCAGCAACGTTAATACCCGCTTGTAAATTGCCGATATTTAATTGGCCTTCATCCGTAAAACGTCCGTCTGCGCCAAACCGGCTCGTCGATTGCCAGCTAATATTGTTGAGCTCTAATTTGTCCCAGGTTATATCGGCATCACCTACAGCGTTTTGTAGTCTGGCTTCAACTGATCCTTTTTGAATCATCACAACCCCACTGTGATGCAGCATACCCGTGCTAATGGCCAGTTCAGCCGGCAGTTCCGGTAAATACTTACGCAACTTGTGCTCGATGTCCGCCAGGTTAATCCCATCAGCCTGCCATTCCAACTCTGTGTTTTTTGATAATAATCGGGTTGTGCTCTTTATTCTGAGCCTGATGGGCAAGCCAACCATACTGACAATCAAACCGCTACGTAGTGTATTTTTTTTCAGATTAAAGTCTGCCTTTACTGACAATTCAGGCAATACCCGTTCAGGTAGTCGTATATTAATCACTTTTGTTGCAACTGAGCCGGTGTAGCTATGCTGTGCCAGATTCACTGAATCAAGCCTTAACAGCAGTGGGCGAGTTACCACCGTTGCTGTTGCGTATTTAATCGAATCGCTCGTCAGCAGAAGTGCCAGGGGCTGGATGTGCGGGTGATGAAGTGAATCAAGGCCTGCTTCGATCTCTAACGGGCTTTGCAGGTCGACAATCAGGCCCGCGATATCCATTTCAGGCAGGCTGAGTTGTTTCAATTTTATCTGGCTACTTTCAAAAAGCGATAAGCTTAAGTTACCTTGGTTAAGCTTTAACTGGCCTTCAAACTCAGCATAAGCCTGGCCAATAGTGTCAGAAAGTTTATCAGTGCTTAATTGCGCGTTAAGTTGCTGAGCGGTTTTTAACTGTAATAGCAGACGTTCCGGTGATGAAGCCGCCAGCAAAGGCAATTCTGAGACCCCGGTAGCCGTCAACACCCCGTCAATAGCCGGTAGTTGAGACATTTCTGGTAAAAGCTCGTTGATCCAGCGACTAAAACCTTTGCCGTCAAGATGATGGGTAGCACTAATCCTGAAACGATCGGTCTGGCTTAATTCGCCGTCAACCTGCAGAAAAGGCTCGTCTTCGTACAGTAAGCGAAAATGCAACTGATTATTCTGATCGAGTTCAAGATCTGCCCAGCCCAGATCCTGTGACTCCCGGACAAATTGTACCCGACTATAAAGTGCCTGGCCTTCTACCAGTAAAGACCCTATCAATGTCCAGTCGGGCTGGTCTTCCGGGTAGTCAAAATGGACTTTAAGCTCACCAATACGTATCAGGTCACTGGGCAACTGGCTTAACCAAAGACTGGGCAGAGCAGCGGACAGATCCAGTGCCTGATCCGGTTGTCTGCTGGCGTTAGACTCTGGAGAAACTGCTTTATAGCTAATACTGAGTTTTGAACCCGGCATTTCAACAAGATCTAGCTGTTGCTGCAGAAGTAATTTCAGGGGGCTATACCGGATCACCACCGGCCCTGTTTCCAGGGTGGTATCTTCAAGATTGTCTTCTTTTTTTAAGCTCAGCTGCTCAATAGTGATCTTATTCCAGGACGGGCGCCCCATCTCAAAGGTTACGTTTGTAAAGCCCTGTTCACCCAGCCAGGTGCCCACTGTATGCCGTGCAGCCCAAGGTAATAATGCAAAAGCACTTACCAGCACGACTAAGGTCAGTGCAGTTAATAGCCACAGCAATCGCACCATTGATCTTTGCATTTAGCCTCCTGCTACCCTTTGTGCTGCCTGAATGAATGCAACCTGAATGCAATAACCTCTCTACAATCAGTTTAGTCCTGCTCGTTCAACTTTGAGAAATATACCTTGGTCCTTAGCGGGATACCAACCTGTTCCTGCGTGCTCTGAGTTTTACAGTTTTAGATTTTAATAGGCACGGCCCTGCACACCCGTTAAAATGACATTAATAATTATTCTCATTACCTGTTGAGGAATCACAATGTCCCAGGTCGTCATTTGCGCGATGTACAAATTTGTTTCACTGCCCGATTACCAGGAAATCCGTACCCCGTTAATGAACGTGATGGAGCAGCATCAGGTGCGCGGTACACTTTTACTGGCAGCGGAAGGGATCAATGGTACGGTTGCTGGCAGCCGGGAGGCCATTAACAGCTTGTTGTTATGGCTACAGCAGGACCCTCGCCTTCAGGACATTGTTTACAAAGAATCCTTTGAACAGGCAATGCCTTTTCACCGTACAAAAGTGAAACTCAAAAAAGAAATTGTCACGATGGGCGTCGAGGGCATAGATCCCAAAAAAGTAGTTGGCACTTACGTAAAGCCAGCAGACTGGAATGCGCTGATTTCTGATCCCGACGTTGTACTGGTCGATACACGTAATGATTACGAAGTACAAATTGGCACCTTTCAGGGCGCGCTTAATCCCAGTACCCAAACGTTTCGCGAGTTTCCGCAATACGTAAAAGACAACCTGAATCCGGACAAGAACAAAAAAGTTGCGATGTTCTGCACCGGCGGTATCCGCTGTGAGAAGTCGACCGCTTATCTTAAAGAACAAGGTTTTGAGGAGGTTTACCACCTTGAAGGCGGCATCCTGAAGTATCTGGAAGAAGTACCGGAAGAAGAAACTTTGTGGGAAGGGGAATGTTTTGTGTTTGATAGCCGGGTAGCTGTTAACCACCAACTGGATAAAGGTCAGTATGACCAGTGTCATGCCTGTCGCTATCCAATCACAGAAGCTGACAAAGAAACAGACGCTTATGTTCAGGGTGTTAGCTGCCCTCATTGTGTGAACCAATATACCGATGCGCAGCGTGAACGTTTCAAACAGCGTGAACTACAGATGAATCTGGCAAAAGCACGCGGCGAAGCCCATATCGGCAGTGATGTACAAGTGACCATAGACGCACACCGCAAGGCTAAACAGGCTTTTCGTGAATCCCAGCGTCAAAAGTCAAAGTAAGCAAACCCCTGCTTGCCAGAGTCCCGGCCTCAGGGCTCCCTGCCCGGCTCTGGCGTTTACATTTTACCCTGCGATAAAAATCTGTAAAAAATCTACATCTTTTTTCCACGATGCAGATCACAAAATCCCCTGCTATTACGGGGCATCCACCATAGTTTATTAGCCTTTAGTGCAATAATTCCGAATACAAATCCTCCGGCTTTTTCTGTATACTACATCGCGATAATTAGAACGAAGAAGATCCAGACGCTGCGGATAAAGGCGACCAAAAGTCACCTTTTGTTAAGACTATGGCCATCCGAAGCCATAAATACTTGGGGATAAGAATGACTACATCAGAGCATACTATTTACTACACACTAACGGATGAAGCACCTGCACTGGCAACTGCTTCTCTGCTGCCAATCGTACGCACGTTTACCTCAGCTGCGGGCATCGAAGTTAAAATTTCCGATATTTCTTTAGCCGGACGTATCCTGTCTACATTCCCCGACAACCTGTCCGACGATCAGAAAGTACAGGATGGCCTGGCGTTTCTGGGTGCATTAACACAAGATCCAAAAGCTAATATCGTTAAATTGCCAAACATCAGTGCTTCTATTCCTCAGCTAAAAGCTTGTATTGCTGAGCTTCAGGCACAGGGCTACAACATTCCTGATTACCCGGAAGCACCTGAAACTGACGAAGAGAAAGACATTCAGGCACGCTTCTCCAAAATTTCAGGCTCTGCTGTAAACCCGGTACTGCGTGAAGGTAACTCTGACCGCCGTGCACCGGGTGCTGTTAAAGCCTTCGCCCGTAAATTCCCACATTCTATGGGTAAATGGAGCAAAGCATCCCGCACCCACGCTGACTACATGCGTGAAGGTGATTTCTTCTCCAGCGAACAGTCCATCACGATGGCAGACGCTGGCGATGTCCGTATCGAATTCGTAGCCCCTGACGGCGATGTAACTGTTAAGAAAGAACTGAGCCTGGAAAAAGGTGAAATTCTGGACAGCATGCGCATGAGCTGCAAAGCACTGCGTGCTTTCTTTGAAGAAAGCCTGAACGATGCTCAGGAAACCGGTGTTATGTGGTCTCTGCACGTTAAAGCGACCATGATGAAAGTTTCCCACCCGATTGTATTCGGTCACGCGGTAACCGTTTTCTATAAAGAGCTGTTCGAAAAATACGCAGACCTGTTCGCCGAGCTGGGTGTTAACCCGAATAACGGTATTGGCAGCGTATACGACAAGATTGCTACCCTGCCACGCTCTAAGCGCGAAGAGATCGAAGAAGCGATCCACGCCTGCCACGAGCACCGCCCAGAAATGGCAATGGTTGATTCCGTTAAAGGTATCACCAACCTGCACGTACCTTCCGACGTTATCGTTGATGCTTCCATGCCTGCCATGATCCGTAACGGCGGCAAAATGTGGGGCCCTGATGGTCGTCCAAAAGATACTAAAGCGGTGATGCCAGAGCGCACTTACGCACGTATCTATCAGGACATGATCAACTTCTGTAAAACCAATGGCGCATTCGACCCAACAACAATCGGTTCCGTACCTAACGTTGGCCTGATGGCTAAGAAAGCAGAAGAATACGGTTCTCACGATAAAACCTTTGAAACTGAAGACGGTGTAATGCGCGTTGTTGCTGCAGACGGCACTGTACTGATGCAGCACGACGTTGAGAAAGGCGATATCTGGCGTGCATGTCAGACCAAAGATGAGCCTGTACGCGACTGGGTTAAACTGGCGGTGACCCGTGCACGTCAGTCTGACACACCTGCTATCTTCTGGCTGGATCAGGAACGTCCACACGATCTTGAGCTGACCAAAAAAGTTAAAGAGTACCTGAAAGATCACGATACAGAAGGCCTTGAGATCTCCGTCAAATCTTACAGCCAGGCGATCCGTTACAGCATGGACCGCTTAGTACGTGGTAAAGACACTATCTCCGTTACCGGTAACGTACTGCGTGACTACCTGACCGATCTGTTCCCAATCATTGAGCTGGGCACTTCTGCGAAGATGCTGTCTGTTGTACCTATGCTGAAAGGCGGCGGTATGTACGAAACAGGTGCGGGCGGTTCTGCGCCTAAACACGTACAGCAGGTTGAAGAAGAAAACCACCTGCGTTGGGATTCTCTGGGTGAGTTCCTGGCACTGGCCGTTTCTTTGGAAGACATGGGTATAAAAAATGATAACCCGCGTGCTGCTGTCCTGGCTAAAACACTGGATGCGGCAACCGGCAAATTGCTGGAAGAGAACAAATCACCTTCCCGTAAAACCGGTGAGCTGGACAACCGTGGCAGCCACTTCTATCTGGGCATGTACTGGGCACAGGCAACGGCTGCACAGACTGAAGATGCTGAACTGGCTGCAGAGTTTGCACCACTGGCAAAAGCACTGACTGATAACGAAGATCAGATCATCGCTGAGCTGGCCGCTGCACAGGGTCGCCCTGCTGAACTGGATGGTTACTACCACGCTAAACGTGAAACCGTTAAGAAAGTGATGCGTCCAAGTGAAACACTGAACGCTGCGCTGGCTGCTGCTAACGCATAATTTCTCCTGAACAGAGAGATTAGAAGCAATAAAGCCCGGGATCGCTAAGTGATTCCGGGCTTTTTAGTTTAACCTGTATCTTTAATGCAATTTCATTTTGGGTTTAACCGCATTGCCAATTTTTTGCGCCAGCATAACCGCAGACGCCTTAAGCCAGCCATGTATGGCGACTTGGTGCATTCTGTATAACGAGATATAAACCAGCCTTGCAATACGCCCCTCCACAAACATAGAACCCTTCATTAAGTTCCCCATTAAACTGCCAACCGTGCTGTATTTACTCAGATTCACTAAAGAGCCGTGGTCTTTATAGACGTAGCTTTTTAGCGGTTGATTCTGCTGACTCAGCAATATATTTTTGTAGACCAGTGTTGCCATCTGATGCGCTGATTGCGCCCTTGGCGGTACCCAGGAACCATCAGGCTGCTCACAGGCACAACAGTCCCCTATCACATAAATCTCATCATCAACCGTGCTTTGTAAGCTGGGTTTAACAACAATCTGCCCGCTACGATTTGTTTCAAAAAAAGCCAGTTTGTCTATAAATGAAGGGGCTTTAACCCCTGCGGCCCAGACACTAAGATCTGCTGGAATTCGCTGACCTTCATCAGTGACAAACCCTTCAACATCAGCACTGGTAACACGTGTACCTTCATGGATTCTGACACCCAACCTGGCCAGCTCACGTTTTGCTGAAAGCGCAATCCGCACCGGCAAAGCAGGCAAAATTCGGGGGCCTGCTTCAATGAGCGATATTTTCAGCCGTTTTGCAGACATCTCAGGCATACCGTACATTTTGAGTAATTCAGCAACATGATATAGCTCCGCCGCCAGTTCAACCCCTGTTGCACCACCCCCTACAATTGCCAGATTTAGCGAACTTTCAGGTGATTGCTGATTGATACGCAAAAAATGATTCAGTAACGAACGATGAAAGCGCTCCGCCTGCTGATGTGAATCCAGGAAAAAGCAGTTGTCTGCCACGCCAGGCGTACCAAAATCATTACTGACACTGCCCACCGCCATTACCAGGATATCGTAAGCAATTTCCCGTTTCGGCAGCACCACTTTATCTTCTTCATCAAAAAGAGCCTGCAGCTGAATTGTTTTGGCTGCCTGATCCAGGCCCACCATACAACCCAGCTGAAACTGGTAATAATGTGCGCTGGAATGCGCCCGGTAAACCACACCATCAGTATTAATATCCAAAGACCCGGTAGCCACTTCATGTAACAAAGGCTTCCAGATATGGTTACGGTTTTTATCAACCAGGATGATTTTAGCCTGCTGTTTTTTGCCAAGCTTATGACCAAGCCTGGTCGCCAACTCCAGCCCACCGGCTCCGCCACCAACTATCACTATCGTTCTCATTAGATAACCTCAAAATAGAATCAGGCTAAAAATCACTAACGAGCAATGCTAGCCTGATATCTGGAGTCTATGCAAACAGTTAAAACAGTAATCATTTAATAGCAGATTAGGAATAAGCCATGGGGACACAGTGGCTATATACTTTAGACAGGTGGTTATGTACTTCGCTAAAAGTCATGATTGAAGGTGTCGGGTTTCACAAACAAAAAAGCCTCGAGGGTTTACCTCAAGGCTTTTTAGAATTGTACAATCAGGATTTAAAGCACGCTTTAACCTACAGCCAGGGGCTCCAGGGTATCCTGCCAGCTACCATTCACATCACCCGGTAAGACCGCCACATAGTTAATGCCGCTAATATCATCCGAAACTTGCAGGTTAGTATGTACATCGGTTAACACCACGCTGGAATCATTATCGGGGTCTGCCGCTAATTCAGCAAGATATTGAGCATCCAACTCTGGCACCAGTTTCCAGCTACCTGGCTCAATCAACCCCACCGCCTGGCGAGCAATCATACTGGCATCCACAGCGCTGACAGAGCCATCACCATCAACATCAGCCGCTATTTTTTGATACTCACCAGCATTCTGCATCAGATCGACTGCCATTCGGGCCACTGTCGAGGCATCAACAGCTGTCACGGCATCAGTATTATTTTCCTGTGCCGTCAGGCTTAAGGAAAGTTGATACTCACCCTTTGCCACTTCATCAAACTGGTAAGCACCCTGCGCATTGGTTGTTTGTACATCTACCCGGTTACCCGCATTGTCCAGAAGTTCGATGATTACACCATCCATCACACTATCATCAGCCCAAAAAGAAACTATGCCATCAATGCTAAAACCAGAGGTCGAGATTATCGACTCATCCGCAAGAGCGATCTCCAGCAAAGATTCATCCGACTGTACAATGCCTGCCGTCGCATTGCTCAGATCAACACACAATCCATCGTAATCAGTACCCACGGGGAGCTGGTAAGTAAAAGAGCCCAATTGGATTTCAGTGTCCAGCACCCCACTGCCGGTAATAACAAAGCTGTCATTAACGTCATTAGATGTCAGGCCCAGACCTGCAAACACCAGATCAAAATCAGGCTGGCTTGCGATAAGCGAGCCATTTATAACAAGCCCTTGTTGATCCATGAGATTAAGAGTCCAGCCTAGGGCCCCCACCGGCGCTTCGCTTGCACCATTAAACCAGACTTCCACTGTCAACTCGTTGCCACTTACCTGTGCATTACGAAGATCCAGCAGGTCAACTTCATCCTCGGCTTCCCCATTAACCGTAATTGTCACCAAAGCAGCGCTGGAAACATTTCCTGTCTCATCCGCTGCGGTATAGGTGAACGTCACGTCGCGGCTTTCGCCTTTAACCAGATCTTGGAAATCATCACCGGGCACAAAGCTGAAAGTGCCATCGTTATTGTTAACAACAGAACCCTCACCTTCGGATAAGCCTGAAGTAATAGTATAGGTAAGCGCATCGCCATCCGCATCCACTCCATCAAAGTCAGCGGTAATTTCAGCATCGTCTTCGGTGCCGGAGGCGGTAATATCACTGACCTCCGGGGCCTGGTTTGACGTTATGCTGCTATCAAAGACCGGCGAGTATCCCAGGGTCGCTATGTCGGGAGATTCCTGAGCATTATCAGTGTGGGTATTGACCAAAAACTCATTACCCACCTTATTGCCCTCAGCATCAAAACGCTGAGCGGAGATACCGGTAGTTGAGGCATCACCTGAGGCTGAGTCATATCCGTACCAGGTCACCAAAAAACCACCGTCGCCTAAACCGGTAACAGATGGGGAAAGTTGGTAACCATCTGTAAAGCTGTTCACCAAAAACTCATCACCAACTGCATTGCCGCTGGCATCAAAGCGCTGACCCGAAATACCTGACTGTGATAAATCGCCCGTTGCATTGTCGTAACTGCGCCAGGTGACCACAAACCCACCATCTCTTAAGCTGGTTACAGATGGATCAGCCTGGCCGTTTTCCGTATGGCTGTTGATCAGAAACTCAGCTCCCATCGCGTTGCCCGCCGCATCAAAACGCTGGCCAAAGATACCCGTTTCTGAGGTATCGCCTGTAGCATTGTCATGACTGTACCAGGTCACGACAAAACCACCGTTGTTTAAACCAGCTACCGATGAATTATATTGGCCGTTGTCAATGTGGGTGTTCACCAAAAACTCACCCCCTACTTTATTGCCATCGGTATCAAAGCGCTGACCCGAAATGCCCGAGCCAGACGTGTCTCCTGTAGCAATATCATATCCATACCAGGTCACGACAAAACCACCGTCACCCAAACCGGCCACGGATGTCTGAAATTGTGAGTGATCCGTGTGAGTATTCACCAAAAACTCATCACCGACTGTATTGCCACTGGCGTCAAAACGCTGACCCGAGGTACCGTAACGAGAGGTATCCCCCGTAGCACTGTCGTTGCCATACCAGGTTACGACAAAGCCACCATCAACCAGGCCGGTAACAGACGGTTCAGCTTGAGAACCTTCCCTATGAGTGTTCACCAGAAACTCATCACCCACCGCATTGCCATCAACGTCAAAGCGTTGACCTGCAATGCCGTTCGCAAACGTATCTCCGGTCGCCGGGTCATATCCATCCCAGGTCACGACAAAACCACCATCACGCAGACTCGCCACTGAGGGAAAATCCTGGTAAGAGGTCGTATGCGTATTAACCTTAAACTCATCACCTGACGGATTATCAGCGCTATCGTAGCGTTGACCGTAGATGCCGTAATCTGAGCCGTCCTGTCCCTTTGAAGCCCAGACAACCACATAACCATTATCCGTGACGGTATTCGTGTCTGTAAGGCCATTGACTGTCAGCGTCACATTTGCCGTATTAGAGACATTTCCTTTGGTATCTGTCGCAATGTAGGTGAAACTAACATCCCGGCTTTCGCCATCGTTCAGATCCTGGAAGTCATCACCTGGAGTGAAGCTGAAAGTGCCATCGTTATTGTTAACAACAGAACCCTCGCCTTCGGATAAGTCTGAAGTAATGGTATAGATAAGCGCATCACCGTCCACATCCGTACCGTTAAAGCGCTCGGTAATTGCAGTATCGTCTTCGGTGCCAACAACCGTTAAATCACCCACTTCTGGTGCCTGATGGATAATAATTTCGCTTTCATAGACCGGCGAGTATCCTTGTGTAGCAATATCGGGACGCCCCTGACTTTCTGCTATGTGGGTGTTTACCAGAAATTCTTCGCCGACTTTATTACCAACTGCATCAAAATGTTGACCGTAAACACCGGTACCTGACGTATCACCGGCATCACTGCCATAACCCCACCAGGTCACAACAACCCCCCCGTCACTTAATCCCGAAACTGATGGATCATACTGGCGGTTATCCGTATGGGTATTAACCAGGAATTCATCACCTACGGCATTGCCATCAACATCAAAACGCTGGCCAGCAATACCCGTATATGACGCATCACCCGTAGTTGTGTCCTGGCTCTGCCAGGTCACTACAAAACCACCGTCACTCAAACCTGTAACAGACGGAGTAGACTGAACGTTATTGGTGTAGGCATTAACCAGAAACTCTGTACCCACTGCGTTGCCGCTGGCATCAAAACGCTGACCTGAGATACCCGCAAAGGCATCACCCGTTGCGCTATCATAGCTCACCCAGGCCACCACAAAACCACCGGTACTCAGTCCCGTAACTGATGAGCTGGTTTGACTATTATTGGTATGAGTATTCACCAGAAACTCATCACCTACAGCATTTCCATCAGCCCCAAAGCGCTGACCAGAGATTCCATATCTCGATGCATCACCGGTTGCGCTGTCTTCACCGTGCCAGGTCACGACATAACCCCCATCACGCAAACCCGCCACAGACGGAGATGTCTGACTATTGTTAGTATGCGTATTCACTAGGAATTCATCGCCTACGGCATTTCCATCAGCACTAAAACGCTGACCAGAGATACCTTCTTCTGACCCATCGTCGGTGGCAGGATCAGATCCGAACCAAGCCACTACAAAACCACCATCACTTAAGCCCGTAACGGACGGAGCGTATTGATCATTGCTTGTATGAGTGTTCACCAGAAACTCATCACCTACAGCATTTCCATCAGCTCCAAAGCGCTGCCCTGAGATACCTGCCCCTGACGCATCGCCGGTCGCGCTATCCTCGCCCCACCAGGTAACAACAAATCCTCCATCCTTCAGGCCCGTGACAGTGGCACCATTTTGATCCCAATAGGTATGTGTGTTTATCTGGAACTCAGCACCGATAGGGTTATCGCTGGAATCGTAACGCTGACCGTAAACACCATAAAATGATCCATCTTGCCCTGGTGAGTCCCAAACAGTGATATAGCCGTTATCAGTAGGGGTCGTTTGTTCCATTATCGTGCTCCCAGCGGCAATTTATCGCCCTGCCTGTCACAGAATAAAGTACAGAAATAGACGAGATAAAAAGAGTAGGTAGATAAAATTGATGCGGATACTACCGCTAAACTGTTGTGCTTCCCACTCCCATAATTGGGGTTAACTACTTGTAAATTCACGACTATTTATTCAGTAATATAAATTTAGGATTACCACTGTTATTTGAATTTTCATTCAAGTGGTTAATAAGACAGGAGGGATTGAGAGGCGCATCATCACACTTTTGCAGCGTGATTTATTATTTCGGTGTGTAGTTTTTCAGTCACAGGAGGGGTAAGTAACCTCAACCTAAGTAAGATCCTTAGGTTGAGGTTAGTGTTCTTGTGTGGGTGGGTTATCTATACTGCGAGCCCAAGCCTCAGCTAATTACAAACCCACATCATAAATTAGCTCGCTGGTACAGCTGCATAGGCAACAATTTCACAAAGCATCTCTTCCCGTGCCAGCCCTGCAACAATCATTGCCGCGCGGTTTGGATACGGCGCTTCAAAGTAGTCCGCATACACCTTATTGAAGATTGGCAACTGGCTTCGATCAGTGACGTAAATCAGCACCTGAGTCACATCAGCCATCGTCAGTTCAGCCGCTTCAATGGTGTGCTTGAAGTTTTCCATGGTCTGGCGTGCCTGAGCTTCAATGCCGCCCTCAACAACCTGACCTTCAGCATTGATAGGAATCTGTGCAGTCGACAACTGGCCGTTTGCGATAACAGCCCATTCAAGGGGCGCTTTAGAGGCGAAGAGTTCGGTTTTTACTGCTTGTTTCATAATATTCACTTTTTAGAAAATTAAAAAAATCGAAAGAAAAAGGGAAGCAGCAACGCTACTCCCCTTTTTTAAATAACATTTCATTGAGGCCCGGTCTGCTTACAGCCCTTGCTCATCAGCCATCTTGCGGGCGATTTTAGGTGCTGTCCAAAGGGATGGCAGCAACACCAGCGATACCGGCACGGCGGTTACAACGATAAAAGATTGCAGCGCGGAAATACCACCGGAACCAATGGAGATCAGCAACGCAGCCATTACGCCCATCATGATTCCCCAGAAAATCCTTACAGATGTCTGTGGGTGATCGGTACCGGTCATAACCATAGATACCGCGTAGGTCATGGAGTCACCCGTAGTTGCCACAAAAATAGTGGTCAAAATCAGGAACAATACCGAGATAAAGAAGCCCATTGGCAATTGTTCAGTGATCGCCAACAGTGCCGCAGGTAGATTGAAGCCAGTAAACGGCTCAGAGATTACCCCCGGTGTAGCCAATTCAAAAGCCAGACCACTACCGCCCACAATAGTGAACCAGAAGCAGGTAATAACCGGTGCAACAACAGAGATCAGCAGTACCATTTCACGGATAGTGCGCCCTTTGGAGATACGTGCAACAAACATTGCCATCAGCGGACCATAACCCAGGAACCAGCCCCAGAAGAACACGGTCCACCAGTCCAGCCAGCCCGGACTAGCACGGAATGTGGCCATCGGGATAAACTGATCCAAATAGATACCAAAGGAATGCAGGTAACTATCGATAATGAATGCAGTAGGACCAAATATCAGAATAAAAGCCATCAAGATAACAGCCAGAATCACATTCGCACGGCTTAAAAGCTGGATGCCTTTTGTTACGCCACTCACTGCAGATATAGTGTAGATAACAATCAAGGCAACGAGGATCATTACCTGTGTTGCATAAGTATTAGGAATACCAAACAGTTTTTCCAGGCCGAAACCTACCTGCAAACCTAGGAATCCGATTGGACCCACGGTACCGGCAACGACTGCCAGTACGCAACTTGCATCAACAATTGCGCCCAACGGCCCAGTCATTACTTTCTCACCAAATACGGGATACAGTAAGGTACGTGGCTTCAGTGGCAGACCTTTTTCATAGTGCAGGTACATAAAGACAATGCCTGTCAGGCTACCCAGAATTGCCCAGGCAAGGAAGCCCCAGTGCATAAAGCTTTGAGACAGCGCATTGTACGCAGCATCAACGGTACCGGCTTCAGTACCCACAAACAAAGGCGGTGCCGAAGTAAAATGTGCCATCGGCTCAGCAGCAGCCCAAAACACACCACCACCAGCAAGCAAGGTACACATGATGACCGAAATCCACTGGAATGTAGGCATTTCAGGGACTTTAACACCCCCAAGAACCACCGACCCGGTACGGCCAATGGCCAGAAACAGACCAATCACAAAGGTCAGCAATAACAGCACCTGCCAGTAGGCACCGAAGTATTTGGTTGAAGTAGCAAAAGCACTATTCACCCAACCAGACATCATTTCGATATCGTATAGCGCCAGTGCTGCAAACAACACCAGAACACCACCGCTGATCAGAAGTACCGGCAGATCCACCCCTGCCAGTAGCTTGTTTTTGGCCATAGAAGCCTGTGTTATATTACTCATTCAAATCTCCTGACGGATCTTTATAGTTATTGGTTATCAGGTCAATTTATGCTGTATCCCGGACTTTCATCGATTTACAGCATAAATTTTTTTATGAAGAATCATTACGGCTTGAGCTCCCCGTCTAGCGAGCCTTCAGCCCTTCTTCTAAGAAATTCAGCCAGTTAAGCCCCATGATTTTAGCGACGTCTTCATTGCTAAAACCCCGTGCCAGCAGGCCGTTAGTTAGGTTAGGAAAGTCCCGGCTATCGCGGAACCAAGACAATGGACGCGGCCAGTCAGCATTCGACTTAGAACCCTCTCCGTAGTCCATTGATTTTGACCAGCGACCATTACGCATCCATTCCAGAATGGATAACGGCTGCTCCTGGCACAGATCAGTACCAATACCAATCTGGTCAATACCCATCATATCTGCGGTATTGGCAACCATGTCGCAGAAATCTTCCAGGGTGCAATCGGGCCCATTCTTCAAATGGAACGGATACAAACTGAAGCCCAGTAGCCCACCCGACTCAGCCAGCGCTTTCAGCACCTTATCGGACTTGTTACGTTTGGCCTCATGGAAGCTCAAGGGGTTAGCATGAGAGATCACGATCGGGCGCTCTGAAATTTCGATTGCCTCCAAAGTGCTACGCTCACCACTGTGGCTCATATCGACAACCATACCGACCCGGTTCATCTCTTTAATCGCTTGGCGACCAAAGCGAGTTACACCGCTGTCTTCTGCTTCATAGCAACCACAGGCCAACAAGCTCTGATTGTTGTAGGTCAGTTGCATGATCATCAGGTTCAGCTCACGCATCACCTCAATCATGCCGATATCGTCTTCAATCGGTGAACAGTTTTGAGCACCGAACATAATGCCGACTTTGCCCAACTGTTTCGCCAAACGGATATCCGCGGTACTTCTGACCGGCATGATCAGATCGCCGTTCATCTCGAAGTGACGGTTCCACTCAGAAATGCGCATTAGCGTCTCACGAATCTGCTCGTGATAAACGATGGTCGCATGTACCATCGTTACACCACCTTCGCGCAGTTGTTCGAAGATCTTGCGATTCCAGTTAGAGTACTGAAGCCCGTCAATTACGATCATTTCGTTATGCATGGCAATACCTCCAGGCTTAAGTGAGTTAATAAGTTCTAACGTTAAGCGCTGATGTAAGTTGTCTTCACAACGGTATAAAACTCTTTTGCGTAAGTACCCTGCTCACGTGGGCCAAAGCTGGAATCTTTACGACCACCAAACGGAACATGGTAATCAGTACCTGCCGTTGGCAGGTTAATCATCACACAACCGGTCTTAGCGTTACGTTTGAAGTCAGACGCATATTTAAGAGACTGTGTGCAGATACCACCGGTCAGGCCGAAGTTAGTATCGTTCAGAGTCGCCAGCGCTTCGTCGTAGTCCTTAACCTTGATGATGCAGGCAATCGGCGCAAAGGCTTCTTCACGGTTAATGGTCATGGCGTTCGTGGTTTCAGTAAACAGCGCAGGCTGCATGTAGTAACCCTCTGTTTCTTCGGTCAGCACTTCACCGCCACAGACCAGGTTGCCGCCTTCTTTCTTCGCCAACGCCAGATATTCCAGGTTCTGTTCCATCTGACGTGCATCCGCAACAGCACCAATGTTAACGCCCGCTTTCAGAGGATGGCCGACAACCAGCTTCTTCATGCGCTCAACCATCGCATCAACAAAACGGTCATGAATACCTTCAGTCACGATCAGACGGGAAGACGCTGTACACTTCTGACCTGTACCACCAAATGCACCACCAACAGCACACTCAACTGCGTTGGCCAGATCCGCATCGTCCAGTACAACCAGCGCGTTTTTACTACCCATTTCTAGCTGGCATTTAACTAAGTTAACCGCCGTTGCTGCTGCAACCTTACGGCCCGTTTCCAGAGAACCCGTGAAAGTCAGCGCATTGATGCCGCGGGAGTTGATCAGTACATCACCCACTTCCGCACCCGGCCCCATCACCAGGTTAAAGGTGCCAGCAGGCAGACCCTGACGGGAAATAATTTCAGTCAGTGCCCAGGCAGATGCTGGCACCTGGTTAGCAGGTTTCCAGACAATTGCGTTACCAAACGCCAGTGCTGGTGCAATTTTCCAAGCGCCAGTTGCCGTTGGGAAGTTCCACGGAGTGATGATGCCAACAACACCTACAGGCTCGCGGCGAGTTTCAATTTCAATACCCGGACGTACAGAATCAGCCGTTTCGCCCATCTGACGCAGTACTTCTGCCGCGTAATAATGAAAGAACTGACCGGAACGATAAGTTTCACCCGCGCCTTCAGCCAATGTTTTGCCTTCTTCACGCGCCAGGAGTTCGCCCAGCTCATCTTTACGGGCAATAAGCTCATCACCAATTGCCATCAATACAGAATAGCGCTGCTCCAAGCCACTCTTCTGCCATTCCAGCTGGCCAACTGCTGCAGCAGCAATAGCCGCCTCTGTCTGAGCCTTATCGGCCTGAGCATACTGACCGACCACATCGCTGATATCGGCAGGACTGATGTTTGCCACGCTGCCTTTGTTACCTTCGACCCACTCACCTGCAATGTAATTACGAAAAACTGAATCAGACATATAAACCCCCGGAATGTAGATGGATCCATCTTAGGCTTCATGCTTTAATAATAAAAATTAATAAATAATATCTGCCGATAAGGTTTTCTTATTTAATAATAGATAAGCCTGACTGCGATGACTCTGAGGTTAGTTATGTTGCCGGAATTTAAGATTGCCCAACTGCGCCACTTCGTCTGGGTGGCTGAATTAAAAGGTTTCCATTCAGCAGCAGAAAAAGCCCATCGCACCCAGCCCGCCATATCCCTCTCCATCAGAGATTTGGAAAATAAACTGGGTGAAGCACTCTTTGAAAAACGAAATGCCAGAACCGCAAAAACCGAACTAACACCGTTTGGACAACATTTTCTGCCAAAAGCCAAAGAGCTGATCGAGCATCATGACCGTATTTCAAAAGATATGGCCTTGCTGGCCGAGCACAAGACTGGCCACCTCCGGCTGGCATCCGTGCCCTCAATCGCCAGTCAGGTGTTGCCCGATCTATTACTGGAATTTGTTAACAACACACCGGAGCTGCATATCAGCTTCTTTGACGATAACTCCGATGCTATCTATCGCATGGTGGAAAACCAGCAGATAGATTTTGGTATTGCTCATCTGTTTCACGAGCAAGAACACACCGACAAAACCTTTATACCCATATGGGAAGACCAGATCGGCGTCGTCTGCCCCAAAGATCACCCGCTGGCTGAGCATAAAGAATTACACTGGAAGGCGCTTCGCAATCATCGCCTTATAGGTAATGGCACTTCCCGCCTGCTGGAAGACAGTGAAGCCAGGCCTCTGCTAGGCCACTCCCAGTTCTATATTTCCAATATGATTTCATTAATCGCAATGCTCGAAGCAGGCTTTGGTATTACCACGCTGCCCCGTTATGCTGTGCCCAAAGACAGCAAAACCCTGTGCTTTATTCCGCTAAGCACACCCACTGTTGTACGCCGTATCGGTATCGTAAAACTCACCAACAAATCACTGACACCACCGGCACAGGCTTTAATCGATTTTATTCTGGCGCGTAGTCATTCAGCAGAATAAAACCTGAAAACCGGCGCAGGTTGTTCTGATACTGCGCTCCATGGACATAGAAAAAATAATAACTTCGCATACTTTAATAAGTTTCTCTTATTAGTCGATATAACCTTCTGATTTGTGTGCAATCTGCCTTCTGCCCCATGATAAGTGTCATACCGGAAGGCAAGCCGCTCAAATGCTTATCTCTACTTAGATCTGAGCCATACTTAACCATTAAGTATATGTGACCGCCTGAACCTTCCTCGTATGACTCTGCATATAACCATTACAAACGAAGCCAGCAGAGCAAATAAAAAAGAGGTTTCGGACACATCTATGCTGTTTGAAAAAACGATGTGAGAGGCTGAATTAAAGCGTAAGAAAGCAAAACGCAATAGTTTCCAGTCAGTCTCAAGTAGCTATTTAACGAGGATAACAATAATGACCACGCCAGCTGCTGTACAAGCTGATCTTCGCGGTGACAACGCACTGCCGCTGCGTCCGGTAAACCAGGTTATGGACCTGGAACGACTGGGCGCGATTCACCAAAGCCGGCTCAGCTTTATGCGTACACTCGTACGCCGAATTATGCGAGAACGCTGGCAGATCGAGCCTGCTCGTTTTGAGTTGGATAATGACGGTTACGGCACGGTTGTTTACGAAATCAATACACCCAATAAGCTATACAGCTTTGTTTTGTTTTCTGATTACTTATCGGCCGATGAGCGTAATGACCGGGTAATTGCTACCAAGTGGGATCTCACCATGGCCTTGGTTGATGGCCAGGTGGATGATATCTACTTAGAAAACCTGCGGCAGAACGTACCCAAACAGGAAGCAGGCCGGGTTGATGCCCGAGTATTTGTCCTATCCCGCGCAAATCGAAGTGCCCGTAACTTTGATTATGTTGTTAATCAACTGGCCAGTGGAAAACAGCCGGATGTGGCACAGATCGCCAAAGTGGGTTATCTATACCGCACCACCGCCGTATACGGCAGTGGCAAGCTGGGCATGGCAGACTGGGAAAAAGTTGCCAGCCGACACGCTGATTTCGCCCGCCCTTTTGCCGCAGAAATGTTTGTTTGCCTGATGCTGCGTAACTTCAGCCTTCAGCAAGCGGAACATATTGCACAGCATAAGGCACCGCAAAGCTACAATCCGATGCAGCCGGAAGTAAAGCGTTTCTTTGGTATTGGTAACTCTACCGGTCTCGGCATGGCGCCTTATCTGATCAATCATCCACTGCTAATTAATCAGTGGATTGAGATGCGTGAACTGGCGCTGGCCCGCATTCGTGTACTGGGTAATATCAACCACCGGATCCAGCAACAATTTCCGGAATTACTGGACCGCTGTACTACCCATACCGCAGAAACAGTCACTGAAGATGAGTGGCAAACTGATAACAATCAGCAGGTTCTTAAAGACCTGGATGCAATTCGTGATCATACCAAGAATGGTTTCGACAGCTGGGAATCTCTGGTGCAATGGAGTGAGAAACACTGCTCATTGCAAGGCCAGGAGATGCTGGTCTCTGTAATGCTGGAGCTTTATCCGGAACTGGTTGATGATCTTGAAGATTATCACTCAGCGGAAGAATTTCTGGATCTTGACCCGGTAATGCCATTACAGCAACTGAAGCAGGTTATCGAAGAGCGTTACCAATGGGCTCTTAGTTATGACTTTGGCGTGGAAGGCACTAAAGATACTTTCTGGTACCGCTCTGAAGAGAAGATGGAACCTCGTCTGG
This sequence comes from Pontibacterium sp., assembly GCA_049599735.1. Classification (GTDB taxonomy): domain Bacteria; phylum Pseudomonadota; class Gammaproteobacteria; order Pseudomonadales; family Balneatricaceae; genus Pontibacterium. Next base: position 22,260 of record JBMYOX010000025.1, on the reverse strand, counting down.
GTGATGTTCGGGAAGAAGATGGCAAAGACAAAGAGATGGCACTCGGTGTAGCTTATGCCGTACGCCGTTGTTATGACCGATTATGCGCGTATATCGCTGAACATCCGGAGCACAGCACTGCTCGCTTTATGGTGGCACAGCCTAAACTGCGCGGTATCGTACGCCGTATTCAGAGCATGAACCGCTGTATCTACGGTGATATTCAGGCCAATCTACTGGATCGCGAAATCCTGCCGATGCACCTGCTGCGCGCCAAACTGGCTTTCTTCGGTGTCGGTAAGTTCGACCCCCGCTCTAAGTTGTGGGTACGTAACACAATGTTCCAGGGAGCTCCACTGCTGGAAGATATCGGCAAAACATTCAACGACGACTGGTTTATGCCCCTTGCCCCTAACAAACAGGCACCACAGCAGGAAGGAGAATTCTGATGCATGTTTCTATGATCGAACTGAAAGCTGCCCTGCGTCGCTGTTTTGAAGCCACCGGCTATTTTGTCGGCAATTATGAAGATGCCGCCAACATGATCCTCTGGCTGGAAAAGCATGGCCTCAATGGCCTGGGCGAACTGCAAAGGGCACTGCCTTATATCGGTGAGGACAGCATCAAACCGCTGAGCACTGTCATCTACGAGGACAGCACTTCAGCTATTATCGACAGCAATGGCCGTAGTGCATTAAATTGTATCGCTGCCTCTGTTGATCTGGCCCACGCTAAAGCGCTGGAAAACGGTATTGCTACCGTTACCGTACATAATTGTCATAACAGGATGTTTATCCTCAAGGCCCTGACCGATTGTGGCCGCCGTGGCATCAGCGTTGCGGCTTACTGGCAAAATGGCAGCCAGACAATAACCGAGCACACGGCTGCCATCAAAGCGGGTGAGCGTTATCCAAGTTATAGCGAAGCGACAACCAACCTATCTGCAAACGAAGAAGACAAACAGGCACTGACCATTATTTGCAGTTCCCGGGTCGATCTGACGTCCTCCCTACAGCGCTCAAAAGGCAACCATAATGCCCGCTACATCAGTGCCAAACAGGTTGAGTTGAACAAGGAATACAGCGTTGATAACGGTATTGATATCGATGAAGCACTCTGGATTCGAATCAATAAAATCGGTGAAGGGGTACTCGTTGAGAACAGTGATCGTTCCCGTCAGGGAGCCGGTGGTCGCTAACAGAAAAGACACCGGGTATACACATCCTGATGCTCGATAAAAAGAAGCCTGCTTTTGGTTTAAGCTAACCGAAAGCTGGCCTCTTTGCTTTTCCCTCCCCGCAAGTCAGGCCCTTTCCTGCTGTATTAAAGCCCTGACAGCCTAAAACCGATTATGATTTTATATACCTTCCCCGAATTACTCGCACTGTTAATTATCACTTGTGGCATTGTACTACAGACATGGTTTGGCATTGGCTTTGGCCTGGTGACGGCGCCTTTGCTATTCCTGATTGATACTGCTTATGTGCCCGGCCCCATACTGATTCTGGGTGCCAGTTTATCGGTACTGACTGTGTCCCGTCTGATGCTGCTACAGAATCAGGGAGAGCTATTATGGCGACGTATTCTCCCAGCCATTATCGCCCGTGCACCGGGTGCTTGCCTGGGTGCCTGGCTACTGGTCTCAATTCCGACTCAGTACCTGAGTCTGTTGTTCGGAGCCACTCTGCTACTGGCGGCCCTGCTAACCTGGAAAGTTGTTAAAGTACAACCAACAAAAACCAACCTGGTTATTGCCGGTTTCTTCTCCGGACTGATTGGAACCGCCACTTCCGTGGGCGGTCCGCCCATGGCGCTGGTCTATCAGGAACAGAAGCGCATCACCATCCGCAATGAACTGGCCGCATTTTTTCTGATCGGCACCCCTTTCTCCATCCTCGCCTTAATGCAACAAGGCAATATAGATGGGACGACAACAATACTTAGTCTGAAAATGCTGCCGGGGGTCATTATTGGTTTCTACCTGGCACATAAGGTAGACGGGAGACTAAATAGCCGCTTAGCAAAACCGGTTCTGCTACTGATTTCCAGTGCTTCAGCGCTGCTTATTATCGGAAAAGCAGTTACGGGATGGCCTGAGAGTTAGAAATTCGGCCTTTTTGCCATCCAGTACCTGGCTGACCAGTAGTTATTATCAAGACTACTGATGGTGACGCCTTTGCTGGTGGACGCATGGAGAAATTGAGCGTCGCCAATAAAAATACCAACATGACGAACCTTATAACTCGTTTTAAAAAACACCAAATCACCCGCTCTTAGCTCCCGCCTGCTGACAGGCGAGCCAATTCGGGACTGAAGCAGCGTTGTACGGGGTAATCGCTGTCCCAGCCGGGACTGATAAGTCAGCAAAACAAAAGCCGAACAGTCCACACCCTGCTTGCTCATGCCCCCGTATCTGTACTGAGTACCTTTCCAGTCGCTGTACTGCATCATCAGTGCACGTTTCACATCGCTATTATCAGACTGCACAGGTGTCGCTGAAATCGAATCAGGGGACGGAGGCCGATTGCTTCCTGCGCAGCCGGTCAGAGTTAAAACAAGCAGTGTGATATAAAGCCGATACATAACCCATCCCCTTAATTCTTGCTGCTAAAAATACCTGACCCGCTTTTGCAAAAATTTAAACCTTGTATTTACTCAACAACTGCTGCAGCTCACCGGATAAGACAGCCAATGCCTGGCTGGATTGAGCAATCTGCTGAGCACCCGCATCTGTTTCCTGTGAGACCTGATTAATCGTCACCAGGGAGTGGTTAATTTCTTCTGCAACACTGGTCTGCTCTTCCGAGGCTGAAGCAATCTGAACATTCATATTGGCAATCCCGGCTACTGAATCAGCAATATCAGCCAGAACACGACCCGCCTGCGCCGCCTTGCCGCCCGCCGCTTCAGCCTGGGACGTGCTGGCCAGCATCGCACTGACGGCTTGGCGGGAGCCATCCTGCAAGTGTTCTATCGCATTTCGAATCTCTTCGGTCGAGGCACGGGTACGCTGCGCCAGAGTACGCACCTCATCGGCCACCACCGCAAAACCGCGACCCTGATCACCCGCTCGGGCAGCCTCAATCGCTGCGTTAAGCGCCAGCAGGTTTGTTTGCTCGGCAATGTCGGTAATCACATTCACAACTGAGCCAATATTTTCGCTGTCAGCATCCAAAGCACGAATGCGTTCAGACACCTCTTTTACCTCATCCACCAGCAGGTTAGTGGTTTGCACGGCATCATCTACCACTTGATTACCACCGCTGGCTTGTTCACTGGTTTTTTGTGCATCCCGGTTTGCTCCTTCTGCTTGGACCGCAACTTCCTGGGCAGAACAAACCATTTGATTCATTGCGCTGGCGACCTGCTCAATTTCTAAACACTGCGCACTGATACCCTGTGTTGTCCGGGTGCTGACTGAAGTAAGCTGATCTGCGGCACTCGCTAAGGTGGATGTTGCATTACCCAACTGTCCGATTAAATGACGCATGGCTCTTACCGTTGCATTAAAACTCTCAGCCATGCTACCAATTTCATCATTACGCTCAACATGCACTTCTGCAGTAAGGTCTGCGTCATTAACGATACGCTCCATACTGTCGCGTAGATTATCCAGCGGCTTACGTACGGAGTTATACACCATCACACTAAGAAGGATCAGTATCACAATAATGCCCAGCGCCAAACCTATTAACCATAATCTCTGGGCCTGGTAACTATCTGACAGCTGCTGACGCTCTTTGGCAACCTCACGCAGCTGCAGGTTTACCAGCTCAGCTATTTTTTCACTAATCGGGTCAATATCCTGATACAGAGGCCCATCAAACGCATTGAGTCTGGCTGGAACTTTTTCACTGATTTTGCCAAAAAATATCAGCTTTTTTTCCACCTGATCGATCGCCGCATTAGCCGTCACAAAAAGCTGTTCTGCCTCTTCTGCCAGCGCTAATTCCGATGCCTTTAACTCACGCGCACGATACACCTTCCACTTTTGATTAATTTCAAGCCGGGCTTTTTGGATTCCGTCTGTTGCCGCTTTTGCAGTTATCATACCGGCATTGGCTTTATTAACCGCATCAATCACCAGAATTGCATAGTTATCAGCGATAATTTTAAGATCTTCCAGGGGCACAACACGGTCATTATAAATGCGATCGACACCGTCATGGGCGGCTTTAAGCTGCATAGTTGCAATAAAAACCAACAACACTAAACCGATAACGGGCAGGACAGAGGTTAAAAACAGCTTTGTGCGAATAGAGCAGTTACTAATCAACATGCGGATATCCAAAAAATTATTGGTAAAGCATCCCTTCACCTCCTTGTTTTAAGGTAGGTTGCTGAGCCAGATTTTAGAATAAATAACTAATCTGACTAAACATGATTCCCTGCATCAGACTTCCGGACATTGAGACTTACCCGGACACTCAGAATCTCGTTTTATAAAAAAGCGCCTGTTTCTATCGAGCTTGAAAAATACAACGACTTAATATGCTCAATAAAAAAATGCCCACCGGAAATAAAGTTCCGATGACGACCTTACTAACGTATTACTGTTTTCACTAAGTTTCAAGCCGCCGTATTCGGAACCTTCTGAGCCCACCGGCAATCTCAGGCCCATTGTTAAACGGGAATTTTGAGATAAATCATAACTCAAGGACAAGCTGATAAGGCGGCTGTGGTCATGCAGGTTCTGGATTAAGGTCGGGCTGACTGTCGTTAAGGCAGTGTATTGAACTGTCAGCCCTGCGGCTAAATAATCCCGGCTGCGATTAAACAGTTGTCCCCGCCCTATCCGCTCCTGTAGCAGTAAACTCTGTTCATCCAGGGCTCGTTTATCAGTATGCCCATAGCCGTTTCGGTAATATTCAATAAAACCCGTCACCGGAGTATCAAGCCAGCTCCAGCTATACTCCAGCGTGCTTACCCATGACCAGCGGAACTGATTATCCGGTACCCAAACAGGCAATACATCCGTTGAAAGCAAAGCTTGCCCAACAGGTGTTGAAACACCCAGTCCCAGCACCTTGTCTTCATAATCCTGCGCCAGTAAAAACTGATATTGGCTCTCGCCCTTAAACCATAACCATTTAGCAGCTATCGAGCTTGTATCCTGCCTCACCTGACCAGTAACAGAATCACGCCGGGGCACGTAGAGAAGCTGAAGATCTGCGCCGCTGTCATAAAGGTACTGTAAATAAAGCATATCAGCGCCAGGTTTATAACTGGTGTCTTTTGCTGTTGGTGAAAACGGATTAAAAAGATCCATGGGCCTGAATACCCGCCCACTGCCCCAGGTAATTGCCTGACGCCCTGCTTTTATAACCCAGCTACCGGTGCTGTACATCAGCCAGAGGCGATCAATCTTCTGGTTTGCTTCCCCCTGCTCACCCTGATCAATAGAATCCGTTAAATCCCACACAGGTTCAGTACCAGCACCCTGATTGAATGACTGAAGTGATGCCCAATGCTCACTAAAAGCGCCTTCCAGTAAATAATGGCCCTGCCAGCTGAAGGGGCCATGGTTGTTCTGATACAGTAATCGTAAGCTGGAGAGGGTAACTGCATAATGATCAGCAACCGGATTGGGATTATCTTCAGCCACCCAGCTTTGCTGTAATTTAAGCTCACCACTGACCCCTGCCCGGACGGGCAACGTAACCAGTAATAAGCTAATGATCAGCGATAATCTGGCCATCCAGCAAACTCACTTTACGGTCGGTAAATGCGATAACACGCGGGTCATGAGTTGCAACAATAAAGGTTGTATTGCTGTTCTCGTTCAGTGTTCTCATCAATCCCAGCAAATCATCAGACGTGCTGCTATCCAGATTGGCGGTAGGTTCATCGGCCAGCACAATACCAGGCTCACTCACCATAGCGCGTGCAACAGCCACCCGTTGTTGTTGCCCGCCGGACAACTCCCCGGGGCGTCGGTGTAGCTGGTCCGCAAGGCCTACAGAGGCTAATATGGACTCGGCCCGGGCTTTACGCTCCGGCTTTGCCACACCTCTAAGCTGCATAATAAATTCAACGTTTTCCTGTGCTGTAAGTACCGGAATCAGGTTATAGGCCTGGAAAATAAAACCAATTTTGTGCAGCCTAAGATCTGCCAATGCTGCTTTATTCAGGGTATCCAGGCGCTCAGCACCTACAGTCACAGCACCGGAAGTGGGCTGATCAAGACCACCAATAATATTCAGCAGCGTTGTTTTACCACAACCGGAGGGCCCTGCCAGACTGACAAAGGTACCTGCTTCAACCCGCAGGTCTACATCATCGAGCGCAATAACCGGGACTTTATCCTGCTGATAAATTTTGCTGACTTTTTCGCAGATAACAATCGACATAACACGCCCCTGTTTTACGTCTTGTTTAACGCCTGAAATAAAGACGTCTTATATAGTCCATCTGATCTGAGCTTAGTTAATTGCTTTGTTTAATACCTCAACCGGCACATACCGGGATGCACGATAGGCCGGGTAAAGGCTGGCAAGAACCCCCAAAACCAAAACCACTGTACCTATATACAGCAATTCTTCCCAAACCAGTTTTGGATAGAGCACGGATGAAGCACCAAAATAGGTTGCACCACTACCCCAGCTCCCCAGATCCAGGCCATCCTGATAACCCAGTACAATCAAAGCCCCCACCAGCAGACCCGCTAAAGTGGCAGCACCCACCAGCATCAGGGATTCGAGCAGTACCTGTAATAACAACCAGCCTGGCCGCATACCCAGCGCCTGCAGTAAACCAAATTCACGCATACGCTCATACACAGCCATCAGCAGTGTATTCACCAGCCCAAAAGCAACAACTGAAAAAGAAACCAGTATCCAGATTAAAATGGAGCCTTCTGACATCTCCAGCATAGCTTTGGTAAAAGGCTGTAACTCGTCCCATGCGCGAATATCAAGCTCAGGTGCCCGTTTTTGCAGCGCCTTCACCACTTCAGGCAAGGCCTCAGTATCGTCCACCTTCAGTGAGATTTCGAAGTAATGACTTCCCAGGCCCATCATATTTTGGGCACGGGGTAATGTAATAAAAGCAACCGAACGCTCCATTTCAGGTGCCCCTCTAAATACGCCCACAACAGGCGTACCCAGCTCCCGAATTTGCCCGTTTATACCCTGGCTCATCACCACCACACGTCGCCCCGCTTTTGTTTGCAGGCGATCCATTAGCGTTTTACCAATCAGGATGCCACGCTCATGAGCATCGTTAAAATAATGGCCCTGCACCACCGCACCGGAAATAAACGAAAGGCCCAGTTCAGCAGCCGGATTAATACCCAGCAACTCAACCGGCGAGCTTTCCCGTTCGGTACGGATCATGGCCGGTAAACGAACACGTTCACTCCAGGCGATCACCGGGGCGGCCTGGAGGTAGGCTTTAAGGTCTGCATTTATCGGCGCCATACTGTGCTCAATATTCGGGTCATCCAGGTAACCCGGTGCATGAATCTGTATATGGCCTGTCAGGTTCTCGATAGTCACGTCTAAGGTGCTGTTATTCCAGGCCGTCATAAAAGATCCCAGGGATACCATAGAGGCAACTGCTAATATAATCGCGACCATGGTTAGTAAGGTACGGCGGCCATTACGCCATAAATTACGCCAGGCCAGACAAATAAAGAGATTCAGTGTATCCATCAGATCGCCCTCATCGCATCCAGTAGATTAAGGCGGCTCACACGCCAAACAGGATAGAAACCCGCGATAACAAGCACGACTGCGATAATGACCGGACCACTGAGCAATGTCAGGGCTGATAACTCCGGATAAATAGTTGATGAGAGGCCATAACGGGCGAATACCTCTTCGGCCCCGCTGAAATGAATGCCGGCAGACTGGTAGTAAAGTGTGACTACTGCACCGATCACTAAGCCGGCCATAATGCCCAGAAGGGTAATCATCAGGTTTTCAAGCCACAAGATCCGCCCCAGTATCATAGGTCGCACGCCCAGCGCCATCACCATGCCAAACTCACGGCTGCGCTCCAGCACCGACATCAGCATCGCATTCATTAATGAAAAACAAATTACCAGGATCAGGATGACATACATCATCACCGCGCTACTGATATCCAGTTTGATGGCATGCAGCAACCCTGGCTGCAACTGTTTCCAGTCCCTGAACGCCAGTCCCTCTGACTCAATCAGAGGCTGTAAATCTGCTCTGTTAATCTCTGAGGCAGACTGCAGAATCAGACCGTGTCGCTGACCTTCCATACTGAAGGTTGTGTTAAAACGTGACAGGTTTATTTCAGCCAGTTGGCGATCCAGGGCAGGAAAACCGGTTTCAAAAAACCCCACCACTTTAAGGCTGTCAACGGCCAGGGAGCCATCGCGCCCGGTGCCCAGCAGAGTAACCTGATCACCGATTTGCTGGCGTAAGTTCCGCGCCAGCGCACTTCCCAGAACAATCTCGTTGTTTTGTTGCAGGTAACGTCCGGTGACTATATTGCCCGGCACAGTAGAAACACTCACTTCTTTCTCCGGCTCAACCCCTACTACTTGAACACCGACACTACGTTCAGGTGAGGTCAGCAACGCAAAGCCGGAGGCGCGGGCAGCAGTTGTAACATTACCTGCTTCCAGCGCTCGCACCACAGAGGCTGGTGGGACAAAACTGTTACGCATCGCCGGTTTATCCAGATACTCCGGGTGTTGTATCTGCAGATAACCATCTAAGACACCCAGGGACGCACTGACCATCGCCTGATAACTACCGGCCTGCAATGAGGGCAGGAAAATGGTCAGCGCACAAGTGGCGGCGATAGCGATTGCACTCAGAAAAGTGCGGCGTTTATAACGCCATAAATTACGCCAGGCCAGTGCCACAATCACGGTTTACTCCAGGGGCGCGGATTACGTAAATTAGACAGCGTTAATAAATAAGCGGGAATTGGCAGGTTAAAATAGCCTTCTAAGGTCTCAACCCGAGTCCAGCGTTCATCCTCTTCCAGGTCATACATGGTTAAAACCAACGGGTAAGCACGTCCGTCAATATACCCTATTTTTTCCGTGACCATCTTTTTGAGCAGCACCATTTCCTGATCAAAAAACTGTTGTTCCAGCAACACATAATCACTGCGCACCCGGGTGATTTCTTTGCCCCAAACCACAGGCGCATCGGGTTTGGGGAGGGACTCGATACTGTATTCCCTGAAACCCTGCTTCTGGATCACTTCGATCAGGCGATGTTCAAAATCGTCAACAATACGATCCGACTTCGCCAGATCGTTATAAGAAAAGTCGCTACCCATCCAGGACTGGGCCATCATACTGGCGGGTAACTTAATAACCTGGTTCAGTTTAGGTGTGAAAATCCACATATCCTGATCCAGTTTTAAAGTTGCATTACCTGCATCTTTGGCGGGGGCCGTAAAACGAATCAGGGCATCCTTCTGACCCCGTGTCCAGCCTTCCAGTGTCATGGTTCGCTGCCAGTCTGCCCGGTGCACTGTCATGGTTTGCACCATATAAGAGCTGGTGCCGCGCCAATGCTCTACAGCGCCTAAGATAACCTGCTCTGCACTGATATCAGGTATTTTTGAATCTGAAGCAACAAGCGGTTCAGCCCAGATCGATAAGCTGAAACAAATCAGTAACAGGTAGCTCAGCAGGGTTTTCATCGGGACATCTTCCATGGCATTTACACTGAGTTTAGTCAGCACTTGGCAAAGCTTCACAACCTCTCAGGCATTTACTTATAAAATCCCATCGATAACTGATAAAGCGCAATATCCGGATAGGCTGCAAAAAAAGAACCGGGGCCATTAAGGCCCCGGTGATGGTTAATTTATATATATGCGTCGTGACCTTACTTCAGTTCTTTTTTACAGAAGTACCAGTCTGTGCACTCGTAGCCTTCATTCATACGGGCTTCAGCGGCATCAGCATCCTGAGGTGGTGGTACAATCACTTTTTCACCAGGCTGCCAGCCTTCAGGTGTTGCAATTTTGTGGGTATCCGATGCTTGCAGCGCTTTAATTACACGCAAAAATTCCGGAATTGAACGCCCATTGGTCATAGGGTAATAAACCATTGCCCTCAGAATACCCTCAGGGTCAATGATAAACGTCGCCCGCACGGCTGAGGTATCCCCGGCACCCGGGTGGATCATGCCGTAGGCTTTGGCCACTTTCATGGAAAGATCTTCGATAATCGGGAATTTAATCTCAACACCAAAATTTTCCTTAATATTACGCACCCAGGCCACATGGCTGTAATAACTGTCAATCGACAAACCCAGCAAATCCGTATTTAGTGCCAGAAACTCGTCATGCAGATTAGCAAATGCCATAAATTCCGTCGTACAAACCGGTGTAAAGTCTGCGGGATGAGAAAAAAGCACCAACCAGCGGCCTTTATAATCAGACAGTGTCTTCATGCCGTGGGTGGTTCTTGCTTCAAAAGCAGGTGCAGGCTTGTTCAGCTGAGGAAATGACGCGCTTGATGCTTCAATGTTATCCATAAATGTCACCTTAAGGTTAGTCACTTTGTATATTCGGTATTTCTAATATTCAAAAGTGTAGCTAATTCCTTCCGGTATACATTGATGAAACAGGGTATCAGATCAATATTCTGATCAATTCATACCGCCTTAGTGGTTCTTCTTGCTGAATTGTATTTTGACCGGTTAGTTCGCCACTGAATTAAGCCATGAATCAGCAAAGTACCAATAACAAGCGCCCCACCTTCAAGTGCAGCACGATCCGGCACTTCTGCCAGCCAAAGCCATACCCATAGAGGCCCGATTGCCGTTTCCAGCAACATCAGCATACCCACCTCTGCCGCAGGCAGCCGCATAGGCCCCAGGGTAATCAGAATAAACGCCAGCGGCAGCACACACAGGCAAAGCAGTAACATCCAGCCCCAGTCACTGCTTTGTAGCCCCCAGGGTTGGCCCACCAGCACACTTATAACTGCAATCAGTAAACCGGCCGGTATCAGGGCCGGTGTCATATTCCGGTTACTGGCGGCACGGTCATTCACAAATTTGGCCGATAACGCTAAGCCGCAAACCAAGGCAAGCAGGTCACCTGTAAAGTTCGAGCTCTGCCAGGAACCACCCAGTACCCAGCCGATGCCGAGCATAGCGGTGAAGATTGCAATCCAGGTGACCGGTTTTGATTTTTCTCCCAGAAAAACCCGGGCCATCAGCGCGGCAAATAAGGGCTGGGCACTGATAATCACCAGCACATTTGCGACTGTTGTGTGGTTAATTGCCGTCACAAAACAAAGCGCACTGACCACAAAAAGTAGAGCAGAGCGAATTGCGCTGCTATCAAAATTTAGCAGTTTTATGTCCGGGTAGCGTACCCGGCACCAGAATGTGACAATCAGGCTAAGTAATAAACCACGCCAAAACAACAGATCAAAAGACCCGGCTTCGATTAACCGGATCAGCAGTGCATCAAAACTCAGCACAATGACCCCGAAGGCGGTTAATACAAAACCTTTGGTGTATTCAGTATTCATTAAATACTCTATTCGTACTTAGGGTGCCCAAAAGCCAGATAATAGTGGCCGGCAATCCATTCAAGGATTACCGGCTGAGGCCCCAGGGGTTAGGTGAACTATTGGGATGGTTTTTTAGGTTTGAAGGGTGCAAAGCCATCCGCCGACAACGTACTGTTCCCTGCCGGGCGGCGATCAGAGCGGTTATAACCTGTTTTTTCCGGACGTTTAGGCGCATTTTTGATAGCCGATTTTGCCGGTGCTTTTTTTGCAACGATGGCCTTAGGCTTAGGTTTCAGACCTCTGAACTTGCCCTTCAAGCCATCAATGGTCAAAAAAGCAATACGCTGCTGCAAAAAGCGCTCTACCCGTTTAAAAGCACTCCAGTCTTTAGGCCCGATCAGAGAGACCGCTTCCCCTTTAGAGCCTGCGCGCCCTGTTCTTCCGATACGGTGAACATATTCCTCAGCCTGTTTAGGCATATCAAAATTAATCACCAGAGAAACTTTTAACAAATCCAGGCCACGCGAAGCCACATCCGTTGTAATCAGTATCTGCTGCTGACCACGGGAGAAGCTGTCCATAATCTGGTTACGCTCAGCCTGGCTCATCTCTCCGCTAAGCGCTGCAGCTTTAAAGCCTTTACCGGACAGCAACCCGGATAAACGATCGGTATCAGGCCGGGTTGCCGTAAAAATAATAACCTGCTCATGCGTTTCTGTTGTCAGGATACTTTCAAGCAACGCCTGCTTATGATCCAGGTGATCACAGAGATAAAAGCGCTGGTTAATATCCTTATGCTCGGCATTTGCCGCCCCAACGGCAATACGCTTAGGTGATTTAAGCAGCTTGTCAGCCATTTCATCCACTTCTGCGTGATCCAATGTTGCGGAAAACAATAAGGTCTGGCGCAAACGGTGATCGGCCATATTGTTAATCTGGTTCAGCTCTTTAACAAAACCTAAATCCAGCATTCGGTCGGCTTCGTCCATAATCAGCAGTTCAAGGCCTTTTAAATGCAGTGTGCGCTCATCCAGATGATTCGCCAGACGTCCCGGGGTTGCCACAACAACCTGCGGGTCTTTAGCCAGTGCTTTAGCCTGATCGTTGAAGTTTTCACCACCGAGAACCAGCGCAACTTTAGTTTGAGTGCCGCTGGTTAACTGGCGTAACTGCAAAAATACCTGTTTGGCCAGCTCCCGGGTAGGTGCCAGTATAAGCACCCGGGGGTCACGCTTGCTGAGCGGTCGCGTTTTTAACAAACGGTGCATAGCCGGTATTAAAAAGGCCAGCGTTTTACCCGAGCCGGTTTTAGACGAAGCAATCAGGTCATGCCCCAGTATCGCAGCAGGAATGGCCCGGGCCTGTATCTCTGTGGGTGTCTCTATTGCCTGATGTGCCAAATTGGTTAACAGACGACTATCAAGACTCAGCTCTTCAAATGATTCAACGCAGTGCGACAAGGTGTTACTCCGATCAGTTAGCTATTCGGGGCCTATGGTAGCATTTTTTTAGCGGGCCTCGCCTGCATAGCCATTAAACCTGCCAACGTCACTATCACAATACCCAACCAGCTGTTAAGGGATAATGCTTCATCCCAGAGCACCCAGCCAAATAGCGCTGCCAATGCCACTGATGAATAAGTAAATGGCCCAAGCTGCCCTGCCGGAGCCAGGCCATAAGCTTTGCTCAGCATCAGCTGTGCCAGGGTTGAAGTCAGGGCCATCAGCAGCAACCAGCCGGTCTGAATAAGCGTTGGTTGCACCCAGACCAGCACCGCCGGAATAACGGAAATAAGTGAAGCAAAAAGTGCAAAATAAAACACAATGCGTTTAGCCGGTTCTGAAACCGACATACGCCTGATAACAATCTTCGCCAAAGCACCCAGCATAGCCCCAAACAGCGCAATCAATACCGCAAGATTTAACGTGCCCTCGGTTGGGCCCAAAATAAGCACCACTCCGATAAAACCAATCGTAATGGACCACTTTACCCGGTCATTGATGCGCTCACCCAGCCACCAGAGTGCAATAACAGGCATAAAAAACGGCCCGGTCTGTTTTAACAATGCAGCCTGAGCCAGCGGCAAATGCCCCCACGAATAATAAAGACAAGTCATTGCTGTAACGCCCACGGCAGCACGCATAAAATGCAGATGTAGTTTATCGGTTCGTATAGCCCCGATACCTGCTTTCATAACCCAGGGCAGTAGCAGTGCCAGGCCAAATAAATTTCGCGCAAACACAATTATCTCGGTAGGTAACTCCCCCGCGAGCTGTTTAATCACCATGCCGGAACAAACAAGAAAAAACTCAGCGCAAACCAACAGAAATGCGCCGCGATAGATTGAAGATGATTCCACTTAGCCGGTACTCAAAACGAAAGAAACCCCTTAAAAGGGGTTTCTCTTAGAAAGGTTGATTTACTCAGACCGCGATTATATCAAACTCACCGTCTAATTGCTTAGCCGCCGCTTCGCTGGTGATCACGGCAATGCTGGCTTTTTCAGGTATCAGGTAAGTTTCTGCCACCCGTTTAAGGTCATTAACCGTTACGTTTAAAATACGCGCCCGGAAGCTTTTACGCTGCTCAGCCGTACGGCCAAACAGTAAGCTGTGGAAGGCCTGCTTAGCTTCACCTGCGGGAGATCCCGGTTTATCGATAGAGCTGACCACACCCAGAATAGCTTCTTCCATTTTCTGATCATCGTGCTCATTATCGAGTAACCAGCGTACCGACTGGTCAAAATCATCCAGTGTCTCGCTCAGACGCGGATCACGGTAAGAGAAAAACCTGAAAGCGGCATCCGCAGAGTCCTGGCCAGCCCCTGAGCCATAAGCCCCGCCCTGCTCACGAATAGCCCGATGCAGGTATCCATTACGCAGAAAATCTCCTAATACCGTTAAGGCAGCTGCATCTTCGTGCTCGACCGGTACGGTTGCATAAGCTTTAGCACAGAAATTCACCTGGGTACTGGTTGTCCAAAGCTGCTTAACCGATTCGCGTACGGATGGCAGGCTGAAGGCATCACCCTGCTCTGACGTGTTGCCTTGCCAGGTTTCGCGCAGGGACTGTGCTAAGGCCGCTTGCTGCTCGGCTTCTGCAACCAGTAAAAACTGACGTGGTGCATTTTGGATTTTAGTATGCAGAGCCTGTAACTGATCCGATAAATGTTGCAGGTTGTTCTCATCTTTCAGGCTATCGTCCAATGTTTTTATAAAACGAATACTTTCCAGACCTCGGGAGTCCTGAGCCAGCTGCGCAGAAGGACTCATTCTGGCAGCAGCGGCCAGCATCGCCAGCCCGTGACCATGCCCTGTAATGCTCTGCTCCTTCCGTGTGCGGTGCTGTGCCACTACTTCACGAATACGAGCCTTTTCGTCAAAACGTGCATTGCGCAACGTCTCATGCAGTAAAGCCGTCATTTCCTGCTGTTTAGAGGCCAGTGCTTTGCCCGACAGGGTAAAAAATGCAGAAACCTGCTGTTCATTATCAATAGAGCCCCGAACAGATGCATAAGCATGTACACTGCCCGTCACCTGAGACTGATACTGCTGATTCTCCATATAGTCCCGGTCACCACAGCCCAGCTCGGTCAGCAAGTAGCTGTAAAGGGGCAACAGGTTCTGCTCTGCTTTATCCAGCGCAGGCAGGTCAATAATCACCTGCTGATAAACCAGGCCATTAGTGCCCTGGTTATATTGTGTTAACGGCAGGTTCTTATCCTGAGCGCTCATCTCTGGAATGATCATATCTGCCGGTACATCGGCAATCGTCACTTTGGGCAGCAGCGACTCATCATCTTCCTGGTATTGGCGTGCTTCCAACGCTGCGGCCTGGGACACAACCGCATCCGCTTCTTCATCACTCAGCGCTTCACGGATTGCTTTCAGATTAGCCGCTTCAGTTTCATCCCGGCGTGTTGCCAGCTCTTTATCAGGACGCAGGGTCAGGCTAACACGATGAGGATTATCAAGCAGCCACTGCCGTACCAGGCGCTGTACAAAGTCAGGGGCTTTAATCTGCTCATGTAGTGATTTGAGCACAGGATCAAGGTTCAGCAGGGCAATGGCATCACCGCGGTGAATCGCAGAAGGCATGGCCGCTAAAATCAGGTTCAGGCCATAAGGTTGCCCGTCTCCGCTGATTTCACGCTGCGCCAGCTCCAGCTGGTGTAACTGCGCCTCCAGCATTTCCTGGGGCACACCATTTTCAGCAACCTTTTCCAGGGTTTCCAGCACTAAGGCCTCAAAAGCCGCCGCTGATTCCACCTCACTGCCCTCAAGGCCACACATAAAGCTCATCTGACGATTAGAGTCTTCCAGGCCACACATAGGTGAAGGCGCGGTTCCCAGCTCTGTAGATTCCAATGCATGGCGTAAAGGTGAGGCGCTGTTATCCAGTAAGACACGGCTCAGTAAATGTGCTTTCAGCTGCTCTTCAAGGTCCGTTGATAATCCCAGCAGCCAGCCCATCACATGATGGGTTTTGGCGTTCAAATCATCCTGATCAAGCGCATAAGCTTCTTCAACACGAATCGGCGCATGGTAAGGCTTTTCATTCGCGACGCAGATTTCAACATCCAGTTTATCAAAACGGTTTAAAGCGCGTTCTTCAAAACGTTGCTGCAGCGTTTTAACATCCATATCACCAAACGTCATAAAGACGGCATTGCTCGGGTGATAGTGGGTTTTATAAAACGCCAGCAGTTCCTCGTAACCCAGGTCGGTAATAGACTCTGGCTCACCACCGCTGTTGTAATGATAGGTGGTGGTTGGGAACAGGTGTTTACTTAACGTCTGCCAGAGTGTCGAGATCGGTGAGCTCATGGCTCCTTTCATCTCATTAAGTACAACCCCTTTATAGACCAGATCAGAATTTTTATTTCCCGCTTCGGCAAACTCGATGCGATGGCCTTCCTGAGCAAAATCCAGCGGGTCGAGCCGGGAGAAGAAGGCTGCATCCAGGTATACATCCAACAGATTATTAAAGTCTTTGCTGTTCTGGCTGGCAAACGGGTAAGCCGTCCAGTCGCTGCTGGTAAAGGCATTCATAAAGGTATTCAAAGAACGGCGGGTCATCATAAAAAACGGGTCGCGCACCGGGTAATGCTCACTACCACAAAGTGCCGTGTGCTCAAGAATATGAGCGACACCGGTTGAATCCATCGGCACCGTTCTAAACGCTACAAGAAATACATTTTCTTCATTCTCTGCCGCGATATGGTAATGCTTTGCACCCGTTACATTATGGGTATATTCCGCTACCTCAACACCCAGTGATTCGATGGTTTCAGAGCGGTCAAAATGAAAGCTGGCGTAACAATTCTGTGCATGCATAAAAACAGAAGCCTTATTATCTGGATAAATATCATTACTCTGTAAAGCAGAATACCGCGCGCCCAGAGCACTTTTCACCTTAGCTCCCTGATTGTATAGGGATGCCGGCAGGTTTCAAAAAACGGTTGCAATTAAGTGCTATTTTTTTGGTCTGTCTGGCTATAAAGAAATGCCGCACAGGCCCGGTTCAATAAAAAACATATTAACACGGCCCTATAACTGAATCTCCTTATATACAAACAAGGTTGGTAACTTATTGTTTTATAATGAAAAACTTAAAATTTAAAAGCAAAAAATCAGCTTGTGCAATGCACAAATAAGGGTTGACAGGTTAATTTTTACTCACTATATTTAACTAATTGCTGCAACGCACAAAAGCGCCCAAACAAGCTTATAGGAAGGTAATGGACATGTACGATCTGATGAATGAAGTGAAGGAAAAAATGCAGCCGGCTGTAGATATGGCTGAAATCAATAAACAGACTGCAGAAAAGCTGTTTGCGCTGCAGTCTGAATACGTTACTGATTTTGTGAATTCTTGTGTTTCTCAAATGAAAGCACTGACCGAAATCAAAGAGCCTAAAGACGCTATCGAGTTGCAGGTAAGCTACTTCAAAACGCTGGAAAGCAAACTGGCTGACGTTGCAGAAAAAGAACTGGCAACCCTGAACGAAGCTAAAGATCAGATCACCGATGTTGTTGAAAAAAGCTTCTCTGGATTAAGTGATAACAACTACGTTGCTGAAATGACTAAGTATGTTAACGATGCGACTGAAACAGCGACTCAGTACATGACAGAAGCTGCAGCAACTATCTCTGAAGCAACAACTGCCACCTCCGCTTCCATAAAAGCGGCCCCTGTTGTTGCAGAAACACCGGTAGCTGAAGCTGCTGTTGCAGAAACACCAGTTGAAGCCCCTGTTAAAAAAGCGGTTGCCAAGCCAGCAACGCCTAAAAAGGCACCGGCTAAAACATCCCGCAAAGCTACAACGGCTCACTAAATATCCGGCGAAACCCCGGCATTGAGTGTATTGCCAACCTGTTCCACTCTGGCTACTACAGCCTTTATCCTTTTTCCGGCCCTTGTGGCCGGACTTTTTTATTCAGTTATTAGGCACTGCGGTCAACCCTCAGTGCTTTTTTTTTGGTAAGCCGTCAGCTTATTTCTTCGCACCGGGCTAAAGCAGGCAATGGCCCTTCCAGCCCCATCGCAAATCGCATGACTTTGTTTTTAGCCGGTAACACTCGCTCTGCAAATCCCAGCCCGATATTACGCACAACCTTTAAAGGGATATTATCGTTGCTGAAGACACGATAAAACATATCCATCAATTGCATCATGACCAGATTATGTTTTCGACGCTGCTGCTCGTAGGCCTGTAGCACAGACAACGCTGTATAATCTTCACCAGATCTTTGTGCTTTGAGGATAGTTTCCGCCAGTGCAGCGGCATCCAACAAACCAATATTTACACCCTGCCCGGCCAGTGGGTGAATCATATGCGCGGCATCTCCTGCCAGCGCAATACCTTCTGCAACGTATTGTTGTGCATGCTGACGACGCAGTGGGAAATAGCCCCGCTCCAGCAGGCTATCCACTTTACCCAGTGTTTCAGGAAAAGTGGCACTAAGCTCTGACAGGAATTGTGCATCAGGCAAATCCATCAGGCGCTTAGCTTCTGCCGGTGTGTTGTACCACACCAAAGAGGCATTACGACCAGACAATGGCAAAAACGCTAAAGGTCCGGTTGAAGTAAATTGTTGCCAGGTGATGTCCTGTTGTTCATAGGCGGTTGTTACAGAGGCCACCAACGCGTATTGTTCATAATCCCATTTATGGACACCAATACCTGCAGCCTGGCGAACCCGGGACTCACCGCCATCAGCAGCGATTAATAAACGCCCGATTAGCTCAGTGCCATCGTTCAGGCGGACAATACTGGCACCCGGCGAATAATCGATAGATTCTGTTTGTGCGGGGCAAATCAGATCCACATTATCAAAAGTGCTCATTTGCTCCAGCAGTGCCAGTTGAATAATCCGGTTTTCAACGATATGGCCCAGATAAGGTAATGATATTGCGTCAGAATTAAACTCTGTTGATGCACGGGCCTCATTAGCTTCCCAAACCTTCATGCGCTTATACGGGCAGCTACGGCGAGATAAAACACCTTCCCAGGCACCCACCATATCCAGGATATTTTGAGAAGCGACACTCAGGGCTGAAACTCGCAGATCATGGGGCTGGCTGTCCTCAAAAGCATCAGGATACCGGTATTCAACAACGCCCACGGAAAGATCACTGCCACCTAATGCACAGGCGATGGTCGCCCCGACCATTCCCCCCCCAACAATCAGAATGTCATACCGCTTGTTCATGTCTTTGCCATCATTCAAAAAATTTGCCTGAAGTATACCGAAACTCAGCATAAGCTGCTTGAGCCGTTTCTATTCCTGGCTGAGATTTGAGAATGTTCAGGCCCTGTCTATCTGACAGACAAATCGCCCCCAGCGTTAAGAGCAAAAAAAGACGCCATCAGGCGCCTTTAATTGGGTGAGTTATCCTGGACAGATAATCAGATTTCGGTCACGCCACCCATATAGGGGCGCAG
The DNA here is from genome assembly GCA_049599735.1 of Pontibacterium sp. GTDB lineage: Bacteria > Pseudomonadota > Gammaproteobacteria > Pseudomonadales > Balneatricaceae > Pontibacterium. The sequence goes on along the minus strand of JBMYOX010000025.1, from coordinate 2,866 downwards.
TGCCTCAGGTACTGTAATTTTACCTTCAGCCGTCTGATAATTCTCCATCACAGCCAGAAGTGTACGACCGACCGCCAGACCAGAACCATTCAGCGTGTGCGCCAGCTCCGGTTTATTGGTTTCAGGATTACGCCAGCGGGCCTGCATACGACGCGCCTGGAAATCACCCATATTCGATACGGATGAGATTTCACGGTACTTCTGCTGGCCCGGCAACCAGACTTCCAGGTCATAAGTTTTCGCCGCGCTGAAACCCAAATCCCCCCCACAAAGTGCCATAACCCGGTATGGCAGATTCAGCTTTTGCAGAATGGCTTCTGCATGGCCGGTCATCTCTTCCAGTGCCTGCCAGGACTTACCTGGCTCGACAATCTGCACCATTTCGACTTTCTCAAACTGATGCTGGCGTACCAGGCCACGCGTATCACGCCCGGACGCACCAGCTTCGGAACGGAAGCAAGGTGTATGGGCGGTGAATTTCAGCGGCATCTGCGCAGCATCAATAATTTCATCGCGCACGATGTTAGTCACCGGTACTTCTGCGGTTGGAATCAGGTAATACTGACGGTCGCCAAAGGGCACTTTAAACAGATCTTCTTCAAACTTTGGCAGCTGGCCCGTACCACGCAGAGAATCCGCATTTACCATATAAGGTACATAGACTTCGTTATAACCATGCTCTTCGGTTTGTGTATCCAGCATCAGCTGAATCAGCGCGCGATGCATTTTTGCCAGTTTGCCCCTGAGTACTGAAAAGCGCGAACCGGTAATTTTAGCCGCCACTTCAAAATCCAGTTTGGCATCAGCCTCACCCAGCGAAACATGATCCAGAGGCTCAAAGTCAAAGTTACGCGGTGTGCCCCAGGTGCGCACCTCTTCATTGTCTTCTTCATCAGCACCGGCAGGCACAGATTCGTGAGGAATGTTAGGCACACCCGCCAGCAGATCTTCCAGTTCCTCCTGCAAGGCGACTAACGCTGCTTTAGCGGCATCCAGTTTGGCACCCAGGTCGGCAACTTCTGCCAGCAAGGGCTGAATATCTTCACCCGCCGCTTTTGCCTTGCCGATTCCTTTTGACCGGGTATTACGCTCGCTTTGCAGGTTTTCAGTCTGAACCTGAAGTGCTTTACGTTTATTTTCCAGCGCTGTAAACGATTCAACCGGGAAATCATATCCCTTTTTCTTCAGTAGCTGAGCGACATCTTCCGGATTAGCACGTACGTATTTTGGGTCAAGCATGAGACTCTAATGCACCTTAATTAATAACAAGCAGACGTTAAAACAAGCGAGTAAACCACAAACCACCGTAAAGCGCGGCGATACATAAAACAACGCTTAATAATATATAAATCGCAGCAGACATAACATGCCCTTCCTGCAGCATTACAACGGTTTCGAGCGAAAAGGTGGAAAAAGTCGTAAACGCACCCATAAAGCCGACCATTAACAAAGGTCGCAACTCAGGATTTAAGCGTGCTTTTTCCAGAATAAGCACAAAACACACACCCATCAGAAATGAGCCGATCACATTACAGGCCAGAGTACCGTAAGGTAATTTATAAGCGGCATTATTTAGTAAACCGCTCATCCAGTAACGGCCCAGTGCACCACAAGCACCGCCTATAGCAATCGCAACCAGGTGCTGCATAGTTAATCCTTATAGCGTTGCAGTGGACTTTGTGCATCCTGAGCACGCAGATAGTCCAGCTTGTCAGATATTTTCTTTTCCAGACCCCGATCCCGAGGATGATACCACTGTTGGTCAGCCAGCTCTGGCGGCAGGTAATTTTCACCGGCTGCATAAGCGCCCGGTTCACTATGAGCATAGCGATACTCTGCGCCATAACCCAGGTCTTCCATTAAACCGGTAGGTGCATTACGTAAGTGCTCAGGCACCTCATAACCAGGGGCCTTAGCCACATCCGCCCGACACTGCTTATAAGCCTCATAAAGCGCATTGCTCTTAGGCGCACAGGCACAGTATACCGCTGCCTGTGCGATAGCCCGCTCCCCTTCGGCAGGCCCGACACGCTCAAAGGCATCCCAGGCCGACAGCGCAACCTGCATCGCCCGGGGGTCAGCATTACCAATATCTTCCGAGGCAATGGCGACGAGGCGCCGGGCAATATAAAGCGGGTCACAGCCGCCATCCAGCATACGGCAGCACCAATAAAGCGCCCCGTCAGGCGAGGAGCCGCGTACAGACTTATGAAACGCAGAGATCATATCGTAAAAAAGATCACCCTGTTTATCATAACGCCGACCCGTAGAGCGCAGCACCTGCTCCATCACGGTTTTATCAACCACTTCGCCCGCATCGGCGGGTTGCGCCAGATCAGAGGCAATCTCCAGGAGATTCAAAGCACGACGGGCATCCCCATCGGCAGCCACTGCCAATTGTGCCAGTAGGCTTTCATCAATCAGCAGATGACGAGCCCCTAAGCCCTGCTCTTTATCCGTCAGCGCCCGGTCAATGACCTGGCGAATTTCAGGAAGATCCAGGCTGCGCAGCAGATAAACACGAGCACGGGATAACAAAGCATTGTTCAGTTCAAAGGATGGATTTTCCGTGGTTGCACCCACAAAAATAAAAGTGCCGTCCTCGATATAAGGTAAAAAAGCATCCTGTTGTGCTTTATTAAAACGATGCACCTCATCCACAAAAAGAATGGTTTTGCGACCCGATTGATTCTGTACGTGCTTTGCCTGCTCTACCGCCGCCCGTATATCCTTAACACCCGCCAAAACCGCTGAGAGTGTTATAAAATGCGCATCCACCTGATGGGCCATCAGACGCGCCAGCGTTGTTTTGCCCACGCCCGGCGGCCCCCAGAACAGCATTGAATGGGCCGCGCCTTGCTCAAGC
>JBMYOX010000024.1:0-42947 GCA_049599735.1 Pontibacterium sp. | reverse complement strand
GGATATTTTTGGACAAAAACACTCCAGATAACTTTACAGCAACTAATTTACTGTATATACATACAGAAAAGCAGTTTCAGTTCACAAGGAGTGTGACGATGGGAAGCAGCCCCTTTCTGGACAAACTACGATGCGAAATAAGGCTACGCGGATACAGCATCCGTACTGAAAAAACCTATCTCAGCTGGATCAAACGCTTTATTCGCTACCACAACCTGCGCCACCCAACGGAAATGAGGCCTGCGGAAGTTAAAGCATTTTTGAGCCATCTCGCAAATGATCGGTACGTTGCTGTAAATACGCAAAAAACAGCATTGAATGCACTCGCCTTTATATACCATAAGGCGCTAAATCAACCTTTAGGTGACATGGAGTTCAAACATGCAAAACAGTACCGGCGATTACCTGAATTTATCTACCGCAAGAGAGCCAAAAACATAAAAAAACCCCGCTTTTTAGGCGGGGCTAATAATGAAGTCATGCCCAACCACCCCTGATAGGGAGGCTAGCCAGGCATAAAGCCACTTCAAACTCTGTGCTGAAAACCAATTTTGTTTTCAGCTTTACTCAATCGGGCTATGCCTCAGAAGCAGTCACCCGGAATACGTACCCAGCCTTCCATCAACACACGGGCACTGCGGCTCATAGAGACTTTGTTGACTGTCCAGTCGCCGCCGTTTTCACAGGCTTCAGCGCCCACTTTTAAGGTGCCTGAAGGGTGGCCAAAAGTAACCGCTTCACGCTCACCGCCACCGGCTGCCAGGTTAACCAGGGTGCCTGGGATGGTGGCTGCTGTACCAATAGCAACAGCGGCTGTGCCCATCATGGCATGGTGCAGCTTGCCCATAGAAAGCGCACGTACGTTCAGGTCGATATCCGTTGCGCCAATCTGTTTGCCGCTTGAGGATACGTAATCAGCCGCTTTAGCCACAAAAGCCACTTTGGGTGTGTGCTGGCGCGCGGCTGCTTCAGCAATATCGCTGATCAAGCCCATACGTACGGCGCCGTAAGCGCGGATGGTTTCAAAACGCTCCAGCGCAGCAGGATCACCGTTAATCGCTTCCTGCAATTCAGTTCCGGTGTAACCGATATCTTCAGCGTTCAGAAATACCGTTGGAATACCGGCGTTAATCATGGTGGCTTTGAAGGTGCCGATGCCTGGTACTTCCAGGTCATCCACCAGGTTACCCGTTGGGAACATGGCATCGGTTGCATCAACCGGGCTCATGAAATCCACCTGTACTTCTGCGGCGGGGAACGTAACACCGTCCAGCTCAAAATCACCGGTTTCCTGCACTTCACCGTTGGTCATAGGTACATGTGCAACAATGGTCTTCTGAATATTGGCCTGCCAGATACGGACCACACAAATACCGTTTTCCGGGATACGGTCGGCGTCCACCAGCCCCTGGCTGATTGCGAATGCACCGACAGCCGCCGTCAGGTTGCCGCAGTTACCACTCCAGTCGACAAAGGCTTTGTCGATAGCAACTTGTCCAAACAGGTAATCCACATCATGATCAGGCTGGCTGGTTTTAGACAGGATAACGGTTTTACTGGTGCTGGAGGTTGCACCACCCATGCCATCGGTTTGTTTGCCGTACGGATCGGGGCTGCCAATCACACGTAGTAAAATTGCATCACGTGCAGCACCTGGCACTTGCGCAACTTCCGGCAAATCTGTCAGGTTAAAAAATACGCCTTTACTGGTGCCGCCACGGATGTAAGTGGCTGGAATTTTAATCTGAGGTACGTGGGCCATAAGAATCTTGTCCTGTATAAGCTGGGCGGTGTGTCCTGTCTCAATCATCAGACCGGAACCGCGGTTCAGAAAACGCTTAATAATAGTTACTGCTAAGCGCGCAGCTTCAGTAAATGTGATTAAGCAATCTCGATAGAGAAATTCGGCAGCGTGCTACCCATCCGGTGAATTTCCATACCGGCCCACCGTTTTTACACAGTGAACCGGCACAGGTTCAGGGATCAGTAGCGCCTGCCGATCAGTTTTGCTTAGGCGCTGGCCAGGAAGTCTTTTGCGAAACGCTGCAATACACCGCCCGCATTGTAGACGTTCACTTCAGCTGCGGTATCCAGACGACACATCACTGGTACTTCAACTGTCTCGCCGTTTTTACGGTTGATGATCAGTGTCAGATCACAACGTGGGGAGATATCACCCACTACGTCGAATGTCTCTGTACCGTCGATGCCGTAAGTTTCACGTGTATCACCCGCTTTAAACTCAACGGGCAGAACACCCATACCCACCAGGTTAGTACGGTGGATACGTTCGAAACCTTCAGCAACGATAGTTTCAACACCCGCCAGACGTACACCTTTCGCAGCCCAGTCACGGGAAGAACCCTGACCGTAGTCTGCACCGGCAACGATAATCAGCGGCTGTTTGCGCTCCATGTAGGTTTCAATGGCTTCCCACATACGACTCTCGGTGCCTTCAGGCTCGATACGCGCCAGAGAACCCTGCTTCACGTCACCGTTTTCGTCACGGCACATTTCGTTCAGCAGTTTAGGGTTCGCAAAGGTCGCACGCTGTGCAGTCAGGTGGTCACCACGGTGTGTTGCGTAAGAGTTAAAGTCTTCTTCCGGCAGACCCATCTTCGCACAGTATTCACCCGCCGCACTGGACGCCTGAATAGCATTGGATGGCGACAGGTGGTCGGTGGTGATGTTGTCACCCAGTACTGCCAGTGGACGCATACCTTTCATGGTACGCTCACCTGCCAGTGCACCTTCCCAGTAAGGAGGACGGCGGATGTAGGTAGACATTTCACGCCAGTCGTACAGCGGGCTTTCTGCGCGCTCTACGTCACCCAGATCGAACATTGGGATGTAGATCTGTTTGAACTGTTCCGGCTTAACACTTTTCTCTACCAGCGCATCGATTTCTTCATCGCTTGGCCAGATATCTTTCAGCGTAATCGGGTTACCGTCTTTGTCGTTACCCAGCACGTCTTTTTCGATATCAAAACGCACAGTACCCGCGATAGCGTAAGCCACAACCAGCGGCGGAGATGCCAGGAATGCCTGCTTAGCATGTGGGTGGATACGGCCGTCGAAGTTACGGTTACCGGACAGTACAGCCGTAGCGTACAAGTCACGATCAACCACTTCTTTTTCGATGACAGGATCCAGAGCACCGGACATACCGTTACAAGTCGTACATGCGTACGCCACGATACCAAAGCCCAGTTTTTCCATTTCTGACAGCAGACCGGCTTCTTCCAGGTACAGTTTTGCAACTTTGGAACCCGGCGCGAAGGAGGACTTAACCCATGGCTTACGGACCAGACCCAGCTCGTTGGCTTTCTTAGCCACCAGGCCAGCCGCCACAACGTTGCGTGGGTTAGAGGTGTTCGTACAAGAGGTGATCGCCGCGATAATAACCGCGCCATCCGGCATCAGGCCTTCAGCTTCTTCTGCGTGAGCAGCTTCCAGCATCTCATCACCAGCAATACCACGCTCAGTCAATGCAGACGTTGGCAGGCGACGGTGTGGATTAGAAGGACCTGCCATGTTGCGTACAACCGTAGACAGATCAAATTCCACGACGCGCTCGTATTCAACATTAGCCAGATCATCCGCCCACAGGCCGGTTTCTTTGGCGTATTGCTCAACCAGTGCAACCTGCTCAGGTTCACGGCCGGTCAGCTTCAGGTAATCGATGGTCTGTTCATCAATGTAGAACATGCCCGCAGACGCACCGTATTCAGGCGTCATGTTGGACAGAGTCGCACGGTCACCGATAGACAGCGTTGCAGCACCCGGACCAAAGAATTCCAGGTAGGCAGAAACAACTTTCTCGTTACGCAGGAATTCAGTCATCGCCAGGGCAATATCCGTCGCAGTGATGCCCGGCTGGCGTTCGCCAACAATCTTAACACCCACGATATCCGGCAGACGCATCATCGATGGCAGACCCAGCATAACGGTCTCTGCTTCCAGACCACCCACACCAATCGCGACAACACCCAGTGCATCAACGTGCGGTGTATGGGAATCGGTACCCACACAAGTATCCGGATAAGCAACCCCTTCACGCGCCTGGATCACCGGAGACATTTTCTCCAGGTTGATCTGGTGCATGATGCCGTTACCGGCTGGGATTACATCAACGTTATCGAATGCAGTCTTGCACCACTCGATAAAGTGGAAACGGTCTTCGTTACGGCGGTCTTCAATAGCACGGTTCTTTTCGAACGCGTCCGGATCAAAGCCCGGCGCTTCCACTGCCAGCGAATGGTCAACGATTAGCTGTGTTGGCACAACCGGGTTTACTTTGGACGGGTCACCGCCCTGATCTGCGATTGCATCACGCAGACCGGCCAGGTCAACCAGTGCCGTCTGACCCAGAATATCATGACAAACAACACGTGCCGGATACCAGGGAAAATCCAGGTCACGTTTACGTTCGATCAGCTGTTTCAGAGAATCGGTCAGGGCAGCCGGATCACAACGACGTACCAGCTGCTCAGCCAGTACACGTGAGGTGTAAGGCAGTGTTGCGTAGGCACCGGCCTGGATTGCTTCAACAGCCGCACGGGTGTCGTAGTATTCCAGGTCTGTACCTGATAATGATTTACGGTATTCAGTGTTCATATAATACCTTTAAAATTCTTGAGTATTTCTGTTCAGGGGGAAAGAGGCAAAGCCCCCTTCCAGGCATAACATCAGGGGTTATGCGCGATCTGCGATATCAACCCATTCAGCACTTTCCGGACCAGTGTAGTCAGCAGAAGGACGAATGATACGGTTGTTAGCGCGCTGCTCCATTACGTGTGCAGTCCAGCCTGCCGCACGGGAACAAACAAAGATCGGGGTGAACAGTTTGGTTGGAATGCCCATGAAGTTGTAAGCAGAAGCGTGGAAGAAGTCTGCATTACAGAACAGTTTCTTCTCGCGCCACATCACAGCTTCAACACGCTCAGAAACGTCGTACAGGTATTCATCACCTACCTGTGCAGACAGTTTCTTAGACCATTCTTTGATGATCGCGTTACGCGGGTCAGATTCACGGTAGATGGCATGGCCAAAGCCCATGATTTTGTCTTTACGTTCCAGCATGCCCATCACGGCTTCTTCAGCTTCGTCAGCTGAACGCCATTGTTCGATCATTGCCATAGCCGCTTCATTTGCACCACCGTGCAGCGGACCACGCAGGGAGCCAATAGCAGCGGTTACACAGCTATGAATATCAGACAGTGTAGAAGCACAAACACGCGCTGTGAACGTAGACGCATTAAACTCATGCTCTGCGTACAGGTTCAGGGAAGCATGCATGACCTGAACGTGCAGGGGTTCAGGTTTTTTGTTGTGCAGCGTCCACAGGTACTGTTCAGCAATAGAATCCGCTTCGGTTTCTACTTCAACACGAATGCCGTTGTGGCTGAAGTTGTACCAGTAGTTAATCATGCCAGGGAAGATGGCCAGCATACGATCAATATGATCGTGCTGTTCAGAGAAGTCCTGCTCGGTTTCCAGGTTACCCAGCATAGAGCAACCGGTACGCATCACATCCATTGGATGGGCATCGGCAGGGATTTGTTCCAGTACAGTGATCAGGGCTTCAGGCAGTGCGCGCATACCTTTCAGTTTTGCTTTGTACGCATCCAGCTCAGCCTGGTTTGGCAGCTTTCCGTACAGCAACAGGTAAGCCACTTCTTCAAATTGTGCTTTATCTGCCAATACAGCAATGTCATATCCGCGATAAGTCAGGCCAGCACCTGTGTGACCTACGGTACAAAGTGCTGTTTCGCCAGCCGATTGGCCTCGCAGACCGGCACCGCTCAGTTTTTTTTCAGCCATGTCATGCTCCTCAGTCTCATTGGCGGGCTCTGACGGCCCGCTCATCTTTTGTTTTTAATCCGGAATGATTACTTGTTCTTGCCTTCAGCGAACAACGCGTCCAGCTTCTGCTCGAAGTCGTGGTAGTTCAGGAAATCGTACAGTTCCATACGGGTCTGCATGGTATCAACAACCGCTTTCTGATCGCCGTCACGCAACAGGGCTTCATAGACGTTCAGGGCCGCTTTGTTAGCCGCACGGAAAGCAGACAGCGGGTACAGCACCATAGATGCACCGTTCTCAGCCAGTTCAGCCGTGTTGAACAAAGGTGTTGCACCAAACTCAGTGATGTTCGCCAGCAGGTGACCGCCATTGATGCCATCAGAGAATGCCTGGTAATCTTCCAGAGTGTGTACAGCTTCTGCGAAGATGCCGTCAGCACCGGCTTCCAGACACGCCTGGGCACGGTCAACAGCGGCGTTCAAACCTTCCATCTGGAACGCATCGGTACGGGCGATAATAAAGAAATCATCGTCAGTCTTAGCATCAGCCGCCGCTTTTACGCGGTCTACCATTTCTTCCAGAGAAACGATTTCTTTGTTTGGACGATGACCACAACGTTTCTGTGCAACCTGATCTTCCAGGTGAACCGCCGCAGCACCGGCTTTGGTCATTTCCTTGATAGCGCGTGCGATGTTAAACGCACCACCCCAGCCGGTATCGATATCCACCAGCAGGGGTGTTTCAACCGCGCTGGAAATACGACGTACGTCTTCCAGTACATCGTTCATAGACGTCATACCCAGATCAGGCAGGCCGTAAGATGCATTTGCAACACCACCACCAGACAGATAAATAGCCTTATGGCCAACACGCTCAGCCATCATCGCGTGATAAGCGTTAGTTGTGCCTACGATCTGCAGCGGCTTGGACTCAGCCAGTACTTTGCGGAAACGTCCGCCAGCGGTCAGTTTTACAGCCATGATTATCCCCTTTTGGTTTCGGTTGCAGCGTTTAGTTTTGCTTCAATATTCTTACGTGCTGCGCCTATATGGCGGCGCATCAGCATTTCTGCCAGTTCAGGGTCACGCGACTCAATCGCATCCACGATCTGCCGGTGTTCCTTTAACGCACGTTTCGGTCGAGAGCTGGAAACGCTAAATTTGTATCGGTACATGCGTACCAGGTGATAGAGTTCACCGCCAAGGACTTCAAGCAGCTTTGCATTTTTGCTGCCCTTCACAATACGGTGGTGAAAATCCAGATCACCTTCTTTCTGAAAATAGGATTGTCCGTCAAGTTCTTCGACATTACGCTCATGCTCATCCAGCAAGCCGCGTAAGTCATCAATCTCACCCTGAGGCATAAACTCAGCAGCCAGTCGACAGGCCATGCCTTCAAGTGCTTCACGAACATGGTATATTTCGATCAGTTCTTTTGCCGACAAGTTGACAACACGCGCACCTACATGAGCTTTACGTTCAACCAGTCGATAGCCTTCCAGGCGACGAATTGCTTCGCGCAAAGGCCCCCGGCTAATACCATAAGTGCGGGCCAGTTCAGGCTCACTGATTTTGTGTCCGGGTGGTAAGTCACCCATAACAATCGCATCAACGATCTCTTCACAGACACGGTCTGCTAATGTGCGCGATTCTGACTCTGATTGGGTACCGGCATCTATTTCTGTCATAACATCTCTTTTAAGATTGAGATTGTCGACAATCTTGAATGAATACAACGATAGCCCCCAAAAAAAGGACCGTCAACTCAATATTGCCTAAAAAGTGTCAACACTATACAAAAGTCTAGCGAATTTTAGAGCATTTTATGAATCAGCCTGAACCAGCCATAAAACGGCTCATTTCAGCGTTCATAATGCGCGCGATCTGGCGTGGTTTCTGATACGGCAGAGAATGGTCTGTACCTGGCATCATAAAGTAGTGCCAGTTAGGTAATCGCTCTGCCAGTTGTTTCTGATATTCATGCATTAATTCAACGCTGTTACTACCAATAAAGCTGGTCACATCACCCTGAGCCGCAACCAACGTATCACGGTCGATATGATTAATCGCATCGGTCACACAGTCCAGTGCATTGGCAAAACCTTGCGGACGATAACCCAGACGCTTAATGGTCACGGCTTCAACCTGCGGCGAAATACGCCGGTTAGGCGATATGGCATCCAGAAAGCTCAGCACCCCATGGCGAACATTATCCTGACGCAAATGCTGCGCCGCCGCTGTATAGTGCTGGCGTAACACCACCGTGCTATTCCAGCAGGCCCGATCCAGCACCGCAGATTCTAATAAGAACTGTTTACCTATGCGGTCAGAATGCTGCTGTTTAAAGAGCAGGCTCACCAGCCCGCCCATGGAATAGCCGCCTAAATCAAAGGCCCACCAGCCCAGCTGATCCACTAATGCATTAACATCCGCCACCAACATTTGGGCCGTAAAAGCATGCTCTTTGCCATCCGGATAAACTGTATCCCCCATACCCCGCAAATCCGGCACCAGCACTTCACCCCAGTGACTCAGAAAAGCGGTGATGATATTCCAGGTATCAACACCCGCCACGCCAGCTCCATGTAGCAATACCAACTTACGCCCACCGGTAATGGCCGGGTTTTTATACAAACGATAAGTAATATGTTGATCCGGCAGTATTAGCTGTTGTGTCGTAATGGAAAAGGGGTGTTTCATAGAGTCCGTTACCCTGGCAGTGATTCATTAAAGAACAGCCCTATCTTACATCAATAAGCATTGCCCCTGGCTCGATTTGTGATGAGCGCCCCGTTACAATGCGCCTTTCCTTATAATACTGACACCCATACAGGTAATGCAGCATTGACGATTAAACGCCCTATTCCTTATGAGGCTGACAGCAGCCTTTATTTTGAGCGAATTCGTGCATTGGGCAATGCCGTTTATCTGGACAGTGGCCGCCCTCTGAGCCCTTATGGACGTTTTGATATTATTGCAGCGGCACCTGCAGACATCCTGACATTTGAATATACGGAAAAAACCGATAACGACCCTTTTGCACAACTGCGCGAAGTCGCCAAACGTTATCATATCAATGCATCACCCCACCCCGACCTGCCTTTTTGCGGCGGCCTGATTGGCCATTTCTCTTATGATCTGGGCCGCGCACTGGAAACACTGCCCTCCCATGCACTCAAAGATACCCAATACCCCGATATGCAGGTTGGTGTTTATCTCTGGGCGCTGATTGTTGATCACCAGTTAAAATGCTGCACGCTGGTAGCAACAGAAAATGTCGACACTTTGATGCTGGATCAAATAGAAGCACACCTCATAAAGCCGTCAGACACAAAAACTCATTCATTCCGGCTTAAGCATGCTTTTAAATCCAATGTCAGCGAAGAGCGCTATCATCAGGCACTGCACCAGATTGATGATTACATTCATGCCGGTGATTGTTATCAGGTAAATTTCGCCCAGCGCTTCAGCAGTGAATACAGTGGTGATCCCTGGCAGGCTTATCTTAAACTGCGCCAGGCCGCCCCCACCCCTTACTCTGCGTATATAGAGAGTAACCGGGGTGCCATTCTGTCCCTGTCGCCCGAGCAGTTTTTGGAAATCAAGAACAACCAGGTCACGAGTAAACCGATTAAAGGTACACGCCCCCGCGCGTCAGATTCAACTCAGGATGCCGCACTCAAAGCAGAGTTAAGAGACTCAACCAAGGATCGCGCTGAAAACCTGATGATTGTCGATCTGCTGCGCAATGACTTAGGCAAAGTCTGCGAATACGGCAGTGTGCGGGTGCCTGAAATTTTTGCCGTTGAGAGTTACCGTAACGTACATCACCTGGTTACCACCGTAACCGGCAAGCTCGACCCGCACTATTCCGCGATTGACCTGCTGGAACAATGTTTTCCCGGCGGCTCCATCACAGGCGCACCCAAAATACGGGCGATGGAAATTATTGATGAACTGGAGCCCCATCGGCGCTCGATCTATTGTGGCTCGATTGGCTATATCAGTTTCTGCGGAACCATGGATACCAGCATCACCATCCGCACCTTACTATGTGAAAACAATCAGATTCACTGCTGGGCAGGCGGCGGAATCGTGGCTGATTCCATCAGTGATATGGAATATGAAGAAACTTACAACAAGGTGAATAACCTGCTGCAAACCCTTGAAGATACACTTTAATTAAACAGACTATTTTTTTGGTTTACCTTTTTTGAAAATATCCAGCAACTTCTTCTTTGCGTCTTTTTCTTTTGTTGGCAGTGCGTTTTCAAAGCGCTGCTGCATCTTGTCCATATGAGCTTCTTTACGGCGATGATTAACTTCATCACGTTTACTACTGATATCAACAACATTTTTACTCATATAACGCCACCAGGTCGTTCGTGATCAGAACCTCAGCTTATCGCATTCCTCGCTAAAACAGAAACCACCCCCACTCAAACCGGCTGCGCTGACATTTATCCTTGGTGCTCTTCCCCAACTTTTAATAAAATAACGGCTTAATTCCGCAATTGCTGCGCTTTCCGGCTCTTGCCCTACAGACGACTAACGAGTAAATCATGCCTAAAGCTTCAGAGCTCAAGAAGGGACATATCGTAGAGATTGACGGCAACCTCTATATTGCGATTCATATTGATGTACGCAACCCCACCTCCAGGGGAGCCAATACCCTCTACAAAGTGCGCTTTAACCAGGTACCTAACGGCGGTAAACGGGAAGAAAGCTACAGCGGCGATATTCTACTGAAAGATGTGGCGCTGGAGCGCAGACAAGTCTCTTTTCTTTATAAAGAAGATGACCTCTACACCTTTATGGATGCTGAAGATTACAGCCAGTACATGATTAACGCCAATGCAATAGAAGCACAAGTAGCGTTTCTGAGCGATGGCATGGAAAACATCACCGCCCTGTTAGTTGACGGCGAAATCATCGCCATTGAACTGCCCACCAGCCTGGTCTTCGAAGTTGTAGAATGTATTCCCGGCATGCAGGCCGCCAGCGCCACCGGCAGAACTAAACCTGCCATCCTGTCTAACGGCATGGAAGTTCAGGTACCTGAATATATGAAACAAGGCGAGAACGTTAAAATCAGCACAGAAACCGGGAAGTTTATGTCCCGCGTTTAACCGATCAGAGAGCGGTCCCACAGGCTACAGGCTTCAGGCACGTCTGTGGGGTTGGGCCCTGCCACATTATGACACTTAATCACCAGGGCTCCCTCTGTAATGAGTCAACTGAATTCATCTAAGCGCTTTATCCCCTTCCGCAAGAAAGACATTATCGACCTCTGCCTGAATGATGGCACTCTCTCAGCAGAGTCTCAGGCTCAGTTCAGGCACTTCAGTCAGCGGTTGCAGGCACTTTTTCACTGTGAGTTTCATCAGCGCAGTGAGCGATTAAAAGACAGCTTTAGCCCCCTGAACCCGGACAGAGATACCCGTACACTGGCCTCCCACCCTGCCGATGAGCAGTGTCGTGCCCGGTTTGTAGGTGAGCTTGAGCACTTGCTGGATAAGGCCAATTTCGAACAAGTCTCCGAAACGGATCTCGCCCATGCACTGGAACAGGACTCTCTGTTCAAAATAAAACTGCATGTAGATTTTGATGAGTTTTCAGAGGTTCTGCTCTATTGCCGGGGTGAATCAGAGCGCAAAGAAAGCCTGCCTGTATTGTTCGGACTGCGCCAACGTCAGGTAACCTTTCTGAATTATGACCGGGTTGTCATCTATATCCGCTTTAAAGAAGACCTGGATGAAAAGCAGGCGGCGGCGCGTGATATAAAACCCGGCAGCGTCATGCTAAAACTGTTTAAGAACGTACCTAAAGCCGACCTTGAAATGCTGTTCCCCAATACGGCGGTACGCATGCGCTGGGTCGATAAACTAATGATTGGCGTGCCTGCCCTGGTCAGTGGTGGTGTGGTTATCAGCACTAAGCTCGGTGCAACGCTGGTATTACTAGGCTCCTTTTTTGGATTCTGGCTGGGTTTACATTCAACCCCGGTGGTTTTTGATAAACCCGCCCTGCTGGCACTAATGGCAGGCAGCGCAGCCGTGGGTGGCTATTTATGGAAGCAGTTTAATAATTTTAAAAATCGTAAACTGCGATTTGTTCAGTCCCTGACACAGAATCTCTATTTCAAGAACCTGGACAATAACGCCGGTGTTTTCCATCGCCTGATTGATGCAGCCGAAGAAGAAGAGTGCAAGGAAGCAATACTAGCCTATTACTTTTTATTAAAAAGCCCGGTGCCTTTAACAGCCCAGGCGCTGGATCAGCAGATCGAGCACTGGTTTAGCAGCCAACATCACTGCTCACTGGATTTTGAAATAGAAGATGCACTGATGAAGCTGACCCGCTTAAATCTCATAAGCTCAACCGACCAGCAACACTTTAGCGCGCTCGAATTGCCCCATGCGCTGTCCTGCCTTGAACGTCACTGGCAGGCTCAAATGCACCCGGACTTTCCAGAATCCCTTAAAACACCATAAAAAAACCCCGCGTTAACGGGGTTTCGATTTTGCGCTGATTGTATATCAGCACTTTGATACCTGAGTGCTGCTTACAGGCTCAGATCACGCACACTGGCTTTTAAAAATTCCGCTTTCAGATCATCGAAATTATGTACCGCCGGGAACTGAGGAAATTCTGCAATCACGTTATCCGGGGCATGAAACAAAATACCGGACTCTGCCTGGCTCAGCATGGTTGTATCGTTATACGAATCACCGGCTGCAATCACACGGTAGTTAAGCAACTGAAGCGCACGAACTGACTGACGCTTAGGATCACGCTGGCGCAGAGTATAATCGGTAATACGGCCTGCATTATCCACTTCCAGCTTATGGCACAACAAAGTCGGATTACCCAACTGACGCATCAGCGGTGCTGCAAATTCATAAAACGTATCTGACAAAATCACAACCTGGAAACGTTCACGCAACCAGTTAATAAAGTCACTTGCCCCTTCCAGCGGCGCAAGACGGCTGATGGTGTCCTGAATCTGTGGCAATGTCAGACCATTCTCATCCAGAATACGCAGACGTTGTTTCATCAACACATCATAATCAGGAATATCCCGCGTGGTTGCCTTTAACTCATCAATACCGGTTTCTTCGGCAAATGCGATCCAGATTTCAGGAATTAGTACACCTTCAAGGTCAAGACAAGCAAGTTCCACAGCGACACCTCAAGCAAAAGTTAGACGTTTTAATTGCGCGCCAATTTACCTGCTATAGGAACGGCTTGCAATAATAACCCGCTAACGGGCGAGCTTTAGGAGCCTGGCCTTTTCCGCTATAAGCGAAATAAACCCTC
This sequence comes from Pontibacterium sp., assembly GCA_049599735.1. GTDB lineage: Bacteria > Pseudomonadota > Gammaproteobacteria > Pseudomonadales > Balneatricaceae > Pontibacterium. The sequence goes on along the minus strand of JBMYOX010000024.1, from coordinate 29,823 downwards.
GTGAGCGGGAAAACACTAAAACCACCTTTGTGCGGTTTTAGTGTTTTCCCGGGCAATCTGACTCAGGCGTCGTCAAGCGCATCCAATACAAATTGTGGCAGCGCAAAAGCCCCCGCATGTACCGCAGGATTATAGTAGCGTGTTTTCATACCACTGCCGGTAAAGCGCGCTTTTAACACATCCAGCGGCTGCTGGCGCAGTGTCTCATTGTCAGAGCCCCAGGCCAGGGTCATAACCCCCCCCACGTAAGTTGGTACCGCCGCTGCATAAAAAGACTGGTCAGCAAAGTACGGACTCAGGCGGCGGCGGGTGGTAGCCACTTCATCCACCTGCATATAAGCCACGCCATTTTGAGCCACAAACACACCGCCTTCGTTCAGTCGGTTTTTACAGCCCTGATAAAACTCACTGGAGAAAAGCACTTCACCGGGACCAACCGGATCTGTACAGTCAGAGATAATCACATCAAATGTCTCACCAGCCTGCTTCACATAATCCATGCCATCGGCAATCACGATATTGGCACGCGGATCATCAAAAGCGCCGGCCGAATGACCCGGCAGATATTCCTTACACATATCGATCACGGCCTGGTCGATCTCTACCTGAGTCACATGCTCAACTTCCGGGTGTTTGAGTACTTCACGCAGAATACCGCCATCGCCACCCCCGATGATCAGTACACGTTTGGCATCGCCATGTGCAAAAAGCGGCACATGTGTCAGCATCTCATGATAAACAAACTCATCTTTTTCAGTGGTCTGAATAATACCGTCGAGCGCCATCACGGTACCAAAAAAGCGGTTACGAAAAATGATCAGATGCCAGGAATCCGTCTGTTGCTCAAACAGCACTTCATCAATTTCAAAGCTCTGGCCGTAGCCGTCATAAAGTTTTTCTGTATACAAAGTTGTCATTCTGCTTGTCACCATCTTCGCGCACTAGCTGCCTGAACAGCTGCACAAAAAAAGCGTTAAGGCCGCAGTGCGACCCACCTGTTTATGGTCTTAAAGACGCAAGATGCCCGACAAACGCCGGGCATCTTAGTAAATCTATTTTCAATACTCAGATCTTTTTGTGATTATCCGGCTTATAGAATAACCGGCAAATCAGATACGACATCTGCATTCTGGCCGCGATTACGCAGGAAATGATCCATCAATACAATCGCCATCATAGCCTCTGCAATCGGCGTGGCTCTGATACCCACACAAGGATCATGACGACCTTTAGTAACAACTTCGATTTCTTCACCCTGACTGTTAATACTACGACCAGGAAGACGCAGACTAGACGTTGGTTTCAAGGCGATATGCGCAACTATGTCCTGTCCGGTAGAAATGCCACCCAGAATGCCACCGGCATGGTTTGATAAAAAACCTTCCGGTGTCATTTCATCGCGGTGCTCCGTGCCTTTCTGGCTAACCGCATCAAAACCATCACCAATCTCAATGCCCTTAACCGCATTAATGCTCATCAGTGCGTGTGCCAGCTCCGCATCCAGGCGATCAAAAATTGGCTCACCCAGACCAACAGGCGCGCCGCTGGCAATTACAGAAATTTTGGCGCCTATCGAATTGCCTTCTTTACGCAGGGCATCCATGTAAGCTTCCATTTCAGAAACTTTACCGGCATCCGGGCAGAAAAAGGCATTGTTAGCCACTTCATTCCAGTCAAAATTAGCCTGATCAATACTGATCGGCCCCAGCTGGGAAAGGAAACCCCGTACCTGCACACCTTTAGCGGCCAGGAATTTTTTTGCAATCGCACCTGCGGCAACACGCATCGCGGTTTCCCGCGCAGATGAACGACCACCCCCCCGGTAATCCCGGAACCCGTACTTGTGGGTGTAGACATAATCAGCGTGGGCCGGACGGAAAGTTTCAGCGATATTGGAGTAGTCTTTTGATCGCTGATCGGTATTTTTGATCACTAAACCAATCGGTGTACCGGTGGTTTTGCCTTCAAATACACCGGAGAGAATCTCAACAATATCGTCTTCTCTGCGCTGAGTGGTATGGCGGGAGGTGCCGGGCTTGCGACGATCCAGGTCAATCTGCAAGTCTTCCGCACTCAGCTCAATACCAGGAGGACAACCATCAACAATACAACCCAGTGCAGGGCCATGGCTCTCACCAAAGGTGGTAACGGTAAACAGTTTTCCGAAGCTATTTCCTGACATCGTATCTTTCCACTCACTATTGCTGCGACCTTCAACAGGCTCGCGGTATCAGAGGCTAGTATAACGCCCCGCTTAAATTTCGTCCCGGTACTGCTTTAATTCAGCCGCTGTAATGGCAAAAACTCCATTACCACCCTGCTCTAATTCCAGCCAGATCAGCGGTAACTGCGGATATTGCTGCATCAGGTGTACTTCGCTATTGCCCACTTCAACCACCAGCAGGCCATCCTCAGTCAGGTAATCGCAAGCTTCGCGCAGGATGCGCTTGGTAATATCCAGGCCGTCCGGCCCCGAGCCCAGCGCAAGGTCAGGTTCGTGATTAAATTCTTCCGGCATCGCGGCCAGATCTGCTTCATCCACATAAGGCGGGTTACTGACAATCAGATCGTAGCGTTCACCGTTTAAGGCTTCAAATAAATCACTGCGCCGTGCCTTAACCCGTGCTGCCAGATCATGCCGCTCAATATTGATCGCTGCCACATCCAGCGCATCATCGGATAAGTCCACCAGATCCACTTCCGCTTCTTCAAATGCGTAAGCACAGGCGATACCAATACAACCACTGCCGGTACAGAGATCAAGAATACGAGGCACAGGCCCGTCTCTTAGCCAGGGAGAAAACCCGGCATTAATCAGCTCGGCAATCGGTGAGCGGGGAATAAGCGCCCGTTCGTCTATATAAAAAGGCAATCCGGCAAACCAGGCTTCGTGAGTAATATAAGGCAGCGGTATACGCTGGAAGACACGTTTTTCGATAAACGCCAGAATACGAGTCTTTTCCGTCAGTGTCAGCCGGCCGTCGAGCACGGCTTTATCCGTATCCCAGGGCAAATACACCGCCCCCAGCACCAATTGCACCGACTCATCCCAGCCATTATCCGTGCCATGCCCAAAAAAAACCTTATGTTCGGCAAGCAGGCTCATCGCGTAACGCATATAATCACGCAGTGTATGAAGTTCCTGTGTAATCGGGTCTTGATCGCTCATCATGTCTCACCGGATAATATCGGTCAATTCAGGGTCCAAAGAAGGGCCGTTATGTTAATGAAATTCAGGTTGAAAAGCCATGTCAGACCCTGGCAAAACTAACGACAACGATCAGGAACAGTGCTTTCTGGATGCAATGGAGGATGTTATCCGCCATCAGCATACCGGTGCCAACTTAGGCCGTTCAAAAAAACACGACATCAATTTGTCCGCAAAGCGCGCCGCAGCCACCACAGACGAAGACCGGGTGATTGATCATCTATCCAGCGAAGCTGCACCTTTGGTCGAATCTAATGAGGAGCTGCTGTTCGTTTCACCCGGCATCCAGCTTCGACTGATAAAGCGCCTTAAACAAGGCCATATTCCCTGGGAGGCCGGACTGGATTTGCACGGCTATACCGTTGATCGCGCCCGCGAAGAGCTCAGTCGTTTTATTCGTGATGCCCGGCGTCAGCAGTTTCGTTCTGTAATGGTCATACACGGTAAAGCCTACAGTCAGGCTGGCCAGCAGGCTCGGTTAAAGTCCTATGTGAATGAGTGGTTACGCCGCATGCCCGGTGTGCTTGCGTTCTGCTCCGCCCAGGCCCGACACGGCGGTGCAGGCGCACTTTATGTGCTGCTGAAAAAAATCAACTGACGGACTCATTGTGTAAAAGCATTTACCCCTTGATTATGAAGGGGTAAAACATACTCAAATTCTGTCGCTTATCCCTTTACGTCAGGGGTACGATAACGTAAGTTAGCACCCTTTTGATAAGCGCTGCCCTGAAGGTAATTCTAATGGAAAAACAGTACACCCAGATCATTTCTGAACTTGGTGAAGACCTGAATCGCGAGGGCCTGAAAGACACACCGGCCCGTGCTGCAAAAGCAATGAAGTTCCTGACTCAGGGTTATGAACAAGTCTTGGAAGAGGTGGTTAACGGTGCGCTCTTTCCTTCCGATAACAGCGAAATGGTGCTGGTTAAAGATATCGAGCTCTATTCCCTCTGCGAACACCATATGCTGCCGTTTATTGGCAAAGCTCATGTCGCTTATATTCCACAGGGCCAGGTAATCGGCCTGTCTAAAATTGCGCGTATTGTTGATATGTATGCACGCCGCCTGCAAATTCAGGAAAACATGACCAAAGAAATTGCCGACGCCATTTCACAGATTACCGGCGCCGCCGGTGTTGCTGTGGTGATCGAAGCGAAGCATATGTGCATGATGATGCGTGGTGTGCAAAAACAAAATTCCAGCATGAAAACCTCAATGATGCTGGGCGCTTTTCGCGATAATGCAGCAACCCGTTCTGAGTTTTTCTCACTGATTCGCTAAGCAGCACTTTAGCTGCTTTCCGCGCTTTTTCCCTCAAAAAGATCAAGCCGCTGCCGTGCGGCTTGCCGCCCCTGCTCTATCACTTCTTTGGCAAGGTCAAACTCAAAAAAGTGACACAAATCATGGGCAATAGGAATCATCAAGTCAGGTGGGTAACCGGCAATTTTGTATTGTGTCAGGCTCGCCTGCGTCACCTCAATTGAATTCCATAGCAGGTCAAATCGTCCTTTTGTGTGTGTCGTTTCTTTTTTCTGCCCGTTACCGTTAAACCCGTTTTTAACCGTGTATAACCAGCGGTCCAACAGGGTTTTACTGCTGAGGTATTCATCATCAGGTTCTGCCAGCCTGGCCAGGCCTGGCTCCCGTGAATTAAGATCAACAGCGATAATTAAATCCGCATGGGCGGCAACGGTAGGAATAATCGGTAATGGGTTAAGTAGTCCACCATCCACATAAACTCTGTTTCCATGGATATAAGGCGTAAAAATTCCTGGCACAGCGATTGAAGCCCGCATAGCAGACAATAAAGAGCCCCGCTGAAACCAGGCCTCTTTCTGTCGTCCAATATCGGTTGCAACTGCGGTATACGGCAACGGCAGGTCTTCTATTTGCGGATCTCCAATCATGCCTCGGAGATGCTGAAATAACCGCTCGTCCTGTATCGACTCACGTGTCAGGGCCATATCCAGCAGGCGCACCATATCAAAACCCGACAAACCCAGCACCCAATCACGGTAGGTTTCCAGCCCGCCTGCTGCGTACATGCCACCAATCAATGCACCCATCGAACTACCGGCAACACAGATAATGTCATAACCACGCTGTTCAAGCTCTTCAATAATGCCAATATGCGCGTAACCCCGGGCACCACCACTGCCCAGTACCAGTGATACGGTTGTCATTTGCCACCTCACTCGCGAATAATATAAAGCCCCGATTCACCTTTATTCACCATTAAGGGTGCCAGCGCTCCAACAGCAAACAAATGTAACCGGTCAGCCTCAACACCCCGGGCTAAAAACTGCTGTTGTAATGCCCTGGCAGACACAGCCGACTGATCAAGACCTGTTTGCACTGACGACTGAGTTCGATCAAAACCCACCAGCCATAGCTGCATATCCGGGTGCTGTTTCAGATAATCAAACAGGGACTCGGGCAAGGGCTGCTCACCCACTTTCACGTAACCCTGCTCAAGTAGCTTAGCGGTTAAGTCAGACGACCGGGTTTCCAGTACTTCCAGGTGTGCATAGACACGTTTGTTACCCCGGGTAATGGTATAAATCACATAAAAGCGCTCGCCTTTTTTTGCAACCAGATAACGCTGAGACTGATCCCGGCCATAAAGCTTAGCGTTGTGAAAAATAGTGTTTGCCCAGTAATTACTGCTGCCACAGTCCCGGCTCTGGCATTCAAATAAAATGTCGGCCCCCTGCTGTTTAAGCTGATCACGTAAAAAATGCAAAGATTCCCCAGAGGTATGTCCCGCAGGGATACGGTACGTAATTTTTGTAATGTGGCCTTTAAGGCGCTGCTCATGCTCCGGTGTAATGACCCCGTTTACTTTTTCCAGTCCACCAAGCACCAGCCTGTATTCAGGGATTTCTCTCAGGGCATAATTGACAATATAAGATAACGGAAAGCGGTCCAGCCCGGCATAATCTGCAGCCCCACTACGATCGGTCTGCGCAAAGCTAACCTGAGACAATAACCAGAAAACAAGAACCAGTGGCCAGTGGAGCTTTTTAATATCCATACAAAACACCTTCCTCAGACCGGGAAATATTATTTATTGTTAAACCAGGCATTCACCAGCGTCGCAATCTGCTCTGCCGCCTCAGGCTCCAGGTGCAAATGGTGATTACCCTGAAAACGATGCATTTTTAACTGAGATATACGCCCGACATTCGCCTCCAGCGCATCCATCTCAAGTCCTTGCTTGCCCAGAATCAGATCAACATCAGCTGTAATGTTATTCAGAAAAGCCTGTACCTGCTCTTCACTCATACGAAGAATAGAGGGCAGCACCAGGCTGGCATCATTGCGCCAGTAAACACCGTCCTCCCCATGAATTGCTCCCCGATTAACCAGCCAGGCTGCAGCCTCCGCACTGACAGGAAAGCGGCCACGCATACGGGCTTCAATCGCATCATCCATAGAAGCATAAGGTTTCAGTCGACGACCCCGCATTTTCCGGCGTTTATCCAGCGCCTGCGCCATCAGTGCAGGCAGGTCTTGCGGCGCATAAACCAAAGGCGCAATACCTTCGATCAGACAAAGACGTTTCACGCGATCGGGGAAAGCACCTGCCAGCAGACTGGCAACACTGGCACCCATGGAGTGCCCAACCAGATTTAGCTGCTCCAGCCCCAGTTCATCGGCAATGCCAATCACATCTGCTACATTATCCCAGATATAGTAAGGCATGGAGGGGGGGCGGTGATCCGAATAACCATGCCCCATCAGATCAAGGGCTATAAAACGCATGCCTTTCAGAAAAGGAATCATCTGATTAAAAGTTGCGGCATTATCCAGCCAGCCATGCAGGGCAATAACCGCAGGCGCTTCAGGATTACCACTGGAGGTAGCCGCGATCATATGACCGTTTACTTCAAAACGAATCTCTTCTGTGTAGTACACGGTAGCCCCCTGCAATCATTTGATATAAAAAGCATAACGTAAAAACAGCAAGAACACTTACAGAAGTCTGCGGGACTTAACTCTAATCTTTCCAGGCCAGGGTCCCCATTCCGGACGCGGGCCAGTCGGCATCAACACGCACAAGTGTTGCTGTATCAAAAGGTTCGGGTGTTGCTTGTTTACCCTCACAGAATACAGCCACCAGGCGACTGACCAGCGGGTTATGAGTAACAAGCAAAACAGAGGGGAAAGACAGGCTTTCAAGCGATTCCAAGGCATGGGTCACATCAGATTCCGGCGTCCAGCGCGCATCCGGTATCAGGGTGCTTATTCCCAGAATCTCTGCTGCAACTTCTGCGCTCTGAACGGCCCGCAAATAAGGGCTGTGAACAATATGCTGCACAGCCTGTAAACGCCCGGCATTACGCTGTAGCTTAGCCTTCAGCTGCACAATACCCTGATGGGTCAGCGGGCGATCTGCATCCCGGGCCGCATCCCAGGATGCCTGCCCATGACGCATAAAGAAGTAGTTCACGCAGGCTCACGCGGCAGCACAAACTCTACATCCGTGCTTTGTTCATTAAGCATCAGTGTTTTCACCACTTCTGCAACCGGTGCCTGGTTAAAGACAACCTCGTAAAGCCCCCACACCAACGGCATATAAACATCCATCTCCAGGGCTTTGGCTTTAACCTGCTTCAGGGTATTTACACCCTCTGCTACCTGCCCTAATGAAACTACAGCTTCATCCAGGGTTTTACCTTCACCCAGCGCATAACCGACCCGGTAATTCCGGCTGAGCGGCGACATGCAGGTTACGATCAGATCACCCACCCCGGCAAGACCAATAAAGGTCATGGGATTGGCGCCAAGGCAAACGGCAAAACGACTCATTTCCGCCAGGCTACGGGTCATCAGCATACTTTTTGTATTTTCACCCATACCCATGGCCGCACTTAAACCTGCAGCAATGGCATAGATATTTTTAAGTGTGCCACCCAGTTCAACACCGTACATATCCGAGCTGGCATAAACACGGAAATAAGCACTGTGCAGTGCTTTCTGCACAGCGTCTCGTAATTCAGCATCCTCACTGGCCACAACCGTTGCCGTCAATTGCCTTTGGGCAACTTCTTTAGCCAGATTAGGGCCGCTTAAAACACCAATACGCCCCTTGGGCAACTCATCCCGTAAAATTTCACTCATCAGGCTAAAGCTGTTTGTTTCAATACCTTTAGTGGTACTGACAACCATCTGCTCAGGTTTAAGCCATTGACCGGCCTGCTGAATAACGATGCGAAATGAAGCACTGGGAATTGAGACAAATATCAGGCTGGCACCGGTGACCGCCTGCTGCAAATCGGTGGTTGCATAAATGCTATCCGACAAACGATAACCCGGCAGGTAACGTGTATTTTCCCGCCGCGTAATAATTTCGTCCACGCGCACCTGATCCCGCATCCAGTGTGAAACTGAATGCCCGTTCTCCGCCAGCATATTCGCGATAATAGTGCCGAAACTACCGCCACCTAACACCGCGACTTTTAATACTTCAGACATTTCTGACTGCCTCTTGACCCTTTCCCTTTGCCCCGTACCAACACCCGCGGGTATAACTCATGATTCACCGTCACCCAGACTATCCAGCAGTTTATTGATACCGGTAAACAACAGCTTGACGATACCAAACGCAATCACCGCCAGGCCCATAAACAACATCAACTGCATGATATCATCCGTGCGCTGGTAACCGGCCACCCCTAAAGCTGTAAACACAGCACTGACAACAATGGCAATTATATTGCTTAGTTTTTGGGTATTATGCTTATCCATAGGCTATACCAGACTGGGTTTATTCAAGCTCAGCCAACAGGTCATCTGTTGGATGTACACATTCAAGTTTAACGCCGGTTTCTGCTTCTACTTCCGGGATCATAAAAGAATCATCCTCACAGGCAAAACAGATCGAAGTGCCCGTAGCACCTGCACGACCGGTACGACCAATACGGTGTACATAATCCTCAGGATCATCCGGCAGCTGATAGTTGACCACATGAGTTACCCCATCAATATGAATGCCACGCCCCGCCACATCGGTAGCCACCAGCACCTGGATTTTTCCACTGCGGAAGTCTTCCAGCGTACGGATACGGCGTTGCTGAGTAATCTCACCTGACATCAATGCTGCCCGGATGCCGTCTTTTTGCAAACGCTCAGCCAGTGAGCGGGTTTCATGACGACGGTTGCCAAACACTATAACCTTCTCAATATTATTGATCCGGATGTAGTTGCGCAGCAGTTTGTATTTTTCTTTACCGGAAACCAGAAAAACTTTTTGGGAGACGTTATCGCTGGCTTTTTTCTCGGGTTCAATTTCAATCTGTACCGCATTCAGTGTCCACTGACGCGCCAGGTTCATCACATCGTCCGAGAAAGTCGCGCTGTACAACAAGGTCTGGCGATCCTGGCCTTTACGGGGTGTTGAGCGGATAATGCTTCGCACATCAGGAATAAAGCCCATAGACAACATGCGATCGGCTTCATCCAGCACCAGTACTTCAACGTTCCACAAATCAATTTCTTTGTTATTTACAAAATCCAGCAGGCGACCGGGGGTAGCAACCAGAATGTCCAGCGGCTTTTTCTTAATCAACTGCCGCTGCTTGTCGTAATCCATACCGCCCACCAGCGATACTACATGCAGGTCAGCATATTTACAGAGACCTTCCGCATCAGCAGCAATTTGCATAGCCAGTTCGCGCGTAGGAGCAACAATCAGTGCCCTGGGCTCACCCAGTTTCCGCCGACCTTCAATGGGGTAATCCAGCAAATCTGTGATAATACCCAGTAAAAAAGCGGCAGTTTTACCGGTGCCGGTCTGGGCTTTACCTATAATATCTTTGCCTTCAAGTGCCGCAGGGATCGTCGCCGCCTGGATGCCTGTGCCGTACTCAAAACCCTGATCTGAGATGGCATGCAATAAGACATCGGGCAAATTAAAGTCAATAAAGCGGGTTTTTCCTTCAACTTCAGGCACGACAGAATCAGCCGGACGCCAGAGAGCCTCCGAAGATGCCGGGGTTGCCTGACGCTTATTTTGTGTATTACGGCGTCGATGTTGCCGGGGTTTAGAAGCACCAGCCGTTTGAGTGGCTGATGCGGCAGAAGTATCGTTTTGCTTCTCTTGGTTACTCAAGTTTATAGTCCGTATTAAGCCAAATTGCGTCTATAGGGTGGCAGGGAATCCAGTAATTTGCGCCCGTAACGGCGGCTCACCACCCGACGATCCAATAGAGTAATAGTGCCACGGTCCTGCTCGGTACGAAGCAGTCTGCCGGTAGCCTGTGTGAGACGCATGGACACCATAGGCACCGCCCATTCTTCAAAGGCATTTCCACCCTGCATCTCAATCCACTCTGCCATTGTTGCGTCCACGGGGTCATCCGGAACACCAAAAGGCAGTTTGGTAATAATCACTTCGGTCAGGTACTGACCGGGCAGATCGACACCCTCTGCAAAGGATGCAAGGCCAAAAATAATACTTGCCTCATCCTTATCAATACTTTTTTTATGGCGAGATAGAATTTCATGTTTCGCCAGATCACCTTGCACCAAGATCTTATGCTTAAGGCCATCGGGCATTTTATCAAGCACGGTGAACATTTGCCGCCATGAACTGAACAACACCAGGACCGCTTTCATTACGGGCAAATGCTCAATCAGATAATCCGCCACTTCTTCGGTGTGCTGCTCCGGATTTTTTGGATCCGTCCTCATCGCCGGTACTTTAAGTTCAGCACTGTGATAGAAATCAAACGGGCTTGGTAAACGATCATAAAACGTATCTGCAGGCAAACCCAGATCATTGCTGAGGCGATCAAAACGCCCCAGTGCCGTTAAGGTTGCCGAGGTCAGTACCGCACCATAGCAGGTTTTCCAGAGATGCTCATCCAGTGTCCGGGCCGCAGAAACCGGGCTACTGCGGCACTCAAGATCATCACCCTCGGCACTTTCAACACGACTGATCCAGCGTGCCGTAGGCGAAGTGCCTGCCGGATCGGGTTTCGAGTAAGAACGCGCCAGCCAGTAACTGCCCTGCGCCCGTGCCAGCATCGCACCGACCTGGGGATACCAGCACTCCGCCGTTTCACGGGAGATGTCTGCCAGAGAACCGTCCATGGCTTCTTTAAGCAGGTCAACGATCTGCTCAAATTTAAGCACCGCTTTTTCTGCAGAGGCTGCATAACCTGCACACACTTCATTTAATTCTGCAGGCACCAGCCCTTGTGCAAAACGAAAACGCTTTTCCCCTTTCGCCAAACGCTCCTTAAACAGGGCGTCCATCAATAACTGCCATTGCTCCAGTGAATGCTCCATATCACTGAAAGGCGTACCCAGCTTCTGAACGTAGTCAGTTAGCACTATATGATCACTGCTTTCCTGCAGCAGTTTGTTGAGTGACCGGGTACTGCTGCTCAGCCAGCGCAATGTACCTTTAACACGCATGCTGTAAGCAAAATGATTGGTGGTTTTATCACCGAGATGATGGCCTTCATCAAAGATATAAATAGTATCGGCAGGATCAGGCAGAATCGCACCGCCACCCAGGGACAGGTCAGCCAGCACCAGATCATGATTGGCAACAATTAAGTCAACTGCATCCAGCGCCTGGCGGGCCTGGTAAAAAGGGCACACACTGAAATTCTGGCAACGGCGGTTTGTGCATTGTAAATGGTCACTGGTCAGGGGTTGCCACTGCTCATCCGACAGTGCATCCGTAAGAGTATCCCTGTCACCGTCCCAGCGCCCGGCCGCAAATTCATTTAATAACGAGTGATACAACTCAATCGTATGCTTCTCGAGCTTTTTATGCACTTCATCTTCATAGAGTGCAATCTGCCCCAGATCACCCTGCTCCTGTAAATGGCGCTCAGCCTTAGACACACAAAAATAGCGACCACGCCCCTTGGCAAGGGCATATTTGACAATCAGGCCTGCGTCCGAAATCAGCTGGGGCAAGTCTTTTAACACCAGTTGCTCCTGCAATGCCACGGTTGCAGTTGCCACTACTACTTTTTTCTTGCGCGCCATAGCCACAGGAACAGAGGCAAGCAGGTAAGCTAAGGTTTTACCGGTACCCGTACCTGCTTCAACCACGCAGATATGATTAGCCGCCTCACGCTCGCCTTCCGATCCCTGGGCAATAGTGCCCAGAGTACGGGCAATATGTGCCACCATTTGCTTCTGACTCGAACGGGGTTTTAAATCCCGGCTCTGCAAAAAAGCACGATAGGCTGATTGAATACTGTCTTTGAGGTTTTTATCGAGCAAGGGAATGGTCCGACAAACTTTTTCTTAATACTACCAAAATACTGGATATATAAACAGAAGCGACTTTACACAAAGTAGAGACTGTATATAATCACAAGTACTGTATAAATAAACAGATAGCATTATGAAACTGACAAAACGACAGACCGAAGTTCTTGTGTGCATCAAACACTATATCGCAACCACAGGCTACCCCCCTACGCGTGCAAATATCGCGCGGGAGCTGGGTTTTCGTTCTGCCAATGCCGCTGAAGAACACCTCAAAGCACTTGCCCGCAAAGGTGCCATTGAAATCATACCCGGCACATCACGTGGCATTCGTATCCCTGAAACAACGGAGCCTGAAACCGGCCTGCCTGTTATCGGACAGGTTGCAGCGGGTTCTCCCATATTAGCCCAGGAGCATGTGGAAGAGCACTGCACAATTTCTGCAGATTTTTTTCACCCCAAAGCCGACTATCTGCTGCGTGTACGCGGCATGAGCATGAAGAATGTGGGCATTATGGATGGTGATCTGCTGGCTGTACACCAGTGCAGGGAAGCGCGCAACGGCCAGATTGTTGTCGCACGTATTGAAGATGAAGTCACCGTAAAACGCTTTAAGCAGGAGGGACATATGGTGTACCTGATTGCTGAAAACGAAGCTTTCGAACCCATCAAAGTTGATTTACGCGAGCAACCGCTGGTCATTGAAGGTCTGAGCGTGGGCGTTATTCGCAGAGGTAATGAACCATGATGACCTGTCAGAGTACAAAAGCTACAGTACTGACCATTAAACCCTCATCTGTACTCCCATCAGCGCATAAGCAGATAAGCAGATAAGCCCTGAATTTTCCGCCCGATCAGGTGAAGGTCACGGCATCGTTATACGGCGCAGGCAAAACGCTGAAGTTTATCCGCTCTACCCGGCCATACCCACTAGCCGCGCATTTAATGCAAAGTCGGCGACTGCTCCGAAACCTCTTCTCTGGCAGTCGATAAGCGATGACCTGATTCAGCGATCATATGAATGCCTGCCGTTAACATCATACGCCCTACTTCAGTACATTTTTCCTTCAGGGAATCCCGCAAATCATCGCCGAAGGCAACAACCATCAAAGGCGCATCGTCTTCATCAATCCGGCGTATCGCCAGGTCGCCATTGTCCAGCTCAACAATTTCCAGCAGCATTTCATTTTTTGGCCCATCAATCAAAGTATTACCACTCCTGCATACCCATACGCAAACGCTCGACTAACGCACTCATTTCCTTTAACCAGTCTTCATACTCAGTCACAATCTGCCCGTCTTCTGCGTGATCCGGATTCACCTGAACCACATGAATTTCAGACACACTGCTCACCTCAGTCACGGTACCTCGCTTATTGGTACCATGCCAACAGGCCTCGTAAGCAGCCAGCATTTTATGCAACCAGCTGCTCTGGTTCTTTTCCAGCAACCCCAACTCGTTTAATTCAGCGCCCTCTAAACCCGTCGCTTCAAACTGAGCCATCAACGAACGGTACCCCACCAAAGCCTCCGTATCAAAGCGGTATAATTCTGCAACTTCCCGTAGAAAAGCATCGTAAGCAGAGGCCATATGAAAGAGCACCGATTCATTGTAGGACTCAATCAACGCATGTTTGCTCCAGCCCGTGGAACTTTGGGCGCTTTTCAGCGCCTCAATATGAATGCGTGCAAAAGTTAATTTCTGGTTTGTCCGTGCCAGATAAATACCGCTCATCAATTTCCCCTAAGCCCAACAAGGCTTATTACTTTGATTTTTTTGCTGCTGCTTTCTTGGGCTTTGACTTTGGCTTAGGCTGCTCCTCAACCCAGGCACCGTTCACGTAATACGCCTTCCAACCGGTCGCCTTAGCCTCAACCTCACTCATAACATACTGCTCTTTGGTTTTCCGGCTATAACGAATAATCGCCGGATTACCCTCGCCATCCTTTACAGGCGCCGAAAACAAGAAGGTATATTTTGGATCAATCTCATCCTTGTGAGGAATGATCTCGGACACTTTAGGTGCACGTGTCTCCCGGTTTTTTGGAAATTGACTGGCAGCAAGGAAAAGTCCACTGGCACCGTCACGTAAAATATAAGTATCTTCCACCTTCTCACACTGAAGCTCCGGCATAGGCACCGGATCCATCTTCGGTGGTGCAGGCTCACCACTTTTCAGCAGTTTGCGGGTATTTTTACATTCGGTATTGGTGCAGCCAAAGAACTTACCAAAACGCCCCGTTTTCAGCTGCATCTCACTGCCACACTTGTCACAGTCAATGCTCGGGCCTTCATAACCCTTCAGGCGAAACTCACCCTGCTCCACTTCGTAGCCGGGACAGTCCGGGTTATTACCACATACATGTAATTTACGGGTGGTATCCACCAGATAAGAGTCCATTGCGGCTTCGCACAGCGGACAACGGTGTTTGTTGCGTAAAATCCGGGACTCTTCCTCTTCATCCCCGTCAACGCTCACTACCTCATCACCCGGCACCAAATTAATTGTACACTTGCAACGCTCTTTCGGTGGCAGGCTGTAGCCAGAACAACCTAAAAACACACCCGTACTGCCGGTACGAATCATCATCGGGCGACCACAATCCGGACATTCAATGTCTGTCTCGGTTGGGTCATTGGGACGCATGCCGTGCTCAACACTCTGCGCCTCCTCCAGCCTGCGAACCAGCCCTTCATAAAAGCGGTTTAACAAGGCCTTCCATTCGGCATTGCCATTGGCGATATCATCCAATGACTCTTCCATACGTGCGGTAAAGCTGAAATCCATCAGGTCGGTAAAATTTTCAGTCAGGCGCTCGGTAACAATATCACCCATTTTTTGCGCATAAAAACGCCGGTTTTGCACCTGAACGTAGCCACGATCCTGAATGGTTGAAATAATCGAAGCATAGGTTGATGGTCGGCCAATGCCCCGCTTTTCCAGCTCTTTTACCAGGCTCGCTTCAGTAAAGCGGGCGCTAGGTTTGGTAAAATGCTGCTTGGGCAGAAGCTCTGACAAAGCCAGGGTCTCTCCGGCTTTAACATCCGGAAGGATAACATCTTCATCACCTTTACCCTTAAAGCCCATCACCCGGGTGTAACCATCAAAACGCAGAATGCGCCCTTTGGTACGTAATTCAAAACCACCCGCCTCTACCAGAATACGAGAGCTTGTATATTTAGCAGGAGTCATCTGACAGGCAATAAAATAGCGACGGATCAGCTCATACAGACGTTCCGCATCACGATCCATACTATTCAGCGAAGTCGGCGGCACGGTCACATCAGATGGACGAATAGCCTCATGCGCTTCCTGAGCACCGTCCTTACTGGAGTAACGTATCGCCTCAGCAGGCAGGTAATCATCCCCATAGTGTGTCTGAATGTAATCCCGACAGGTCTCGACTGCTTCAGCACTGAGGTTAGTCGAGTCAGTACGCATATAAGTGATGTAGCCCGCTTCATAGAGCCGCTGGGCTAGCATCATGGTTTTCTTAACCCCAAAGCCAAGTCGGGTGCTGGCCGCCTGCTGCAGGGTTGAGGTAATCAAAGGCGCAGAGGGTTTGCTGCTGGTAGGCCGGTCTTCACGTTTAACAACGGTAAAAGTGCTGGCTTTAAGGCTTTCCAGGTGCGCGTTTGTTTCAGCCTCAGAACCCGGCCGAAACTCCTTACCATCCACCTTAACCACATTCAGGCGCAGATGTTCGCCGCTGGTGATAGCAGTATCCGCAAGCACTTCCCAGAATTCTTCCGGTATAAACGCACGAATTTCACGTTCTCTCTCAACAACCAGGCGTACAGCTACCGACTGCACACGTCCGGCAGAAAGCCCGCGGGCAATCTTTTCCCAGAGTAACGGGGACAACATATAACCCACAACACGGTCCAGAAAACGGCGTGCCTGCTGAGCATTTACGCGATCTATATCGAGCACAGCGGGCGCTTCAAAAGCACTCTGAATGGCTTTTTTAGTAATCTCGTTAAACACAACCCGGCTGTAGCGACTGTCATCACCGCCAATTGCTTCGCGCAAATGCCAGGCAATAGCTTCTCCTTCGCGGTCCAAATCGGTTGCGAGATAGATATGGTCAGCCGTTTTAGCAAGTCGCCGGAGCTCTTCTACAACCTTTTCCTTACCCGGCAAAATATCGTAGACAGCATCCCAGTTATTCTCGGGATCAACACCCATACGGGCAACAAGCTGCGTTTTTGCCTTGCGCTTTTTATAAACAGCCTTATCTTCGGGAGACATTTTACGCGTCAGGGCTGCCTGGCGCGCACGCTCTTTCGGATCGCTTTTAGGCCCACTACCACTGGTAGGCAGATCACGAATATGACCCACACTGGACTTAACGATGTACTGGTTACCAAGATATTTATTAATTGTCTTGGCTTTAGCTGGTGACTCGACTATTACGAGAGACTTTCCCATAAGGGTATGATCCTTCAGGCGATCGACTAAAAACTGAATTGGGAAGCATATATAAGTGCTGAAAATGATGCGGTCAAGAAAGAATTAATATTTTCACCATCTTCATTTAACTAATAAGCTTTACCCTAACCCTTAATAACGCGACAATTCCACAGGCTTTTATATCAAACTGTTATCCGCCAATTTGCAAGAACTAAACCTATGCTTCAAGATAATTTACTCTTTGTCATCCTGATTGCTATTGTCGGCATCGTTGCAATGGTAGTGAATAATTACATCTCCACCAAAGAACAGCATGCCCAGGCAAAAGAGCAACGGCTCATCTGGCTGAAGCAGCAATGTGAATCTGTTTTTCTGGCACTGAGAATACTGCGTGAAATCGATTGCAACGCCGAAATTATCGAAAAAATCAACGTACATGTTATGGCCATGTATGATGAAATTGCACTACTGGCTCCTGAATCTGATTTACTTGTCCATATCACACAACTCAAAGAGGACGCCGACCAGGCTCTGCCTGCCGGCCACCTGCTTGACAGTGATCGTGCCGTCAAACGTGTGCAAATTTACATTGGTTTTGCAGAAAAACTGATTCTGCAAATGGCTCATGCCGGACGCATCAGTCCGGCACTGGCAAAAAACTACCGTTTAAATCTGTACCTGCTTAAAGTCAGCATTGTCGCCGATGCGCACCTTCAGCAAGGCCATCAATATTTAGCAGATGGCGACAAAAATACAGCGCTTTCGCACTTTAAGCACGCAAAGGCCATCCTTTTAAAAGCTAACATTTCTCATCAGGAAAAGATGAACCGGCTTGAAAAAGTTAATCACGAAATTTACAACATCCAACCTAAACGCAACAAATCTCAGGGTACACTGGCCGATAGTATAGATCGGTTAATGTAAGGCACGCCGTTTAACCAGTACCTTGTGCTTCAAAGCGTGCTATTTCCCGACCATCTGCTAAACGGACATTTTCACAGAACATCAACAAAGGTCGCACCCAGATGCCCTCATCACCATAACACTGCTTGTAAACCACCAGCCACTCTTCCGTTTCAGAGTGACGCGCACAGTAAAGCACTTCATACTCAGCGCCTTTGTAGTGTGTATAACGCCCGGGTTTTACTAATACCTGCTTCATATCATCATCTAACATCAACAAACTACACTTTAGCTTCAAGAATGCGCGCTAGCTGAGCCTGAATTAAATCAAGGTCCTCTATTTTGCCCTTTTCATTCCAGTGAGCACTCACATGGATCGGTGTCGATTCAATGGATGAAACACCCTCAGGCATCTTCGCAATAATATCCGCCAGCAAGGTCAAAGCTGCTTCGCTGAGTACATTTTCACCAAAGCCCCAGCTCCAGCCTGCAGGCAGGCCTTCATTCGCAATAGATTCAACCCGAAATGCATGCCAGGACTCAAACGCCTGACCCGATTTTTTATCCATATTCAGGCGCGGCAAACGATAAGCCATTACAGAATACTGTTCGGCTTCAGCCTCACCTTTGCCTCTGGGGGCAGTTAAGCGCACCATCTGCACCTGGAACCCCAGCGGTTTAGCCCGGCTGCGTAGCTCTGCCTGAAAACGCTGTCTGGGGCTTGGCATCGCCCACATCATAGAACCCACCAGCGACAACATAATCAGAATGATAACGGCCCACTTCACAAAAACCTCCTTTCATTGATGGTAATCAAAACCCAGGTACCGACCCCTTATGCTAATCTCTAAGTGAAAGAAACAGAAGGAGTTAGCCATGAGCCTGTACAGTAAGATACTTGTTGCTTTGGATCTGTCTGAGGAGTGTGATCAGTTGATCAACACTGCCCGTGAGATGGCCACGGCCAACTCAGCAGAACTTTATTTACTCCATGTTATTGAGCCGCTCAGCTTTGCCTACGGTGGTGACGTTCCCATGGATCTGACAACCATTCAGGAGCAACTGGATGACCACGCACACAGCCGACTGAAACATTACGCCGAAGCTCTGGGTTATCCGGTGACAAAACAAATGGTGGTAACCGGCCATACCGAAACTGAAATTCATCGCCTTGCTAAAGAGCTTGATACGGGCCTCGTCATCGTTGGCAGTCATGGCCGCCATGGTCTTGCGCTGCTTTTGGGCTCTACCGCTAACGGTGTTTTGCACGGCGCTAACTGTGATGTACTCGCAGTACGCGTGAAAGAAAAGAAATAAGCAACCGGGGCTGCTAACACTTGTTAAGCAGCCCTTTGTTTATTGCCTAGGCCTCGTCCTGCATCGCCTCAAGCTCCACCCAACGATCCATCAATGCTTCAAGGGCATTTTCCTGCGCCTGAAGCGCCGCCAGTTTGTCTGCCACGACCTGATGATCCCCCTGATAAAAATCAGGAGCCGCCACTTCAATCTGTAACTGCTCAACCGCCTGTTCTGCAGCCTCCAGCTTTGCAGGTAACGTTTCCAGCTCATGCTGGAGCTTATAACTCAGTTTCTTTTTTATTTTCACTGGTACCGGCTTTTTTTCAGCCTTAACTTCAGCTCTGACTTCGACTTTAGCAGCTGATTTTGGTTTAGCCGGTTCCGGGCGCTGGCGTAACCAGTCGTTATAACCACCCACATATTCACGGATTTTGCCACCCCCTTCAAAGGCCAGCGTGCTGGTGACAACGTTATCCAGAAATGCACGGTCATGGCTGACCAGCAGCACCGTGCCATCAAAATCCAGCAGAATTTCTTCGAGCAATTCAAGGGTTTCAATATCCAGATCATTGGTCGGCTCATCCAGTACCAGAATATTGGCAGGCTGACTAAAAAGTTTTGCCAGCATCACGCGGTTACATTCCCCGCCGGAAAGTGCTTTAACGGGTGTCCGGGCACGTTCGGGAGAGAACAAAAAATCACCCAGATAGCTGATCAGATGTCGCTGGCGACCATTGATTTCAATGCTTTCCCGACCCTGAGCGATATTGTCCATCACACTTTTCTCCAGCTCCAGCTGAGTGCGAAGCTGATCAAAGTAAGCAACCTTCAAGTTAGTGCCAACACGCACGCGTCCTGTATCAGGCACCAGCTTGCCAAGCAGTATATTCAGCAAGGTACTTTTACCGGCACCGTTTGGCCCGATCAGACCCACCCGATCACCACGCTGCAATGAGAAGTCGAAATTATTAATCAGTGACTTACCATCATAACCATGGGAAACCGCTTCCAGCTCTGCCACCAGTTTGCCACTTTTCTTCGCTTCTTCCAGGTTGAAGTTTGCCTTGCCCTGGCGATTGCGGCGATCAGCACGGTCATTACGCATGGCTTTCAGCGCCCGCACACGGCCTTCATTACGGGTGCGGCGGGCTTTGATGCCCTGACGTATCCAGACTTCTTCCTGCGCCAGTCGTTTGTCAAACAAGGCATTATTACGCTCTTCATCTTCCAGCAGCTTGGCTTTTTGCTCCAGATAAGTTGTGTAAGAACCCGGAAAAGACGTCAACTGCCCGCGGTCCAGTTCGATAATACGAGTGGCCAGCTTTTCAACCAACGTCCGGTCATGGGATATAAAAAGTAAGCCGCCATTAAAGGCCAGTAACTGCTGCTCCAGCCATTCAATAGTTTCAACATCCAGATGGTTGGTAGGCTCATCCAACAATAAAAGCTGTGGCTCCTGAACCAGTGCGGCACCCAGCGCAGCTCTTCGACGCCAGCCACCTGATAGCTGCGACATTAATTTTTCGCCAGGCAATGAAAGCTTATCCAGCACACGCTGTACTCGCTGCTCCAGATTCCAGCCATCCAGGGCTTCGATCTGGTGCTGCAACCTGTCCAGCTCATTCAGATCAGCATTTTCAGCAATAGCCACACGGTCATAAGCCTCGCGCAATACCAGAATATCATTCAGGCCATCTGTCACAACCTGCCTGACAGAACGTTCATCGGCCGCAGGCATCGCCTGGGGAAGCTCAGCAATTCGACAGGCAGGATCACACCAGAACTCACCACTGTCTGTTGCCTGTCGCCCCTCGATAATTTTAAGCAAGGTGGACTTACCCGCACCGTTTAATCCAACCAGGGCAACCCGCTCACCCGGATCAATCTGAAAATCCACGCGGTCCATCAGTGGTTTATCACCAAAGGCTACTGATACTTTATCGAGACGAATAAGGGGCATAACACTCTCTGCACTGTTTCTAAAGTGCGCTATTCTACTTGAAATACACTCATGCAGTGCAAATATGATTTAATTAAAGCGACAGTCTGTCGTATAACTGTATAAGACAGGGCATCCGGGAACAGATCCGCACCACCCGGCCCAGTGGCATTCCCTTTATTGATGCGGATTTCACCCAGGTTAAAGGTCACCCCGATGCGTATCCCATTTTTCTTGCTAACGCTGCTGTTTTCAGTTTCCTTCGCCCAGGCAGCACAGATAGACACTCAGCGCAGCCAGTTTCAGGCCCAATACAAAAAGCTCGTAAAAGGCACTACAGTCATCGGGAATAAAAACCTTCAAGCACTGGCTGACTACCCGCTTTATCCTTACCTGAAATTTCAAAGTCTCAAAAATCAACTGCCCAGCCTGAAACAATCTCAGGTTGATGCGTTTTCCGGACAATTTTCAGACACCCCCCTGCCCTGGCAGCTTAATCGCGCCTGGTTACGCCATTTATTTCAGAAAAAACAATGGAAAGCCTACCGGGCCGCCCACGCCAAACAGCCCGCCAGCGGGGATTTATATAGCTGTCGATTACAGATCGCACGTCTTAATAGCGGTGCCCGAACGGCGGCACTTAAAGCGGCAGAGTCCCTCTGGCTAAAAGGCCAGTCTCAGCATAAAACCTGTGACCCGCTGTTCAACGCCTGGAAAAAAACCGGACAACCTACATCATCACTGGCCCTGAAACGCTTCTGGCTTGCCGCAGCAGCCGGAAATACCTCGCTGGCCAAATATATCGAGCGCGCTATTTCAACACCTGCAGACAAAAAACAAAGTGCGCTCTTCTGGAAAATACAGCGCAATCCGGCACAGGTCCGCACACTTAAAGCCTCACAGCTAAGTACCGCCAGCCTTCCTGTTTTAGTGACTTATGGTTATAAGCGCTGGGCTCGCAATGATCGCATTGCAGCAACCACCAGCTGGCTTAAGCATCGCAAACAGTTTTCGCCGCTGCAGGCAGGGCTTATTACCGGGTTAGATAAAAGCCTGGCACTGAAGCTGGCGGCTAACTACGATAAACAGGCCGAACAACTGATCAGCAAACTGGACCCGGACTATCAATACCCCGAAGTAACCGAGTGGCGTGCCCGACTCGCACTCAGCCAGGAAGACTGGGCAGGTGTTAATCGTGCGATAGCCCGGCTACCTGAAAAACAAAAAAACTCTGAACGCTGGCGCTATTGGCAAGCCATTACCGGAGAACAGCTTCAAAACAATCCTAAAAGCACAACACAGCTAACGTCTATATCCGGAACCCGCAGCTTTTACGGTTTTTTAGCCGCAGAACTGAATAAAACCCCTTTTGCACTGAATCAGCAATCAAGTCTCTCGGGGCGCACCGAACTGGAAAAAATCGCTTCCATACCCGGCTTCGTGCGCGCCCGCGAGCTCTTCCATCTGGGCATGACCGTAGCCGCAAACCGGGAATGGGCGCTGGCCAGCAAAAAACTCGACAAACAACAACAGCTTTTAGCCGGTTATCTGGCTCTGAACTGGGGCTGGCATAATCGCGCAATCAATGTCGCTATTGATACCCGACAATGGAATGAACTTGGCATTCGTTTCCCCTACCCTCATCAGGCATTGTTTAATAAAAACGCCCAAAAACAAAATATCGATAAAACCTGGCCCCTGGCCATCGCCCGACAAGAGAGCGCCTTCAGGGTCAATGCCAAATCTCATGCCGGGGCCCGGGGATTGATGCAGCTTATGCCTGCGACCGCTAAACTCACCGCAAAAAAACATAAAGTACCCTACAGGCACATCGCCCAGCTCAATAATCCAAAAATCAATATTGCCCTGGGCACCGCCTACTTAGGAGAAATGCACCGGCGTTTTAACCAAAACAAGGCCTATGCCACGGCGGCCTACAATGCGGGACCGCACCGGGTAAAACGCTGGTTAACCCAGCGCGGCCACCTGCCACTGGATATCTGGATTGAGACTATCCCTTTTAAAGAAACCCGCCGTTATGTACAAAATGTACTCGCCTTTCGGGTTATCTATGAACGCCTGGCCGGGCGAGCAGGCAGCCTGCTGACAGAGGATGAGGCAAGCCTGCTGGCGCTTAATACTAAAGAAGACAAAGCCAGCGCTCTCTGATTAAGTATCGGATAAGTCAGCCGGGATATAGCCATTTAACAAAGGCGCCGTATAATTCGCTGCAGAAAACAACCTACAGGCAACGTATTTCATGCAGACAGAGTGGATCGATATCGGTGTTAACCTTGCGGACTCAGCTTTCAGCAACGATTTGGATGCTGTGCTGGAGAGAGCCTGGCACAACGGTGTGAAAAAGCTGGTTGTCACCGGCACCTCCGTCCGGGACAGCGAACGTGCTATAGCCTTGTGTCATGCTCATCCGGACAGCCTCTTCTGCACAGCAGGTGTACATCCTCATGATGCAAAAAATTTTACCGCCGGAACAGAACATTACCTGCGTGACTTTTACAAAACAGATGCCGTAGTGGCCGTGGGTGAGACCGGACTGGATTTTAACCGGAATTTTTCCACCCCGGAACAGCAAATCAAAGCCTTTGAGAAACAACTGGAACTGGCTGCCGAATGCGGGCTACCTGTCTTTCTTCATGAAAGGGATGCCTTCAAAACACAGTTTGAAATGCTAAGTGCACACAGGGATCACTTTTGTCGGGCGGTCGCCCATTGCTTTACCGGCACTAAAGAAGCACTTTATGGCTATCTCGATCTTGACCTGTATATCGGCATTACCGGCTGGGTTTGTGATGAAAGGCGCGGCGGACATTTACATACACTGTTAAAAGACATTCCCGCAGACCGCCTGTTGCTGGAAACGGACGCGCCTTACCTCCTGCCCCGGAATCTGAAACCTAAACCAAAATCCCGCCGCAATGAACCTTGTCACCTGCCCCATATAGCAGCCAAAATCGCAGACATCACAGGCAAAAGTCTGGAACAGTTAAGTGAAGAAACCTTGAGCAACAGCCAGCGGTTTTTTAATCTGACAAGCTGATCAGGACAGTTTAGCCAGAAAGTTTAACAGCTCAGCCTGATCAAACGGCCAGCCCAGCTCTTTGCCGCTGGCTTCATCCACCAAAACCGGAATACGAATACCGTATTTTTCAATCATTGCATCATCCTCCGCAATATCAATTTCATCGACAATATAAGCTGCCGCGTCCAGAGTGCTTACTAACACACCCTCAGCCACTTCACATAAATGACAGCCACAAGTACTCATCAGGAATAACTGCTTCATTCAACCACCTAAAAACACTTACAATTCGCTTAAAAAAGTCTTACTTTAAACAAGGCTATGAACCGCCGGACGAGGTTAGCGGAGATAAACGATGAAGGCCAGCATAACGCCGATTGACCAGGAAATTCGCCTCAGAGAGGATGAGTTTATCGTGAGCAAAACAGATTACCGGGGGGTCATTACCTACACCAATCGTGTATTTATGCATATTGCCGGTTACCACGAAGCAGAGTTACTGGGCAAGCAGCATAATATCGTTCGCCACCCGGATATGCCCAGGGGTGTTTTTCGCCTCCTGTGGCAGACACTGCAAAATGGCGATGAATTTTTTGGCTATGTCAAAAATATGTGTAAAAGTGGCGCTTATTACTGGGTGTTTGCCAACATCACCGCCGATTATAATTCAAATGGTCAGGTGACCGGCTACTACTCCGTCAGAAGACGCCCCGATGAGCAGGCCATTAACACACTCGAACCTATCTATCGGGAAATGCTCGCACTGGAGAAAAAATCGGAGCCAAAAGAAGCACCGGCTGCCTCACTTAAACTGCTTCAGGAAAAGCTGAGCGCACTGGGTGTTACCTACAACGAGCTAATCATCAGCCTGGATAAATAATCGATTACTTATGAGCGCAGATAACAAATATCAAACTGGAACCGGCCAGGGTATTTCCCTGTTACGATCAAAAAACCTGGCCATCGCCGTCTGCATTTTTCTGCTCAGCTGCGGTACCTGCCTCACCTTCGCACTCACCGCCGGTTTTCACTGGTGGCTGATTGTACCACTCGGTTTTTCTTTCGGACTCAGTATCTACTGCTATAACAGCCAAACACATGCGGTAAATGGCCTGGAAAAGATTTTTGCTATCTTGCAGGACGCCAACAAAGGCCAGCTTAGCGGACGCATCACGGAAATAACCGGGCTCGGTGAAGCGGGCCTGGTCGCCTGGGAGCTTAATGATTTACTGGATCGTGTAGAATCCTACCTGCGTGAAGTAGACTCCTGTTTTCAACAGGTCTCTGAGGGAAACTACGATCGCCTTGCACTTTATAAAGGCCTGCCCGGCCAACTACGCAATTCACTGATTCGCATTAATGAAGCCCTGGCAAAAATGCAGGCAGGCCAGGCGTTTATTGCGGCGAATGAACTGCATTCCGAGCTTCACAAACTCAATACACATCACTTAATTCACAATCTGAAACTCAACCAGGCCGACCTGGTTAAAATCTCTGATGAAATGGAACAGGTCGAAAGTATTGCCCGCCATAACGGTGATGTTGCCGTTGGCAGCCAGGATGCCGTCAGGGAAATGGCCTCGTCTTTAAAAAATATAAGTGGCAATATTGATTCGGTTACTCGGGTCATTCGTAAACTGGAAGAAGACAGTCAACAGGTCATAAAATCACTGTCTATTATTACCGACATTGCAGACCAGACCAGTCTGCTAGCGCTTAATGCAACCATCGAAGCCGCCCGTGCGGGTGAGCAGGGTCGTGGCTTTGCCGTTGTAGCCGATGAAGTTAAAGCCCTTTCCAACCGCACTAAAGACGCAGCGGTGGATGTCAGCCAGACTATAGAGACCTTTACCCAGCGGGTGCAGGATATGGTCGCTCAATCTGAGGCATCTAATGTCGCTGCCGCGAATGTCACCCGAAAAATTGAAGATTTCCGTCAACAATTTCAGGAAATTGCCACCTCCGCAGAAGAAACCAAGCGTTATGCCTCTTATGCAAAAGATAAAACCTTTGGTTCTCTGGCAAAAGCCGACCATGTTATTTTCAAGCAAAACGGCTATCTGGCACTGAATACAAACGAGGACCATGCCGAAGAAATAGCTGTAATATCAAGGGCTCATACAGAATGTCGGCTGGGTCAGTGGTACTACGAAGGCTTTGGTCACGAAGAATTTAGACATACGTCTAGTTATCCGGCCCTTGAACTTCCTCATGCGGCAGTGCACCATGCAGTACAGGAAGCCGTTTCTCTTCGCGACGAAAACTGGCAAAAGAATACGGATATCAGAGACAATATCGTTGCTGCAATGCGACAAGCAGAAGAAGAAAGCTACAAAATACTACAACATATCGATGATATGATTGAGCAACGTCATTCACCTGACACCTCCGGGCGCGCTAAATCTTAAACCAGTCACGCCTGCTTGCAGGATAACTGACGCGTTAACCCAGATGACCAGGCATGACTACGATTATGCCCGTTGACTATTGCTGCACCCAGTCGCTGCATACAAACGGACCGGCACTCATTAAGGCGTATTTATGGAAAATAAAAGCAACATGCTCTCCAATCCACAAGAGTTTATTGACTACGTTAACAAGGAAACGCAGAAAACCCTGGAGATGTTCTCTGCCTCTGGCGGTGATGAAATTTTCAGTGCTTTCACACAGTCCTGGACTGATCTGGCAACACGTTCCTGGGAAGATCCTTCCGTATGGGTTCGCGCCATTACCGATTACCAGACCAGCCAGATGAATCTGTGGAAAAACCTGCTTTCCGGCGGCACCGTACAGTCATCTGTTGCTGAACCTGCACATGGCGACCGCCGCTTCCAGGCCGATGAATGGTCCCAGAATCCTGTTTTTGATTACATTAAGCAGTCTTACCTGCTGACATCCAATATGCTGAACAAAATGGCATCCAATGCCAATCT
This sequence comes from Pontibacterium sp., assembly GCA_049599735.1. Classification (GTDB taxonomy): domain Bacteria; phylum Pseudomonadota; class Gammaproteobacteria; order Pseudomonadales; family Balneatricaceae; genus Pontibacterium. The sequence continues at coordinate 2,849 of JBMYOX010000024.1, read as the reverse complement.
GGATGAAAACCAGCAGAAAAAACTGGAATTCTATACGCAGCAATATATTGATGCGATGTCACCCACCAACTTTGCCATGACCAACCCGGAAGTATTGCAGCAGGCACTGGAAACTAAAGGCGAGAGCCTGGTTGACGGCCTGAAGAACCTGCTGGGCGACCTGGACAAGGGCCGCATCTCCATGACGGATGAAACGGCCTTTTCCCTGGGCGAAAACATCGCCTTGTCTAAAGGCTCTGTTGTTTTTGAAAACGACATGTTTCAGCTGATTCACTACAAGCCAACTTGCGAGCAGGTTTCCGAGCGCCCGACGCTGATTGTGCCACCGTGCATCAACAAATTTTATATTCTTGATCTTCAGGAACATAACTCTTTTGTTAAGTACTGCCTGGATCAGGGTCAGAACACCTTCCTGGTTTCCTGGTTCAACCCTACCACTGAGCAAAGCCACATCAGCTGGGATGACTATGTCGAAAAAGGCGTATTAACCGCAGTTGACGTTGTTAACAAAGTCACAGAGACAGAGAAGCTCAATGCGGTTGCCTGGTGCATCGGCGGCACCCTGTTGGCGTCTTCATTAGCGGTTCTCGCTGCACGTAAACAGACACCGGTTGCATCGGCTACTTTCCTGACCACGCTGATTGATTTCCGTGATCCGGGTGATCTCTGCGTTTTCATTGATGAACAGCAGGTTAAGCGCCTGGAAGACAAGGTCAACAATGAAGGTATTCTTCATGGTCGCGAACTGTCAACGTCATTCAACATGTTGCGCTCTAACGATCTGATCTGGTCTTATGTTGTCAACAACTACCTGAAAGGCAAGACGCCTCCACCATTCGATATTCTGTACTGGAACAGCGATCCGACCAACCTGCCTGCCACTATGTACACCTACTACATCAACAAGATGTATCTGGAAAACAAACTGGCAGAAAAAGACGGCCTGACCATCTGTGGTGAAAGCATCGACATGAGCAAAGTGAAAATACCTTGCTACTTCCTGTCCACTGTCGAAGATCATATTGCCCCCTGGAAAGGCACCTTTGTGGGTACTGAACTGACAAAAGGCACTGTGGAATTTGTTCTGGGTGCCAGCGGCCACGTTGCCGGTGTGATCAACCCTGCATCTAAAAACCGTCGTAACTACTGGATCAAAGGTGAACTGGGCCAGGGTGCTGACCACTGGCTGGAAACCGCTGAGAAACAGGAAGGCTCCTGGTGGCCTCACTGGTCTGAGTGGCTAAATCGCCGTAACGGTAAAAAAGTCGAGGCCCCTGCCGTTTGTGGTAATGCTGAATATACAGAGATTGAGCCAGCCCCCGGTCGCTATGTAAAATCCCGTGAGTGCTAATCGACATCACAGATAAGTCACTACGCATCCGTGCCAATGCCAGTCAGCCAACCCGCTGACTGGCATTCTTTTTTATAGGCACTACTAATCAGCCCGTCCGATGACGGTGAGCAGGCAATAGCCTGAAGCGCCGGCATCATTATGACTTTACAGCCCTCTTCCTTTAAATGAATAAACTTCAAAATCGCTGGCGTGAGATTCGCCAATTGCTGACCATTGGCTGGCCAATTATTGTTGCCCAGGTTTCCCAGACAGGCATGGGGTTTGTCGATACGCTGATGTCGGGCCGATACGGCTCACAAGATCTGGCCGCCATCGCTATTGGCTCCAGCTTGTGGTTACCTGTTTTTCTTGCCTTTGAAGGTGTACTGATGGCAACAACCCCCCTGGTTGCACACCAGGTAGGTGCAGGAAAACTCAAACAGACCCGTGATATTTTTGCTCAGGGCTGTGTCATTGCCCTGGCGTTGGGTTTTATCGCCATTATACTGCTTCACAACACATTACCCGTACTGGCGTGGATGTCAGTTGAGCCTGCCCTGGCTGAAAAAACGGCCCGCTACCTGGCGGCCATATCCTGGGGGTTTCCGGCTATTATGCTTTACCAGGTCATTCGCAGTTTTTCTGAAGGCTTTGGTAAAACCCATCCGATTATGATCATTGCCATTTTTGCGCTGCTGGCCAATATCCCGCTTAACTACCTGTTTATTTACGGCAAACTGGGATTACCTGAACTCGGCGGTGTTGGTTGTGGCTGGGCGAGTAGTCTTGTGATGTGGCTTACCCTCGGTGCCGGATTAATTTATATCAAAACCAGTCATACATTTAAGCCCTGCGAGCTATTCGCTCACCGCAGACTACCCGGCCTGCAACAACTGAACTACTTTCTCCGCCTTGGACTGCCAATTGGGCTGACACTGCTGATTGAAGTGAGTATGTTCGCCATAATTGCCCTGTTGCTGGCAGACCTGGGTGAAACTATTGTTGCGGCCCACCAGATTACCATCAGCTTTACCGGCATGGTATTTATGATCCCCCTGAGCATCGCAATGGCATTAACCATTCGCATCGGACACCGCCTGGGCGGTAATAACAAACAAGGAGCCTGCTACAGCGCATCCACCGGCGTGTTAATTACCCTTATCTGCGCAACGCTTAGCTCGACCTTAATGTTTTTGTTTGCCGCTCAGATCGCAACGCTTTATACGAGTGACCAGGCAATCATTCTGATTGCCGCCGAACTCATTACGATTGCCGCTGTTTTTCAGTTCTCAGATGCGATTCAGGTCGCCTGTGCAGGCGCACTGAGGGGCTACAGGGATACTACGATCCCCCTGGGAATGGTATTTGTTGCCTATTGGATGATCGGACTGCCCCTGGGTTTTATACTGGCCCGAAAAGACTGGATAGTACCCGCCATGGGACCACAGGGTTTCTGGATTTCTCTTGTTATTGCCCTGACGCTGGCTGCAATTATGCTGGGCGCTCGGCTTTTCTG
>JBMYOX010000023.1:0-43621 GCA_049599735.1 Pontibacterium sp. | reverse complement strand
CCCTGTTACCGCCGTGAAAGGGCGGTGTCCTGGACCACTAGACGAATGGGACGCATACACCACTTAGTGGCGCTCCTCATCAGAGGAGGCGCGTATATTAAGGAACCTTCACAAAGACGTCAACCCTTTAATTTAAAAAAATCACACAAGGCCTTTATCACAACAAAACAGCCTGGAAATAAACAGAATACCATCGCTTCTGACTGGGAAAACCCACATTAACCCCTTATTCTATTTCCAAATAAATAACCGGGCGAGGTCAAACAATGGCAATTATTCTTCATGGAGCACCACTTTCCCCCTATGTGCGAAAAGTGCGTGTATTACTAGCCGAAAAAAGCCTCGAATATAAACTGGAAGTGGTCTTACCCTACGCACAGCCCGAAGGATACGACAAACTTAACCCTCTGGGCCGCATACCCGCACTGGAAGACGATGATATCACCCTGGCTGATTCTGCCATTATCTGCCACTACCTTGAACAGACCCACCCCACACCCTCCCTGATACCTTCAGCGCCTGCAGATCGCGCACAGTGCGAGTGGTTAGAGAAATATGCCGACTACGAACTCTCCCAGGCAACAACGGCCTCAATCTTCCGGGAAAGCCTGATTGTACCTTTAATGAAAAAAGAACCTGACCAGGCACGCATTAACAACGCACTGGACAACCAGCTACCACCGTTGCTGGATTACCTTGAGAAACAACTGGGCACTAACGAATGGTTTGTTAATAATCAATTCTCACTGGCTGATATTTCAATCGCCTGCCAGTTAATCAATATGGAACATGCCGGCCATTTTCTGGACGGCAAACGCTGGCCCGCAATGCAGCGCTTTCTGCAGCGCAGTTATGATCGGGACTCGTTCAGCCTGATTAAGCAGGAACGCAAGCAGATAGAAAAAATACGTGGGCTTATTTGAAAGGTGCCTGCGGTCAGACCGGTATCCGGAACAGGTACCGGCCTGCTCTGAATTACAGACATAAAAAAACCAGCATAAGCCGGCTTCTTTAAACTTGAATCTGGAGCGGGAAACGAGACTCGAACTCGCGACCCCGACCTTGGCAAGGTCGTGCTCTACCAACTGAGCTATTCCCGCCTGCTTTTGCCTGAAGCAAAAATGGCGTCCCATAGGGGGTTCGAACCCCTGTTACCGCCGTGAAAGGGCGGTGTCCTGGACCACTAGACGAATGGGACGCTGATGCATTTAAAGTCTCCCTCAAACGCGGAGCATATTCTATTAATCACCCAATAAATGGTCAAGCTATTTTTTGATTTTTTTCTATAAAATCAAAACGTTTTCAGTTAGTGTGGTTTTTAATCAATTTAGGTTAAGTGGTTATGGGTCCCACAGATATTGCATTTCTTATATTCGGCGGCATTGCTATCATGTCGCTGATCGCTTATGTCATCCAGTTAGCCGAGAATCGCCGTAAAGCGCGACAGCTAAGGCTGATGAAACTCAGGGGCAATATCCGCAAAGCTCACCACCTGCTGATCAACTTCCCTGCTGAATATCAAAGCCCCGAAATTCTGAAATTACTGACGCTGTACCTCACTCAGCACTGTAAAGCAGCCCTTCACCTGGAAGCATCGGATAATACCCGGCAAATACTGACTGAAACCGAACAGAAAAAAACAAATACACCGGAACCCGCTCCGCACCCGGAAGGCTCCGTCACTTTGTTCCCCGCCCCTGCCGATGCACAAAGAGCGCGTGCTGTCATTAAAGAGCTGGTCAAGTTTTTGAAAGAAGCAGAAACCCAGGGTGAAATCAGCGCAGATATTTGCCAATCGCTGATACAGCAATCGAAGCAATGCTTCGAGCGGACTGAAATTGATCTGCACCTGCACGATGCCTTAAAAAATGAAGCAATTAACAACGGTAAAGCGTCATTTCAGCGGTATAAAAAATGCTTTATTTTGTTAAGTGAACTGAATAAAAACCATCACCTGGACGGGCAATTATTTGAACTCAGAAACAGAATGAACACACTGGCAACCCTGATAGAAGAAAAAGCCGAAGCAGAGCGCGAACGCATAAGACAAGAAGAAATCAACAAAAACTGGTTTGAACCCTGAAGCCTCTTCCTGCATCAATTAAGCTACCCCTTCCCATATTTTAACTTCAGCAACTCCAGGGCCTTTTTACCGCCCCATTCCCGATCCGTTAAAGCATCAGTCACCGCAGCCCCTGCCCACATGGACGCCAAAGCTATCCAGGCAGTGATAGAAAAAGCAGAACCACCGGTCAAGCCTGCACCCACCGCGCAACCACCCGCCAGCATACCACCCACTCCCATAAACACCGCGCCGAAGATATAACGCACCATGCTGTTACCATCTTTGAAACCTTGTAACTTCAGAGTCTTAGAAAACAGAGCAGCAAAGAAAGAGCCTATAAAAACGCCTGGTACCAAGCCGACATCAAAATCGAGGGGCGCACCGCCCGGTGTCAGGAAATACATTAAAGTATCCGCAGAGGGGCCTGTAAAGGTCATGCTTTCGACCTGCGTTGGTTCAAATGTCTGGTAAGACATGTGGTAGGTGAACCACCAGCCCCCTACAACCATACAGCCCACACCCAGAGAGCCAAACCATGCCCAGGTTGTCAGGTTATTACGTATGCCATAAAAGGCAGCCACAACCATACAAGCCAGTCCAAGATAGATACCGCTCAAATCACCCATACCCAGAAATGAAATCAGCTCAAGGCCACCATCATCGTGCAGTAACCAGGCATTAGCCACAGAGTCACGGGCCGGGGATAAAATGCCCCGCAAGCTCGCCTGCGCTACTGCCGCAAAAAGCAGCCCCGAAAAAAGTGCGCGTAAATTTCCCGTCGCAGCCAATACCAGCAGGCGCGCACCACAACCTCGTGCCAACACCATACCTGCACCAAATAATACCCCGCCCACCACTGCCCCGGATAAGCTGCCATAAGAGGCAAGCATACGAGAATCACTGATATCCAGCATATTAAAGGAGATCAAGGCCTGAGTGCCCGCCACGGCGGCAGAAAAAGTCAGTAGCCAGATCGATACTTTAGTACCTATCTGACCTCGTGAAAATTCAACAACTGCGGCCCGCAGACAAAACTGGCTGCGCTGAGCAAAAATACCAAACAGCATACCCAGCACCAAACCACCCAGTGCCGTTGTGCCTGCCTCACCTAACTGATCAATCAAATACTCGAAATCCATACAAACCCTGATATGCACAGCTAAAGTAAAGCGAGCCGCTGCCCGCAAACCGACAAATTATATAGGCATATACTTATTCGTTATTGATATATATCAGCCTAAGCAACACAAAAAATCAGTCAAAGGTGATTAACACCCGGACTGACGGAAGAAAGGTAAAAAACGGCCCTGTTTGAGCCGTAAAGAGGGTAGAGCCAGACAGGAGATAAGGAGGCCAGATTTAGCCTCCCTGGACATGAAACACTTAAAGACACTGCCAGAAAGCATGGTCGGCAGCGTCCGGGAGCAAATCGATCAGAAGAAACCCAGTGGGTTAATGTCGTAGCTGACCAGCATGTTTTTAGTCTGCTGATAGTGATCCAGCATCATTTTGTGGTTTTCACGGCCAACACCTGATTTCTTATAACCGCCAAAAGCAGCGTGTGCAGGGTACAGGTGATAACAGTTAGTCCACACACGACCGGCTTCGATACCACGACCCATGCGGTAAGCACGGTTCATATCCCGCGTCCACAGACCTGCACCCAAACCGAACTCAGTATCGTTAGCAAGTGCCAAAGCTTCAGCTTCATCTTTAAAGGTTGTAACAGAGACAACCGGGCCAAAGATTTCTTCCTGGAAGACACGCATATCATTGGTGCCTTTGATCAGTGTAGGCTGAATGTAATAGCCTTTACCCAGATCACCATCCAGCTGCTCAATACCACCACCCATCAGGATTTCAGCGCCTTCTTCGCGGCCAATATCCATATAACCCAGAATCTTGTCATACTGAGCCTGTGAAGCCTGAGCACCGACCATAACATCAGTATCCAGCGGGTTGCCACGTTTGATCTGTTGAGCACGTTCAATCACCTTCGCGATAAACTCATCCGCAATCGATTCCTGAACCAGTAAACGTGATGGACAAGTACATACTTCGCCCTGGTTAAAGTAAGCCAGTACCGCACCTTCGATACACTTGCTTACGTATTCATCTTCCTGATCCAGAACATCTTCGAAGAAGATATTTGGTGACTTACCACCCAGCTCAGTGGTTGACGGAATAATGTTTTCAGCTGCACATTTCATAATGTGCGAACCTACCGGGGTAGAACCGGTAAAAGCAATTTTTGCAATGCGGGTACTGGACGCCAGCGCCTGACCTGCTTCTGCACCAAAACCATTTACGATATTAAGTACACCCGGCGGCAGAAGATCGCCAATTACTTCCATCAGTTTCAAAATAGAAACCGGTGTCTGCTCAGCAGGCTTCATGACAATACAGTTACCCGTAGCCAGTGCAGGTGCCAGTTTCCAGGCAGCCATCAGCAGCGGGAAGTTCCATGGAATAACTTGACCCACAACACCCAGCGGCTCATGGAAATGATAAGCCACGGTGTTTGCATCAATTTCACCGATAGAGCCTTCCTGTGCACGGATAGTTCCGGCGAAGTAACGGAAGTGGTCAGCCGCTAATGGCACATCAGCCGCCAGCGTTTCACGCACTGCTTTACCGTTATCCCAGGTTTCAGCAACAGCCAGCATTTCCAGGTTTTCTTCAATGCGGTCTGCAATTTTCAGCAGAACATTAGAGCGTTCAGTAACCGATGCATTCCCCCAGGCAGCTCTTGCCGCGTGAGCCGCATCCAGCGCAAGATCAATATCTGCTGCACAGGAGCGTGGAATTTCGCAGATCGCCTCACCTGTTACAGGTGTTGTATTTGTAAAATACTGACCGTTTACCGGAGAAACCCACTGACCACCAATATAGTTTCCGTAACGGGGTTTAAAGGAAACAACTGAACCCTCTGTTCCTGGCTGTGCGTAAATCATCTTGTAAGCCTCTTCTTGTTATTACCGACTATTTGTTATTGCTCGACTATGCAAAATAGATAAGAGCCGATTGTTAAGACACACAACCATATTAGCCAGCCACCCCAGGTATCAGATATGACCCTTTGGCATACAAAATTTAGTTCCTTAGTCTTAGTTTTTATGACCCGGGCCCATTGGCAGCACCATAACACCCCGGAGACTTAGCCAGACAGCCCCTCACCCGCACGCATTCCCTTTTGTATTATCCAATAACAAAAAAGGGGCGCCTGTTCAGGCACCCCTTTTTTAATGGCCCTGCATAAAAACAGGGCCTTATACTTACGGTCACATGTTACTTAGGCAGCTTGAACGTCCAGACGCTGCCACCCTGATTCAGGTGCTTAACACGCTTGGCCACTTCACCCCCCCAAAGTGGTACTGCACCACCCCAGCCGGACACAACAGAGACGTACTGCTCACCATCCATTTTCCACGTAATAGGCGAGCCAACGATACCGGAGCCGGTGTTGAACTTGTATTTCATATCACCTGTTTTGGCATCAAACGCCATCAGGTAACCTTCCGGGTTACCAATGAAGACCAGATTACCCGCTGTAGACAGAGCGCCGCCCCACAGAGGTGCGTAGTTTTTATAACGCCATACTTCTTTACCGGTTTTTGGATCCATCGCGCGCAGTACACCAATGTAATCATCATTAGTGGATTTGATGGTGAAACCTGCACCTAGGTAAGCCGCGCCTTTTTTGTAGGAAACAGGCTCGTTCCAGATATCCATAGCCCATTCGTTAGAGGGAATATAGAACAAACCGCTGTCCTGGCTATAAGAAACCGGCATCCAGTTTTTACCCCCCAGGAAGGACGGTACCGCACGGATGGCTTTACCTTTTTTGCCATCAGCAGAGTCAGCCGGGTTACCCGGACGGTTTTCATCCACGTAGATTGGACGCCCTTTTTTATCCAGGCCTTTAGCCCAGCTGATTTCATCAACAAAAGGGAAACCACGGATAAAGTCACCGTTTTCACGGTTCAGGACATAGAAGAAACCGTTACGGTCAGCCGTACCTGCTGCTTTAATCGTTTTGCCGTTGTCTTTGTAATCAAAAGACACCAACTCGTTTACACCATCAAAGTCCCAGCCATCATTCGGCGTGGTCTGGAAGTGCCAAACAATTTTGCCGGTATCAGGATCGATAGCCAGACGCGAAGCAGAGAACAGGTTATCACCCGGACGCATATGGGAGTTCCAGGGTGCCGGGTTACCCGTACCAAAGAACATCAGATCCACGTCAGGGTCATAAGTACCGCCAAGCCAGGTTGCTGCGCCACCTGTTTTCCACAGATCACCAGGCCATGTCTGACCCGCTTTGCCACCGGAAATGCCGTTTTCAACTTTTTTGCCATCCTTCCAGATGTAACCCATATGGCCTTCAACGGTTGGCCGGGTCCACTGAATTTTTCCGGTCAATGCATCGTAAGCTTCAACTTTACCCACAATACCAAATTCACCACCGGATACACCGGTAATGATTTTACCTTTAACAATCAGAGGCGCAGCGGTCAGAGAGTAACCCGCTTTGTAGTCCGCTACTTTTTTCTTCCAGACCACTTTGCCGGTTTTGTTGTTCAGCGCCACCAGCTTGGCATCCAGCGTACCAAAAATAACCAGATCGCCATATAAGGCAACACCCCGGTTGATTACATCACAACAAGGCATAATGCCGTCCGGCAGACGGGCATCGTACTGCCAAAGCTCATCACCGGTTCTTACATCAACCGCATAAACACGGGAATAAGATGCGGTCACGTACATCACGCCATCTTTAACCATGGGCTGTGATTCCTGACCACGCTGCTTCTCACCACCAAAGGAGAAAGCCCAGACAGCTTTCAGATCTTTAACAGTATCGGTATTCACACTGTCAAGCGGACTGAAGCGCTGTCCACGCGGACCCAGTCCATAAGAAACAACATCATCAGTGGTCATCTGATCATTGAGGATATCTTGATCGGTCACACCAGCATTGGCCATGCTGCTCAGAGACATTGCGGTTACCAGGGCCGTGACAGCAAAACCTTTGCCAGGGGCGAATTTACTCATCGCTCTCTCCTTTACGGATTCGTTTTTATTGGGACGTTCAGGAGTAAGCCGGGAATATAACAACTCCCGGTACTGACATAGATTCTTCTTTATTAAGGCGCGGGCCTGAATTACACAGCGGGACTAGTTTTCTACTCTCTTGGTAGTACTACCCCCTGTATGCACGCCAAAAAAACAGGCCACACTCAGAAAGCGGCTTCTTCATAAGCCGGGTATAAATGCACAACCGAGCGCTGAAATTCCCGCTGACTGAGGTGAATAGCCAACAGATTTTCAGGCACCGGCAGCGCCATCACCTCGGACATACTTTTGCCCTGCGCAGCGGAGCTTTTAAGCGTTTTATCCAGCCACTGAAGGTAAGCCTGCATTTGCAAAATCGCCCGATTATCATCCACCACCGGGCCGTGACCCGGCACCATCCGCTTATAATCGAGTTTTGATATAGCGGCTAACTCCTCAAGCCAGACAGCAATGCCCGGTGTATGAGGGGTGGTCAAAGCCCGCTGAAAAAACACCATATCCGCCGTAAACAAAACGCCGGTGGTTTCATCCAGCATCACTAAATCAGCACCGGTATGGCCACTGAAGGTAAAAAACTTCAACCGATGACGACCGGCCTGCATTTCATCGGCCAGTAACGGCTGTGTGGGTAAAAACACCTCTGTCGAACGCATCCAGTCCCCCACCATCCGATACATATTGTCAGCAAACGCATGACCGTTTTGTGCGATCTGCTTGCCGGTGCGGGGTAATGACCAGATGGTGGCTTGTGAAAACGCCTGATTACCCAAAAAATGATCCGGGTGTTGATGGCTGTTAAACACATGCACAACAGGTTGATCTGTCACCGAAGCAATCGCCGCTTTTAACGCCTGCCCGTAACGCAGCGATGGCCCGGTATCAAAAACCACCACCCCTTCTTCGGTCACTATAAACGCGGTATTGACAATATTGCCGCCATTTTTGCGGCTGAAATCCTGCAACTTGCCCTGCAGCAACCAGGTATCAGGGGCAATTTTTTGCGGTTTAAGATTGTATTGAAGAGAAGTCGCCTGGGCATTAACGGCACTAAAGCCCAGCAAAACCAGATAAGCCAGCGACCTTAAAGCACGCGCAGTAACAAGCATAAAACAACCGGCACAGACTGCCTTTCTTGACACGTTAAAAAACTGAAATAACAACATGCTGCCCCCTTACATCGATTTCTCGAATTCATTGCCGTTGTTATCACGTAGCCAGAGATGGTGACCGGCCTCCGGGTTAGTCACATCAAAGGTAATAACCGGGTTTTCACTAACCGGCGGGGATAGCTCCATACGTGCCAGCGCAGCCCCTGCCTTATCGCGCAACTCCACCTGCTGGATAAAAAACTCAGGAATCGAACCCACCAGCCCGGTATCCATCGGGTGAATTACACGAAACTTATAACGACTGCCCTCAGGCAAATCAAAAACACGGCTTTTAGTTTCACCCAGATGGCTTTCCCAGTACGGATCTGCATTAGATACGCTTGGCGCGGTACAGCCACCGCCGTCTGCATTCAGAAAACGGCCACCCACATGCCAGAGACCGTCTGTTGTCAGCACCGCTGCGCGTACGGGTGTACCCTGCTGAACTTTTATACGCAAAGAGACATTAGGCGACACAGCAGAATGGGGAAAATAGGTAAAGATATGCTGAATGGGGTTCAAATCAGCCCAGGCGACCATACGCACAATTTTTCCGCGAAAGGCGCTCGCATCCACGGCAACAGGCACTTGTGTGGGATCTTCAGCAAATTCAGGCACACTCACCCGAACACGCTCATCAAACTGATAAGGCACAGAGCCCAAAAAAATCTGGCGGGTATAATCCCACATCAATGAATTAAGCGGATCTTTAGGCTCCGCCGCCTGCAAAGAAGAGCACATAAAAGCATTAAGCACGATCAGGCCGATTAGTATTTTTTTCATCGCCAATTCCCTATCGCGGACCTCTAGTTAACCTCCTGATAGAGCCCCGGCAGTTCGTATGTCAGGCCATACTGCTGGTAAATCGCTTCCATTTCGCCACTGCGCACCATACGGTCCACAACGTCTTCAACCGCATAACCCAGCTGGCGGTAAGTGCTTTTAATGGCCATACCCAGGTCCCACTTCTGCTTACCCATCATGGGAAAACCATTTTCACCGATCTTTAAAAGCGGTGATTTTGCCTGAAACAACTGCCAATCAATTTCACCACGCATGCCCATAACTGCATCCACTTTACCGGCCTGCATTTGCCCGAATGCTTCACCCACCGTGGGAAAATGACGGGCTTTTTCACGCATACGCCCGCCAAACGCAGAGGTCATATAAAAGGCAGGCAGACTGTCAACTTCAACCCCAATCGGGTGATACTGAAAAACCGCCACCGTAGTGACTTCTTCAATTTTCTGGCTATCAAAAGCAATGCGCCAGCTTTCACGCTGATAAGGCCCGAACATAACTACTTGTTCGTTAATTATTTCACCGGTGGATTCACGACGAAAAGCAAACTCCCGGTCATAAGGCACCCGCATCATGACATCCGCAAGTTTTTTCATACCCAGCGGGTTTTCTTCGTCTTTATCAAGATAATGCCCTTTCCAGACATTATTACGCAGATCATCCTCCAGGTTTTCATCCGGTGTAATCCAGTGGGGCCTGAACTCGACCTCTAACGCCTTTGCAATACGTTGACCTACTTCTACATCCACACCTGCAGGTAACCCATTTTGCTCAAATGAATAAGGCGGAAAGTTTTTATACATGCCCACAGACAGATAACCGGATGCAATCACGTCATCGTAGTAACGTGCCTGCACACTGCCTGCCACTGATAGCAGACAGCCCGCAGACAGCATCAAAATACCGGCCTTAAACTCAGTTTTCACGACGAGACTCAACATAAGTACGAATCGCCCAGAGTGCCTCCTGGCTCAGGTAATCGGCCATTTTTGGCATATAAACCGCACCGTCACGCACCGCGCCATTACGTACCCGGTAGATATACCACTCATCACCATCATAATCCGGTGACAGATCACGTAAATCCGGCGCAATCCCCCCGGAAATGGCTTCCAGGCCATGGCAACGTGCGCAGTTCTGATTGTAAGCAGACGAACCAATTTCAATGGCCTCAGCATTATCTTTGTTATCAGCACCACGGTAAGGGTTTTCTTCCAGCCACTCTTCACCCACCAGCGTCAAGCCACCTGCATCAACACCCTGAGGCACCACGTCACCGTGTGCCAACGCCTGACCGGACAACATCAAACAGGTCATCGTCGCTGCCGCAACACCTAAAATCTTCTTTTTCGCCATTGTAAGTCACCTACTTTTTATAATTCTGTCTGAACAGGAAACCTGAACAAATCAGCACCTGTTTAGAATGACTGACATAATAATGCCTGACGCTAAACCACTAGAATTGTACTTTGGCTGACAAAAAACCCTTCCTTGGTAGTAGTTTTGTCGTGCCTGATCACCTTGTTTTTATCCGGTATTTTCTGACAAAAACACCTGTTACAAAAAACCATATTCACAACCGGTTTTATTACTCAATCCGCAATTTTGGTAACCAATGAAGAGCCGGATCTGCCTCGTACAGGTCATCCGGTGTAATTGGTTTCAGATTGCCCGGTGCAGGCGGTGCCGCCAGAATATCCAGATTCACTTCCCGTAACTGACCGGTAATAGCGCCGCCGGGGTCGCTTTCCCAGGCCATCTGGTAATAGATGCCATACCAGGGATTAATGCCATAATCGTTAGGGTGTTTACGGATAAATAACAGCTGATATTCCAGTGCGGACAAATCCTGACCATCAATGATCTGATTATTTTCATAGAGATAAGGCAAATGACAGAGCAGCTGCTTTTCACTTTCCAGACACTTAAAAGGCCGCATCGACAAAAAATAATCGCCAAATTTACTTTCATCTAACTTAATTTCGGCCCGATACATCTCACCCTCAGGCTGAATAGTCACCACCCCCAGCGTCAGGCTTTCACCCCCGGCACCACTGAGCACCAGATGACGGGAATCAGCCATGGCCGGTGCAGCCAGCAGGCTTGCCAGCAAACCGGTTATCATAAAACCTGAGCGTAAAGCCTTCATATTCAGCCCCTGTTAGAGCAATTAACGTACGTTAAATGTGCCTGTCATGCCTTTGCCTTCAAGCCCATCCATATAAAACTCGAAGGTGCCTGTTTTTACCGGCACAAAATATATCTCAGCTTCTCCTTCCTGCTCGAATTCGAGCTCGGTCAGGCTGGTCGCTTTAATCTCCATACCCCCGGCTTCCACCTTACGCAGAAAGATAGAAGCAAAAAACTCAGGGGCCTGCAGTGCGTATTCTTTTAAACCCGATGAGACAATGTTCAGCTTGTAGGACTTTCCGGTTTCAAGGCTGTAGGTTTTCTCAGACAGCGCATAATCTGATTGCTCATTGCCCATCACCAGGTCAGGTAATTTCTGCGGACGCCGGGTTAAATCACCTGCAGCCTGCGCAACCGCAGAAACCGTCAGCAACGCTGACAGGCCAGAAACCGCTAAAAGCCGGGAAACACCCATAAACACCTCAGTCATCTTTTCAAAATAATTGTTTATTTATGCTAAGCCTCCCCGGCTTATTAAAAATGCTACTTCAGTACTGATTTTTTCCTACTTTCTTCATATTCCTCAGCGCCGTCATCCCACCTATGCTGGTATGCATAATAATTATTAATCTGACTTCTATGCCAAAATGCTTATGCTGACAGCCTGCCGTATCACCCTGACCCTCTTTGTAATCTTATGCAGTGGCGCACTAAAAGCGTCCGAAACCCTGCAAGTTGATATCGCCTACCTGCAATATCAGCCTGGTAAACCCCCGGCTTTATCTAATGTTTTACCTGAGCCTGAAGATGCAGGCCTTAAAGGGGCCGAACTCTCAATAAAAGACAGCAACACCACCGGACGGTTTTTAAAGCAGCATTATCAATTACACAGAGCCCTGGAAACTAAGGCAGAGGCAGTACTGGCTGCCGCCGGTGAGTTTAAAGCGCAGGGTATCCGGTTGTTTATTACCAACCTGCCCGCCGCCGAACTTAGCCAGGTTTCGGCTCTGCTGGGCAATGAGGCAATCATTTTTAATGCCGGTAGCCAGGCCGATGAATTACGTACCACCGCCTGCCTTAGCAACGTTTTCCATACCCTGCCCAGCCGCGCTATGCTCACCGATGCACTGGCCCAGTGGATGACCGCCAAACGGCTCAGCAAATGGTTATTGATTCACGGTAATCAGCCGGAAGACCTGGCTTATGCCCGCGCTTTAAAACGCTCGGCAAAACGTTTTGGCAGCAAAATCATCGCTGAAAAACAGTGGAGCTTTGACACTGACCTGCGCCGTACTGCCCAGAAAGAAGTGCCGCTTTTCACCCAGACAAAAGAATACGATGTGGTGATGGTCGCGGATGAACGTGGCGATTTTGGTGAGTTTTTACTTTACAACACCTGGTATCCCCGCCCGGTTGCAGGCACTCAGGGTTTAACACCCGTGACCTGGCATCGGGTGGTTGAACAATGGGGGGCAGCACAGCTACAAAGCCGTTTTGATAAACACGCAAAACGCTGGATGACCGGCAAAGATTACGCCGCCTGGGCCGGTATTCGTGCCATTGCAGAAGCCGTTACCAAAACCGGTAGTAAGGATGCACTTACCTTGCGCAGTTACATTCTGTCTGACAACTTCCAGCTTGCCGCTTTTAAAGGCCGTAAGCTGAATTTCCGCAGCTGGAGTGGCCAGTTACGCCAGACCATCCCGCTAATCCATCCACGTGCATTAGTATCTCAATCCCCTCAGACCGGCTTCTTACACCCGGTTACTGAGCTCGACACCCTGGGCTTTGATAAACCCGAAAGCCAATGCCAAATGAAATAACGAGACAGCTACTATGAATCCTGTTAAAAAATTTTCAACGTACCGATCCCGCTTTCTCTTCACGCCTCTGGCGGCCGTTTTATTAAGCGCCAGCTCACTCAGTTTCGGGGCTGTGGCTTATGTGACTAATGAAAAAGATGACACCCTTTCCCTGATTGATCTGGAAACATTAAAAGTCACTGAAACAATCAATGTGGGCCAGCGACCGCGGGGTATCACCTTATCCCGTGATATGGACAAACTCTATATCTGTACCTCAGATTCCGACACCGTGCAGGTCATGGACATAAAGACCCACACTATTATTGCGGAATTACCCTCGGGCGAAGACCCTGAGCAGTTTGCCTTACACCCCAATAACAAACACCTCTATATCGCCAACGAAGATGATGCACTGGTCACTGTGGTGGATACAGAGAGCCACGCTGTACTGGCCCAGATTGATGTGGGCGTTGAACCTGAAGGCATGGCTGTCAGCCATAACGGACAATGGGCCGTAAATACCAGTGAAACCACTAATATGGTGCACTGGATCGACACCGCCACCCATACCCTGGTCGATAACACTCTGGTAGATCAGCGCCCCCGCCATGTAGAATTTAACAAGGACGATTCCCTGCTCTGGGCTTCCTCTGAAATTGGTGGCACGGTGTCTGTGATTGACGTGAACACACGCCAGATCATCAAAAAATTCAGCTTTAAAATCCCCGGTATTCACCCCGATAAAGTGCAACCGGTAGGCATCAAGCTGACCGATAACGGACGTTATGCTTTTATTGCGTTGGGCCCGGCCAATCATATTGCAGTGGTGGATGCCAAAACTTACGAAGTACTGGATTACCTGCTGGTCGGGCGGCGTGTCTGGCACATGGCCTTTGATGAAACTCAAAGCCAACTTTATACCACCAACGGTGTCAGCGGTGATGTGTCTGTGATTGATATCGATAAACTAAAAGTCACTAAATCCATTAAAGTCGGCCGCTACCCCTGGGGTATCGTGGTTAAACCCTGATGAGCATTCAGGCTCAGGAGGTCAGTTTTAACTACGGCCCGACCAAGGCGCTGCATAAACTGACCTTCAGCCTTCAGGCCGGTCAGTTTAATGCTCTGTTAGGCCCCAACGGTGCAGGCAAAAGCACACTCTTTGCCCTGCTGACCCGGCTGTACGCTTTGCAACAAGGCGAGATCCGTATTAATGGACAAAGCATTCGGCAACATCCCGCAGGCGTGATGCAACAACTGGGTGTGGTCTTTCAGCAAAGCACCCTGGACCTGGATTTAACGGTAGGACAAAACCTTAAATACCATGCCGCGCTGCACGGTCTCAGCGGCAAACAAGCGAGCATCCGTATTCAGGCCGAGCTTGAGCGTATGGGTATGCCCGACAGAGTAAGTGACAAAGTTCGCAGCCTGAACGGCGGACACCGCCGCCGTGTTGAGATCGCCCGCGCCTTGATGCACAACCCCTCGGTGCTGCTCCTGGATGAGCCCACCGTCGGGCTTGACCCACAGACACGCCTGAAGCTAAACCAGTATGTGCGACAGCTCTGTGATGAACAGCAACTCACCGTGCTCTGGGCAACCCACCTGATCGAAGAAGTACATCCGCACGACCAGGTATTCATGTTATTTAAAGGCCAGCTAAAAGCTCAGGGCACTAGTGATCAGATATGTGCCGTCCAAAAAACTGACTCTTTAAGTCAGGCCTTCAGCCAACTCAGTGGCCCGGAGATGTCCCCATGAAAAGCCAGGCCTATCTCAACTGTTTTTACGGTATTCTATACCGTGAATTTTTACGTTTTATCAGCCAGCGCTCACGTTTTTTTAGTGCCCTGGTACGCCCGCTGCTGTGGCTGATTGTTTTTGCCGCCGGTTTTCGAGCGGCGCTGGGTATCGCGATTATTGAGCCCTACGAAACTTATATTACCTACGAGGTCTATATCGCACCGGGCCTGTGTTGCATGATACTGCTGTTTAACGGCATGCAAAGCAGCCTGTCTATGGTTTACGACCGGGAAATGGGCAGCATGCGGGTGTTGCTGATGAGCCCATTACCTCGTGCTTATCTGCTGTTATGCAAACTGATCGCCACCGCCATTATTTCACTGGTTCAGGTCTACGCGTTCCTGGCCATTGCCTGGTTTGTGGGCATAGATCCCCCCTTGTTGGGTTATCTTTATGTAATCCCTGCCCTGGTGCTGGTTGCCCTGATGTTAGGCGCACTCGGGTTGTTTATCTCATCATGGATCAAACAACTGGAAAACTTCGCCGGGGTAATGAATTTTGTTATTTTCCCGATGTTTTTTCTCTCATCCGCACTTTACCCCTTGTGGAAAATGAAAGAATCGAGTGAATGGCTTTACTGGCTGTGCTCTGTTAATCCTTTCACCCATGCAACCGAGTTAGTGCGACACGCACTGTATATGCAGCTTAATACCGAGGCGCTGCTGATTACCGCCGGTACAACCGCCCTGTTTTCGATACTGGCAATCAAAGGTTTTAACCCCCAGCGCGGCAGCATGAAAAAGCGATAAAACGCACAAAGATATAAACCATAAAATACCAAAGAGACTTTAAACTGATGCGCCGGAGCCGAGACAAAGCGCGCGCTCCAGCGTTAGTACATCGACCTCACCACGCCGGTATTGAGCAACAATACAAGCAGGTTGGCCACCCAGCACCAGAATCCGATCTGCCACTTCTAAGGCTTCATTCAGGTCATGGGTCACATAAAGCAAATGACGCTGCTTATCAGACACAACCAGACGGCTGATCAACGCCCGCACCTGACGCGCCATAGCCGGATCAAGTGAGACCAGCGGCTCGTCCATCAAAATCAGATCCGGCGCCAGCAATAAACAACGTACCAGCGCAACCCGCCGGGCCATACCTAAAGACAACTTGTCCGGAAACTGATGCATGACATCTGCCAGCCCGACTTCCTGCAAAAGCCTCTGAATTTTTTGGCTATCCTTGCTGACCAGTTTCAGATTATCCAGCACCGTTCGCCAGGGTAACAGGCGTGGCTGCTGAAACAGGTAACCGATTTCAGGCTCAGGGCCCCGCCAAACCGACTGCTGATAGCCTTTATCCAGACCGCTCAAGATATTTAACAAAGTTGTCTTGCCACAACCCGAAGGCCCCAGCAGGCAAACCGTTTCGCCCGGCTCAAAAGACAGGTTAATTTCACCCAGCACAGGGTGATTAAAATCACGACCACTGACGCTGAACTCAAACATGCCCGTTACTCCGCTGCCAGCGCACCGCATGTAATTCAGCCGGTTGTAGTACACACCATTCAATTAACTGCACTACAGCAATAAACGCCAGGCTATAGGCCAGAATGCTGGTTACATCAAATAACTGAAAGGCCAGATGTAACTGAAATCCCACACCATCCGAGCGCCCCAGCAACTCAACCACCAGCACAATTTTCCAGATTAACGCCAGCCCGCTGCGGGTTGATATCATGAAAAAGGGAAACAACTGAGGCCACCACAAATGCCTGAGTTTTTGCCAGACACTAAACCGGTAAGCCTGCGCCATTTCTTCCAGCTCAGGGTTAAAGGTTCTTGCCCCTTCACGCAGCGTCACAGCCACATTCGGTAACTTATTAATGACCACAGCGGCTACGGCCGCCGCCTCCACCAGCCCAAACCAGACATACAACAGAATAATCAGCACCAGCGCCGGTATATTTAGCAAAAGCACCAGTACAGGATCCAACCAGCGATTAAGCCGGGGCAAACGCCCCATCATCACACCCAGCAAAGCTCCCAGCACCATCGCCATAGTAAAACTAATCAATACCCGTTGCAGGGTTATCCATAAATGATACGGTAGCTTACCCTGCCACCAGAGATCCCTCATCAGGGAAAAAACCGCCAGGGGAGATGGCAACAATGGATTTTCTAATCCCAATGCCGTTAACTGCCAAAGCAGTGCCAGTACCAGTAATGAAAGACACTGATCACGAAATCGAGTGAGCGCGCTCAAGGTTCCAACCGAAACAGAGATGGATTTAAGGGCAGGCCGGTGGGTTTAGTACGGCTTTGGTCAATCAGCTTATAAAAACTGATCGCACTGTCAATTTGAGCCTGATCCAGAGGCGCGGCTATGCCCGCCAGATAACCCGCTTTCAGGGCATTAAATTCCGCTGTATTTTTTGCTTTCATCAGAGGTTTTAGTGGCAACCAACGATCCGGTTCTTCAGCCAGCAACTCTTTAGTTTCTGCTACCGCCCGCTCAAAACCCTGTGCGGCGGCTTTATGGGATAAAGCCCACTGGCGATCCAGCACATAACCCAGCATCGGCATCTGTGAGGATAAACCCAGCGACTGGCTGACTTGATCAAGATCTAAAAGGCGCTTAAAACCTTTGGCTTCAAGACGAGCCCCAAAACGCCAGAAGGTCACCAACACATCCAGGTTGCCCCGCTCCAACTCACTGCTCAACAAGGGAGGGGCGGCAAATTTCACAACGGCCTCTTTTTTCAGATCCAGGCCCGCTTTTTTGGCATCGGCCTGCAACAACATCCAGCCCTTGGAAAAAGGTCCACCGGCCACACCAATACGCTTACCCTTTAACTGCTCAGGCCATTTCAGGGTGCTATCTGAAGAAACCATCACCCGACCGATAGAACGGGAATAAGGTACAAACCACAGTGCCTGCCCCTGAGCGCCCCGCTGCCCCGCCCAGAGCCAGTCTGACACTATAGCCTGCACTGTGCCGCCACTTAATGCCAACCGTGTTGCCGACATATTGGCATAAGTGCTGACCTGCAGCTCAAAGCCGTTTGCTTTATCCAGGCCTGCCGCCTTCATGGCTGACAACTCCCAATGCACAGTACCACCGTGTAACACCCCTGTTTTAAGCACGGGAAAACCTGTTGCAGAGACAGACAGGCTCAGACAAAAAAGCAGCAAACAAAGGGCAGATCTCATTTAAGCACCGAATACATTTATTTTAGAAACCACCATAGTCCGGGGCCTGCAGCGGAAGAATAGTACTTTCGTACCTGTTTTTTCACCCCATGGTAGGATTCATACCAACACTTTAGCAGGGTGTAATAGCCGGGTATGGTAAACGTAGAAATGAAGGTTTTATGGCTTACGCTTCTGAGCCTGATAATGAGCACGCTGGTTGCGGCGGAACCGTTAGAACAGACGACAGATAAAAAAGTACACTGGCTGGATGACTTTAAGCGTGATGAAATGCTGTTTTCCTTTGAAGGTTATCGGCTGCTGCGCTATCGCAGCCCAACCCCGGAGGCGCATGAGGACGTGCCCACCCTGACGACCAACGCCTTACAAGCCCTGCTTGCCCGCAGCAAAAAGCCGGTACTGTTAAACGTACAGCCCTTGCGCTGGTCTCAGGGTTTGTTTCTGGAGTCCGAACCTTTTTATCATATTGCTGGCAGCCGCTGGATTCCAAACGTAGGTATGGGAGAGCTAACGGACGGCTGGCAAGACTATTTTGATTACCACTTAAAGGCTGCCACAAAAGACAAACCGGATTATCCGGTTGTTATATACTGTCGCGCCGATTGCTGGATGTCGTGGAATGCGGTTAAACGCGCAGCCAGACAAGGTTATACTCGGCTCTACTGGTACAAAAATGGTGTTGATGGCTGGCAAGAGGCGGGCTTACCGTTAGTCCGGGCCACACCGGAGCCTTATCCGGTACGCAACCGGTAGTCACAGGCCACTGCGCTACAACGCAAAAGAAAATAAATCCCACATTGGACGTGAGTTCACATAATAAATAAAACGGGACGGGAGATGTGTTGTGTATAAAATACTGATAGCGGATGATCATCCGTTGTTTCGGGAAGCGATTACCAATGTAATCGAAAAGGGTTTTCCAGGCTGTGAAACAATTGAAACAGAAGACCTGGACAGTGCGCTAAACCTTACCAAAGACAATGATGAACTGGATCTGATCCTGCTGGATTTAAATATGCCCGGTATGAATGGCCTGAATGGCCTGATTACCCTGCGTAATGAGGCCCCTACCATTCCTGTGGTAATTGTCTCGGCAGAAGAAGATAAACATATCGTATTGCAGGCTATCACTTACGGTGCCGTAGGTTTTATTACCAAGTCATCCCCCCGTGAACAGATGACCGCCGCCCTGACCCAAATTTTTGCCGGTAACGTCTACCTGCCTTCCGACATTATTCGTTCAAGCCAGCCTGAAACCCGCCGTGCCAGCCGCCGCGATGAAAGCCAGATTCCCCCCGAACTGCTCTCTTCCTTAACCCGCAGGCAACTGCTGGTACTGGAGCGTATGTCCAAAGGTGAATCCAACAAACAGATCGCTTATCACCTTAATATTGCAGAAACCACCGTTAAGGCCCATGTATCTGCCATCCTGCGTAAGCTCAACGTGCACAACCGTATCCAGGCGGTTTTATCAGCCGGAAATATCGACTTTGGTGAATATCTGAAACGCTGAATTCAAAAGCGCTGTGTGATAAAACCTGTTCCTTTAAGCACCAACCTCAAGCATATGGATCAGAGTGGTTTTTAACTTAAGGGGTTTCACAGGTTTATTCATCAGCATATAACCCAGCTCCCGAATTTCCTGCTTCAACTCTTTATTGTAATTCGCTGTAATCATCAGCACCGGTACAGCCCGGGTCATCATGGCCCGCACTGCCGAGACGGCATTAACACCATTTTCACCATTATCCAGGTGGTAATCTGCCACAATCAAATCCACCGGGCTGGTTGCAGGATCAACCTGATCCATCAAATGCGGCAATGAAAGTGCCGTAATCACCTGACAGCCCCAGCCAGACAGCAGGGTTTCCATGCCCTGACAAATGGCCTGATCATTATCGATTACCCAAACCGTAGCTCCCTGAAGATGCTCCAGACGCTGAGGCAAATTCGGGCCATGAAATGCCCCCTCAAATGGCAGCGGCTTACCGTAGGGTACTTCAACGGAAAAGACAGAACCTTTACCTTCCCAGGATCTTAAATCTACCCGGTGCCCCAGCACCCGTGAAATTTTATCCACAATAGCCAGCCCTAAGCCCAGCCCTTTATCCTGACCACTGTGTGTATGATTAAGGCGCTTAAATTCCTGAAAAACCTCCTGCTGTTTTGCCTCAGGTATACCCTCGCCGGAATCCCACACCTGCACCAGCAGACTATCTTTCTGGCGGCGACAACCCAGCAAGATTTTCCCTTTATCGGTATAACGCACCGCGTTCGAGAGGAAGTTTCGCAAAATGCGGGCAAGTAGTTGGGAGTCAGAGCAGATCACCGCCGAGCAGGGAATAAAACGCAGTTGCAAACCTTCACTTTCAGCTACCTGCTGATATTCCCTGGCGATATTCTGCAACAAGGCATCCAGCTTAAAAGAAATCACATCCGGCACCACAACCCCGGCATCCAGCTTGGAAATATCCACCAGGGTACTCAATAAAGATTCCACATCTTCCAACGAGCTGGACACAGACTGCACCAACGAGTGGTTCCGGCTTTCCATGCTTTGCTCGGATAACGCACTGGTAAACAAGCGAGCGGCATTTAAAGGCTGCAATAAATCATGACTAACCGCCGCCAGAAACTTTGTTTTAGACAGATTGGCCTGCTGCGCTTCCTGGTTTGCCTCTCTCAGACGGGCCTCGGCTTCCGTGCGTTCCGTAATTTCAGAACGTAGCTGTTCGTTCAGCAACATAAGTTCTGAGGTGCGTTCTTTAACCCGTTGCTCCATCATCTGATAAGCCTGCTTCAGCTCTTCAGCGGTACGTATGCGCAGGGTAATATCCCTGATCATAACAAAGCAGCCCAACACGTTACCGTTCACATCAATATTAGGCACATACGCTTTAAACAGCGTACGCTCTTCACCCTTAAGATTATGCTCGTTCATCTCAAAAGTGACACTTTCACCCGCCAGCGCACGCTGAAAATAAGGCGCCAAGGTTGCCATTTCCGCAGGCCCGTGTAATTGACTGATTAACTCACCGTTCAGTGCTCCCCGTGGCCAGCCATACCATTCATCATAAACTTTATTAGTAAACTGGAAACGACCATCCTGGCCAACGTAGCAGATCATCGCGGGCACATTATCGGTAATCAGTCGAATCCACTGCTCACTTTCACGCAAGGTCTCGGCATAACGATGCCGTTCGGTAATATCGGTGTAAGTATTTACAAAACCACCCGCAGGCATCGGATGGGTGCGCACCTCAATCACTTTACCGTTAAACATAAGCTGCTCAGCAGCCAATACCTCTCCCTGCTGGGCAGCTGTCAGTGCATGCTGCAAAATATTTTCATGGGATAACATCAGGGCGGCAAAAGGCGGATGGGGCACCACCAGAGCCTCCTCAACACCCGTCAGCTCCAGAAAGCGATCATTCCACAGTTCCAGAATACCTTCATAATTTACCAGCGCCACACCCTGAGAAAGGTTGTCTACGGTGGTTTGCAGCAGCTTGCTTTTCTGAGCCAACGCCCGTTCACGAATCGCTGTTTCGTTATTTTTAAGCTCGGTAATATCGGTATAAAGCACCACCAGCCCGCCATCCATGGTGGGGCGCTCACTCATCTGAAACCACTTCCCATTGCCGAGCAGGAACACTTTATTTCTGCTGCTTTCCTCGCCGTAAGCTTCAACTATCAGGCCTGACTCATAAGCCAGATGACTAATATCCTGAATTGTTGTGCCGGTCTGAATTTCTACCCCGGTCTCATTCCAGATGCTCTGGAATTTATCGTTAAACAGCACAATACGGCGATCTGCATCAAACAAAACAAAAGCATCGGAAATACTGTCAATTGCATCAATTAAACGCTGATGAGAGGTTGCGGCCTGCTGATTAGCACTCTGCAAAGCCCGGTTGCTGGCTTTAAGATCCGACAGCGCTACGTTAAGGGCCTCGGTACGCTCACGCACCTGCTCAGCCAGCACCACCGCATGTTCAAACGCTGAATACGGATTTGCCACCTGCGAGCCGCTGGACTCTACACGCTCGATCAATACCTCATTAATCCGGCGAAGTTTTTTGTTATCCCGCTCCAGTTGCGCCAGCTTCAGGATTAAATCATCCTTATGCATCACTGCACCGCCCTATCGCCACACCCGTAAATGTCTGATTAATATGCATGCCTTCCATCTGCTCACCGTAAGTATTAAAACCAATCACATTATTGGCCTGTAACAGCGCCGATACTTCGGGTTTGATCCCTAAAAGCTCTATTTCAAGGCGGCGCAGAAAACAGTCACAACCAATAATCAGCTGAGGCTCACCCATAACCCGCTTAATACGTGCCAGCTCAGCTTCCAGATTAGGTACCATCGGGCCAGGTTCCATCACTGTCAGCACAATGCCATTTTCAACCGCACAATAAAAAGTCAGGCTTAAATCATCATTAACCTGCTGGATAGAACGTACATAAAAAGCATCACCCAGCTTTACCGCAATAGGGTGTAATGCAAACACCTCGTGGTTCAGGGCATCAAGCTCCACCCCCACCGCCCGGGCATATTCAATAGCGGCCGGTTCTGCGTTAAGCTCATAAACACGACGTTCATCGGGGTTAGCAGCCGTCACCACCAGCTTTTCGCTCAGACTCAGCATATGATGAGTGCTGAATACTTCAAACTTACAGTCCGTGTTAAACATCAGCACCATAGCGGCATCGTTGTGAAAACGGCCGTCAAAAAACACATGTGTGTTCGCCAGATGCACATCATCACCCGCAGAACCACCGAAGTTAGGAATACTGCCCAGCGCCGCATTAAGCGCCGCCAGCACCGTCTCTTCCTGAATGGATAAACCATCAAAAAGTGTCAGCGCAAAACTGTTACCTTTAATGGGTGCCACTTCTTTGGCCCGACAATCGCTAATTAGCTGATCAACCAGTGACTGCGCTTCGGTGAAACTGAAATTATCCAGCTTCTGTATACCCACCCCGGAAACGGCAAACTGCCCCTCAACAAAACCAATCGCCGTAATGCAGCCCTGCCCATAACCCTGAGAGCTAATTTCGCCTGCCGTGGTACAGCCTGCCAGAGGTGTCTCTGCAAACACCTGACTCAGCGCCTGCCCCAGCTGTTCCAGGTCATATTCTGCCGAGCAGAAAAAAAGCACAAACTCCAGCGGTCTGCCTTCCAGCTGCTGCCTGAGTTCAGAAGCGGCCAGGGAGGGTGTTTGACTGAAAGATACAGCGGTAATAACGGATGTGTGTGTATTCATCGGATCGTCACCGGATTTTGTCTGGATACAGCTAGTTTATGAATATGTATTCGGGCCGCAAATACTACTTAGGAGCCGTTTATGCCTTTTAAAAATAACACAGTCGCCGACTGTCAATTCCCAATATGCCAGAAACCCCATTAAAGTTGATACCTGCAATTTCGGCACCTTTATTCTGCAGGCAGCCCGCTCCCCGTTAAACCGGGGTTCGATACAGTCGGCTTTATGCTATAGTTTGCCCGGTTTTGAACAACACTTTTGGACAACGCAGCAGAGATAAAAATGGCCGGATCACTACAGGATCAACTGCTTAATATAGGCGTAGTTGATAAGAAAAAAGCGAAGCAAGCACAACAGCAAAAACGCCAGAGTGCCAAGAAGAACAAGCAGGCACGCAAATCCGGCCAGAAGATTGAGGTGGAAAATACTCAGGCACAACTGGATCAGGCTAAGCTTGAAAAGCAGCAGCGAGATCTGGAGCTTAACAAGCAACGGGATGCTGAACGCGCCCATAAAGCCCTGTTTTCCGAAGTACGTCAGATCATCCTGCAGCACGCCGTAGAAATGCCCAAAGATGCCGAGGTTGCCTACAACTTTGTGCAGGATAAAAAGATCAAAAAACTTTACATCACGGCTGAACAACAAACCCAGCTGATTCGCGGTCAACTGGCCATTGCAATTATTGACGAAAGCCACCGCCTTATCCCGGATAAAATGGCGGAAAAAATCGAAATGCGCCTGCCTGAAATGGTAATCCGCATCCAACCGGAAGAAGCACCGGATGAAGACGATCCTTATGCCGATTATCAGATTCCTGATGATCTGATGTGGTAAACGACTTAACCAGTAGCCCGGGGCAGGCCATGACCACCAGCAAACAGCAGACCGCTTTTTATCGTAAGCTTTACCTGGCGCACCTGATCAGCCAGGCACCGCAGAATATTGCGGGATTACAAACACTGACCGGCATGCCCCGCCGCACCCTTCAGGATACGCTAAAGACCCTTGCCGATATCGGTATTCAATGCAGCTTTGTGCAGCAAAGCGGCGAGCGCAACAACGCAGGTTTTTATGAAATTCACAGCTGGGGACCAATAGACCCGCAGTGGATAAAGCAAAATACAGCCGTGCTCGAAGCAACTCTTGGCATAGAACCGCAATAACAGGCACAGTCCTGACTATCAGCCCAGAAAAGCCGGGCAAATAGCACTCAATTTTTCAGTCAGTCCGCCGATAGTTAAACCACTCAGACAGCGGAGGACAGAGCAATGATCGAATCTATGTTAAACGGGGACTTATTCGGCAACGGATATAACTCAGTCCCAGGCCGTTCTTCTGAATCTTCAGGTATGCAAAACGCCGCTGCTGGCAGCCAAAATCCAGCTCCCATTCCCTTCCCCTCGGCACCTTCCGGTGGTTATTCACTCTCGGCTGCTGAACGTTTCTCCCAGGCTGATAGTTTTTCACTGGATCTCACCACCAGAGAAGGTGACCGGGTCACTATCAGTTTTGATCATGCCAGCGTATACCAGGCCAGCTTAGGTGCAACCGCCGACGGTAAAGGTGGCTCTGCCGCCGTGTTTGATATCAGCCGTGCAGAACAAAACCAGTTTCAATTTCAGGTTCAGGGCGACCTCAGCACCGAAGAGTTGGATGCTATCCAGAATATGATTAAAGATGTCAGCCTGATCGCTGATGATTTTTTTGAAGGTGATGTGCAAGCTGCATTTGAACGCGCCTCCGAATACCAGATGGATCGCTCCCAGCTGGCCTCAATGGAACTGCACATGAGCCGCAGCGAACAATACAGCGCCGTCAGTGCTTATGAACAGGTACAACAGTTTGACGAACAAGCCCTATCCGGTCAGCGTCTGGGGCATATGATGGACATGATGAACCAGCAGCGCCAGGAACCCGCGCTCAGCTTTATCGACCAGCTAAGCTCTTTGCAGGCGCAGATTGTTGATAATCTGGTGCAGCAGGACAGCCGCTATCAGGACGCCGATAAGGAAGGCCGGAACCAGTACGATGAAAACCGGAATACACTTTATAGCCTGCTGGAGAGGTAACGCTGCTTTTTACCTGATGGGTATATAGAACGTTCATTACGTTGACGTGTCTTGAGTGATTCAAAACTAGGTTTCGCTTCCTTCAACTCCATCAGCCTCCCCTTTTTTCATCGCATTATTGATAAATAGCACTTTTCTTCTCTAAAGGTTGCTCACCACACCGAAGGCATTTATCAGGTAACGGAGTTATCACATCACTAGCCGGTGCATAGATTTTTTCCAACCACATACGCTACATGTCAAAATAAAGGGCCGTGCCTGAATCACCATCGCTATCTCCCTAAAAAGCATCAACAAAACAGTTTGGTAGCATTCCACCCAAATCGAACACTATATGCCAACCTGTATTTTTAGCCCCTTTGAACGACCTTACTGTCATACAAAGGGCAAACCGGCATACCCCAACGCCAGACGTTGGGGTATGCCTTCTCAGGGTTACGTTGTTATTGTATCGTCGCTAAATCAACATCAGCCTGCTGAACAATATCCTGATAGGTCTGCAGTGATTGCTCCCTATCTTCAAGATCACGTTTAAGCTGCGCAACACTCTCCAATAGATCCTTCACAAGGCTAGGCACGAACTGCTGTTCCTCATAGGTTAGTTTATCAACCATGCCCGTCGAACAACGATCTACTTCACGGTTAATATCACTCAATACTAAACGCACTACCCTTACTTGCTCGTCTCTTAGCTGATTTATTTCATCACCCTCCACCTCATTGGTATTAAACTGCTGACGGATGGTATTGATAAGTGATTAGATAGCATTCAGGTAATAAATACTGGGTTTTCTTTTTATCCTCTAATCGTCCGCCAACTCCATAGATCCTTCTGGCCGACATCTTATGCCATAACGGATACAAAAAAGCATAATAAATCGATATAATGCTATTCAAAATGACATTTATTACTGGTGAACACATTGATTCGTTGCCACTTATCTAGTTTGATGGGCGAGAGAAAAATGAAAATTATTGATGTGTCTCGTGAGACAGGCTTGCATCGCAATACTGTGACCCTGTTGTACAAGGAAACCGCACATCGCATTGATCTCAATGCGATCGACAAGCTCTGTGATTTGTTTGAGTGCGATGTTTCCGAGTTACTAGAGAAGGTCGAGTGTGAGTCGTAAGTCCTTAAAAACTATGGTGTCACTATTCAGTGGTGCTGGCGGTCTTGATATTGGCCTATCAAATGCTGGCTTTGATGTTCGCCTGTGCGTAGAAATCGAAGGCGACGCGAAAAAAACGATTCGAGCTAATCATCCACAATGGACGATTGCCGAACCTGGCGACATACATCAAATAACCCCAGAAGAAATACTCTCCCTGGCAAAGCTAAAACCCAAAGAACTCAATCTTCTTGCTGGCGGCCCACCCTGCCAACCATTTTCCAAGTCCAGCTATTGGGCCAAGGGCGACTCTGCACGCCTGAACGATCCACGCTCAGATACATTAGGGGCCTACTTAAATGTTGTTAGGGCTGCATTACCAGAGATTTTGCTACTGGAAAATGTGAAAGGCATTAACTTCAAGAAAAAAAATGAAGGGATGGAATTTTTACTATCGGGTCTAGAAGCTATCAACAATAGTACGGGGTCTAAATACGAGCCGAAAATCCTCCTTTTAAATACTGCAGATTATGGTGTCCCTCAGCTGCGCGAGCGTGTATTCATCATAGCCCACCGGGAAGGTAAAGAGTTCAACTTACCCAAGCCGACCCACTCGCCAATAGACAAACTTCTAAATGATACTGAACCACATCGAACGGCTTGGGATGCCATTGGTGACCTGAATACCGATAAGTGGCCAGAAGAACTAAACGGGAAGGGTAAATGGGGGGATTTATTGCCAACCATTCCCGAAGGCCATAATTACCTCTGGCATACAGAACGCATGGGAGGGCAGCCCTTGTTTGGCTGGCGTACTCGTTTTTGGTCTTTTCTGTTGAAGCTGTCAAAAGATAAACCCAGTTGGACTATTCAGGCTCAGCCGGGGCCGGCAACAGGTCCATTTCACTGGAAAGGAAGACAGCTGTCTATTCGGGAATTGGCTCGCCTGCAGACCTTCCCTGATAGCGTTGAGTTTTCGGGTGATAGGCGCTCGGCGATCAAACAAATTGGCAACGCGGTACCTCCGGCCATTGGTGAGCTATTTGGTCTGGAGTTCCTGCGGCAATTCTTCGACGAACGGGTACGCAGAAAATTGTCGTTAATTCCTGAGGCACGATCAGATTGCCCGAAGCAAGAAAGACGAAAACCTGTACCCAGTAAATATATGGAGCTGGTAGGTGTGTATAAAGAGCACCCCGGTACTGGTAAGGGACCAGGTGCTGTTAAAAGACAGATTGAAGGTGGTCTAGAAGCTAAGGTATAAAGTTAAGATGCTGGAGCCTCTAGTGACGAGGTTCCAATATTTTTTCGGCAATCAATAAATCGAAGTGCTCAACAACCGCACCAGCCATCAACCCCTTAACGCGAAACCCCATCTCAAGGTTTTGTAATAGGCCAGCATGAGTTAGATTGGCCGAAGTAACTAGCGCATCACGTCGATCAGCCACAATCACCTTAGCGTGTAACTTGCGGTCGTACTCCTCGCCTTTTTTATTGGTGATCTTCTCCATTGCCTCACTCCAGCTAAACACCTGTCGCGGAGCATTAGGCAGGTTGCTAGCCCATCTGTCTTCGAGGGCTTTAAAGTTGTCGTCGCATTTGCTGCCTCGCTCAGAGGGGTCAAAAACAAATCGAACTCTAACCCCCTCTTTGGCCTTTTCTATCAAATGTTCAATAAGCTCTTTAATTTGGACCGTATGGGTTATCAGCCAATAACCAACAATAAGTAACTCTTCTTGAGCACCCCCGATAATTTCGTTAACCACAGCCTCGGTGCGCCGGGTCATCGAGCCTGCCACTTCAGGTCCTGTCCATACGGTATCTACCGCGTGAGCACGTGCCATGGCTAACCGATAGCTACTCAAGGCTGAGTTCAAATAGCCACTAACATCATCAGCCGAAAGATGCGGTGCACTCTGCTTCCATGCTTTTAAGAATACATTAAGCTGATGCTTCCCTGATAAACCTCCGAGTACGTTACTCATCGCCATAGGGCCGCTACTTGATGTCAGCTGCCCCGAAGAAATTGCTGAGATAATCGACTCCGCCAGCCTCAAGGTTGTTGCCACCTGCCCTATAAGTTCAGAGCAGGCATTGGCAAAAGCCATGCTGTTAGATGTCATTTATTCCACCCAAGATGATCAGGTGTGAAGAAGGCTACATCTTGGGTGGCGACTGTCGGAACGAGAAGCGATCTATCTAGCCAGGAGTTATAAGCTTCACAGCTGGTTTCTGGCACAAGTACACAGGCGTGACAAGCCGCACCATTGGTACTGCGATGGCGGTTTGGTTCATGGCTTGCACAGAGGGGATCTGAAGAACAGCGTGTCACATCGCGCAGGGCATCTTGTAACAACCCTCCTAAACGTTCAGGCGTACCCAAATCAATCAGGCCGCCCAGGCTACCCTCCGAATCAGGGCTGGCTGTATACAAAAGTACGCCACACATCTCGCGCCCATCCTCCACCGAGGAGTATATGCGCTCACGAATCGACGCCCCTGAATAACCACAATCCAATGCCAGTGCGCGCATCACAGCATGAGAAAAAGAGTGAAGTACAACAAAGCGGGACTTCTCTCTAATATCCGCTTCTGTGATTGAGCCATCCCCCTCTCCAACATCTTTGCGGAAGGCCTCAATCATTTTTCTAATACGGTCCTGAACCTCAGGTTTCTTAGCCCAAGTATCAAGCATGGATCCATTGAATTCGAAAAATAACCCCTCTCCACGGACTTCTACTGCAGGTAGCCAATCTAAGTCTGGATTCGCCGATATGGGCGCTATATTTTCTTCAGCGCCCTCTCCGCCAAATGGCCCACCCATAGACTCCAGACGGGTGAAGCCCGATAAAGCTCTAACCTCTAGTAGTTTTCGTACTTGAATTACTGAGGCGATAACATCCTTCAGCTGTACAGGAACCGCAGTCCTTTGCGAAAAGAAGTCCGACCGTTCTCCCTGGCTAAAACCTTCAGGATCGCGCAACGCCTCCCACTCAGGTAGAAGAAGATCAGTTTCATCCGTACTCTCCAATCCACCGTTCTTGCGAATATGCTCTACAACGGATTCACGCTGATCACCAAACTCTTCCAGTTCAGGTTGCTTCTTAACCAGAATCTTCCAGTACATGTTCAGATCATCAAGGCTTTTGATCTCAGAAATGATATCAGGATCAGCTTGCGTAAGAACTTTGCCAATAGGCGTAGCCGCATCTTTGATTGAGAGCGCGCTCTTTACTATTGGAAACCATGAGTTGGTCGCACCACGCTGCAGTGTTTCCGCCTTATCAATCGTCTGGCATTCATGGTCGATATTGTTTGGGCCTAACCAAGGACGTTTCCTACTGCAGGCGCCGACGATTTCATGCTTCTTAGCACCAAACGCATCGCCAACACTACGATCCACTCCGCACTTACACTGCACCATTAGATCGCGAACAGTTCCGGTTTTACCTAGCGATTTGAGTTGCATTGGCTGCTTACAGCTAGTTGCGCCACGATGAGCAAATTCGCGCCAAGGGAAGTCATCCATGTGTCCGCTTGGGCATGCAACGATAAAAGGAGCAGGGTTTACCGGTGACTTACCACCACCGCGACATAGCTCACATAAAAAAACTGGTCTTTTCTCGTGGCGCTTAAAATGCAGCTCGGAAGGTTCAGAGAGCGTCCCACACTCAGCATTTGAGCAGACTTGGTATCGAGGAAATAAATAAGACGGAAGCGTTCCTGGTCTTTTGCCAAAATCCCCTTCTGCTGGCGGTGCCGAATAAAACTGTTTTACGCCCAAATTACGTTCAAGCCTGGGCTCTTGAATGCGCTGCTCATCATTCTTCTGCCAGTTGTCGACACCAGCAACAACCACGGACAGCGTTTGCAGATCTACAATAGCCCCCGGGCCAAAGGTAGTAATGACTTGGCTAGGACGAACATCACCTACGGGTTTATTACTCATGTTAAAGACTCCTCGTCATCGGCCAAATAGAAGGTGGCAGTCGGCTCTACATCACGTAACGAGTTAGGCGCGGCCCATTTTCCACCCTTGGCTTCTCCCAAGTTACGGAAGAGGCGATGGTGAGCAGCATCTTTATCATCACCCTTAGAGCTCTTCTTCTTAGAATAAGATACCGATGAATTTTTCAGCTGGCTCCAGCTATCACTCTGCTCATTGAGGACTCTCTTAACATGGTCGCCCTGTGCTGCTAATGCCTCAGCACGCTCTGACAAATCAGAAATCGTATTCTTAGCCCAGCTTGAAGTCGGTTCAAATTCATTGGCTGAGAACTCCTCCGAGGCCTGTGTTTGCCCTAAACGCTGTGTCGCACCGAACATTCCGTGCAAACCGCGATCGAGCGCTCTGGATGAGAAAGGCGTAACACTGATTGGCTCAACATAACGATAAAGCGCAGCGTGATAGCTTTTAAAGCGCTCATAGTGAGAGATATCTCTAGGGGATACCCAGTTATACATGGTGACAACTAAGCCTGGGTGCTGTCGACCCACGCGGCTGGTGGCCTGAATGTATTCGGCTGTAGTTTTGGGCTGACCGGTACACACCATTAAGCCCAGTCGATCAATATCCACGCCCACCGAAATCATGTTGGTGGCTAAGAGTACATCGACAGGGTAAATCTTATTTTTATCGCCTTTAACTGGTCGAGGAAAAGTTACATCCATTCGCTTCAGCAGCGATGGAATTTGCCAGGAAGCCAATCGACTCGTAAGCTCCTGCGGCTCACTGATGTATCTCTGTTCTCGCTTAGCTTTATCAAAAACAACCTGATCACGGCGCGCAAGATAATAGAGTCGCCTTAAGGTGACATCGTCCTCAACCAGCCGTTTGGCACCGCCTAGCGCGCGCATGCTATTGAAGTAGCCTACTAAGGTGCCGTAAGGGTCACCGGAGTGCGCGATGGCCGGATCAACTAGGTGATCAAGACCAGCGTGTAGCAGGCCTGCGTAGACTCTAACCAGCAGTGTTTTGGAGCTGGAACCGCTGGCATTAATGCCCACGTAGAGACGGCCAGCTTCGAAGTCTCCGGCATGCCCATGCTCATCGTGGGTGGGGATTTCACGGGCAAAGAACGAATCTTTAGACGTTATGCCACTGGGTGGAAAAACAGCCAAGGGGCGATCATAAAGCTGGCGGACCTGTTGCTGAGCTCGACGAATCGTTGCGGTCGAAGCTAGTATCTTAGACTTCACAACTTTCTTGTCGCCTGTCTCTTTCTTTACTCGGCTTAAAAAGTCTACGGCTGTTTCATAAAGCCCCACCATGGTACCCAACGGCCCCGAGATCAGGTGTAGCTCATCCTGAATAATCAGTTCTGGCGGCAGTAAGCGTTTGGCTTTCTTCGCGTCTTTGCAGAGCTTTTTGCCCGGTTTAACACCGTCTGCTGGGGTTAAATGGCCAAGCGTCGGGCTATAGCGATCGCGAATCCCAAAGAAGGCCTGAGTTCGCCCCTCAAAAGGCATACGAGCAAATTTATCGACGGTGGCAATAATGATCGACGGACAAGTTCGATAGAGTTCGTCATCGACCACGACCATCGGTACGCCTTCACCGGCAGACTGTTTTGCCGACATCTCGCAACGGAAGTTCGGGCACAGCACTCGAATACGCTGGGCCTTCTCATCCACAGTGTAAGCCGCGCCTATGGGTACACCCCGGTCATTGGCTAAGGCCTCACCACAGCGTGGGCAGCTCAATAGCTGAACGGGACTGCCGCCCGTGGCGTAGTTTTTTGTCTTTAAATCTTCAATCGCTTTTTTAGCGTCAGAGAACTTATTGGGTGCCGTTTTATCCCCCACCCAGAGGCCAATGCGGTAGGGCTCTGAGCCCAACTCAGATTCCCGTCGGCGAATCACTTCACAGGCACAAATCAACGCGGTGGCTCGCTGGAATTGTTGAACCGTTAACAGGCGTAGGGTGTAGCGCATAATGACCGATACGCCGGCACCGGCCTCCATCCCGTCACGGTCACCCGACAGACGGCGATAGAACAGAGTAAATGCGGCTAGACCTAAATAGGCTTCGGTTTTACCACCACCGGTTGGGAACCAGAGCAGGTCCACCAGCCCACGGTCATCACTTTCATCCTCGGCTACACCCACCAGGTTGAGCAAGATAAAGCCCAGCTGGAAAGGTCGCCACTTGTGGTTTTTCTCTAACCAAAAATCGTTAAGATCGGTACGTTTTTCCGACGTTTGGTTAGCCTTCGCCCAAATCGCGTGCACCCGTTGATCAGCCATGGCCTCGTTGGCCAGGCAAAACGCCTTCATGGCTTTGGCATCACTTTTTAGTAGTGCCAAGCCGTTACGCATTCGTGCAGCCGCTTTTTCACAGTTTTTTATCTGAAGATCAGCCGCTTCTCGGTGTAAATCATGTTCTTTAATGGCGGGATCTTCTGCACCCCGCTTGGCCTTCTTTATCCAAGTACCGTAGCTGGCAACCAACGGTTCTAAGGCCGTAATAAGTTCGCTGACATTGTTAATCTTTGAAAGCGCGAGCATATCCAACGTCGCACCACCTGCAATATCATCGGCGGCAATAACCTTGGGGATTTCGAAGCTTGGAATGAATTCGGTGCGAATACTGGAGACCGATTTTTTATCGTCGGTCAGACCATCCCATTCGGCTGCGACTCCGTGGCCGGTAGCAAATTCGCGGGCGTGCCGATAGAGTAAATTATTTAACTGAGCGTCTTCATCCTGAGAGCCATCGTGTTCAAGTTCGATGTCATCTTTGGCCAAGAAGGCTGCACTGCCATCGCTGGCCTTAACCTCCATCTGCGCCTGCATCAGGAATTGTTTATCTTTTTCGGAATCCTTGGAATCACCTTGGGGGCGCTGATTCACCAAAAAAAGACTTACGGCACGCTGGCCATGAATCTCATAGACAACGCCTTGTACGCAAACCTCGTCCTCGCTTAAGCCTTCAACCGTTACACCTACAGGTGCATATTTGGGATGCAGTTTAACTTCTGGTAAAGGGCCTACCTTGTTGACGCTGAGATGACGGACCACACCCTGCCTAGGTTCACGCCGCCAAATAAATTTGGAGCGCTGGGATTCATTCCACTGTTCATCTTCCGTCTCATCGTGCTCAGGGGCTTCTTCTGCACGATAGTACTGCCCCCAGTCGATGTGCACATCAATCTTGTCGCAGGTGTCATCCAGCACAAAAGACAACCCCATAGATGACGGCATAAAGCCCAGCACCTGAGGCGGCTCAAAACTGGCTTCGCCGGTCTCGCCATCCTCGTCATCACCGGTGGCAAAACCATCGTTCTCCAGTTGATCAATCTCAGAATCCTGCGGTGCTAGTCTGCCTACCACATAGCGGGCGGTAGGGAACTCCTCACTGGGATCGGTAGGATCTTCTGGGTGCCAAGGCCCCATCAGTTCACGGCGTAGGGCGTCAATCATTTGGTCGCGCACTTCGCGTTTAGCAGGGGCTTTCGTGGGTTGGGGGGACGTAATACTTAGCTTACTCATGGCGTCCTTTCCGTGGTCTAGAGATTTATTATTTCAATGGCAGTGTTATAAATAATACTGCCCGTATTATTTCCTAAAAGAGGTCCAGCGTCGGGCTTGGCTCTGCCTGTTTTTTCTCTACAGTCTTCTTTGTTGCTCGTTTTTTGGCTGGCGCCTTAGTCAAGCTCAAGCGTTCCTCTTCAGCCGCTCGTTTTGCATTGAGAACATAGAGCCGATCGATTACTTCATCTTTAAAGGCTTCCACAGCTGCCTCTTCACCCGAATTCATCGGGCAGTAGGGGGGCACTTCAATATCGGTCCAACCGTAGGCGTTGAGTACTGCGCGATCCATTGACTCGTGGAGGCGTCGGAGTTCAAGGATACCCTTATCATCACAATCCGGGTCCTTTAATGCGTTATACGTTTTAGTCAGGCCTTGAGCACTTTCGACCATATACAGCGCCCTTACTTCATACAGTTCTAAACCCGCCGCCTCGAGTGTTTCTATAGCAGCCTGAGGCTCACTTCGCGGAAATGGGAAGGTAGAGAAACAATCACTTGCTGAGTAGCGAAGATCGCTTTTCATTGTTGATGATAGGAGCCATGCCCAAGGTTCATGAATTCTTGATTGAAGTACCGAAAATGAAGTAAATGTATCTATCGGGATAACATAAAGCGCTTCACTAAAAACCCTATCTGTTGGCTGAAATGAGAACATTAGATGAGTCGTGACTCTAGAAATAACTAAGCACCGCTCTATTGTCGAAAGAGCTTCTCTAAGAGCGGGACGATTTTCAGCAAACTGCCACCATTTTTCACGAAGAGGTTTTCTTTTCTGCTTGTCTCTATTCGGTTTCACGAGAAGACGAACTCGATTTAGCAATTCAGGCCATTCTTCAGCGCTTTCATAGTCCATCACTCCAAAATCAATAACGTATCGCTCAAATTCTTGCGTAGGTGATGAATTAACTTCAGATCCACCAATATATGGAAATGTACATTCACGATTCCTAGACTTTGGAGGGCAAATTGACCCTCTTTCCTCAATACTCATCGTGAACCCAGAGCCCAAAATAATATGACCTTGATAGCTGTAGGCTGAATTAGCCACTAATACTTTTGGATCCTCCCTTTCAGGCCTAGGTCGAAGATATGAATTTATTGCTTTTACCGCTTTACCATCAAGAACCCTGGAAATATATTGAGCAGGCTCGCCGTGAACAGCATGGACAATACTGACGGTTACTGCTGCAACTCCGGGCCATGGCATCGAGTTAATCGCATCGTAAATCTCCCACTGTGAAGAAATAAGTGAGCTTAGCCCTGTTAGCCGAGTATCACCTTGGCCAATCGTATTCGTAGCAATAAGCCCAAGAGTTCCATTTTCACCTAAAAGCTCAGCGCTTCTGCGATAAAAATATGCAGAAAGGTCTGCATTCATAGACCCAGAGTTCTGACTAGATATCCATTCACTATATGGTGTACCAAAATTTTCAGATATTTTTCGTCCGCCGACAAATGGAGGATTGCCTACAAAGCCATCCACGTAGGCTGCACCGTTAACTTCTCCACCAGACAATGGGTCTGGTCGCTCAAAATAAAACACTTCTGGAAACTCTATCCACCAATGAAACGGTACCTGACAGCTACGGATTTCATTCACCCACCGATTAATACTAGACTCTGAGCCCTCATCACCACTCAACCATGCTCTGACAATATCTTCTCGTTGCTGACGTTCTTCTAGGCGAGGCTTATTTTTTCCATAAGCAAAGAAAGCACCCACACAAAGATCGGCAATCTTACGTACCTTCTCAGTGGCATCATTGGCGTCGAACAATCGCTGTGCTTTCAGTTTCTGCCCTTCGGGAGTAACATTTTCTGCCAGGGCATGAATCTCCTGGCGAATAGCAACCACCTCATCAAGAGCTTTATTGATCTCCTTCTCAAGGAAGCTAAGCTGCTTCTCAGGTCTCCAGTGGAATGCTTTTATTTGCTCAAAGTTCAGGCCGACGAGAGAGTCGCCATAGCGCAGACTGTGGTCGAGAAAGGTAAATGGCAGCTCACGCGCTAGGGTAAAGAGCCAGAGTGACAACTTAGCCAGCTGTACGGCCATCACATTTTTATCAACACCGTAGAGACAACGCTGGGCTACCAAGCGACGAGCGTGGGCCACCACATCACCTTCCGGGCAGAGTGTGGCGATCTCTTCTACCTGCTTCTCGCGCCCCCAAGCGGAGACAACCTCATCCGCTAATTGGCGGCAGCACTCCACCAAAAAGGCGCCGGAACCCATGGCTGGGTCACAGAGCTTAAGCTCGAGAATCTGTTCCGCTGTAGGAGTATTTCCTAAGCAGCGCAGCAACGGCTGCAGAGTTTTCTGGACGATGGGGGATGTCAGGGAGCGTGGTGTGTAATGTGAGCCGGAGCGGCGGCGTTCGGCACTCGGCTGCAGAATATATTGACCGGGATTCGCCAACGTCCAAACTGATTTGTCTTTCTTGCCCGCCGCCAGAGGTACTAACGCTTCGACCAATGCCCCTCGTTCTTCTGGCTTGGCCTTTTCATAGCCGTCCACTGCCTTTTTGATTTTGGTGGCAGTGCCTTTATCAAAACCGCAATCGTTCTGCAGCCACTTTAACCTTTGGGCTGACGCAACCGCTTGCAAGGCTTTCGGCTCTAGCCAGTATTTAGGCGCGCCTTTTTTGTTACTGACTTTTA
The DNA here is from genome assembly GCA_049599735.1 of Pontibacterium sp. Taxonomy (GTDB): domain Bacteria; phylum Pseudomonadota; class Gammaproteobacteria; order Pseudomonadales; family Balneatricaceae; genus Pontibacterium. The sequence continues at coordinate 6,990 of JBMYOX010000023.1, read as the reverse complement.
TAGCTACTGCCTGAGACTCGCAGGCATTGACGTGATAACCCATCAACGCTTCATAGACGCTGCCGATCTGTTCGACATCGAGGGTGCGGTAGCTGAGTCGTTGGCCCTGAAAAATCAGTAGGCTGCGCAGCAAGTTAAATACAGTACCGTCGTCTACCGTGGGCACTTGCACTTCGGAGCGAGCTTTTTGGGTAATGACTGGCGCGCTTTCCCCAGTCCAGCCTTCTAAGAATTTGAATCGGTGCGGATCGAACAGGTCCCCGTGACGTGGCGGTATGTGAAAATCGCCGTGATCGACACCCAGATATATAGCCCGGCACAGGGACACGATGTGCCCCCAGGCACCGAAGCGGTTATTCATAGAGTCAGGGAAATTGCCGTGGTCACGCTGTAGACGTTCGAACAGCCCGAGGAGGCTCATACGCTTGGCATAGAGCGGGTGCTCGACGGGCAGCAAGCTGCGATCTTCAGCATAGAGGATAAACACCAGTCGCAGCATGACTGTGAGTAAGCCCCGGTAGAGGTGATCATCATCCTGCTCTAACGCTTGCTGCAATAGGTCGCTGCCATCACGTTCGGCGGCCTGTTGGAAGCCCTGCAGGAGTGCTTCCAGACCGCTGAAGACCTGCTCGGCTAGATCTTCAGTTACCGAGCCCTGATGCTCGCGGCTGCGCTTCATTAGTGAAGGCAGTGCATTTTCATCACTAACGCCAAACCATTGGTTAGCGTTCAGCAGCATGATCATGGCGTCTAGAATCGGCCTGCCGCCGACGGTTACCATATCTTCAATGCGGAAGGTAATATGCCCTGACGACTCCCCGTGGGGGGCGTATACCAAGCGAATGACCTCACGATTGGTAATAATCCCTACGGGTACACGGCAGTGGCGCAACAGGCGATCAAATTTGGCAGCCGGCGGATAGGACCAGTCTCCGGTAATGGTCTCGGGCTTGTCGAGTGATAGGCCTAAGGCTTCTTCTAGGCAGGTACCATCTTCTGCTGCGGTGACATCCCAAATTAGGGCAACGTATTTTGCTGCTGCATTTGAGGCGGGCGTGCCCGCACCTTCAATCGGTTTCGTGTCGTCCTGATGCAAGAGACCAAAGGTGGGGCGCAGCGTCTGAGGACCCTCGGGTGCGTAGAGTGATACATCCTCAGCTATCCCAGTTGCGGTATCAAACAGGCTTGTATCTAGATCGAGCAGCTCTTCAAAGAAATGCGCTAAGTTCTCAATGCTACGTTTACTGCCATTCTCAGCCTGAGGGCAGAGTTCTCGTAAAGTTTCTTGGACGCTTGGTGGCTGAGCTTGTGCGCAGTTGGCAACCAAGAGTACGGGTTTGGCGACTACCAGCCCGTCGGACTCTGTCTGTACATGACCGAGCCATTTATCGTGGAAAAACTCGTCGTGTTTATTTGCCATGATTACTGCCTATCCCCGAGTCTTTGGCCAGAGCACAACTAAACCTACCGGCTGCAGGCGTGGCAGTGTGACGTGATATAGCGACTTCAATTGTTCTGGCTCCTCAAGAATTTCGCGTTCAATGGCCTCCAAGCGCTGCTGCATGTGCTTTTTATCGGCATCGGCCTGCTTTTTCTCGCTAACGGTAAAGCTATCGAAGTCCAGCATCATTTGTGGTTCTGCTAGCTGCAGTTCCTTTTTAATAGCACTGCGCTGCGCTGTCAGAATGTCTGTCAGTTGATCAGCTTCTTCCTGCCCACGAAGTTCGAGCTGCAGGCCTGCATCGTGTATTTGAGCGTCAGCCTCTGCTTCTAAGTGACTCCATAGTTGGCTGAACAAATCAGGGGCTGCAGCCATCACCTTCTGTTGTGCCGCGTTGGAGATGCCCTCGAGTGTTGGGGATTCAGCCAGTACCTGCTCAAGCGATTCGAGTGCCTTGCGGTCGGCATCTTCGGCAAAGGGCTTGAGCGGCTCATTGCTGGATTCCACCCAGCGTGCTGCAACGCTGACAAGCTGATCATGTAACTTGGAAGCGCCGCGACCAAATAAGGAGAGGCGGCCAAAAGCGATGACTCGGATCAAGCTGTCATTACTGCGCACAATCGTGACTCGATTGAGGTCGTGCGCTGAATAGCCCTGTGACAAGAAACGGCTAAAAATACGTTTTACAAAGGGGTGCGAGAGATGCAGCTGCGCCGCCGCGCTGTTCATTTTCGGTGGGGGATCGAACAAGACTGGTAGCAATGGTTTCTCACGCCAATCACTAAAATACTCTTCGCGGCCGCGCGGCATACGCAGACTGTCTAGAGTTTCAGCCCAGGATTCGGGTAATTCCGGCAAGGTAAAAGCTGCGGCACCCGGTACGGCATTAGGCGCTGGCTGTAGTGGTTCAGCGCCACTGAGTTCTAAGCCTGCATTGATGGCATCACGTAATAGCTTAGGCTCAAACGAGGTGATCTTGCCTGAACTCTCAAGGGCTTCGTCCAGCTGTTCTAGTTCTTTCTCTAGTTCAGAGCGAGACTTTCTGGCTTGCTCTAATTCTTGGGCCGCAATGGCCTGCTGAGCTTTTTCTCGTTTAGTGTCATCTAGCTGAACGAGCGCTTTGCTATTGATGCCATCCTTCTCAAGTTGAGATTCGATGCGATCCATAATCACCGCGCCGGTTGAACCGAGCTCACGTTGAATGGTGTCGACCTTCTGAGCAAGTTTGTCGAGCACGATATCTTCGGCACGATCGGTATACACAAAGTAATGACAGCGTACTTCGGGCTCACTTTGCAGTGTTCTATCGATACGACCGTTTCGCTGCTCCATACGCGCCGGATTCCAGGGGACATCGTAATGGAATAGGTCGGAACATTGCCCCTGTAGGTTTACACCCTCTCGTGCGGCATCGGTCGCAATCAAGATACGCACCGGGTGCTCATCTATCGGGCTGTTGAAGGCCTGTTGAATCTCCGCTCGTTTGTCATCGCCGATACCGCCGTGGAATGTCATCACCCGCCTATGACCGTCTTCGGTATGACTCAAGGCCCGCCTAAGTTGGCTTTCTATGTAGGCCTTGGTATCCATAGATTCAGTGAAGATGATGACGCGCCTGCCGCCCCAGGCTTTACTTACGGAGTCATCCGGATTGAATCCGGCCGATGGGCATTGGTTGTCGCGTACCCAAGATAAGAATCCGAGAATTTTCGCATCTGGCTCATCTTGGTGACGCTGAGCTAATTCAGTCATTTGCTTAAGTAGCTTAAGCGCTTGATCACTGGGGGCTGCTAACTTAGCCGTTGCCGAGGCGACTACTCCCTGTACGTTGATATCGTCTTCGGCCTCATCGCCATAAAGGTCGTCATTTTCGAGCAGGGAACTCTGTGGTTTGGCTGCTTCTTTTAATAGAGCTACACCGCTATTGCCACGACTATGCTTGGCGAGTGTGCGTGAAAAAGCTGGCACACTGCTTAGTAATCGCTTCTGTAGATTAACTAAGGCGAGTTGGCCGCCTTTACCCACTTCGGTCCGTAGCTTAGTGTATTCATTGAGTAGCTTTGCAAGAGTCAGCTCAAAGGGGGCGTCACCGCCAATAGACTTGTTACTACCGCCTTCTGAGCGCAACCACTGACTGCCATCATGTTTCAAACGGTGTTTAACCAACTTGCGCTCAGGATAATCACCGCGTGCGAGAACTCGCAGATCTTCTTTTAGACGTCGGACCATAACGGCATCACGCTGCTTGGCATCGGTTACCGCAACACCACGAGTAAAGCGCTGAGGGTCTAGGAGTTCTAGTAACGAGGCAAAACTATTCGAATGGCCATTGTGCGGCGTAGCACTGAGGAAAAGTCGATTTTCAAAGCGTGGAGCCACATCTCGAATAACTTTGGTGATGTTGGAATCAGTGGCGTATTTTCCCGCCGAAGCTGGAGCTGCTACATGAGCCTCGTCCAGTATCAACAGGCTGCGCTTGGCACGTTCGCCCAGCGTATTCAGTAACTGCTCTCGGTATTCTGGGCGACGAAGTAAGTCGTGAGAAATAATAAAGCGGTTGTGAGTGCTCCAAGGATTTACCCCAAAGCCGCGTTCGCGCCGGCGGCGGTCGACAAAGGCGCGGTTCATCACTTCAAATTGCAGGCCAAAACGCTTAAACATCTCATCACGCCACTGCAAACAAACAGAGGCCGGGCAGGATACCAGCACGAATTCCACCCGTTGGCGCAACAGCAGCTCCTGCAGTACCAGTCCCGCCTCAATGGTTTTACCGAGGCCAACATCATCGGCAATAAACAGGTTGGCCCTGGGCAGTGATAGCGCTCGCTTCAGTGGCTCCAGCTGGTGGGCCTGAAGCATGATGCCCGCACGGAAGGGCGCCTGGTAAAGATCCCGATCAGTGGCAGTAACCGAATTCCACTTGAGCGCGTGAAGGTAGGCCGCAAAGTGACGAGGCTCATCCAGACCAGCACCTAACCCTCCCATTTCCGGTACTACTACCTGAGCCCCCAGCTCCATCTCCCAGAGGGACTCAATAATTTCGCCTTGATTATCGTCATCGAGACAGACCGCTTTGATCAGTGTGAGCTGGTTCGAGTCTAGCGGAGGCACTACCTCCTCCACCAACCATTGGCGATGTCGTAAACGAATAACATTACCAACCTCTGGTGCCTCACGGTCGATACGGCTGGCTTCGAATAGACCGGTTGCTTCTAAGTCACCTGGTTCACCATCGAAAGCATCCAAGAGCGAATCGGCAAGTTCTTTACGTGAACGTGCCGATGCGTTCAGCCCATGTTTACGGCAGGCACGACGCAGCTCTTCACGGGTCAGACGACTGAGGAGGGCTCCGAAGCTGAGTTCGATTGTAGCTGTGAGGTGATTGACCTGATCTTCACGAGGCTTGTCCGGAAGCGCTACGCCATGGAGGCGGGCCACTTCGGCTAGTCGGGGTCTAGGAAGGTCGAGAAGTACTGTTTTGAGTGTTAGTCCGAGAGTCATAGTCCACTTACGGTTCTGTTTAAGGCAATCCAGCCAGAAAAACACCCGATACAGGAGATACTCTGGACGAGCACTAATACATTATTCCACAAAGCTGAAATAGTAACCTAATAATGGGGGAGGATAAATGCCGAGATGCCATTACTGACTCTTGGGATATTAAGCGATGCGATTGGTGGAGTGTAACCAGTGAGCCTACCGGTGACGCGAAGGCCCGAAGCCCTGTTGAGGATGGGTCGCCAAGTCATCAGTTAAGGAAGGAACTGTTGGTTCCTGCCGAAGAAAACCCAATTTGAACGACTGGTTCTATTTGATGACCTCTGGCTTGGAGAATTAAGCGAATGCAGCGAACAAAGCCTGGTCAGCGACTCAGTGGAGGAAGTGTTCAAGCTCCTCAGAGGACAGGACGGTTGAACCGAGGAATGATAGGTCGCTCTTGGCCATTGAGTCTTGGGATGACTTGAGTTTGGAGTTCACACTGGACTCGACTGCTAGGGAAGCACGATCAAACTTGTGTCCGTCGAATGCAATTGACACGAAACGATTATCAGCAAAGCCGTTGAGCGCTAGTAAGTCGAAAAGAGCTTGTCCATGGAAACTCCGGGATTCTAGCTCTTTTGCTAACGCTTTAAGTTGGCGTAGCGGGTTGAAATCAGCAGTAGCTGTTACCACTGCGACTCCCCCAACGATACGGATTTTTTCTATCATTTATTGCTGCCTTGATGCGTACAAGCTCTCGATTATGGCATAAGCATCTTTTGAAAGGCTAATTGCCTTATCTAAAGTATCAACCATCCTGCTAGCGTCAGCATAATCTTCCATGTGGAAAAGCGTATGTCTGTGCTTGTTGTAGAAACTATAGCCTGTTCCAAGCGCATCGGACATATCACTATTGTCTACCCGTTCTTGCCTTTCCTGCTTGAGGACGTAATTGCCGTCATGCCGATCAAAAAAATCACCAAAGCCATTCTCGGCTGATGATAGCTCCATATCGTACTCACACATCAGCTCTTTGAGGACGCCTTCGAGTGATCGAAGGTCTGGATATAACAGCATGCAGTAGTCAGGCAGATCAGGGGCTGCCAGCTTAACGCAGCAGCTGGACACTAGAAGTTTCTTCACTGAAACGGGTATTTGATCGAAGCTAACCTCCAGAGAGCCACGAAGATAGTCCTCAGCCATTTCCTTCCGAACAATTTCTGCGCTGCCATCATCCTTTCGATAAAGGACTTGCTCAAGCCCTTTTAGGTCAAGGAGGTCGGTCAGTCGATAGATTAGTTTTCTATAACAAGTGAGTGGTTTTCCCTGAACCTGAAGAACCCTCTTAGTCTTGTGGTGGGTGATAGTTATCTGGTCTTGATGCTTGACGCTGGTAATCGTCACCAGCTTACGACGATCATCATCCTGCCTAATCTCATTTTCAAAGTCATCTGATTCGGAAAAAAGTTCAAAGATAGGGTTGATGGCATCAGATGTGATCCCGCTAAGTGAATAGTTGACACTTTCAAACTCTGCGGGATCTATCGTAGCCTTCAGGTATATAGCGAGTTCCTCTCCCAATGACTTATTTTTCCCTAGTTTCCAGTTGACAGTAGTAGTTCCATCCTTGTTCATGTGCAGATCGACCATAGCGAAATCTGCACCCGCCTGGCCAAAAGTATACCTCGTCACACTCCCTCTCTGCCCAGGCTCACCATCAGCCGTCAATCCTCTTTCATCAAAGAACTTACCGATGTTTGCATCCAAGGCTTCCCTGTTAAGGTTGAGATTTTTATAGTCTGCCATGATTCCATTCCTATATTGGTCTTGATACTTCCATTTGTCTGGAAGTCCAAACGAGGCTAAGCTCGAAGTAACTGCTGGTGTTTATGATTGACCACAATACAGGATTCGGAAGCACCAAATCCTAGTTTCCTGCTGTGAACAACTAAAGAGGGCAGACGATGATACAGCGACCCAGCCTTCGGGCCAAGAGGTATCCTCTCAAGCTAACAATGCCCCACCGCTCCGCTATTAAACACGGCCAGCAACAGCCCATTTTCACTTGT